>NZ_JBZFLM010000003.1:0-469385 GCF_058448965.1 Limnobacter sp. G6BE5S
ACCCGCTCACAGATCTTGCAGCAGGCTGGCACCGCCATGCTCGCCCAGGCCAACCAGTTGCCCAACAACGTGCTGAGCCTGTTGCAGTAATGAAATAAAAAAACCGCTTATCATAATTAGTACCGGATTATCCTGCCTTTCTGGCAGGATAATCTTTTCGCATTTTAAGCCGCATTAAAAATCATTTAAATTATTTAATTAATTTATTTAAGTTTGACTAAAAACCTCCGTTAATCGAATTGTCAGTAAAAGAAACTGCACAAGGGTTAATTAACCCAAAGCGACAAACCCCTTCACAAAGGATTTGTCAATTCAACCGCTAGGAGGTCCTAAATGTTAGGTATCAACACAAATACGCCATCACTTGGCGCACAAAACAATCTGAGCAAGTCTGCCAGTTCCCTTGAAACTTCAATTGCCCGTCTGTCATCCGGTTTGCGTGTTAACAGCGCCAAAGACGATGCTGCCGGCCTGGCCATTGCAGAACGCATGACCGCACAAATCCGCGGCTTTGATGTAGCTGCACGCAATGCCAACGATGGCGTTTCACTGTTGCAAGTGGCCGATGGCGCACTGGGCAAAATCGGTGACAACCTGCAGCGTATGCGTGAATTGGGTGTTCAAGCCAAAAACGGCACATTGAACGACACCGACCGCGCCAACCTGAACCGCGAATACACCGAACTGGCCAACGAAGTGGGTCGTGTTGCCACAGGCACCACATTCAACGGCAACAACGTGTTTGAAGCAGCCAACAAAACCGTGGACCTGCAAATTGGTTCGGGCAACGTGGCCTCCGACACCCTGAGCGTGAACCTGACCGACACCGGTACAGCCGCAGGCAATGATTTGCAAACCACCCTGGGTGGCGCAACTCAGGCTGCAATCGTGACCGCATTCGGTGGCGTGGACACCGTGGCCAACGCCACAACCGCGATTACGGAAATCGACACCGCAATCAACGACATCACCAACCTGCGTGCCACAACCGGTGCTGGCTTAAGCCGACTGGACCAGGTTGTTTCCTCACTGGAAACAACCAGCGCCAATTTGAGCTCTGCCCGTGGCCGTATCATGGACGCCGACTTCGCCAAGGAAACTGCAAACCTGACCCGTGCGCAGATTCTTCAGCAGGCTGGTACCGCCATGTTGGCCCAGGCCAACCAGCTGCCCAACAACGTGTTGAGCTTGCTGCGTTAATTCAGACCTAGTCTGATCACTGACCAGAATCCACCAAAAGTGGGTTCAAATCAAATAAAAAGCCCGGTGAACCAAGCTCACCGGGCTTTTTAACGCTAAAGAAAACCCCGAAACCTGCCGTTAATCAAGACATGGGGGCTTGTCTTGGCCTCGTAAAATTCGCAAAGGTGGCGAAAATGAATATTTCAAACATGGTTGATTACGCAACAGCCCTGCAAAAACCGCAGGACGCAATGAACACCAAACCGGTTCAAAACACGGAGGTCAAGCCGCCAATGGGCAGGCAGGCCGAGCTAAGCGTGGGTGAATTGATTGAAGTGGTTCAGAAAGCAAATGCGGCCCTGACGAGCAACCAGTCCAATCTGAAATTTCTTGTCGACAGCGACAATGGCAAACCGATCGTTCAAATCGTCGATCGGGAAACCCAGGAAATATTGAAACAAATTCCATCGGTTGAAATGCTTAAAATCGCAAAAGCCATCGAAAAAATGCAAGGCGTTTTAATGTCTCGCGAAGCATAGAACGCAATAAGGGGAACAAGTCATGGTTGGAATTTCATCCGCAGGTATCGGTTCGGGACTCGACATTGAGGGCATTATTCGCTCCCTGATGGCCGCCGAGCGAATTCCACTGACCAAGGTCACACAAGAACGCACAGCGATCAACACCAAAATTTCGATCTACGGCATCATCAAAAATTCGTTTGCAGATCTAAAAGCGTCCGCTGACAAACTAAGCAACTTGAGCAACCTGAATCCGCTGAAAACAACGTCAAGTGACGACAAAGTTGTTTCCGCCACGGCCAGTTCGTCCGCCGCCAAGGGCAGCTACAGCATCCAGGTCAGCCAGCTTGCCAAAGCACAAAGCGTGGCAGCACCCAGCGTGGCCACATCAGACAGCATTGTAGGCACCGGCAGCCTTACCCTGACTTTGGGCAGCTACGATTCCGCCACAAACACCTTTACCGACAATGCCGCAAAAACGCCGGTAACAATCAACATTGGTGAGGGTCAGCAAACGCTGGATGGCATCAAACAAGCGATTAACGATGCCAATGCGGGAGTGACCGCATCCATCGTCAATGACGGCACAGGTTCGCGCTTGGTGTTAACCAGTAAAGAGACTGGCGCAGTCAATGGCTTCAAGCTGGAAGTGAGCGATGCCGACGGCACCAACACCGACGCCGCTGGCTTGTCCATGCTAGCCTATGACCCAACCGCCGCAGCGGGTGCTGGCAAGAATGCAGAATCATTGCAAGTGGCGCAGAACGCCAACTTCACGATCAACAACCTGGCTGTGAGCAAAGCCAGCAACACAGTGACCGATGCGGTAGCAGGCCTGACACTGAACCTGAAAGCAATCACCACCGCCCCTGTGAACATTGAAGTGGCCCTGGACGATGGTGCCCTGAAAACCACGCTCGACGGCTTTGTTGCTGCTTACAATAAAATTCGCGGCAATCTGAAAGACCAGCAACAAAAAGACGCCACCCTGTCGAAAGAAACCACACCATCGACCCTGGAACGCGGTATGCGAAACATTCTGCGTGAACAGGTGGCCCAATACGGAATCGGCTTGAGCGACATTGGTTTGAACTTCGACAAAGACGGCGTGCTGTCGTTGGACAAAACCAAACTTGACGCAGCCGTGGCGGCCAATCCATCCATTCTGGAAAAAGTATTTACCAACACGGCCACAACAACGGATGCACGGATCAAATTTGTAGGGGCCGATACAAAAACACTGGAAGGCACCTACGCCATCAACATCAGCACCGCATACGATGGGAGCAACACCGTGGCGGGCACCATCAACGGCGTAGCGGGCACAGGCATTGGTAGCGTGCTGACGGGTGCCACCGGTGAAGCCAGCGAGGGCTTGCAATTTTCAGTGGCACAAGGTGCCGCCGGCGACATGGGCACAATTACATTCAGCAAGGGCTTGGCCGAAAGGTTAAGCGACTGGATCGGCAGCCTGTCCGATGAAGGCGGCGCACTGGTTTCCCGCACCGACGGCTTGAACAGCCGAAAAAAGCGTCTCGACACTCAGGAAGACCGAATCAATCTTCGGCTTGAACAGGTTGAAAAGCGCTACCGCGCGCAATTTACAGCACTGGACACCATGCTGGCCAGCATGCAGCAAACCAGTGCTTACCTAAGCCAGCAACTGGCTGCACTTGCACAACAGCGGTAAGCGAGGAACTGTGCCCTAAAACCCCTGTTTTTAGTCAGATCAAACAGGGGGCACAGACCCTACTATTTGTTTAAGACAAATTACCAAGTGAACGCACCATGATGTACGGCGCAAAAGCATACGCACAAGTAGGACTGGAAACCGGCATCAACAGTGCCTCTCCACACGGCCTCATTGTAATGCTTTACGAAGGAGCCATCGAGGCTATTCGAAAGGCCAAAATTTATCTGGAAATGCAAAACATCGAGATGAAAACCAAATCGGTGGACAAAGCCCTACGCATCATCAAAGACGGATTGACTGCCTCGCTAGACGTCAATGCCGGCGGTGCGTTGGCTGAGCAGCTGCTTTCACTGTACGACTACATTGGCAAAGAACTGATTCTGGCAAACGTTCAGAACAGCCCGGAACGCATGGACACCTGCATTGCTTTGCTCGATGACCTGCGCAGTGCCTGGCTGGAAATCGGCCAAACTGCCTCCAAACCATAACAACCTACTTAGGACCGCTCTCGACCATGATCTTTGCGACAGACAACAACGGTGCAATCATGAAGCTGTACGCCGCCATCGCGAATCAAAGCCAAATCATGCTTGATTCAGCCAAGGCGGGCGATTGGGATGAATTGTGTGCTGCAGAAGAGCAGTGCTCAAGGCTGATCCATGAGCTACAAGTCATCAAGGAAGCACAACAAACCGAATTGAATGAAAAAGAACGCAGTCAGCACATTGGCTATCTGAAAAAGATTCTGGCCGACGACGCGGCAATTCGCGACATCACTGAACCCCGCCTTAAGCAGTTGGAAGAATTTCTTCGCGCAGCCAACAACTCGCAGAAACTCAGCAACTCTTACGGATCCAACTAAGCCATTGCGCTAAAGCAACGGGTGTGAGACATGACATTAACCCCGGTTAAATCGGCTCCACCCAACGTCAACTCCCTTCTCCAATCCAATCCGGGTGACCGGGTCAGTTCTGGCAAAGGCGAGATTGCGCCTGTGGTTGCCATACTGACCCGTCAGCTTCCCCTGCCCCAAGCCCAACAACTGGCCGGTCAAACCGCCCTGGTTCGTGTGGTCAAAGGTGGCCCCGGCAACGAGGCAGAACTTGAGTTTGCAGGGCAAAACATTCAAGTGAAGTTGCCACCGGGGCGTTCACTGACGGCTGGCGAAATGGTCACAGTCGCCTTTGCCTTGTCCAACAAAGGCGACGATTTATCGGCAGGTGGCACCAGTGGCGGCAAAAAAATAGCCGATGCCCGCAACCTGCTGACTACACTGCCAGCAACGGCAGACGATGGCGAGGCACAAGACTCACCCAGTTTTGTGGACCGGCTTTCAGGCACAGCACGATTGATTGGTTTGCTTGAACGATTGGGGCAAGGTTCGCCCACGCAAGTCTCTACCACGGTGATGACCAGCCTGAAGCAGTTAAGCACCCAGTTTCCAACACAGACCACCACTGTGCCTGGCGCCTTGCTGGCCGAACCTGACAATGCAACGCCCAATTCCCGTGCGCTGATTCCGAGTACAACCCAAGGCACAGTTCAGGGCGCAGCTAAGCCCCCCGCTCAACAAGCCCAAGCGGTGAACGCGGCAAACAACCTGAACAACAGCCTGGCTGGCGTGTTGGCCAAACAGGTCAGTGCTGCAGTTGAAAACAGCGGGCTGTTTTATGAATCGCATTTGCAGCAGTGGGCCAACGGGCAGCGCAGCACCGATCAAATTGCAAAAGAACCCCAGGCCCGGTTTGGACAAGACCAGGTCATTTCCGAAAAAGGCTTGAACCCGGCCGCAGTTGATCAATCCGTGAAACTGGTGACCGCACAACTTGCGGCACTCGAAAGCAACCGGATTTCATTGGCGCTGAGCGGTTTGCTGGGGCACCCGGTTCAAATTGACATTGAACCCGACACCGAGGAAGCGCCCGACAAAGACGAGCAAAGCAGCGAGGAAGCAGCCCGCCCCTGGATTGCACGCCTGAAACTGGACATGGCTCATTTGGGTGAGCTGAATGTTCGGGTGCGCATGATAGGTTCACAATGCGATGTACAAATTACCGGGCCCGCACACAGCAAACAGGCGATTGATCCCCACTGGCAAACCTTCCGGCGCGCCATGGATGACAAAGGTTTGAAACTGGTTCACGGTCAGTTCATGGTACCCACGGGGCTCGAAATTGGCGAATAAACTGAGCCCCCAGCAGGCTGTTGCATTGGCCTACCTCGAACACTCTGGCGCACCCAAAGTGGTGGCCAAAGGCCAAGGCTTGATTGCAGAACAAATTATCCAGAAAGCGAAAGAATCGGGGGTGTTTGTTCATGAAAGCCGAGAACTGGTCTCGCTGTTAATGAATGTCGACCTGGATCAACAAATTCCTCCCGGCCTGTACCAGGCCATTGCAGAATTGTTGGCCTGGGTGTATCAAATAGAAAACAAAGAATTTAGTACAGAGGGAAAGCCATGAGTCAAAACACCAGCATTGCACCAGAACGCGATCAAAAACTGCTTGAAGAATTCAGTTTGAGTGCAGAACCCACACTGCGAAAACTCCTCAACACCATTGAGGAGGACGAACATGAACTGTACGTTTACCTGCAATCAGATCACACACAGTTTGTCACCGAAATATTGAACATCGACTGGTCGGCTGGCCTGATCTGGTTGGGCACGCCGTATGAAAAATCACTCAGCGCCAATTGCAACGCGTCTACGGCTTATGTCATGGTCAGCTTTCCCGATGGCGTCAAAGTGCAGTTTGCCGGCATGGGAATTTTGCAAAGCCAGTATCAAGGTGCCGATGCCTTGCGAATTGCCATACCCAAAACAATCGTTCGACTGCAACGTCGCAATTACTTCCGGGTGATGGCTGACGAAGAACTGAACGCACAAGTGAAACTTGAAATACCGGCAGTTGCTGGCCATGTCAGCCTGATCGACATCAGCCTGGCAGGCTGCGGCGTGTGCCTGCAAACAGCACCCAGCCTGCATCAGGCCGGAGATGTGATGAACGATGTTCGCCTGACCCTGCCCGATGGCCAAGGCAGCATGCTGGTGGACTTGGTGGTACGCAACATCAAGCCTTTGGCAGATCACCCCGAGATGGTGCAACTTGGATGTGAAATGAAAACCCTTGAGCGGGGCGCCGAGCGTCGCCTGCAACGGTTTCTATTGGCAACCGAACGCAGACAACGCGCGAACTTGCATTCGATCGACTAAACAATCAAGCACCGATCAACGGCGCTTGCTGCCCCCCAACAGGGAACCCAGAATACCGCGCATCAGCTCACGGCCGACCTGTGAACCGATGCTGCGGGCAGCACTCTTGGCCATGCTCTCAGCCACGCTTTGGCGCTTTCGCCCACCTGCGCCACTGGTGCCAAACAACATGTCACCCAAACCACTCAGCGTGCTTTTTTCCTCGGCGGTCTGAGTGCCTTTGGCAGCAGGTGTTTCAGCTGCATCCTGAGCTGCCATTGCTGTTTCTGTGCGCGCTTTCAGCATCTCAAATGCTGACTCACGATCAACTGTTTTTTCATACACACCCGCCACCAGTGAATTGGCAATCAATTCCTTGCACTGCTCCGGGCTGGCCGGGCCAAACTTGCTGGCGGGTGGATAAACCCAGGCGCGGCAAGTGGGGCTGGGCGTGCCCTTCGGGTCGAGAAAACTGACCAGCGCCTCGCCCACACCCAATTCGGTAATGGCAGCCTCAATGTCCAAACCTGCATTCGGGCGCATGGTTTCAGCGGCCACTTTCACTGCCTTTTGATCGCGCGGTGTGAATGCCCTCAAGGCATGCTGAACCCGGTTGCCCAGTTGCCCCAACACAGAATCGGGAACATCCAATGGATTTTGTGTCACGAAATAAACGCCCACGCCTTTGGAACGAATCAGGCGAACCACCAGCTCCACTTTCTCAATCAAGGGCTTGGGTGCGTCGGTAAACAGCAGGTGCGCCTCGTCAAAGAAAAACACCATTTTGGGTTTCTCGACATCACCCACTTCCGGCAAATTCTCAAACAACTCAGACAACAACCACAGCAAAAAGGTGGCGTACAACTTCGGTGAATTCATCAACTGATTGGCCGCCAGAATATTGATGATGCCGCGTCCATTCGAATCGGTTTGCATCAAGTCATCAATGTTCAGCATGGGTTCACCGAAAAACTTGTCGGCACCCTGCCCTTCCAGGGCCAGCAAGCCACGTTGAATCGCCCCCACAGAGGCTGAAGAAACATTGCCGTACTCCGTGGTGAACTGCTTGGCGTTTTCGCCCACGTACTGAAGCATGGCGCGCAGGTCTTTCAGATCAAGCAACAACATGCCGTTGTCGTCGGCAATTTTGAAAACCAGGTTCAGCACGCCTTCCTGAGTGTCATTCAAACCCAGCAAACGACCCAACAACAAAGGTCCCATGTCGGAAATGGTGGCCCGCACCGGGTGGCCCTGTTCGCCAAATACATCCCACAATGTCACGGGGCTGCCTGCAAACTCCGGCACGGGAATACCGGTCATTTTCATGCGTTCTTCGAATTTCGGAGAGGTTTTTCCAGGCTGGGAAATGCCGGTAAGGTCACCCTTCACATCGGCCATAAACACAGGTGTGCCAACGCGTGAAAACGCTTCAGCCAGCACCTGCAAGGTCACTGTTTTACCCGTACCGGTTGCACCTGTAATCAAACCATGCCGGTTGGCCAACTGAGGCAGCATGACCAGGTCGGCTGCTGTTTCAGCACGGTTGTCGCGGGCAATCGGAAAAGGTGAAATCATGGGCCGGGCTCCAATTCATGTGAGGATTCAATGAATTGGATTGTGCCACAGCCTGTCTGGAATTCAGAACATTACACAGGCATGTTCATGATGTCGTTGTAGGCTTGCAGAATTTTATTGCGGGTCTGAACCACCGCTGTGAACTGCAGCGATGACATATTCGATGCAATCACGGATTCTTCAATCGACGCAGTGGGGTCATCCATCTGCAAACGCTTGCCCAGTTCAGCCGCCTTGTCTGCTGACAGGCTCGCGCTTTCCAGGGCCTTGGCAATGGCATCAGCAAACGAGGCCTGATCCAGCGCCTGCGGCTTATTGGTCAGCGACGGGCTTTTGATCGCATCGGTTACCGCACTGCTTAACAGGCCACTTACGGCCCCCATTTTCTCGATCATGAAATACTCCAACGCGGAATTATTGTTTGTACCCTCTCTTTGTACAGGCAAGTGGGGCAAGCCATTGCCGCGAACAGGGGGCAAAACCCCCCTTATTTTTTAAACACCACCCTCAAGTTTTTGAAATAGGTGCCGTTAAAGGCCCCTTTTTACCGAATTGCTTGCGCACCGGCCCAAGCACAATGCATGGGTAGAACAATATTTAACCCACATGCAGGTATTACATGGCAGAAGCTCTCAGCAGCCCCGAAGTGATCGGCCCGGTTGGCAACAACCCGATTACCAATATGCAGCAACGTTTCGCAACACTGCCCCAGAAAAACAAAATGGGTGTGCTGATCGGCGTGCCCCTGTTGATCGCGGTGCTGGCCTCGCTGCTGATGTGGGCCAACCAGAGCAGCTACCGCGTGCTGTTCAGTGGCCTGAACGACCAGGACGGTGGTGCCATAGTTGAAGCGCTGACCCAAATGAAGGTGCCCTACGAGTTCAACACAGCAGGTACCGCCATTCTGGTGCCTTCTGACAAGGTGTACGACACCCGCCTGGCCCTGGCCAGCCAAGGCCTGCCCAAAGGCAGCGTGAGCGGCTTCGAAGCCATGGACAACCAAAAGCTGGGTATCACCCAGTTTCAGGAACAAGTCAATTACCAACGCGCGCTGGAAGGCGAACTGGTTCGCTCCATTCAGTCCATTTCAGCGGTGCAAAGTGCACGCGTGCATTTGGCCATTCCCAAGCCGTCTATTTTCATTCGTGAAAAACAAACCCCCAGCGCATCCATTGTGCTAAACCTGTTTGGCAGTCGCACCCTGTCTGAGCCCCAAATCAACGGCATTGTTCACCTGGTGGCCTCCAGCCTGCCCGGCATGAACCCGGAAGATGTCAGCATTGTTGACCAGTCAGGTCGCTTGCTAACCGGCAAAACACAACTTGAAAGCGGCTTGAACCCCACACAACTGGCCTACACCAACCAAATTGAACAAAGCCTGACCAGTCGAATTGTTGACATTTTGACCCCTGTATTCGGCAGCGAAAACGTACGCGCCACCGTAACCGCCAACATGGATTACTCCACGTCCGAGCGCACCGACGAAATTTACAAACCCAACGGCGATACCACGCAAGCCACCATTCGCAGCCAGCAAATCAGCGAGTCCAATGACGGCAGCAGCAACGCCAACCCGCAGGGCATTCCCGGCGTAATGGCCAACACCCCACCCGGGGAAGCCGCCGCCAATATTGGTCAGAACCCACAACAGGCACTGGCCAATGGCAACAATGCACCAGCGCAAACCAACAACAGCAGCCGCAAAGACTCCACCGTCAATTACGAAGTGGACAAGTCGGTTCAGTACACCAAATCGCAGGTGGGCAAAATTGAACGCCTGTCAGCCGCTGTGGTGGTGAACTTCAAAACAATCACCGATCCAAAAGGGGAAACACGCCAGGTGCCTTTGACACCTGAAGAAATCACCCAGCTGGACAGTTTGGTGAAGCAGGCCATTGGCTTTGATGAACAACGCGGCGATGCCGTGAATGTGGTGAACCAGGCCTTCACCAAGGTTGAAGAAGCAAGTATCCCCATGTGGGCACAACAGGAAACCATGGACCTGGCGAAATCACTGGGCATGCCAATTGGTATTGCACTGATTGCAGCCATCCTGGTGTTCGGCCTGTTCCGCCCCATGATGAAACCAGCCGATGTTGATTTGTTCGACGAAGGCCCTGAACTGCTGCCAGGCCAGCGCATGCCTTTGCTTGCCAACCAGGTGGGCGGCGACAACGACGCCGAACTTCTGGAGCAACTGCAACGCGAAGGTTCCCTGCCCGGCATGAATCGTCAGGAAAAAATGGAAAAGCTGCGCCAGTTGGCCAAAGAGCACCCACAGATTGTGGCCAGCATTGTGAAAAACTGGGTCAACGGCGAAACACAGAACGGCTAAGGCCCGCCTGCAGAAGCACTACAAGGAATCAACACCATGGCAGAAAGCGAACTCGGCATTCAGAAAGGCGCAATCCTGATGCTCAGCTTGGGCGAGGAAGAAGCAGCTGAAGTATTCAAATACCTGGGCCCCAAAGAAGTTCAAAAGCTGGGTCAACAAATGTCGAAAACCAAGGATGTACCCATCGACCGCATTGAAGAAATTGCGGGGGAAGTGGTGCAAATTGCGCAAAGTCAAAGTGCATTGGGCCTGGACTCGGATGCTTACATTCGTAGCGTGTTGACTCGTGCCCTGGGTGAAGACAAGGCTGGCTTTTTGCTAGACCGGATTTTGCAGGGCAGCGACACATCCGGCATTGAAGGCCTGAAGTGGATGGACCCGGGCACAGTGGCCGAACTGATTAAAAACGAACACCCTCAAATTATTGCCACCATTCTGGTTCACCTTGAACGCGATTTTGCCGCGGCCATTTTGAACCTGTTTGTCGATCGACTGCGCAGCGATGTCGTGCTGCGAATTGCCACCATTGATGGTATTCAACCCAATGCATTGCTTGAACTGAACGATGTGCTGTCCAAGGTGCTGGCAGGCGGCGACAAGCTGAAGAAAACAACCCTGGGTGGCGTGCGGGCTGCGGCCGAGATTCTGAACTTTGTGGGTACAACCTCCGAGAAAACAGTGCTCGACACCATCCGCGAATACGACAACGAACTCAGCCAGCGCATTCAGGATGAAATGTTCACCTTCGACAACCTGCTCGACATTGACGACCGTGGCATGCAAAGCATTCTGCGCGATGTTCAAAGTGATTTGCTGGTCATTGCACTGAAAGGTGCCGACGAAGCCATTCGCGAAAAAGTATTCAAGAACATGTCCAGCCGTGCGGCAGAAGCACTGCGCGACGATCTCGAAAGTCGTGGTCCGGTTCGCCTCTCCGAGGTGGAAGCTGCGCAGAAAGATGTCTTGAAAGTGGCTCGCAAGTTGGCCGACGCTGGCGAAGTGGTACTGGGTGGAGGCGGAGATGATGCGTTCATCTAACCGCATTATTCGCGGCCTCGATGCAGCCGAATTGCCCAACTGGTCAGTCGAATTGATTGGCTCACGCTATGAAAACCCGGTTGACCGCATGATGGCGGAAATCGACCGACACCAGAAGGAAATCAGCGTACCGCCACCGGCCCCTACCGAAGAAGAACTGCGTTTGAAGGAATGGGAAGCAGCGCTGGCTCGCCGCGAGAAACAGCTGGAGGAACTCGAGAAAGACACCCTGAAACAGGCGGAGGAACGTGGTCAGCAACTGGGCTACGAGGCTGGCTGGAACGCGGCACACAACGAACGTGTGGTGCTGGTTCAAGCTGCCACCACCATGGAAGAAGAGTTCGAGCGCTTTAAGAGCGAACTCTCAGAAAAGCTGCTTGACCTGGCCGTGCTGGTCAGCAAAAAAGTCATTGGCGACACACTTGCGTTGCACCCCGAACAGGCAGCCCAATTATTGAATCAGGTGTTGGAAAGCATGCAATTGCACGGCAAAGCAGTCAGCCTGCGTGCTCACCCCAACACGATTCGCGTGCTTGAAGCGCAGTTTGGCGATCAGCAAATGCTGGGTAACCTGCGCATGATCGAAGACCCCAAACAATTGCAAGGTGGCTTCCTGCTTCAACACCCGGAAGGCGAAGTCGACGCCACACTGCAAACCCGCTGGCTACGTGCCATTGAGGCCTTGGGCCGCGACGATCCACTGACGCCTGAGGACACAGAATAAATGGCCGACCTGCTGGAATGGATAGACGAATGCAAGTTTCTGGTTGAACACAGCCAACCCCAAATTGCCACGGGCAAACTGACCCGTGTGGCTGGCTTGGTGATGGAAGCAGTGGGCTTGAAATTGCCGGTGGGCAGCGTGTGCACCGTGATGCAAAAAGGCGCCCCACCCCTTGAGGCTGAAGTGGTCGGCTTTAACGGCGACAAACTGTTTTTAATGCCTGCCACCGACGTACACGGAATGACACCCGGTGCCAAAGTCGTTGCACAGGAACCACCCCCCATCGCCCCCAAACTGGGTGTGAAAGCCCACCCTTGGCGCAGGCCTGAAGACAAAACCAAACACCTGCCTGTGGGCGACAGCTTGCTGGGCCGAGTGGTTGACAGCAATGGCCGCCCGCTTGATACCTTGGGCGAACTGAAATTCGAAAAACGCAGCCCGTTGGCGGCACGCCCAATCAACCCGCTGGAACGCGAACCCATTACCGAACCGATGGACGTGGGCGTGCGTGCAATCAACGCACTACTTACCGTAGGGCGTGGCCAGCGAATTGGCCTGATGGCCGGTTCCGGTGTGGGTAAATCGGTGTTGCTGGGCATGATGGCCCGCTACACCAAAGCCGACCGTGTGGTGGTTGGCCTGATCGGCGAACGTGGCCGTGAAGTAAAGGAATTCATTGAACAGATTCTGGGTGAAGAAGGCTTGAAACGCAGCGTGGTAATTGCTGCACCTGCCGATGTCAGCCCCCTGCTTCGCATGCAGGGCGCAGCCTACACCCAGGTGGTGGCCGAGCATTTCCGTGACCAAGGGCACAACGTGCTAATGATCATGGACTCACTAACCCGCTACGCCATGGCACAACGTGAAATTGCACTGGCCATTGGCGAACCCCCTGCCACCAAAGGCTACCCGCCCAGCGTATTTGCCAAACTGCCTACACTGGTTGAACGGGCAGGCAATGGTCGAAAAGGCGGCGGTTCCATTACCGCCTTTTACACAGTACTGACCGAAGGCGACGACCAGCAAGACCCGATTGCCGACGCGGCCCGAGCCATTCTGGACGGCCACATTGTGCTGTCGCGCCAACTGGCCGAAAGCGGCCACTACCCTGCCATCGACATTGAACAGTCCATTTCAAGGGCAATGCACAACATTGTGCCCGCAGGCCACCTGAACGCCGCCCGAGGGCTGAAAGCTGCCTTCTCGAAAGTGCAGCGCAACCGCGACCTGATCACCGTGGGCGCTTACGCTCCGGGGGCAGACCCGCAATTGGACCATTCTTTGGCCCTTTATCCAAAGATTGAAAACCTGCTGCAACAGTCAATGTTAGAGAGTGCAAGTTTCGATGAAGCGCTGGCAGGCCTTCAATCGTTATTTCCGAACGAATTTAAAAACGACAAACACTAAACCGCTTGGATGCCCATGAGCAATGTGCTGCAAATCCTGATTGAACAGGCCAGCGAAAAGGCCGACAACCTGGCCAGAAACATGGCCAACACCCAGCAAAAGCTGGTGCAGGGCCAAGACAAACTGAACATGCTGCAAACCTACCGCGACGAATGCGAGGGTGGCATGCACAACAAAGCCAGTACTGGCATGACAGGGCAACAATTGCGCAACCAATTGGCCTTTGTCGGAAAAATTGGTGAGGCCGTGGCCCAGCAAACCCGTGAAATCGAATTCCTGAACACCACCCTGGCCCACCAGCGCACCCAATGGCAAGAAGCCCTGGCCGAACAGCGCAAATTTGAAGCCTTGGTGGAACGTGAAAAAGTGAAACAGGCAAAACTTGAAAACAAACGTGATCAAAAAATGAATGACGAATTTGCTGCGCGAATTTACCGGGTTCACACCGCAGGGGAACCCTCATGACCACGAGCACTCAAGCCATGAACAATGTCAACAAGGTTCAAACCCCCACAGCGGGTAACAAGCCCAAGCAGGGCAAACAAGAATCCGAATTGAATTTCAACGACCTGTTCAGTTCAGCACTGGGCCAATCTGCGCCCAACGCCCAGCTAAACAGCATTGAAAACCAATTGCGGGAAAGTTTGTACAAACAGGACAAACCGAAAAAAAACAGTGACAGCACGGCCAACGCAGAAGCAGCACAGGCCGCTCAGACAGCTGTGTGGGCACAGCGCAACTGGATGCAAACCACCCCGGTGCAACAAGCCGCACCGCCCGCTGCTGTTATGAACACTGAACCCGTAAAACAGGCTGCCGCACCTGAAAGCGCTCCGCGCGCGACAGAAAAAACAGCAGAAAAAATCACAGAAAAAGTTACCGAAAACAAAACCGAAAGCAAGGCAAGCACCAGCGACACAACCAAGACAACTGACGCACCCACAACAGCGCAGAACAGCACGGCCCCAGAAACAGCAAATGAAGCAGCGAATGAAGCGGCCAACAAAGCAGCTTCCGGCAGCAAGCAAGACACGCAAATCTCATTGGTCAGCAACACCATCCCGTCTGCTGCCCAGGAAAAGCCACTGGACGGAAAAACCGGCCTTGCCGCTGAACTGCCCTTAAGCACATCGACAGGCAGCAAGCCAGCCGATTTGCCAGCCACAACGCCTGGCACCGAACAAAACACCTTGACTGAGCAAGTCGGCGCCGACAAAACACGCCCAGACATCAAAACCACAGCCCAGCTGAAAGCAGAGGCTGCGCTGTCCAACAGCACGGTACAAGTACGCAATGATTCTGCAGCCACGGCCAACGTCGCCGCCGCTACAGGCAAC
This sequence comes from Limnobacter sp. G6BE5S, assembly GCF_058448965.1. Taxonomy (NCBI): domain Bacteria; kingdom Pseudomonadati; phylum Pseudomonadota; class Betaproteobacteria; order Burkholderiales; family Burkholderiaceae; genus Limnobacter; species Limnobacter sp. G6BE5S. Next base: position 15,006 of record NZ_JBZFLM010000003.1, read on the forward strand.
TCCAATGCGGTGGCTGCGCAAATTGCACCCCAAATTGCCCAACAGGCACAAGCCATGGGTGAAGGCTTCGGGGACGAAGGCTTGAAAGTGGGCCAGAAAATTCTGGCGGCTGGCAGCTTGCAATCTTCGAACACAGGCACTGGCATTGCGGCAGGTACCAATGGGCTCACTAGCGCCACGGGTATCGCGCAGCAGGCCTTGATCAAAACACCCGTAAATCAGCCAGGCTTTGCCAAAGAACTTGGACAAACCGTGCAATGGGCCATTGGCAAAAACTTGTCAACCGTGGACATTCGCGTGAATCCCGAAAGTTTTGGCCCCATGAACATGCGCCTGGTGCAAAAAGGCCAGCAGGTTCAACTGGTCATTCGCACGCAAGATGAAGCATCGGCCAACCTGTTAACGCAAGCCCTGGGCGGACTGAAAGAAGTTTTGGCCCAAAACGGTTTGCAACTGAACCAGGTCCAGATTCAACATGGCAACACGCCAACCCCGCAAGGCCAGGGTAACCAAGGTCAAGCGCAATTTGAGCAAAACCGCCAGCAAGGCCAAAACAACGGCCAGCGCAGCGGTGGTGGCGACAATGAGCAACAGGATTCAGGGACACCTGCTGCTGCAAGCAGAAAACCTGAAGGCAAGCTCGACCTGTTTGCCTGACCAACAAAGCCTGATTAATGAATTGAGTCCAAACAACACGGCTTTTCGGGGGTTTGCTCGGAAACCTTTCAGACACAATAGAGTTTGAAAGTGACACACAACAGCATTTGAACTTACGGAGTTAAGCACATGGCCAGAGTCGCCCCGGCACCCGCTGCAGCAGCCCCTGAGGCTGCAGCGCCCGAAAAAGGATCCAAGAAAAAACTGATCCTGATTCTCGCAATCGTATTGACCCTGCTGGCCGCAGGCGGTGCAGCAGCATTCTTTCTGCTAAGTGGCAAAAGTGCTGACGGTGCCGCTGAAGAAAAAGTACAAGAACCCCTTGGCCCGCCCACTTTTGTCGTAATGGATCAGTTTGTCGTCAACCTGGCCGAACCAGACACCACACGCTATCTTCAAATTGGCATCACTTACGAAGTGAACGGCCCGGCGCAAGCCGAGGAAATCAAGAACTACACCCCGGTTATCCGTAGCCGTATCCTGTTGGTCTTGTCTGGCAAGAATGTTGGCAACCTGACCTCGATCGAGGGCAAACAACGGTTGATGGATGAGTTGGTGGATCTGGCCCGTGTCACGATCAAAGGCGATCCACAAGACCCCACCCGCGGCATTCGCGACGTGCATTTTTCCAGCTTTGTGATTCAGTAACAGGAAGCCTTGCGCCATGCCCGGAGAATTTCTTTCACAAGACGAAGTCGATGCCCTGCTCAGAGGTGTCAACGGCGAAGAAGAAACGAAAGACGCATCTGAGACCGCAGAAGGCGTTCGCCCTTACAACCTGGCCACGCAAGAACGGATCGTTCGCGGCCGCATGCCCACGCTTGAAATTATCAACGAGCGTTTTGCGCGTTTAATTCGAATCGGCTTGTTCAACTTCATGCGTCGCAGCCCGGAAATTTCTGTCGGCCCCGTGAAAGTATTGAAGTACAACGAATTCATTCGCAACCTGGTGGTACCCACCAACCTGAACATCATGGCCATGAAGCCTTTGCGCGGCAATGCCTTGTTCATTTTTGACCCCAGCCTGGTGTTTGCGGTGATCGACAACCTGTTTGGTGGCGACGGCCGTTTCCACACCCGTGTGGAAGGTCGCGATTTCACTCAAACCGAACAGCGGATCATTGCCCGCATGCTCGAGGTCATTCGGGAAGAATTTGTCAAAGCATGGGCACCGGTTTTTCCGTTAAAGCCTGAATACCTGCGCTCGGAAATGCACACGCAGTTCGCCAATATTGCAACGCCATCTGAAATTGTGGTGACCACCTCGTTTTCAATTGAACTGGGTGCCGGCGGCGGCTCGCTTCACATTTGTATTCCCTACTCCACCATGGAGCCGATTCGCGATCTGCTGTATTCCAGCATGCAAGGCGATCAGGCTGAGCCCGACAAACGTTGGGTCACCATGCTGAAAAAGCAGGTACAAATGGCTGAAGTGGATTTGGTCGCAGGTCTGGCCAGCACACAGCTGACTGTGGCTGACATCATGGAACTGCGCATTGGCGATGTGATTCCGATCGAAATTGACAAAGTCATTGAAGCACGTGTGGACAATGTGCCCGTGTTCAATTGCAGCTACGGCACCAGTGGTGGCCAGTACGCACTTAAAGTTGAAGAAGTATTGGCGGTCAGTAATGAATCCCATGCCGACGCGCTGAACCTGGAGGCCTTGCTGAGCAAGGAAGCCAAGCAGCCTGAAAAAACACACGAATAGCGATCAAGATAAGGAATACACCATGTCTGAACAGCAAGTAGATACCATGACCGACTCCACCGACGCAGCCGACGACTGGGCCGCAGCACTGGCTGAACAAGCCAGTACCACCGCCACCAGCACCAGCGACACTGACAACCTGTTTGCGCAGGCCAGCGACGCAAAGCCTGCCTCTGGCCTGTTCCAGCCATTTGCCGGAAGTGTGGCTTCAGGCACGCAGAACGACATTGACATGATTCTCGACATCCCGGTTCAGTTGACTGTTGAGCTGGGTCGGACGAAGATACCGATTAAGCACATTCTGCAACTGGCTCAGGGCTCCGTGATTGAACTGGACGGCCTGGCTGGCGAACCCATGGATGTGCTGGTGAACGGCTACCTGATCGCACAGGGCGAAGTGGTCGTCGTGAATGACAAATTTGGTATCCGATTGACCGACATCATTACGCCATCTGAGCGTCTGAGAAAGCTCAACCGTTGATATCCCTTTGCAGTACAAAGGCATGCAACTACAACAAAAAAATACAAATACGGTGGGAACATTGATCACAAGGCGCAACCCTTTTTCAAAAGGCATGCGCCTTTTGTTCTTGTCAGGGGCATGGCTGGTTCATGGCGCAGTTCGCGCACAAGAAGCAGCTCCTCCCGCAGTAACAAGCGCAGCCGACAACCCAATGACAGGCCACCTGCTGCAAACCACACTGGGCTTGCTGTTTGTGGTGGTCTTGCTGCTTGCGCTGGTTTGGTTGTTGAAACGCATGGGCATTGGCAACCAGCAACGTCGAGGGGGCTTTTACAAGGTACTGGCCAGCTCAGCCTTGGGGCCACGCGAAAAAATTGTACTGGTCGAAATCGGCGACACCTGGCTGGTACTGGGCATGACCAGCAGCAGCATCAACACCTTGCACAGCATGCCTGCGGGCAGCATTGAACTGGATGAAATCCAGAACCCTGCAGCCAACTTTGCAAAAATGCTCGAACGTGTGAAATCAGGCAAGGTGAAATCACAATGAACACCTTCGCAGGTAAATTCACGGTCCTCGGTCTGCTGCTATTGCTGCTAGTCATGGCAATGCCCGAGGCGGCACAAGCCCAACAGGTACTGCCCGGCGTTACCGCAAGCCCAGGTGCCAACGGCACCACCAATTACAGTGTGCCCATTCAAACGCTGCTGTTCTTCACCTTCCTCAGCTTTCTGCCCGCATTGCTATTGATGATGACGGGCTTCACCCGCATTGTGATCGTCATGTCGCTGTTGCGCATGGCTTTGGGCACACAAAACTCGCCACCCAACCAAGTCATCATCGGCTTGAGCATGTTCCTGACCTTTTTCATCATGGCCCCGGTGTTTGACCGCGTGTATGAAAACGCCTACCTGCCGTTTTCCAACAATGAAATCGAGTTTCAGGAAATGACCGAGCGGGCCAGCGTGCCCATGAAAGACTTCATGCTCAAACAAACCCGCGAACCCGACCTGGCGCTTTTCATGCGCCTGGGCAAAGTGGAAAATGTAGAGAATCCCCAAGACGTGCCCTTGCGCGTATTGATCCCCGCCTTTGTCACCAGCGAATTGAAAACAGCCTTCCAAATCGGCTTCATGATCTTTCTGCCCTTTCTGGTCATCGACCTGATTGTCGCCAGTGTGCTGATGTCCATGGGTATGATGATGCTGTCGCCCATGTTGATTTCACTGCCTTTCAAAATCATGCTGTTTGTGCTGGTCGATGGATGGACCCTGCTGGTTGGCTCACTGGTGGCCAGCTTTGAAACCTGAACTGAATTGAGTGCACGCACATGAACAGTCAAACCGTATTGAATTTGGGACAGGCCGCACTGGAAACCATGCTGATGGTGTCGGGCCCCTTGTTGCTCGTGGCCCTGGTGGTGGGTTTGCTGGTCAGTATTTTGCAGGCTGCCACACAAATCAATGAAATGACCCTGTCATTCATTCCGAAAATTCTGGGTATTTTTGCCACGCTGTTGCTGCTCGGCCCCTGGATGCTGGCCACCCTGGTGGACTACACACAGCGTTTGATCATGAGCATACCCACCGTGATCGGCTAAACATGGTCCCCATCAACGGCGAACAACTTGAAATCTGGATCGCCAGTTTTTTGTGGCCATTTATTCGCATTCTGGCCATGCTGGCCACAGCCCCCGTGTTCGACAACCGCACTGTACAGCGCCGCACTCGCGTGGGGCTGGCCGCACTGATTGCCATTGTGATGATGCCCCTGTTGCCCGCACCACCGGTGTTGAGTTCGACGCAGGCCATTCCCGTTTTGATACAACAAATACTGATCGGTGTGGCCATGGGCTTTTCCATGCGCCTGGTGTTTGCAGCGTTCGAAATGGCAGGCGATTTGCTGGGCCTGCAAATGGGTTTGGCCTTTGCCCAATTCATTGACCCTGCCCGCGGCACACAAACGCCACTGATCGGCAGTTTTCTGGGCGTGCTGGCCAGTCTTGTATTTCTGGTCATTGATGGTCACCTGTTGGTGATCGCAGCGGTGGTTCAAAGCTTCGAGTTGATCCCGATCAGTGCAAACCTTTCGGTGGTCAACACCCAGAACATTGCCATGGCGGGCAGCATCATGTTCATGCTCGCGCTGCAAATTGCCCTGCCTGTGTTGGCGGCGGTGTTGATCAGCAACATTGTCATGGGCATTTTGGCGCGTGCTGCGCCTCAGTTGAACGTGATGTCGATCGGTTTCTCAATCACGATTGGTGTCGGCCTTTGGATACTGTGGGTCAGCCTGCCCTATTTCATTGCCGGAATCGACAGCGCCATTGGTCGCCTGTTGAGTATTTCTGTACTCAAAACGGGCTGATTATTCCAGAAAAAAGTCGCTGTCTACCGTGCAGTCTTTTCCTGCCAAAGTTCCTTTCTTGCGATCCACAGCGTTCGACAGGTGATACCGAATCACCTCCATCAACTGATCCACCTCAAAGGGTTTGATCAAGTAATCGTTGGCCCCCAAAGCAAACGCCTGCTGCAGATCGCTCGCATCACTTCGGGCACTCAACAACACAAAGGGAAGCTTCTTGAAATGCGAATCGCCTCGCACGGCCCGCAGCAAATCAAAGCCGTCCATATTGGGCATCATCAAGTCACTGACAATCATTCTGGGCAAAGCGGTATCGTGCACACGGCATTCCAGCAGCAAGCGAAGTGCCTCTTGCCCATCGTGTGCTTCCATGACATCGAGCCCGCTGAGTTGCAGCAACTGAGAGAGATTACTGAGAATGGTCAAATCATCCTCTACGATCATGACACGCGGCATGCTTCCTCCTTCAGAGACGGCAAATCGACACACAAGTAATGACGATTACGCCGGTTTTTGATCATAATGCGGCCATTGATTAACCGTATCACCCGCTTGGTGAGCAACAAGGTGAATGGCAAATGCTCACCTTTGAAAGGCACCACAGTTTCTTCATCGTGCATGGGTTCAAGCTGTCCAGCCTTGACCATCCAGACAGGCCACTCCAGCAATTCTATGCACAGGTTCAGGGTATTCTCATTGGGCATTGTGATGATCAATTTGCCAGCATGTGAGTCTTTGCCCTCAGCAAACGACAACATCTGCCTCATCGCCTGGGTGAACACGTACTCATCCGAATAAAAACAGAATTGATCAACACTGGGGTGCAACTCATATTCCAGCCAGTGTTGACCATGCCTGCGCCTTTGCTCAAACGAGGAAAACTGGCAAAACACTTTCCGGATATCCAGCTGTGCAATGTTCAAATGATTCCGCGTGAAACTTGCCCCCATAAACATCAATGTTTCATCGACCAGTGCCCGCAATGAACGCAAGGCACCGCCAATTTGATCGATGTAATGCAAGGCCGACTCCATGTTCACCGGCTCCTTTTGCAGCGAACTTTCCAGCAACGCTTTGGCTGAACCTATCACTGTCATCGGTGTTCGGATTTCATGCGACAGGTACGACACAAACTGGGACTTTCTGGAAGACAACAGCGACTCTTCATTCAATTCCTCCCGAATGGAAAGCTCAAGGTCCATTTCCTCGGTTCGGTCATGAATAATTCCCACCGCCTTGCTGGGCAAGCCATAGGCATTTTTAACCGCGACCAAGTGAATTTCAAGCTTCAACAACGAGCCATAGGCTGTTGCATAACGCACCTGCACAGCAGTGCTGGGCAAGATGGCTGTCAGGCAGGATTGCAGGGCTGCATCAAGCCCCTTGATGTCTTCACTCAAAATACCGGCACGCCATGCATTGGCTGATATGGTGGATTGTGCCTGCTCATCAAAGCCAAACAATCGACGCCAGGTTGAACTGAAGGCGACTGTTTCTTGCTCAATATCCCATTCAAAAACACCGTCTTCGAGTGTTGCTACAGCGGCCACCAAACTATCGACCGACATTTCATGGTCGTGCTGCACCAGTTCAATGGAACGCTCCAATTGCTCAATGCGGGTTCGTTCCAGTTCAAGTTTTTCTGATGCATTGGCCACTTGCGCCAAGGCATCTTGCTTCATCACCTGAAGTTTCTGATTGTCTGCGCGCAAGATTTGAACAGACTTGTCGAGCAGAACATAGACGTAACACATCAGCACAGAAATCATCAGCAAGGCAAAAAAGCTGACGAATATCTCGAACCCTGCCCAGCCGGTCCACAGTCCATACCAGGTGGTGTGTTCGGGGCCATCGGTCACATGCACAAAACCAATCAGGCTCAGCGCGATCATTTGGTTCAAACCCACAATGCCGAATATGTAGATCATCCGGCTTTGCAATGGCTTTGATTTACCCACCGAGGTTTCATGCGCAAAGCGGCTCAGCAAACCCATGCACACAAACAGAAACACATACATGGCGATCAGGCCGGGCCAACGCACCTGCACAACCTGGTGATTGTTGGGTATGAAAATAAAAGCCATGTGAATCAGGTATTGAATCAGAATACCCAAGGAAGTGAACAACAACATGAACAGCTTGGCAGCCGCTTTGGCCGACTGAACCAGATAATCCACATAAATAAACACTGCAATGCACACGAAAAACGTGAGCACCGTGCCTGAAATACTGAACAATGCCCCTTTGGCTGAGGGCAAGGTTAGCCCCACAAAGGCCGAGGCAAAAAACATGGAAATGACGTAGAGGGTAATGAGCACCCCCCGACGAATCAGGTAGTGACTGTTGGCAATCAAGGGGGGGTTTTTGATTCGGACTTCGACGCCCACTGTCATGGCCAAAAGAGAGGCGAAAAAACCAAATGCCAAGCCGGAAAGGTTGGCCTCTGAAATTGCAGCTGCTGCGAATGCAAAATCCTCCACTAGCCAATTCATGAATTGCACCGCCCCTGATTCGATTTATCCAGCTTGATGCTGATTTAATTATTGAGTATTGATACCTGACAAGAACTTGCAGGTCGTTTACACAATTTAACAACTTGGGGTGATACACCTATCCCCCCAATCGGGGTAGCTAGGGGTGAAACCGGCTGCGGATAGTACTTATTGCGAAAAAGGCGCCCAAAACAAAAGCACTGAACATGCCCACAGCACCTTCATACACGGTATTGGGAAAACCATAAAACTTCCAGACCACAGTAATCAACACACCCGTACTCGACATGCAAAGCATGGCCAGCGAGTTTAATTGGGCCCCCATGACCTGCCAAATCAGGATAGGTACAAACGCGGCGCCCAGGGTACCCCACGCCCACACCACCAGCGAGAACACGCTTTGCTCACTCCACAGGCCAATGCCCAAGGCGAACAAGGTGGTCAAGCCCGTGGCGGCTTTCAGAACCCACCTGTTTTCAGAAGGTCGGGACGGTAAATCCTGGGTCAGGGCTGACGAGCACGACAGCACCAGCGAATCGGCTGTGGACATGGTCGCGGCAAAAATACCCGCCAGCATGAGCCCGGCCAACCAGGGCGGCAGCAGGTCACGTGCCATAGTGGGCAAAGCCATTTCTGGATCGAAACCAGCACTTTCGCCAAAGTACAAGCGACTCAGCAAACCCACCGCCGTGGCAAAACAATAGAACAGCAGGTAGTAGCTGTAATACCACCAGCGTACCTGGTTCATTTGGCGGGTATTTTGCAAAGCCAGAAAACGGCTGACAATGTGTGGTTGCCCCAGCGCTGCCGCGCCGGCAAACATCCAGCCCACCACAAACGCAATTGGGCCAACAAAACCGGGAATGTCCAGATCGGTGGGGCTTGGATCCAGAAAACCTTCAATGGTACCGGCTTGCTGAAATACAGCCTGCAAACCACCCAGGTGAGTCACTGCAGCGAACAACAGCACCACCATGGAAACAACCATGAGCAGCGATTGCATGGCATCGGTCCAGATGGATGCGCGCATGCCGCCTGCAATGCTGTAGGCAATCACCACCACCGCCACCATGCCCATGCCAATGGCCATGGGGATATCCAGCATGCCTTCCAGTGCCTTGCCGCCAGCCGAAATTTGCGCGGCGGCATAGGTGCTCAAAAAAGCCACACTGACCAGCGCAGCCAATATTTGCCATGATCTGTTTCGGGTGCCGCCCCAGCGCGCCAACAAACTGATGATGCCGTTGGCATGCACACGCTCGGCCTCGTCGCGCATGCGTTCATGCGCAATTTTTGAGGCCATCAGGTCGCCCGCAATCCAGCCGACCATGAGCCAAACCGATTGAATGCCCACGGCATAGGTGTAGCCGATCAGGCCGATGAACATGTAACCTGAATTGTTGGTGGCCACTGCCGACAAGCCCACCAGCCACGGAGGCACGCTGCGGCTGGCTACGAAGTAATCAGCCGCACTGGCCTTGGCCTGCCTGGCTGAACTTAAGCCAACCAGCAGCACCAGGCCCAAGCAAATGAAAAAACTTGCGCCCAAATTAAGCAGGCACCTGCAGGGTCAAGGCCTCAACAGTGCGTGCGGCAAGAAACTCAGGCCTTGGCGCATCCGCAGCGTAAGGCGAATGCAGGGCGTTGCTGATTGCGTTGTACACATAAAACAGGTTGGCACGCAGGTGGTCACTGGTGTTTTTGCCTGCGCCGTGCATCACGTTGCAATCAAACAGCAACACTGAACCGGCCGGCGCCACCACTTCCTGAACTCCCCCGTTTTCCTCCAGCAAATCGAGAAACAGTGCAGGCGGTTTGCCCACGGCCTGCTTTTTGAATGCTTCACGATAGCCATCGGTGTCTGGTGTTTCGCCAGGACAGGCCACGAATGTTTTGTGGCTGCGTGGCATGAACTTCAAGGAACCATCGGCTGAAATTTCATCGGTCAGCAGCACCGTGGCGCTAATCGCACGCATGCCGGGCATGCCGTCCTCGGCGTGCCAGGTTTCAAAGTCGCTGTGCCACTCGAACCCGCTGCCATACTGCGGGCTTTTAAAATTCAGGCGTGACTGGTGGATATACACCGCGTCGTTGAGCAGAAATTGCACCACTTCAAGCATGCGTGGGTTGCTGGCAGTCTCTTTCAACAAACCTTCCATGCCATGCACACCAAACAGGGTACGGAGCTGATCGCCATCGGCTTCCTTGATCAGCTGCCCTGCATGGGTTTGTGCGCAATTCTTGCTCACACGCTCGGCGGCAGCACGCAACTCGTCCAGCTCATGCGCTGAAAATACATCGGTCAATACCAGGTAACCGTCGCGTTCGAACTGTTCTACTTGCGCCTGGGTCAACGGCGAATCTTCGGTCCACTCACCGTGCACCACAGGTTCGGCGCGTCGAATCAAAGCGCCTTCAGATTTGTCACGTGTGGGGTATGGGTCTCTTACGGCTGAAACAATCATTGTGTTTTGCCTCCTGTTTTATTTATTCGGCCAACGCGGGATACGCGCCGGTTTCGTCGTGCACTTCCGCACCGGTTACGGGCGGATTAAACACGCAAGCCATGATCATGGGCTCGTCAAAGGCACGCAAAATATGCGGATCGTGCAAGTTCAAGGCGTACATGGTGCCCGCCTCAATTGGATACACCTTGCCATCGATCTTGCTTTCAATTTCGCCCTTGCCACTGACGCAATACACGCTCTCCAGGTGGTTCTTGTAGTGCATGTGCAATTCAGCCTTGGCATGAATGGTCGTGATGTGAAAGGAAAAGCCCATGTCGTCGTCGCGCAGCAGCATGCGAACACTGTCCCAACCTTTTGAATGAATGTGCTTTTCCGTGCCTTGTACTTCGCTGAGTTTTCGGACAATCATGCTTTCACCTTTTTGCTGTTGGCTTCCTTCTCAGCCTTGGCGCTTACTACGGCCACCGCTTTTTCCAGAAGGGTCAAACCTTTCTTCAAGTCTTCCATTTCGATGTTCAGGGCAGCGAACACCTTCACCACCTGGCCTTCATTTCCACAGGTCTCGATAATCATGTGATGCTTGAAACATTCGGCCACCACTTCATCGGCCAGCGCACCGTTTTGCATTTCAATGCCCTGCATCATGCCGCGGCCTTTCACCTGCACCGTGATGTTGTCATTGGCCTTCAAAATACGGTTCAAGCTTTGGTTCACCACGTCTGCACGCTGCGCAATGCCGCGCTCAAATGCAGGGTTGGCCCAATACTTTTCCAGCGAAGCTGCCGCGGTAATGAACGCATGGTTATTGCCTCGGAAGGTGCCGTTGTGCTCGCCCGGCTTCCAGAAATCAAGGTCTGGGCGAATCAGCGTAACGGCCATGGGCAAGCCCATGCCTGAAAGCGACTTGGACAGGCAGATCAGGTCGGGCTCAATGCCCGCTTCTTCAAAACTGAAGAAAGAACCTGCACGGCCTACACCGGCCTGAATTTCATCAAGAATCAGCATGGCACCGGCTTTGCGGGTGATCTTGGCCAAATTTTTCAACCACTTCATCGACGCAGGGTTCAAACCACCCTCGCCTTGCACGCCTTCCACAATTACAGCGGCGGGTGCGTCTTGACCGCTTGATTTGTCGGTCAGCATTTTTTCAAGGTACTCGGTGGTGTCCACGCCCTCGCCCATGTAACCGTCGTAGGGGTAACGGTCCACGCCGCACAAAGTCGATGCCGAGGGGCTGCGGTGGTGGGTATTGGCTGTACACGCCAGTGCACCCTGGGTAACACCGTGAAAACCATTGGTGAAGGCAATAATCTGCTTGCGCCCGGTAATTTTGCGCGCCAGCTTGATGGCCGCTTCCACCGAGTTCGTACCGGTTGGGCCAGTGAACTGGATGCGGTACTGCATGCCGCGCGGCTTCAAGATATGACGATTGAACGCATCAATGAACTTGGCTTTTGCAGCGCTGTGCATGTCCAGGCTGTGGCCAATGCCGTCATCCGTAATGTAGTCAAGCAATGCCGATTTCATCTCTGGATCGTTGTGCCCGTAGTTCAACGAGCCTGCCCCAGACAGGAAATCGAGATAATCCTGACCATTCATGTCGGTCATGTAGCTGCCCTTGGCGCGAACAAACAGGGTTGGAAAGCTGCGGCAGTAGCTGCGTGCTTCCGACTCGTTTTTCTGGAATGTGCGAATTTTGCTCAGGGTTTGAAAGTCGATTGACTTGCTTGAGTCACTCATTGTTGTACTCCTTGAGTTTGTAGGAATGTCGCCAGTGGCGTAGTTGGCAAAGCGATTTCCACCAATACTTCGGTGTTGTGCCGCCCGCCAAAATGAGACTGTTCTTCGAACCAGTCTTGTGAAGACAAATCGCTGCCCCAGTCGCGAGCCAGTGATTTGAAAAGCCCCCAAGACGCCGCGTTGTCAGGCGTAATGGATGTGTGAATTTTGTTGATGCCGTTTTGCTGTGCAAGCACCCAGTTGATCAAGTGCTTGCCCAAACCAAGACCGCGGGCTTTTTCGCCCACTGCCACCTGCCAAACAAAAAATGTGTCGGTTTGCTTGGGTGGAATGTAGCCCGATACCCAGGCAACCACCTCGCCATGCAAGGCGGCCACTACGCAGGTGGGCGCAAAATGACTGCACTGCAACAGGTACAAATAATGGGAATTCAGGTCGAGGGGTTTGCAAGCGTCCACAAGATCAAAAACGGCAGTACCGTCTTCGAGCACGGGATGTCGCAAGACGACATCAGTGTTTGACATTTGGATGAGATGGCTCTGTTATTGGCAGACCCATTTGTTATTAACAAATTAACTACTTCTCATCCTTTCGTAAAAGCTCCTTAAATCAAATCAACAATTTAAAGAGTTTTTATGAAAGAACAAATCCATAATAGTTTATTTTATGAACGATTGCAAATCGTCTTGTACAAACCCCGAACAAACCCCGGATTGTTAAATTTGGTGGGATCGCTCTAAGCGCTGGAATTTTCAACTCACAGCGCCTGTTAATCACTACAATTCATCAAACTGAATTAAATCACCGGGTTAGCGCACATGGACAGCACCTTACAAAATTCACTCATTTCGCTCCGCCGAATCATTCGTGCCACCGAATCGGGCGCCCGCGAATTGGCCAAAAAAGCCGACATGGCAACCTCTGAACTACTGACTTTGCAATCCGTGGCAGACAACCCAGGCATTTCCCCAGGCGAACTGGCCAGATCGCTGAGCCTTTCTCCAGTCACTTCCACGGTCATTCTTCAAAAACTGGAAAGCCGGGGTTTGATCGAAAAAATTCGAAGCAAGGTGGACAAGCGCAGGCTTGAAGTGGTGCTGACCGAGAAGGGCAAACACGAGGTCAATGACGCCCCGTCCAGCCTTCAAACCCGCTTTGCCGAGCGCTTCGGTCAACTGCAAAGCTGGGAACAGCATTTGATTGCGTCGGTACTGGGCCGTGTTACCACACTGCTGGGCGCAGAGACCATTGACGCTTCGCCAATTCTTGATGTGGGCGAGATCGACAAACCAACGAAATAAGCTGAACAAGGCTGTCAAATAAGAATTGACTTATTGTTTATAATTTTTAATAATTGTCACGAATTTACAACAATTCACACTTTCGGGGTTTGACTGGTCTCCATGCTTGATTTAGGCGCATTTTTTAGACGCAACAGAAAAGTTCTGTGGTTCGCAATTGCAGCATTCATGGTGACCTTCGTATCAATACAGGTCAGCAAAGCCTTGGCCACTCGCGATTCCAACTACGGTGAAATTGCAGAATGCACTTATGTGCACCAAGCCCCCGAACTGCAAACCCCACTTAACCAGCAAGAACCGATAAGCAAGTACTGCGCCAAAAAGGGTTGAACCCAAGCGCTTAAAGTGTCGCAACCAGAACCTGGTCCTTTCCGGTTTTTTTGGCTTCGTACATGAGCTCGTCCGCCCGGGCCAACAGCTTCTCAAGGCTTGTCTCTTCAAACGTTGTAACCTGCAACACCCCAACACTGGCGGAAACCGGCAGATTCGGGCAGGTGTAGTCAATGGCCTCGGCAATGGCCGCCTTAATGCGTTGCCCCAAATTTTCTGCCATGTCTGGCCGAATGGTTCCCAAACTCAACACCACAAACTCATCGCCCGCCAAACGGTACACCTTGTCTTCGGATCGCAGGCGAACAGACAACTTGCTGCTGATACGCTTGAGCAACTTATCGCCCATGGCGTGGCCCAGGCTGTCGTTGACCATCTTGAAATTGTCCAGATCGAGAAAGGACAAAACGAAAGGTTCTTTGGCATTCAGGGTCCGCCACACTGCGGCCTCAAGTGCCTTGCGATTCAAGCTGCGGGTCAGGGGGTCGGTCAGGTTTTCCTGACGCAAGGATTTTGAACTGGCCTGAATTTTTACACTGACCCCATAAAACTGAATGGGCAACACCAACAACAAAAACAGATTGGCATACACCAGTTCGGTGTTCGCCTGCCAATAAGGTACAAACGCGCCCAAACCCAATACGATCAGGATACCCAAGCCAATGTGACACGCAAGCATGCAGGGGCCATAACGAATACCCCGAATCAGCGCGACCACAGCGATCAAGGGCGACAGGGGTGCCAGGTAGTCTGCAGAAACCACCAAGCCCCAACCAATCAATGGCAGATCAATACAATAACTGGGTAGTTCGATTTTTTCCCAATGGCGTTCGCGATTGGAGATGAGCCAGGCCTGCACCAAGGCAAAGAGAAAATAAAGCCCCACCACAACCATGAAGGCCATGCGGGCGCTGTTACCAGTGATCGCGCCTCCCGGCGCGAAAAAGAAAACGATCAGAAAGGAAAGCCCGGCAAAGGCCATTCGTTGCCGCGCGCGCGAGGCACTGTCTGAAATATCGAGAACGTATTTTAGTTTTAACATGCGGTTGAGATATCTCATGGTGCCCCACCGGGAGAATATCCCCCCAGTGGGTGTGTCAGCTCATGATCTCAGTGACGCATTACCGCCTGCCGGTTCCAAGTAATTGCTTTAAGCAAGTGCGGCCGAAGCAACTTCCTCAAGGTTGGTTGGAATGTCGAAGTCAAGCAGGCGCTCAACGTTCAACACCAACACAAACTCTTCATCCACTTTGCCGATACCACGCAGGAAGTCTGTTCGCACACCCGCGCCAAACTGCGGAGGCGGTGCAATAAACTCGGCCCCAATGTCGACCACGGCGTTTACCGCATCGACCATGAAGCCAACCACCTGTGTTTCTTCGGCCATTTGACATTCAAGAATCACAATGCAGGTGCGTCGGTTGATTTCAGTTTTGCCCTGTCCAAACCTGGCACTCAAATCCACCACCGGCACCACGGAGCCCCGCAGGTTGATCACACCACTAATACATTGCTGCATCATTGGCACCACCGTAATACGCCCAAACTCGATGATCTCTTTGATCCGGAGAATTTCCACCGCCAGCTTTTGCCCATGTACCTGAAACGTCAGGTACTGGTGGCTGGCGCTGTCACTCTCCATGGCCTTGGCCAATTGCTCATTGATATTGCTCATGGTGAGTGCCCCTGTTAGAAGTCGTCAAAATTATCAAAACTGTCTGCACTGCCTTGGCTGCCAGCTTTGGGTGATGTCGGCTTGCGTTCAGCGTGGCTTGAGGCCCGAGCGCTTGAGCGACCAGTGCCGGTATCGAAGAAGCTCATGGCCGTGTTCAGCATGCTGGCCTGACCACTCATTTCTTCGGCAGTTGCCGCCAACTCTTCAGAAGCTGCGGCATTCTGCTGGGTTTGCTGGTTCAAGCTCATCATGGCCTGGTTAATTTGCGCCACGCCGTTGGTTTGCTCATTCGATGCAGCTGTAATTTCCTGAACCAGGTCGGATGTGCGGTTAATCGCCGGCACCATTTCTTGCAACAAGCTACCAGCACGCTCGGCCTGCTTCACGCTGCTGCTGGCCAGGTCACCAATTTCCTGAGCAGCCACCTGGCTGCGTTCGGCCAGTTTGCGTACCTCTGCCGCCACCACAGCGAAACCCTTGCCGTGTTCACCGGCGCGGGCTGCTTCAATTGCAGCGTTCAGGGCCAACAAATTGGTCTGATAAGCAATGTCGTCCACAATGCCGATTTTGTCGGCAATCGCCTTCATCGCGTTCACAGTTTCAGTCACAGCGCGACCACCCTCTTTCGCTTCTTCAGCGGCTTTGGTTGCGATCTGATCGGTCACGCGGCTGTTCTCACTGTTCTGCTTGATCGAACCCGCCATTTCTTCAATGCTGGCTGACACTTCTTCAACACCTGCGGCCTGGCTGCTTGCACCCTGCGACAGGCTTTGTGATGTTTTGGAAATTTCACGTGCCGCGTTAGTCAATGAATCTGCATTGCCACGCACTTCCCGAATCACATCGCTCAGGCGGTCAATGGTGGTGTTCACATCGTCTTTCACTTCACCAAACAGCCCGTTGTAGGTGGCTGTAATTTTCTGGGTCATGTTGCCGCTGGCCAGTAGTTTCAATACACGGCCCACGTCTTCCAGACCCACCGATGTGGTGGTCAACAAGCCGTTCACGTTCTGTGCCAATGTTTTCAGGAAACCTTCCTTGTCATCTTCACGAATGCGACTGCTGAAATCACCATCGGAGGCACGGCCCACAATGCCGGAAATCTCGTTTTCAATTGCAACTTCACCAGTGCGATCGCTCCACTCCACCACCGTACCCAAACGCTCACCCGCCTCGTTGATCACTGGTGAAGCGATCAAACGGAAGCTGAGGTCACCCACTTTAATTCCCGTCTTCAAAGGTGAATTCAGGGCAGACAGCATGCCGCGCTGGTGTGCCGGATTTTTGTGGAACACATCAATGTTTGCACCGATCAGTTTGCGCACGTTGAAGTTGGGCAGACTCTTGCGAATCATGTCCTCGTTGCGCGTCATCATGGTGTTCAAGGAGTTATTCAAGTAAGTGATGTGATTCTGGTTGTCAGCAATCATCACGTTGGTGGTCACAGAGTCCAAGGCAATGCGAATGGCCAGGTTCTCCAGCGCAGTTTTGCGCTCTTTCTCGGCACGCTCTTCTTCGCGCTTGGCCATGGCCACTTCGCCGGTGCGGTCTTTCCATTCCACCACAGTACCCACGCGGGTGCCCGAGGCATCAAACACGGGAGTCACCAACAAGTTGAAATGGCGCTCACCAATGGTCAGGTTGGTGCTGTATGAATCGCGCAGGCGGGCCAACATGCCACGCTGGTGGCTGGGCACCTTGTGAAAGCTGTCAATGTTCGCGCCCAGAATTTTGCGGGCATCAAATTGGGGCAGGTCTTTCTTGATGTCAGTTTCCGCTTCCACCAACATTTTCGACAGTGAGTTGTTCACGTACACAATGTTGTAATCAGCATCGGCAATCATCACGTTGGTGGCTACGCTTTCCAGCGCTTGTACCTGGCGTTGCGCAAACATGGCTTCCGCTTCCAGTTTTTTCATTGCGTCGCGAATCACCGCGGGCAACTCATCGGCAGCGCCTTTCAATGTTTCTTTTTTCCACAACTGGTGAATGCTGCGCACGGCAGTTTCTTCAATTCTGCGTGAACGCTCATTCACGTTGGCAATCATCTCGTTGATCTTGGTCACAACGGACAGAACATCACCGCTCAGGTCTTTGGTGGGCAATGCCTGCAAAGGCTTTTCCAGGTTGGTTTTCAAGCCGGAAATTTCCACTTCAAGGTTATCAGCCACTGCTGCCAACTGACCGCTTTTCAAAAAATCAAATGCACCCATGTTCGTTTTCCTTTGTAAAATTACGCGTTGGCCTGCTCAAGGCTTGCTGAAATACTGCTGACTTCTGTAATCAATTTCGGTACATCAATGATCAAGGCCACATCACCGTTGCCCATAATGGTGGCCCCGCTGATTGCCCGGTTTTGCTCAAACAGATTGCCCAGCGGTTTAATCACTGTTTGTGATTCGCCGTGGAGTTGATCGGCCACAATGCCGGCCTTCATGCCACCAAAGCTGACCACAATGATATTTTCGCGCTTGGGGCGCTTAGCATCGGGATGAAACACTTTGCGCAATCGCACTGCCGGCAGAAACTCGCCACGCAGGTCGTAATGAATGTCCATGCGATCGTCGGTGCCCAAAGCATCAACAGGCAGTTCAAGGCACTCACGCACATAGGAAAGCGGGATCACATACACCGAACCACCGACACCAATCATGAATCCATCGATGATGGCCAGGGTCAGCGGCAGGCGAATCTCGAATGTGCAACCATTGCCCGGGCGTGAACGCACCTGAACAGAACCACGCAATGCTTCAATGTTGCGCTTCACCACGTCCATGCCCACACCGCGACCGGAAATGTCGGTCACCTTGTCAGCCGTAGAAAAACCTGGCGCAAAAATCAGCATGTTCACTTCGGCGTCGGTCAGCATTTGGTCGGGCGTTACGATGCCCTTCTCAATCGCTTTCTTCAGGATTTTTTCGCGTGCCAGCCCACGACCATCGTCATTGACCTCAATCACAATGTGCCCGCTGTCATGGTAGGCATTCAATTGCAAGCGACCCGTAGCAGGCTTTCCGGCGGCCACGCGTTCTTCCGGAGTTTCCAGACCATGGTCCAAGGCATTGCGCACCAAGTGCATCAAAGGATCACCAATTTTTTCAACCACCGACTTGTCAAGCTCGGTGTCTTCGCCTGAAATTTCAAGCTGAATCTGTTTGCCCAGGCCCATGGCGGTGTCGCGCACCACGCGCTGAAAGCGTTGAAATGTTTCGCCAATTTGCACCATGCGCAAACCCAGTGCGCCGTCTCGAATTTCCTCGATCAGACCTGCCACTGCGCTGGTCGATTCCAGCATGGCGGTGTGGTTCAAATGTTTGGCCTGCTCCACCGTGCCTGCATTGGCAATGACCAGTTCGCCCACCAGGTTGATCAGTGCATCGAGTTTGTCGGAAGGCACGCGAATAAATGAACTGGTCGGTGTGGCTTTGCCTGCGGCTTTGACTTTGCCCGGTACCGCACTCACAACGCTGCCCTGAACTTCAAGCTCCTCGGGCAATTCTTCCTCGACTGGTCTGCGAAAGCCCGCTTCGTGCAACAACTCGGTGGCGCGCACAGCACCTTCCGGCAGCGCATTGACCAAGTCGTCCCACTGCTCGGGTGTGCAGTTGTGGGCGAGTATTCGAACCTTGCTTTCCTCGGTCAAAAACTCAAAGGCATCCTCAATACCGGCCTGGCCTTTGTCAGTGACAAAACGCAGCTCGAACCCCAGGTAACAGGTCTCGGAATCCAGGTCTGCAAAACTGGGCAGTGCATCCAGCACTGGCATCACAGCCTGCAATTCGCCGAAACTTTCCATGTACGAAAAAATGGGAGCCGGGTCAAATCCATCGCACAATGTACTGCGACCCAAGCGCACCGACACATGCCAGGTTTGCTGCCCTTGATCGGCCTCAACACCCTTGCCTGGCCTGCTGGGTGCAGGTTGGTCTTCCTGCAGCAAGTAAGCTTTTAGCCGGGCAGTCAGGCCAGCTTGCCCACCTGCCATTTCGGGGCTAACACTTTCCGCATCGCCACCAGCCTCAATGCAATCCACCAAATCTGAAATGTGGTCACGGCATTCAAGCACCAAGGTGCTCATATTCGCGTCAAAGCCGATTTCAGAATTGCGCACACGATCCAGCACAGTTTCAAGGTTGTGCACAAAGTGTGTAATCACCAGCAAACCAAAAACACCTGCACTGCCTTTGATGGTGTGCGCCGCGCGAAAAGCGGCATTCAGTACTTCGGTGTCGTTGGGGTTTTGCTCCAGCTGCAGCACATAGCTTTCCACTTCAGCCAGCAGTTGCCTGGCCTCGGTGAAAAATATGCCGCGTGAAGCATCAAGATCCAGTTCAAAGGCCATGCCTTAGTTCTCCAGAAAACCAGCGTTGATCCAGGACTGCACACCCAGGCGTGCGGCTTTCATGGCCACCACTTCCGAGGGCTTGGTCCAGTGCACGCGAAGGTTCACAGCAGGGTCGTTTTGAATGGTCACCAGCAGTTGCATGCCCGCCGTGTCCACTTCATGACAGTGAGTCAAATCAAGCACCACTGAAATCCCCTGACTCAAAGACTGACGAATCACTTCAACCAGCCCTGCGCAATCCGCAATCGTCAGGGTGTCCAATGCCACTTGGGTGTGCCTGGTGGATGCAATACTGTTTTCCATTTCGTTTTCAAGGTCTTCTTGCATAATCAGTTCGCTGTGCATGTGCATCCTCCCTGTGGCGTTAAGCCACCAATTTGTTCACTGCTGCAATCATTTGTTCAGGCTTGAATGGCTTGACCATCCACGCTTTCAGGCCCGCAGCCTGCCCTTCGCTTTTCAGTTTGTCGTCCGATTCCGTGGTCAGCATGATGATGGGAACAAACTTGTACGCTGCCATTTTTTTGACTTCACGCACAAAGGTGAGTCCGTCCATGTTCGGCATGTTCAAGTCACTCACGATCAGGTTGATTTTTCGGCCATCCAGTTTGGTTAGCGCGTCCTTGCCATCGCAACCTTCCACCACTTCAAAGCCCTGGCTTTTCAGGGTCATCGACACCACTTGGCGCAAGGAGGTGGAGTCGTCCACGATCAATACGGTTTTGCTCATACAGGTTCTCGTTCCTGGTGTTTAGAAAAAGGTCAGTTCATCGCTGCTTGCACTGGGCTTGGCTACAGCATTGCCACCACTTTTACCGGTGTGGTTTACGCGCTCCTCAGCCATCGTGTACTTGCGTTCAAGTTCGTGCATCAAAGTGGCCACGTCCAAGGCCTCAAGGCCTGTGTGCAATTGACTTTTCATCTGGGTCAGGCTGTCTTGTACATGCCCAAGAATCTGCGACACCCGGTCCTGAAACTGAAAGTGAACTACCGCATTGTTCAAGCTGGAAGACACTTGATTGGTGTTGGCAATAATCTGCTCGCTGGCCTGGTGAAGTGGCCCGGTAACCTGCTCAAATTGATCGACCACACCACTTAAGGTTTCACTGGCCTGGCTCAATACTTTCTCGTCGCTGGTCTCCATGCGTGCGGCACCGTCACCAGCCTTTTTGGCGGCTGCGGCAATCAACTGAACCCGTTCGCGAATCTTGACGCCGGTTTCTGCAGAGAGCATCGAGAGCTTGCGCACCTCATCGGCCACAATCGAAAAACCGCGTCCTTCTTCGCCAGCGCGGGCGGCTTCAATGGCGGCATTCAGTGCCAGCAAATTGGTGCGTGCAGCAAGATTTTCAACCGACACGGCCATCTTGGCCAACTCCTCTGTCGAGGAGATAAAGCCCTTCACCTCTTGCATGATCATGGCTTTTTCATCGAAGGAATTGCGAATGCTGCTCAACATGCCGTTGAGACTTTGCGCAACATGATCGGCCAATCCGTTACTGCCACCAGAGGTGTTGCCCAGCACTTGGGCTGCGCCAGTGGCCGCACTCACTGTGTCGTTCAATTTGCTGTGAATTTCTGAAAACGCTTCAGCCAAATTCACGATTCCCAATTCCATTTGCGAGTTGGCCGTACTCAACTGGCTATTCAGTGTGGGCACCCACAGGTCTGCCAACTGAACCAGCTCCACTTTCTCCGTGTCGGACTGACTCAGGTCATTCACAGTGCTCAGCAAGGAATCAATTTCTGCCTGCAAGGTGTGTTGGCGTTGTTTGCCGATTTCAAAAATTGCAATGGCACACAAAACCACGGCAACAGCGCCCGCGGCAAATGGCCAAACGCTGCGCTGTGCCACAGCAACAAACACCAGAATGCCCACAGACGCAGCGATCATGACCAGCGGCAACCAGTTCCTGGTTTGTTGTGTATTTTTATTGTGTTTTTTCATGAACCGATATTCCTATCAATTGTTTGACTGGGCACACTGCAGTTTCAAGAGGAGCGGGGGCATGCTCAAAGGCCTCGTACCATCCATTGGAAAAAGCGCCATGAACAGTGAGGTAGCCCGTTGCCACCCAACGATGGAGAAGTTGCAGGAAATCGATTGGGTTGCTACGCATCAAGTCCTCCAATAGTCCACTTTGTTAAACGCAGTGAACTTGAATATTTCACGCTTGATGCAAGTTTGCGCTGATACCCATGTGCTCAATAGGGAGAAAAGAAATGGAAAAGGGGGCCAATATTGGGTTAATGCGTTTGGGGGAATGCAAGAGAAGGTTAACTGTGTGAACAAATGTAAAAAAACCCACTACTGGAGCGGGTTTCGGGGTAGTACAGACTCGAATTTATTTGCTTGTTTCGGGCTTTAAAGTCATGCCGAGAGGCCCTTTAATTGTCCCGTCCTCGTTGAGGTCATAAATGGTGGTTTCACCATCGCTGGTGATTTTCACTTTTTTGTCTTCCACCACATAGGCCGCTTCACGGGTTACACCCATGGTTGACACATACACCGTGCCATCACCCTGAAACTCATACTTTTGCAAACCCAGGTCGTCTTTGTAAACACCATCCAGCTTGTTACCGCATGCTGTCAACAAACCGAGCAAACCCAGCATGATGCATGCTTTACGAATATTCATGCTTCGAATCCCCTATCAAGATCAGGCCGTCCAAAACTCCTGCAGGGCCTTGGCCGTGCGGATCGGAATTTCAACCATGGGCAAGTGGCCCACGCCGTCAAAAAGTAACACATCCGCATGAGGAATGATGGCTTGATAGGTGTAAGCGCCGGTGTAATGTACCAGTCGGTCTTCTTTGCCCCACATGATCAGGGTTGGAGCCTGTGTGGCGGACATGCCCGGACCATTCGGATTGGGCGCATTGACAAACATTTGATGAAACAGGTGCCGATTGACATGCCGGCGGCTGATCAGGTCTTGCGCCATCACCGGGGCAAGTGCCAAAGCAATTGCACGGTTGTGTACGGCCAGGCTCATCAGGGTGTGCGCGCCCGCAAGGCTTTCCACGATCATTGGGTTACGGCCTTCTTTCAGACCCGCTTCAAAACGGGTGTGGTCACTGCCCTTTCCACCAGCCGGGTTCATCAGGCACAGTGTTTGTATCAAATGCCCATGCCGACCGGCCAACAAAGCCGACACCAAGCCACCCACGGAATTGCCCACCACATGGGCTTTGCCCGGCACATGGTTTTCAATCCAGGCTGCAACACGGGCCACCTGGTCATCCAGCCCATAAGGCACATTGGCATTGAACTGGCTTTCACCCCAACCGGGCAAATCCAGCACAAACAAACGATGCTGCTTCAACAAAAAAGGCACCAGCGACAACCAGTTTTCCTTGTTGGATGCAAAACCATGCAGCAGCACCACAGGCGTGCCTTCGGGATTGCCACCTTCAAGCCACACCAATTGGTGGTCAAGCACAGTGGCCTGATTGCGCTTCAAGCCTGAAAGGCCTGCATGCAATTTATTGATCAGGGGCACCGCGCTGCGGTTTTTCCATTGGCGAATCTTCAAGCCATGCGGCGGGCGGGCCAGGTTGAGGTAGTTCGGTGCAACATCGTCAAGAAATGCAAGCTCAAGATGATGCATGCTGGCTAATTCTGTGCCAGTGCTTACATTGCCCATGAATCATTACCTCCAGTGGAAATCAAACGTTTGTTTTTTTTATAGACTGTAACATCGCTTGATGTAACGGTATGGGCATGATGACTTGCTGTCAACGATAAAAATAGAGGGGTTTTTACTAATTCAGTCGCTAGCTCACTCGTCGTAAGGCTGTATGCCTGTGGCGGTCAGCAAATAGGCTGCGTCGCCCAATTCACTGCTGAACTTGCTGGCAGTGAGTTCTCCCCACACCCAGTACGCCTGCATGGCGCCCACGGCGGGTTGGGGTTCGCTGAGTTTGACATGAATGATTTGATTGGCGGGCGGTGGCGGTGTGTGAATACAGGCCCCGAAATACGGCACCAACAACAGCTCATCCACGCCCTTCTCGCTTTGTTCAATTGGAATTGCAAATCCGGGAATGCGTACTTTTTTCCCCGTGTAAGACATATTGACAGGCGCATCGTTCCAGGCTTTGCGCATTTTCTCCAACGCCTCTTGGGCTTTCGGATCGTTGTCCTGCAGTTCTGCGATATTCATGCCACGAAACGCAGCCATCGGGTCCCAATCGGCAGGCATCAAGTTGTCCCACTGCAACTCTGGAAATGCAGGATCGAACTCGGTTGCTTTTTTGGCGGGCTGACCAGCCAAGCGATCACCTACTGCATACTCGCCATCGGTAGTTGCCGTTTCGCTTGAAAGTTGGGCCAGTGTTTGTTCCAGTTGGGTCGCGCCTTCTGCGTTTTGGGCAGGCTTGCCGAGAAACCAGGCCGCAAGGCCATAGCCCAGTACAGTAAGCACCACCACGGCCACAACCATCACGATTACTTTGCCAATTTTCATGAACAATACACCTGCACGTTACTTCACTGTTGAATCAATTTGTTTTGGGGTTTAAACCATCCTGCAACTGGTTTCGGTAGGCCTGAAATGCGGGCACCAGACCCAGCAAGCTGCCAAATGCGGCAAAAGCGACCACCGCCAGCAAGCCCGCGCCAAGTTCGCGCAGCCCCACCAGTTGTAAACCAAATTGTGCCTGAACCCAGGGCGCAAGTGCAGCACTGGCCAACACAAGCACTATCACACCCAGTGCAACACCGATCCACATCACCAGCGCGCTTTCAAGGAATAACAAGCCAAACACGGTGCGCGGCCCGGCGCCGGTTGAACGCAATACCGCCAGTTCTCGCCTGCGCTGCCCCAGCGTAACCAGCATGACGCTGGTCAACCCCAGCGCACTGACCACAGCCACCAGCGCAGCCACAAACAACAACACCCGCTCAACCACACCCACGGTTTGCCACAAAGTGCTTAAAGCCACACCGGGCAAAATTGCACTGAGTGCTGCATTGGGTCGGTTTTCAAGTTCACGCTGCATGCGAAAAACACCGGCCCGGTTGTTCAAACCCAGCAACACGGCAGTCACTGACTTGGGCTGTAAATTGAACTTGGTGACATATTCAGCAGGAATTTCCGCACCAGGCACCGGCACACCGGCGGCCCAGTCCACATGAATGGCCTCCATGCCCGCAAGGCTAATGTGTACGCTTTGGTCAACAGGGGTTCCTGTCGGCTCCAGAACACCCACCACAACAAAAGGTTTGTCCGCATGGCTGGGTTCGGTCTGCTGAATTTGCATGCCATGGCTCAGTGCGATTTTGTCGCCCACCTTGTGCTTCAGGCGCTTGGCCACTTCCGCGCCCAACACAGCTTCAAACAACACGGTTGCAGGTTTGCCAACACTGTAATCTTCGAAAGCGCGGCCATGTTTAAATTGCAGGTTTTGCCGTGCCCCGTACAAAAACTGCTCGAAATAAATTGCCTTGGTACCCACCACGGCAAAGCCTTGGTAGGAATCGCCAAGTGCAATGGGCAAGGCCGACTTCACGCGGGGGTCTTGTTCCAGCCTCTCAAAGTCGGCATAGGGCACATTGCGCGTGGCCTGGCCAATTCGGAAAACGCTGTAGAGCAACAGGGAAACCGGGCTTGTTTGTGCACCGACAATTAAATCCGTACCCGCCACTGCATTGGAAAAACTGGCCTTGGCACTTTGCCGCGCCAAATCAATGCCCAACAACAGGCATGTGGAAGTGATCACACTGAGCAACAACAGCAACAGGCTGCCTTTGCGGCTCCAGGCACTTCGACTGGCCAACAAAAACAGGGTTTGGATCATGCCTGCCACTGCTCCATGCGCTGTCGCCTGTCACAGTGTGGTGCCAAGGCAGGGTCATGGCTGACCAGCAGCACAGCCGTGTTTTGCTGAGCGGCCTGTGCAAGCAACAATTGAACAAACTGGGCTTGGTGACCCGCATCGAGTGCAGAGGTGGGTTCGTCAGCAATGATCAAATCGGGCTGACCAATCAAAGCCCGGGCGGCGGCCACGCGCTGTTGCTGACCAACAGACAAGGTCGACACCGATTGATTCAGGAATTTGTCCATACCCAAAGCACCCAACAGTTGCTTTGCGGCCTGATTCACCGAACCAGAATGCTTCAATGCGTTTTGTTTGCGGCGCTTTGAAAACTTGCAGGGCAAGTTCACGTTATCAAGCACACTTAAATAACTGAGCAAATTGAATTGCTGAAACAAAAAGCCAATGTGATCGACCCGAAGTGCGTCGCATTGGCTGGCCGACAAAGCGCTCAGGTTTTTCCCCATCAAACTGACATGGCCGCTTTGTGGCAACAAAACACCCGCCATCAAATTAAGCAAAGTGCTTTTGCCGCTGCCGCTGTCGCCTTCAAGAAATACCGTGTCCCCGGCTTGCATCGAGAACTCGGGGATTTTCAACTCAAATCCGCTGCTGGCGTATTTGAATGCAATGTTGTTGCAGTGAAGTACTGCTGCGGTCATTGAACCACCAAGGTGCTCTGTTTGGGCGTAAGGCTTGCACCAACCTGGCCCTTTGGAAACAAGGCCTGCACTTCAATTTTCTCGAAACCCGGAAACTGGCGAAACACGCGCACATCGATTACCTTGAGTTTTGCAGGCTCTGCACATTCAAACTCATAGGCAACACGAAAATCGGAATGCCCGCTTTCAGATTCATGGTGTTGATGATCATCACTGGGACCATGACTGTGCGGATTCAACACCTCGGAATACAGTTTGTAAGAAGTCCGTTTGCACTGCGCATCGGGCGAGAATGCAAACATGCCATTGGCCTGCAACAGTGATTTCACCCTGCGTGCCTTGACTTTTTCTGCGTCGGTTTTCGGACTGCGTTCAAACCCAAGCACGTTTTCCAAAGGCGAGTACAAACTGATGAAAAGGCCGTTGCCATCTTGCACCACCTCAAGCTCGCCAACTCCATGAACATGGGCCGCATCGTTGTGGCGGGAGTGGCTGTGACCGCCGGCTGCCAACACTGCGCCACCAAACAAACCGGAGCAGGTCAACAGGATCAGCTTGTTAAGCCAGGATTGATGCGCAAACTGTGTCATTGATGTCCCTTTGTTGTTTTTTGCATGGCTTGATAGACACCAACCCGTACCAAGAGGTTCCCTGGGGTAAGAGTCAGTTAAACCGGTCCAAATTCTCGCCAGAAACCTTTGTAAATTGCCTGTTCTGCATCGCCCCGCTTTTCCAGCGGGCAAGCCAGGCGAACAATCATTTTATGCGCCAGCTCATTGTAGGCCTGCCAGAACACCTCTGGCTTTGCGCCGGGTAAATCCACAAACTCCGACACTTCGATGCGATCGAAATACTGGTCCGCCTCCTCAAGCCAACTGGCCGAGACCGCATTGGCCACTTGCAAGGCCACTTCTTCCGCCCTCACGGTGTCGGCCTTGAAGGGCAAGATGATGTCAATGGTGTACAGGCTGAATTTGCCCAACATGGACATGTGTTTGATGGTTTGCGTCAACACCATGGCGTTGGGCACCGCCAGGCGCCGCCCGGTGTATTTGCCTGACATGCCGATTTCAAACAGCTTGGTACTGAGCAGATCAATATCGATCACCCGGCCATTTTGTGTACCAATTTCAATGTAGTCGCCAATCCGGAAGGGCTTGGACAGCGAAATATTGACATAACCCAACAGGCTCAACACCACTTCCTTGCCGGTGATGATCATGGCACCCGCAATGGCCACCACACTGAGAAAAGCGCCGGTAATTTGCGAAGCCCACACCGAAATCAACAGGAAAAACACTGACATGCGCACCAGGTTTTTCAGAAAAACCAGTTGCGAGCGAGCCTTTTCAGGGTGGTAGGGATGAAGTTTGCGAAGCGACCAGGACAAGGCCCTGTTCACGAAGAACCCACTGGCCATCAACCCGAAGGTGATGGCCAGTTTGATCAAAAACAAGGTGGTGGGATCTTTGAGTAATTCCATGCCTGCTATGGTAACAGGGGAAGGCCTCCGATCAATGGCAATCCACCGCCCGAATTGCTGCCATCTTGGCAGGCATCGGCATTTTCATAGCTTGAATCAATCACCTGATCAATCCACTGATTGATCAATGCCACACCCTCTGCGTGTACAACACTGCGCGCCAAAGGCGGCATTTTCGCTGCCAGTTCCACGGCTTCCGGCCCCATGCGATACGGCACAATCGAATCGCCCGACACCGCAGGGTGAATGTCGTAGGTCCGCGTACCCCGCCCTTCTGAACCACTGGCAGTTGGCTTTTTACAAATGCCGTAAGTGCTGTCCACGGCCCGGAATACGTCCACATAGAAACCTGTATTCGAGGCCTGTCCATTCACGTTGTGGCAATGGGCACAATTGACTTCCAGGTAAGCGCGTGCGCGGGCCTCGATATCGCCTTTTGAATTGGCAGCCATGCCCGAGTCGCCCGGGTTATTGAACTTCGGAATGTGGTTCACATTGGTGGCCACCTGGCGCTGATCCAGATTAAAGCTGCTCGGGCAGCCATTCATCAAACCGGTTTCGCACATGAATTTCAACTGGTTTTTGCCGTTGACCGGGTGCTGTGCCTGCCCGGTGAACATGGGCGATTCATTCACATAGGCCCGGTTCAAATTGCGCGGCTTGGGACCAATCGGTGCCGAACCAGGATCCACATCGTTGTTGCTGTGGCAAATTGCACATTGGCTGGCATTGGGGAACATGTAGGCATTGGTGCTTCCGGTTTGACGCTTGCCGGAATCCACGTCCACGTAATCCCAAGACGCTGCTGCACTGCCGCCAAACTGGGTCAGCACGGCCTTGCGTTTGCCATTGCCTGCGTCTTGCCAAATGTACTCCAGCGCTTCCCAATAATTTTGACCATCGGTGCGTTGGCGCTTGATCAACAAGCGGGTTTCATAAGGTGTTTCACGCGCTGCAGGTTGATCAACAAACGAGAATGTTTTGGCGATAATGGTACCCACCGGGAACTCAATGGTGGAATTGACCCGGCTTGATTCATCTTCCAGGAAACGCGCCTGCTTGCTTTCAGGAATAAACATCACCCTGTGCTTGATCGAATAGTCACTGAATAACTTGCTGTTCAACACATAGGGCATGCCTTGCCCGTTGGGTCGGCTTGCCGGGTTTTGATCATCCGCAAACAGGTTGTACTGAGCCAAGTCCGGGCAGTTCACCACAGCGGCAGGCTGATTGACCACCCCGGCCTTCAAGGGCACTTCACACAAGGCTTTCACAGCTTCCGCAGTGGGCTCGGGTGCAAACTGGCCACTGGGCTCAAACGGCTCGAACTCGAAATCGGGCAGGCGTGGCAGGTCCGAACCGAAGCGCGCTACACAATCGTGCTTGCTCAAGTCAAATTCAGAGGGGAACAAGGGGATACCGCTGCCCACCGCAGTCAAATAATCCAGCGACAAATTGGCGGCCGGGTCATTGGTGTTCAAGTTAATCACCGCATCCAGACCACGGGTGCCGTGGAAATTGGCAAACGCCAGGCTGTCGGTTCCGAAATTGTTATTCGGATTGATACAACTGAACCACCAGGCTGGCACCTTGCGCTGACCATTGGACTCGAATTTGTATTTGTTGTAGCGGCAGCTTGGGTTGGGGTTTTGGTTGCCCTGAATGGGCTTGCCATCGGCATCCACCGCCACGGGGTTGCCATTGCGGTCTTTGGGCAATTCACAACTGCTGTTCAAGTTGTCGGTATACCCATCCCAAACAATGTGCGCTCCGCGATAACCACCGCCACCGGCTGCGTTTTTCAAACCCACCACTGCGGGAAAGGCACTGGTTACTTGCCCACCCTGAGTCGCCAAAATGGTCGCAAAATCAGGTTGGGGCAAATCATTGCCGTTGTTAACGAAGGTGTTGTCGAAAATATTCACCGCTTCGGAATACACGTCCATGCGGCGGTCGCCGTTTTCACCCAGCAAATCGTAACTGGTCAAAATAATGCCGGCAGTGCCGTTGTTCTCGAACACGTTGTCGTAAATATCGATTTTGTCGTAGGCCAGCGTGATCAAGCCCGAACCACGCGGCACGTTGGCCACGATTGAACCGGGTACCGCAAAGTTGTAGGTGTTGTTGTTGCGGGAAATGTTGTTGAACACTCGCGAGCGCGAACCATATTGGGTCAGGTTGTCCAGGTCGTAAACCAGAAAACCACCCGAGTTACATTCAGCCAGATTTTCTGAGTACTCCCCATCCTGAACGTTCTCAATCTCGAAGCCGAACACATTGAATGCCGCGCGGCTTTTGCGGATTTTTGCAATATTGGTTTGGCCCACATAAATACCGGCATCCGAGGCACCAATACTTTCAGTTTCTTCCACCAGAATATTGCGGCTTTCAACCGGGTAAATGCCGTAACGCCCTGAAGCGGTACTCACCGTGTAGTCGGGCGAGGTGTTGTCGGTTTCCAGCGGATTGGGGTTGGCCGGGTTGTGGCGTGCGGGGTCGGTACAGGCCACCTTGATTTCATCGCGGAAATTGGCTGCAGTAATTGGGCGCTCCTCGGGCAGCTTGCGGCCACTACTCCAAATGGCGCGCACCTTTTTCAAGGTGCCATGGTTCACGCCTTTCATTTTGAAGGCATCGCCGGGTGAGTCGCCAATGGTCAGGTTGCGTATGGTGACACCGCGCACATTCGAGGCCAGAAAACCCTCTTGCGAAGTACTGTCCCGAAAGGACAGGAACGTTTCATCCATGCCACAGCCTTCAATAATCACGTCCTCAGTGGTCGTAATCTGAATACCCGTTTTCAAATCGAAGAAACCGCAATCAAACCGCAAAATGTCCTTGGGCTTGAGTTGAACCATGGCCTTGACCATTTCCTCAGTCGCATTGGGCCCGGGCTGGATCAAAAACACCCGGCCGTTGGATTCGGCAGGATTGACCGCCGACCCGCCACCCGAAGTGCTTGTGGGGTCATCTCCGCCTGACGACAAACACGCGCCAAGTACCAGTGTGGACAGGGAAAGGAGTACTGCTTGCAGTGCATGTTTGGAGTGAGCCACGCCAACCTCGATCTTGTTATATGCGTATGAGAAAAAACTGCTTGCCTGTACCTGTTACCACGCTAGAATCAGATTGGATTTCGAATTGTGTCGGCTAATTGACACTGCATGCGTGATGATTCATATTCGATTCACAATGCTGGAGACAAGCATTCATACATACAAGAACTGGAGGGACAGCAATGACTGATTTGAAACAACACGCCACGCGCCTGCTGATGAGCATGGCCTTGGCTGGCAGCGGCCTGCTGCTGGGCACTGGCGCCCTAGCCAATGAACTGACACCCGAAAAGAAACTGCAAGCGGCCAGCCTGGCTGCCACCTGCGCGAATTGCCACGGCACCAACGGCGTGGGTGTGCAAGGCAGCGCAGTCACCGGGCTTGCCAACCTGAGTGTGGAATACATCAAAACCAACATGATCTGGTTTAAAACCGGGCAGCGCCCCGCCACTGTGATGCATCAACTTGCCAAGGGCTACACCGACGAGCAAATCGACATCATCGCCAACTACCTCGGCAAAAAAGACTAAGGAGCGCACCATGCAAAGACGACAATTTTTACAAACCAGCGCGCTGGCCTCTGCCCTGTTGGGCGGCATGCCCCTGTCTGCAACCGCAAAAAGTGCCAAAGGCAAAGTGGTCGTGATTGGTGGCGGTTACGGTGGCGCCACGGCAGCCAAATACCTGCGCATGCTTTCCGGTAACCAGCTTGATGTCACTTTGGTTGAACCCAATTCCACATTTATTTCTTGCCCCATGAGCAACCTGGTGGTGGGCGGTATTCGCCAAATCAGTGAAATCAGCACACCCTACACGGGCTTGAGCCGCAACCACGGCGTGAAAATGGTGAAAGACTACGTGACTGCCATTGACGTTGAAAAACGCACCGTGAAATTGAAAAGCGGCAAAACCCTGCCCTACGACAAACTGGTGCTGTCACCTGGCATTGACTTGCAACTGGACAAAATCGAAGGCCTGGTTGCAGCCAATGCCAACGGGCAAATTTTTCACGCCTGGAAAGCCGGCCCTGAAACCGTGGGTTTGCGCAAGCAACTGGAAGCCATGCCCAATGGCGGCACCTACATTTTGAACGTGCCACTGGCCCCCTACCGCTGCCCCCCCGGGCCCTACGAGCGCGCCAGCATGGTGGCCAACTACTTCAAGCAGTACAAACCGAAATCAAAAGTACTGCTGCTGGACGCCAATGCCGACGTAACATCGAAAGGCAAGCTGTTCAAAGGCGTTTGGGAAAGCGAGTACAAAGGCATTCTGGAATACCGCCCCAATATGAAAGTAACGGGTGTCGACGGCGCCACGAAAACGGTTCGCTTTGAATTTGAAGAGCCCATCAAGGGCGATGTGCTGAATATTTTGCCGGAGCAGCGCGCCGGCAAACTGGCAGTCGATTCCGGCATTGCCAACCTGAACAATCGGTGGGCCGAGGTGAACTACATGACCTTTGAGTCCACTGTGGCACCCAATGTGCACGTGATTGGCGACTCGGTACAAGGTGCACCGCAAATGCCAAAAAGTGGTCACATGGCCAACAGCCAGGCCAAAGTGGTGGCAGCAGCCATTGTTGCGCAGCTTAGCGGCTGGGAACCCAATGCCACACCATTGACCAACAACACCTGCTACAGCTATGTAACCACCAACAACGTGATTCACGTGGCCAGTGTGCATGTGTTCAACGCCGAGAAGAAAACCTTCTTGACCGTTGAGGGCTCGGGCGGCGTATCGGCAGCCCCCAACGAACTTGAAGGCACTTACGCCTGGAACTGGGCCCAGAATATTTGGGCTGACACCTTGGTGTAGCACGCGTTCAGGCGTCAGTTCAAATTGGAAAGGCCAGCAATTGCTGGCCTTTTTTTCATCGACTGAATCCCCGTGTTTACCCTGTGTAGTGTTCTATTTACTCAACAGGACACTTTTTTGACCGTTAATTGAATTGTAGTCAATGCGCATACAAGCGTAATTTAAACAAAACGAGCCAGCAATCCTGAAAGTGTTTTTGAAAGGGACAATAAAATGGCCAGTCAAACACCTGTCAATGGTCACCCAAAATTGGGCATGGCCGAAGTGGCCAAACTTGCAGCCCGCGAGGGTTATCTGTTTGGCTTAAGCTTTCTGTTTCGCCAACGTGTGGCGCAGTTTGTTCCTGAATTCAGCCCCAACTTTCACAACCGCCAGTTGCCCATTGTGTTCATGGTGCCCGGCTACATGGAAAAACCCGGTTGTTTTGCCGCCCTGTATGAAGAACTGCTGTGGAGCGGCGTACGCGTGGCCCTGTATCAACCGCGCTATCTATTGGCCTCGGTACACGACATGGCGCACGATTTCGGGCATTACATGGACACGGTGCTTGGCCAGCCTGAATGCGAAGGTGCCAACACCTACCTGGTTGGACATTCCATGGGTGGGTTGATCGTGCGCAAAGCCATGAGCCAGCGCTGGCATAGTCATTCACAGGTGCAACACCTGTTCACCCTGGCTTCGCCCAACAATGGCACGCGCATGGCCCACCTTGGCGTTGGCGAGTGTGCCGCAGACATGCTGCCCAACAGTGACTTTTTGAATCAACTGAATGTGGAAGACGACTCGCACCGGCAAAAAATGAGCAGTGTGATTGCCATTCCCGATGCCTTGATATTGCATCATCGATACGCCCACTTGGAAGGTGCAGCCAACCACGTGATCGACCGCACTGGCCACATGGCCTTGCTGGATGAACCCCGGCTAATTGAACTGTTGAAACGAAAAATGCAGGGACAAAACCCGCATCAATTGTTGGGTGCCTGATTCACCAGGCTTTCAGTTGCGCTTGCTGACCGATTTGAAATACAGCTCGGACTGCATTTCACGCACATGCACACTGATTTGAGTCTGCAAGCCATCGGATTGAAGGCAAGTGCGTTCCAGTACCCTGAGCAACACTTGGCCCAAATGCTCTTGAATGGAAAATTCCCGCCCGCTGAGCAACTCCACCGTGGCCGCCACAAAGGCATGCGCTCCAGTTTCAGCGGCAGCCACCCCCATGCGATAAGCGCGCAAACAATGGATTCGGGTTTTGATGTCGGCGTCCATAAAAATACCCAAACCCATCAAGGCTTTATTGACCTGAAGCAGCACCCAGGACTCGTCCAGATCGCGCAGGTTGTCACTGTATTCAATCGTAATGTGGGGCATGAAGAAGGCCTGTGTATGTGACAAAGCCGTGAAAGTTCATGGTTTTGTCTAGTATAAATTACCTACAAATCTGCTTGCCGATCCGAAAGCTTAGCGCGAGAATGTTTACATTGAGTGCTGTAACAGTGCTCAACCTCATGTCTCCTCTTCTCCGCAAGTGAGAAAGGTTAAGCCGGCTTCCCAGGAAGTCGGCTTTTTTTTATCCTTTTTCAATGTGGCTTTCAATCAGCTGCGCCAAAACCTCGGGCTGATCGTGGTGAACCATGTGCCCGGCGTTGTCCACAATCACTGATTCCCACTTCGGGACACAATCAAACCGCGTACGGAACGCATCAAAATCCACCGGCTCGCCCGCTCGGCTCAACCACAGCCCAGCTTCGGTTTGTTTGGCCTCAACATGCAATACAGGTGCAGCAATATTGCGCCAACACGCTTGGGCTTCAGCCAGCCGGTAGCCAATCGGGTTCATGATTTTGTGTGCGGCATCGCCCAGCAAACTGTAACCGTCGTTGTCCACCTTGCTCCAGAATTGCGCCAGGTACATCGCCTTTTCATCGCTTAGCCTGTGGTTGGTTTTTTGCAAGCGCCTGGCCACCGCTTCCAGGCTGCCGTAGGTTCGCAATTGCTTCGGTACCTTGATCTCATCAAGCCAGTTGCCGTAACGTTTGGGCGCCTTTTCCGCCGAGGAGTCGAGCATGCCAAATCCCTCAAGATTGACCACGCTGCGAATGCGCTGTGGCCGAACACCGGCATACATCATGGCAATGTTGCCACCCATGCTGTGGCCCACCAGGTTGACAGGGTTGTTGGGCGAGAAATGGTCCAGCAAGGCGTCCAGGTCGGCCAGGTAATCCGGAAACCAATAGGAACGTATGCCGGGCGCACCGTCTGCAACGGGCCATTCGCTCAAACCAAACCCTCGCCAGTCGGGCGCCACAACCCGGTAATCATTTTTCAGGGCATCCACCACGAACTGGTAGCTGGCACCCACGTCCATCCAGCCATGCACCATCACCAACAGTGGCGCATTTTCAGGACCCCAGCAATGCAAATGGGTGCGCAAACCACGCAAGTCGACAAAACACGATTCATGCTGCTTCAAAGGCTGATAAATATTCACTGCTTGCTCGCTTTTCTAGCCGATACGTTGTCGACCAAGGCTTGTTGAAAGGTGTTGAAAACATGGGCAGGCATGGCCACCACTTTGCTTGCCGAGTAACTGAAAAATACAAAACCTGATTTGGCCAAGGCAATCAAGCGGCCGTCCGCAGCACGTGTAATTCTGAAAATAATGTCACAACCGTATTTATTGAAATCCATTAACCCAACTTCAAATAAAAGCTGATCACGCGCATGGGCCTCGCTTTTGTACATGGTAGCCAGGTCGGTCACGATGATGCCAGTTTTGTCTTCCGACAATTCGGGCACGCCCATGTGAAACAAAAACCGCGCCCGGGCCTCCGAGATCATGGAGATCATTGAATCGTTCGCCAAATGGTTGCCGGCATTGATGTCCGTGATCCGCACAGTCAGTGCAGTGGTGTAAATGAAGTTATCGTCCGGAAAGTCCAGTTGCAGGCGTGCCATGAAAATATCGTGGGTTTGTTTATGCTGATGAAAGTGTATGCGATCTGCACCCCTGCTGAATTTGACCCTGCCCTCTAAACGGGAAAGAAAAACTGTCGAATTTAAAAAATCAACTTATCATTCAGCAAAACCTAACAAAACAGGAGACAAGCATGCCCAAACTGGATGCCGCATTGATCGATGCATTGGGAGAACCAATGCCTGAGCTTGAACAGCTTAGCGCCGCCAACCAAAAGAAACTGGCCGCAGACCTGGCCGCTGCCCACCAGGCTCACGATGCTTTTTTAAAAGAAAGCATGGACAACGCGCTTGAACACATTCCACGCCTGTTGCGCGGCACTGTTAAAAAAATTCTGGGACTTTGAATCATGGACCGAAACACTGAACTGCGCCGCCTGGCGCAAGCCTTGCACAAGTCTGCCGACGATTTGGCTTATCTGGACAAACTCGACGCCCTGGCGCTGCAAAAGCTGCGCACCAATTTTCAAAACAGCCTGCTGAACAAATTTGGCCCCGTGTTTGAAAAAATTGCAGGCGCCGGCAAACTGGCCCCCGACTCAATTAGCGCAACCTTGTGCACCAAGGTTTTTGGCCCGGCGATTACGGCCAATATGTCGTACTTCACCCCCATGAGCAAAGCTGTAAGCCTGTGCAAACTGTTCGACGCAGACTTCATGGCTGAAGTCGCCCGCGAGCAAATTCCTGAGCGTGCCGTGAACATGCTGGCTGAATTGCCTGTTGAGCAGTTGAAAAAAGTAACGGCCAAGCTGGTTGAACATGGCGACTTTCATGTGCTGGGTGGCTTTACTGACTACATCCCCGAGAAAAAAGCCATCGAGATCATGGAAGTGATCAAGGACCCGGCAGCCAACCTGCACATTTCGTTTTATGCGCAGCGCAAAGACCGTATTGCGAAACTGGCCAATTTGCTGAGTGATGAAAAACTGCTTGAACTGATTGCCGCCGCCTTCACCGAGGACAACTTATTGGTTGAGGTGGGTTTAATCACCGCCGAAATGGACGAGAAAGCGCAGGTTCGAATGGCCAAACTAACGGACAAGGTGAACAAGACTTACCGGGCCAAGGCCAAGGCCAAAGCAGAAGAAATGGGTTATGCCAATCGTTTGACCGCCTTTTTTCAGGCCTGAAGCCCGACAAACTGACAACAATTGTAAACGGGATGATTTAACTATCTTAATCATTCGATACAAGCGGACGCTGGAAGACTACTCTTGGCCCAAACCAATGAGTCTTTCCAGCCATGCCTTTGTCGAAAACGCCTGCGAATAACAACGACCACCAGTCTTCCCTGGGTTTATTGCCTTGGCTGATCGGTATTGCCTTGTCTGCGTGCATTCTCAGCCTGGCCCTGTTCAACTCCATACAGGTTGAAAGCGAAACCCAGCGTGTCAAGGCAGAAGTTCGCTACACCCTGGACCACTACGCCAACACGCTTGAAAAGATTATTGGCAAAGCCAGCGCCAGCCTTCATGCCATTGAAGTGTTCGTGCGGCAAACGCCCCAGCTGGACCAATCCAGTTTTGAACAGTTCTCTACCCTGCTTGCTGTCGATAACCCCGCCATTCGCAGCTTGCAATATGCACCCGATGGCATCCTGCGGTTTTTAACCAACCCAGCCCTGAATCAAAGTGCGATCGGACTAAACCTTTACAAAGCGGAGCTCACCGCCCCTTTTCTTGAAGAAGCGGCACTGACCGGAAAAACCATCATGGAAGGCCCGCGCGAACTGCTGCAAGGTGGCCATGCATTGATTCTTCGCTATCCGGTTTTTCGGCAACGCAACCCGAACAACAATCAGGACCTGATGGGTTTTGCAGCGGTGCTGATCGACTTTGAACACCTCAAGCAAAAAGTAATTGAACCCTTGGAGCAACAAGGGCTGCTGGTGCACGTGCAACAAAAAAGCCCGATGGATGCCAACTGGCAAATCGTGCATGGAAACCCGGCTTCCACGCTGATCGACCCGATCTCATCCACTGTGTTTTTTCCTTACGGCGAATGGGCAATTGAAGTGGCTCCCAAACAGGGGTGGAGCAAACCCATGGGGCTGCATCCCTACCTGGTGCTGTTGGCCTTGATCACAATGACCATTGTGGTCTGGATGTCGCTGTACGAATACCGGTCACGCAGAGCCATACAGGCCGCTTTCGAATCAGCACGATCGGCCAATGAGTTAAAAGACAAACTGATTGCCAATGTGTCGCATGAAATTCGAACACCGCTGACTTCGATCAACAGCATCGCCATCTTGCTGGATGCGCCGGGCTACTCTGCCGAAGTTCAGGAACTGGGCAAAGCCATCAAACAATCCAGCGAATCAGTGCACGCCATTGTGAATGATCTGCTGGACCTGTCGAAAATACGCCAGGGTTTCTTTCGCCTCAACAACAATGATTTTAATATCGATGACTTGATCGACAACACGGCAAACATGCTTCAACAGCAATGGATTCAAAAACCAGGCATTGAACCCTTTTTGCTGGAACCCCAGTCAAGCCAGACGAGTTACTTCGGCGACAAGGGGCGAATTGAACAGGTCATTCAAAATCTGATTTCCAATGCATTCAAGTTCACCCTGTTTGGCCGCGTCACTGTGCGCATTCAGGTTGTGACCGAGAGCAGAGAGCGGGCTCAACTGATTGTTGAAGTATCCGACACCGGCGTTGGCATACCAGAACAAGAGATCGAACGGGTGTTCGATGCGTTCTATCAAGTGGATTCATCGCTTCAGAAACGCTACAACGGCGCGGGGCTGGGCCTTGCGATTTGCAGGCAGATCATTGAAGTGATGGGCGGCACCATCCATGTGCGCAGCAAACCCAATATGGGAACCCAGTTTGAGTTTCGCCTGCCACTGTCGCATGGCAACTTGAACCAAGCTCGAACCAACCCAGTCGTCAATAAAAGCGGCCGGATTTTGCTGCAAATTGGTGAAACGGCTTTGGAGCCACGCCTTGTTCAAACACTGGAACCCGATTGGCAAGTTCAGTTTCTTCACCACAGCACCACCCACGAAAAAATATTGCCTGTTCACAACAATGCGCGGGTTCTGCTTGACCTGCCCGGCCCATTGACTGCGTCCAAAGCCGAGTGGCTCAGCCAGTTTCTCGACAAGCAAGCCAGTTTGGGACAAGACATTGTCTGGCTTGGCACTGATCTGCCTGCAATCGCCGAAAAACACAAGCTTCGCCTGTTGATGAAACCGCTGACTCGGGACCGCTTGAGCCGCGCCTACAAACACCGCAAGCAAGAATCGCCGGTTGCACCAGAGCAGTCTCAAGATGCCCCACTTCGCTTGTTGCTGGCCGAGGACAATGCCTTGAACGCCAAGGTGTTTAAAAAGCTCCTGGAGAACCGGGGCGTTTCAGTGAGTTGCGTGAGCAACGGGGCAGATGCACTTGCATTGCTGACCAGCGGCAATGCGCATTTCGATGCGGTGCTCATGGACCTGCAAATGCCCGTAATGGACGGGCTGGAGGCCACACGGTTGATACGCAAGCGCGAAGAACTTCAGAGCTTGCTGGTGTACGCCGTCTCGGGACATGTCAGCAACAGCATGAGAAACGAATGCATCAACATTGGTTTCACCAATTTCATTACCAAACCTTTTGATCCGGACCTGTTGATTGAAGACATTCAGGCTCGCCTAAAAGAACAGAGTCATACCCACTGACATGCGAGAAATGGATCAATCATTTACAAATTGGGCTTATGCCACACTGGTGGGTGTACTCGGCGCAAGCCTGTGCATCGCAATGGGTTTTCACCTGCAACGAAATGCCGAGGCCACTGAAGCCCTTGCATTTGAACACTTGCTGGACCGACGAACTGCGGACCTGCAACACACGATCAATGAATACAAGCAGAACCTTCAAAACACCGCCAGCCTGATCACTGCGTTTGGGCAAGACGAACTGACACCTGAACGATTCCGCAATTATGTGGACAGCCTGAATTTGCGAAAGGAGTTTCCTGGTGCTTTGGGGCTTGCATTTGCCAGAAAGGTTCCGCTGGAAAAAGAGGCTGAATTTATTCAGGAAATGAGAATGAAGGGTCTGCGCGACTTTCAGATCCGCTTTATCAGCCCTTCCTCTCAAGACCGTTTTGTGATGCAGTACATTGAACCCATTGAGGAAAACCACTCCGCGCAGGGTCTGGATCTGGGCTCTGAAAACGTTCGACGTGAAAACTGCCTCAGCGCATTCTCGCGAGCTGGATTAGCTGTATCAAAGCCGATCACCATGATTCAGAATGCGCATGTTGGACGACTGGGTTTTACCATGCTGATGCCAGTGTTCAACAAGGCGGTACCGTCCAGTGACCTGGGAGCTCGTTACGAAGAATTGGTGGGCTGGGTGTCCTTTCCCATCTCGATCGACCGGTTCCTGAAAGCCTGGCTGGCGCAAGATCAAACACTGCAACTTCGAATTTCAGTGCTTGAGGAAAAACAAACACCCGCTCTTTTTTTTGACAATGTCGAACCCCACAATGTCACCCTGTACCCTCACGCCGCGGCGAGCCGGGATTTGCAGTTGGGTAACCGGCGCTGGCGTTTGGAATTCTGGCCAAGCCAACCTGACAACAACACGCCATTGAACCCTGTTTATTTGGCATTGACCCTGCTGGGTATTGCCGTGAGTGGATTGGCGGCTTACCAGGTCAAACGGATGCTGGATCGTCGTGACGAATTGAGACTGCACAAACAGTTGGTCAACAATTCCTCCGAGGCCTTGATTGCTGAGGACACCCGGGGCCGCATTCTGGTGTGGAACCATGCAGCAGAGGAATTATTTGGCCTGGACTCCGCCAGCGTTTTGTACGACCAAGAACAAAACCTCACCATACCGGACGAGTTGCTGAACTCTGAGAAAAGACTTCACGAACGGGCTGCACAGGGTGAAACACTCAAAAACATTCAAACGCTGCGGATCAGCGATTCTGCCAAGCGCATTCACCTTCGCATGAATCTTGCGCCCATCTACAGTCACAATCGCAAACTGGTGGGCTACACCAAATCATTCAGGGATGAAACCGAAGCACGGATGGTCTGGAAAGACATTCACTCGCTGGAGGAATTGATCGCCCATGCGCCAGACGGTGTGATTACGCTGGATCGATCGCGCAAAATAAAACTGGCCAATCCAGCGGCACTGCTGTTGCTTCAGGGGGCCAACGTCAAATCCACACTGATTGGTCAACAGCTCACCGAGTTGCTTGCACCCGACGTGCTGCTTGAGTTTGAAAACGAGGTGTTGAACCCACTCTATAAAAACAGTCGTGTTCAGGTCGTGTTCAACTGGCCCGCTCCTGGCCATGTTGAACACATGCCCTTGTTTTTCAGGGGTTTTGCACTGACTTACCCAGAACTTGGGGAATCGATCTGGGCACTTCGTTTTGAAAAAACAAATAAACCGTACACACCAAGTTATGATTAAAATACATTATTAATCAATTACTTAACATTTTAGAAAGGTATCTCTAACAAAATAATTTGATTTTCAGTGCACAAGTGTGCACAATTAATTCCAAGCAGAACAAACAAAGTGTCTGCCGGGTTAAAGCGAAAGCCCCAATTTCGCATCAAATGAAAAGGGATACCAAAATGAAAAACTTTATCGACTCAGTCGTTCGCACACCAGGCATTTTGTTCATGGCCATGTTGACCACAGGCTTCACCATCAACGCAGGCGTACATTACATCAATGGCACCGGCTTTGAAGGCCCTAACCTGTTGGCTGCTGGTTGCTTGGTTGTAGGTCAAGTCGCCTTGGCAGTGGTTCATCAAATGCGCCGTTTCAGCCAAAACAACAAACTGACTTTGCAATAATGCGGGCGGTGA
Source organism: Limnobacter sp. G6BE5S (assembly GCF_058448965.1). NCBI lineage: Bacteria > Pseudomonadati > Pseudomonadota > Betaproteobacteria > Burkholderiales > Burkholderiaceae > Limnobacter > Limnobacter sp. G6BE5S. Next base: position 56,207 of record NZ_JBZFLM010000003.1, read on the forward strand.
ACAGGCGGCAAGCACTGCCGCCTTCGCCGAACCTGTACCGCAACCTTACATCCTCTGCAGTTCCCCCTTCCGCTGTCACAATCCAGTCTTAAATCTGTCAAACGCAGGCAACACTGCCACAACACACTGCTCGCATTGATCACTCATCAAAGCAAAGCACATGCGCGTTTCTATTATTGGCAGTGGATATGTAGGCCTTGTTACGGCCGCCTGTTTGGCCGAAGTCGGCAACAAAGTTTTGTGTTGCGACATTGACGAAGCCAAGATTGTCCAACTTACAAACGGTCAAAGCCCGATTTACGAACCTGGCCTGGATGAACTGCTCGAGCGCAATATTCGTGAGCAACGCCTGGAGTTCACCACCCAGATTGCAGATGCCGTTAACCACGCTGAACTGATTTTCATCTGCGTGGGCACCCCACCCCGCGAAGACGGCAGTGCCGACCTGCGCCACGTGGTCAAAGTGGCACAGCAAATTGCCATGCACATGAATGGCTTCAAGGTTGTCATCAACAAGTCGACAGTGCCCGTGGGTACGGGTGAACGTGTAACCGACGAAGTGCGCCGCGTGCTGGTGCAGCGCAATGCCCTGCATGCATTCACAGTGGTGTCCAACCCCGAGTTTCTGAAAGAAGGGGCAGCGATTGACGACTTTCTGCGCCCCGACCGAATTGTGCTGGGCACCGACAGCACACCCACCGGCCAGCGCGCCCTGCGCATGATGAAGTCGCTGTACGCGCCATTCCAGCGCCACCATGAACGTTTGATGTGCATGGATGTGCGTTCAGCCGAACTAACGAAGTACGCCGCCAACGCCATGCTGGCCACCCGAATCAGCTTCATGAATGAACTGGCCAACCTGGCTGAAAAAATTGGCGCCGACATTGAACAGGTGCGTGCGGGCATTGGCTCAGACCCCCGAATCGGCTTTTCTTTTTTGTATGCAGGCTGTGGCTTTGGTGGCTCCTGCTTTCCCAAAGACGTTCGTGCCCTGATTCAGACCGGCGAAGAAGCGGGCGAAAACCTGTCGATTTTGCGGGCGGTGAACCACAGCAATCAGCGCCAAAAGCGTGTGCTGGTCGAGAAGATCATCCAGCGCTTTGGTGAAGACCTTAGCAACATGACCTTTGCCATGTGGGGGCTGGCTTTCAAACCCGAAACCGACGACATGCGCGAGGCCAGCAGCCGCACCATTGCTGCCGAACTGGTGCTTCGCGGTGCGAAAGTGCAGGCCTTTGACCCCGTGGCCAATGAAACCGCCCGCCGCGCCATGGAAGAAGACCTGGCCACATTCAGGCAAGACGGCCCCTTGCTGGGTGAATTTGAAATCGCCAAAACCCAGGAAGAAACCCTGTTCAATGCCGACGCCTTGATTGTGTGTACCGAATGGCGCATGTTCAAAAGCCCCGACTTTTTGATGTTGAGCCGCACCCTGCGCCAGAAAGCCGTATTCGATGGCCGAAACCTGTACGACCCCGCGCTGCTGGCCGACTACGGCCTGATTTACGAAGGTGTTGGGCGCAGGGCCGAACCTGCCGATCAGGGTATGCCCGTGGAGCAAATGCGCTTGGCGTCTTAAAATTTAACGCCTTTGCCTTTATCATTGCGCAAGAGACAAAACAAACAATCATCCACCCAGGACGAGCGCAATGATCAAGGTAGCCATCAGCGGCACAGGGCTTTTCGTACCCAGCCAAACCATCACCAACGATGAATTGGTGGAGTCGTTCAACGCCTACGTGGCGAAATTCAATGAAGAACACGCTTCTGAGATTGCCAGCGGCGAGCTTCAACCCCTGCAGCCCTCCAACTCGGCCTTCATTGAAAGCGCATCGGGTATCAAGCAACGCTATGTGATGGAAAAGGAAGGGGTTTTGAACCCGGACCGCCTTCACCCCTATTTCAAGGAGCGCCCGAATTCTGAATTGTCCATGATGGCTGAAATTGCAGTGGACGCTGGCCGCAAAGCGATGGAAGACGCAGGGCTTACGGCTGCCGACATTGACGCGGTAATTTGTTCCGCATCCAATATGCAGCGCGCCTACCCGGCCATGGCGATTGAAATTCAGGAAGCCTTGGGCATTGAAGGGTTTGGATACGACATGAATGTGGCCTGTTCATCGGCCACCTTTGGTATTGAACAGGCTGTAAACGCCGTGCGCAGCGGCACCGCGCGCGCTGTGTTGATGGTGAACCCCGAAATTACATCGGGCCACCAGGCTTGGCTGGACCGCGATTGCCACTTTATTTTTGGCGACGTGTGCACCGCGGTCATTGTGCAACGCCTTGAAGACGCCAAGCCAGGCAGCTGGGAAGTACTGGGCACCAAACTGGCCACCAAGTATTCCAACAACATTCGCAACAACTTTGGTTTCCTGAACCGCTCGGAAGATGCGGATCCAAACGCACGCGACAAGCTGTTTATGCAAGAAGGCCGAAAGGTGTTCAAGGAAGTGTGCCCCATGGCCGCCGAACACATGAGCACACATTTGCAAAGCCTGGGCTTGAGCTCGGCCACCGATGTACGCCGCTATTGGCTGCATCAGGCCAACCTGGCCATGAACCAGTTGATCGCCAAAAAACTGTTGGGCAGCAGCGAATTCACCGCCGACAAGGCACCAGTGATTCTCGACGAATTTGCCAACACCGCGTCTGCAGGTTCAGTGATCGCATTCCACCGCCACAAAAATGACTTGACCGGTGGTGACGTCGGCGTGATCTGCTCGTTCGGGGCAGGTTATTCAATTGGCAGCGTGGTGGTTCGCAAGACCTGAACGCTGAATGCTTTGATGCGCGTGCGTGACCAAGCTTCGGTGTGGGTGCCACATCACCTTGCCTCAGCAATGCTTCTGATCCGGCTCGATGCCTCTGGCTTGGGGCATGCGAAACGCTTAAGCGTCTTCGCATCGATCCTGCGGATCGCCCCTCGCTGCGAAGCCGCCGGGAAGCCTTGCAAAGCCGGCAAGGCGGTGAAGCACCCAAACCTTGCTTTACGCCAGCCTTGTACGCGCCGCAAGTCACCTGCCTATTTGCTAAGCTAGCTCAGGTTGCAATGCCCTCGCAGCGCCGATCAAGAAAACCTGCCCGTTTGAATTCAACCGCCACGGTCGGCCAAAGGCCGGCACCGAGACTCGGCTCGCCCTTTTGCCGAGCGAGGTGAGTCAGGGTGAATCTCAAAAAGGGAAATACAGGTTTTCTGGCGAGAGAGGGCATGCGCTTGGGCTAGCTTAGCGACTGCAAGTAGACCCTCGCCAGCGTAACAAACTGTTCACGCGCCGTATGTCTTATCCAGGTACCGCAAAATGTCGTTGGACTCGTACATCGCCACACCCGTATTCGGGTCGATCAAATAAGGCACCTGCACCTTGCCAGTGTTTTCTGCCAACCAAGTCCGGTTGCGCGTGGTGCCTTTGGGGCCTTTGAACAGCTTGTCGCGGAATACGGGAGGCCCCATATCGGTCATTGCACCCTTGGGCGCATTCTTCAACAGATACGGAATTTCCAGTTCGCACAAACGGGCACGAACAGGCTTGGAATAGGGGCTGGACTCAAAACTGTAAAGCACCAAAGGCTCAACTGGCGCTTTGGAAGGACGGGCTTTCATGCCCTGAAAACCACCAATGCGGTACTGAAATGAACTGGCCAGCATCGATGAGCCCACTGCCACTTTGCGCCCAAAGCCTTGCTGGCTTTTCAGCTTGCTCTGGTAAGTTTTGGCTAGGTAATCAATGATATTGGCGGACTCGTTCATTACCACGCCCGTGTTCTCATCCACCAGCATTGGAAACTTGGTACCAGGCAGCGTCTCGCGCGCCTCGCCGCGAAACCGCTTGCCACCTGCAGGGCATGGCAAAATCATCACATCCAGATCCATCTCGCTCAAAGCCTCACGCACCAGTCGGCAGTAAGGGCTGATCTCGATGTCATACAGTTTCAATGTTTTTTCTGGTGCTTTGCGGGCACGGGCCGTGATCCCCGTGCCGCGCCAGCCACGCGCTGTGCCAGCCAACAAGTTAAAAATTGCGTCGATATTGGTGTTCATAGAGTGCCTCTGTCTTGGAATTGTTCGAAATTTGTCGTTATTTTGTGCGCGAACGTGTCCGCAGTGTAGACGAAACCCCCTAGCCCGCCGCATTGCTTGTTACTATTTTTTCAAACACACCTGCACCGGAGAAGAAACTTGAAAAAACTGCTGCTGATCAACGGTCCCAACCTGAACCTGTTGGGCACGCGCGAGCCCGGTATTTATGGACACATGACTTTGGCTGACATTGAAAAGGCCCTGAAGAATATCGCTTTCACCGATGGCTTCGAATTGATGACCTTTCAAAGCAATCACGAGGGCGCCCTGATTGAGCGCGTTCACAAAGCCAAAACAGAAGACATCTCAGGCATCGTCATCAACCCGGCCGGTTACACACACACCAGCGTGGCCCTGCGCGACGCCCTGGCAGGCGTTGCCATTCCGTTCATTGAAGTGCACCTGTCGAACATTTACAAACGTGAGAGTTTCCGCCACAACAGTTATTTCTCAGACTTGGCTGAAGGCGTGATCTGCGGGCTGGGCTGGCAAGGGTATGTGTACGCCTTGCGGCACCTCGCGTCCAAGTAAGTAAAGCGGGGGCATGGTGATTTCCGGTTCAATTTTGTAAAGATCAGTTAACAGCTGAACAAACAGCCCCAGACTGTGGTCTGATGGGCACTCAACAAGAAAAACGACACCATGAAGCACCACCTCAAACCCCTGCTGCCCCTTGCATTGGCACTGCTGCTAAGCGCTTGTGCCACCGTTGAGTCCAAGAAGCCAGAAATTGACTCTCGATTTGAGAACGCCACTTTCAAACCCTTGGTCAACCCAAATGCGGTGCAAGCCCCGGCAGATTGGTGGGCAGGTTTTTCCAGCGAACAACTCAACACACTGATGAAACAGGCGCAAGCCGACAACCTGAGCCTTGAAGCCACCGCCGCAAGGCTGCGCGCAGCGCAAGCCAGCCTGGATGCCGCACAGGCCAGCTTCTTTCCTTCTCTCACCCTGAATGCCGGTCGGCAAGAAAACACAGTGAAAGGCACCAGCATTCAGGGGCAAGCCACCAACAACCGCGGGCTGTTTACATCGGCCTCTTTTGTGGCCAGTTATGAAATTGATCTGTGGTCGCGTGTGCGTAACACCGCCCAGGCTGCTCAGTTGCAACTGCAAGCCACACAATACGAACTCGACGCCGCCAGAATAACCATCGCAGGCCAACTGGCCACCACCTGGTCTCAATGGGTTGCTGCAGACCAAACCGTGCGCCTGTTTGAGCAAGAACTGGCCAGTTTCAAGACCAACCTGAAACTGGTGGAATTGCGTTTTCGCCAGGGTAGCGCGCTTGCCTCCGATGTGTTGCAACAAAGGCAACTGGTCGAGTCAGCACAAGGCAACCTGGCTCAGGCCCAGTCCAATCGCGACGTGTTGCTTAACAGCCTGTCACTGTTGCTTGGGCAGCCGCCCAACAAAATCAGCCTGAACCGCGAGAATCTGCCCACCCTGCCCCCATTGCCAGCAACCGGCTTTCCGGCTGAATTGCTTAACCGCCGTCCGGATGTTCAACAGGCATGGTCTACAGTTTTATCCACCGATCGAAACGTGGCGGCCGCCATTGCAAACCGGTTTCCACAACTCAGCCTGCGTGCCAGCTTTAGCGACCAAACCCGGGATTCCGATTTGTTGTTCGACAACTGGGTGCGCAACTTGAGTGTCAACCTGGTTGCCCCCCTGTTCGACGGGGGCGCACGCTCGGCCGAGGTAGCGCGCCAAAAGGCCTTGCTGGATCAGGCTGTTGCCCAATATCAGGAAGCGGCCATCAATGCGCTGGCCGACGTGGACAATGCACTGATTCAGGAAACCCGACAACGCGACGCAATGGAAAGTTTTCAACGCCAGCTTGAGTTGGCTGAACTCAGCTTGAACCGCTTGTTTGCAGGCTACCGCAACGGCACAGTCGATTACCTGGCCATTCTGGATGCACAACAAAGCACCAGTCAGCTAAGGCGGAATCTGGTGAATGCACAACAACAATTGGTGGGCTTTCGCATTGCCTTGTACAGGGCTTTGTCGGGCAGCATTCCACAAACTAAAGCAGCAGGGTAGTCATGAGCCAACAAACTTTTTTCAAACGCAAATGGGTGCAAATTGGCCTGGCAGTCGGTGTGGTGACACTGGGTGTTATTGGATCAGAAATGTTGGTGGCTACAGCCCCCACGGCCAGTCGCAAGCCGCCTGAAAAAACTGCACGGCTGGTGACCACCGCACCTGTCAAAGCCGGGGACTACAACGTGACTTTGCTTGGATACGGCATCGTCGAACCCGAGCAACAAATTACTTTGCAAGCCAGGGTTAGTGGCGCAGTGCAAAGCATTGGCCCAAAGTTTGTTCCAGGCGCTTCATTTAAAAAAGGCGATGTGCTGGTGCAGCTGGACAACACCGATTACCGCATTGAATTACAAACAGCCCAAGCTGCACTGGCCCAGGCACAGTCGACTCTCACAACCGAACAGGGTAACCAGGTGGTGGCGCAATCCGATTTCGAATTGCTTGGCATGAATGTCGATGAACGTGAACGTGCACTGATATTGCGCAAGCCGCAGCTGGAAGCCGCCAAGGCCACAGTTCAATCGGCTCAAGCTGGCGTTGATCGCGCCAAAGTCAACCTGGAACGCACTGTATTGCGTGCCCCCTTCGATGGTGTTGTGGTAAGTCGTGAAGCAAGCGTGGGCGCGCAAGTCAGCGCCACCACCGCACTTGGTGTGCTGGCCAGCAGTGAGGCCTACTGGATCAATGTGGCAGTACCCCAGTCGGATTTGAAATGGATCAAGTTTCCTGAAGGCAAACAGCCCGGCTCCACCGTGTGTGCCAGCGATGCAAGCAGCAGCGAGCAAGGTTGCCACAAAGGCAAGGTGCTTAGCTTGCAAACCAGTGTTCAAGACAGTGGGCGACAAGCGCAGGTGCTGGTGGAAGTACCACGCACGCGCGAAAAAAACTTGCAGCCCTTGCTACTGTCCCAGTATGTCAAAGTGCGCTTCGATGGCATTGAGCTGAACAATGTGTTCAAAATTGAGTCGTCCTCCGTGCATGACAACAAGGTGTGGGTAAACGACGGCGGCGAACTCGACATTCGACCGGTCAACATTGCCTTCCGTTCAGCCGAGTATGTCTTGATCGATCAAGGTTTGAAAAACGACGACGAGATCGTCACATCGAACCTCGGTGCACCCGTGAATCGCATGGCCATTCGAACGAATGAAAGCACGAATGAACGCACCAACGAGGCCGCCAAATGAATGCCGCCAGTCGTCGTCGGGTAGACCGTTCAGGCCCACTGGCCTGGATGACCAAAAACACAGTGGCCGCCAATATCTTGATGTGGGTGTGCCTGATCGGCGGTGTCTTTGGTTTCATGAACATGACCAAGGAAGTATTTCCAGAATTTGAACTCGACCTGGTCACCGTTTCAGTGGCCTACCCAGGCGCCAGCCCTGAAGATGTAGAACAAGGCATTGTGCTCGCTGTTGAAGAAGCCATATCGGCCATTGAGGGCATTGTGGAAGTCAACTCCACCGCCAATGAAGGTGCCGCAAACGTGCTCATCGAGATTGACGAATCGGAAGACGCACAGGCTGTGTACGATCGAATCAAGCAAGAGGTGGATCGCATCACCACCTTCCCCGGCGATGCTGAAGTACCCAATGTGTCGCTGACCGCACGCAAGCGTGGCGTGGTCACCTTGGTGGTACATGGCGACACCGATGAATTGTCACTGCGCAACCTGGCCGAGGAGGTGCGCGATGGATTGTTGCAAAATCCGGGAATCACTCAGGTTGACCTCAGCGAAATTCGTGAACAGGAAATTCATGTTGAAGTACCCGAAGCCCGACTCAACGCCTATGGCTTGACGCTGCAAGGTATCGCCGACAACATTCGGGCCAATGTGGTTGAGGTTTCTGGCGGCAGTATTTCAACTCAAAGCGGCGAGATTTTGTTGCGTGTCTCGGAAAGACGCGATTTTGCCAAAGAGTTTGCGGCGCTTCCAATTGTGTCGCCCGTCAGTGGTACGCCTTTGAAGCTTGGCGACATTGCCAATGTGCGCGACGGCTTTCAGGATGTGGACAAATACGCCACCTTCAATGGCAAGCCATCCATTGAAATTTCAGTGTCACGCATTGGTGAACAAACCCCCATTGGAATTTCCGAAGCCACGCAAGAGGCACTGGAACGAATTCGCCCCTTGATGCCCGAGAGTGTGGAAATTTCAGTGGTCAGCGATCGTTCAGACACCTACAAACAACGGCAAAACCTGTTGGCCAAAAATGCCATCATGGGATTGATATTGGTCATGGTCTTGCTCACCATTTTCCTGGACTGGAAACTGGCCTTCTGGATCACCATGGGTATTCCGATCGCCTTCCTGGGCGCCATGTTGCTGCTGCCCCTGTTCGGCGTCACCTTCAACATGATTTCCATGTTCGCCTTCATTGTTGCCTTGGGCATTGTGGTGGACGATGCCATTGTTGCAGGCGAAAACATCTACGAGTACCGGCAACAAGGCATGACCCTGCTGGATGCCTCCATTCAAGGGGCACGTGATGTGGCCGTGCCGGTCACCTTCAGCATTTTGACCAATGTTGCTGCGTTTGCCCCCTTGCTGTTTGTACCTGGTTTTTTGGGAAAAATATGGGGTGTAATTCCGCTGGTGGTGTGCACGGTGTTTGTGGTGTCGTTGATTGAAGCCATTTTCATTTTGCCGGCCCACCTGGCCAACAGCAAAGAAGGTACGGGCAAATTCCACAACTGGCAGCAAAAGTTTTCCAAAGGGTTCAGCCGGTTCATTGAACTGCGCTACTCGCCGATTGTTCACAAATGTGTGGAATATCGATACCTGTCCATGGGCGTGGGCATTGCACTGATGGTATTGGTCATCAGTTGGCCTGTCAGCGGTCGCATGGGCTTTGAGCTGTTTCCCCAGGTAGAGTCCGATCAATCCGAAGTGCGCGTACAACTGCCCTTGGGCAGCACCAATGAACAGGTCAATCTGGTCCGGGACCGAATTGTGGCCAGCGCCCTGAAAACCGTCGAGGCCACTGGCGGTGAGCGACAAAGCACAGGCATTTACGCCAGTGTGAATGAAAACAGTATTACGATTAAAACCTACCTGACACCGCCGGGTGTACGCCCCGTGCCCACAGCGGAATTCACCGAACAGTGGCGGCTTGATGTTGGCAACATTCCCGGCGTGGAAACCATTCGCTTTGCCGCCGACTCGGGTGGACCCGGCAGCGGGCCAGCCTTCACCGTGCAGTTAAGCCACCGCAATGTCGACACCTTGCGCCAAGCCAGCGAGGCCTTCGCGCGTGAACTGGCCAACTACCCCATTGTGTCTGAAATTGACGATGGTTTTCAAAATGGCAAAGAGCAATTCAGCTTCACCTTGAAGGAAGAAGCGCGCCGTTTGGGCCTAAGCTCCAACGAAATTGGCCGACAGGTGCGCGCTGCGTTTTTTGGTTCAGAAGCATTGCGCCAGCAACGTGGCCGCAACGAGGTCAAGGTGCTGGTGATGCGCCCGGAAACCGAGCGATCGGCACAAACCGATGTCCGCGACCTGTTGGTTCGCACACCACAAGGCACGCTGGTACCACTGCATTCGCTGGTAGTGTTTGATGACACCCGCGCGGTGGCTAACATCACCCGTCGAGATGGCCGCAGAACCATCTCGGTGACCGCCAACGTGAATCCGCGCAACCAGGCGCAGCAAGTACAAAACGCCACTGTGCAAGAATTGATGCCCAAGTTGATGGCCGATTACCCGGGCTTGAGCTACAGCTTCGCGGGTCGCCAGCAAGACTTCTCGGAGGCCTTGGCTGGTTTGGGTAAAGGCTTTTTGGTCGCGCTTCTGATCATTTATGTATTGCTGGCCATTCCATTTAAAAGTTACCTGCAACCATTCGTGGTGATGCTCGCGATTCCATTCGGAATATTTGGTGCCATTGTGGGTCACTTGATGATGGGCTATAGCATCAGCATTGTGTCGATGATGGGTATTCTTGCTTTGGCGGGCGTGGTCGTGAACGACTCGCTGGTCATGGTAGACCACGCCAATGAAAAAGTGCGTGAGGGCATGACACCGTACGATGCCATTTGTACCTCGGGCGTGCGGCGCTTCAGACCGATTATGCTGACCACCATTTCAACCTTTGGTGGCCTGGCCCCCATGATTTTTGAGACCTCGCGCCAGGCAAAGTTCATGATCCCAATGGCCATTTCACTGGGCTACGGAATTTTGTTTGCCACTGCCATTACACTGTTGCTAGTGCCTTGCCTGTATTTGATGGTCGACGATATACGCCGTTTGCTGGGCACCAGCCCGGGCCTTGAGCCCAATGAAATCGATTTGACCAAACTGGAAGAAACCCGCACCACATGAATTCAGGTCTGGACAACACCGAGTTTTTGACCACCAAGGAAGTGGCTGAACTGCTGCGCATCAAGGAACGCAAGTTGTACGACCTGGTCAGCGCACAAGAAATTCCCTGCGTCAAAGCCACTGGCAAATTGCTGTTTCCAAAAGCGGCGTTGATGCACTGGATACGCACCGGAGAATTACAGGCTGCTGACGCAACAACACCATTGCGACCCAAGGTGGTGACCGGCAGCCATGACCCACTTCTGGAATGGGCCATACGCGAATCGGGATGCGGTTTGGCCACGCAGTTTGATGGCAGCTTGGGCGGGCTCGATGTATTCGAAAACAATGGTGCCGTGGCCACCGGCCTGCATGTTTTGAGTCCAGATGACGAGACATGGAACACCCATGCCGTTCAAGCCCGGTTCGCGAAAAACAATGTGGTGTTACTGCGTTGGGCAACACGGCAACAGGGTTTGATCGTGGCCAAAGGCAATCCGAAACGAATTACAAATGTTGCCAGTCTGCCTTCGCTGAATGTAGCAACACGACAGGCTGGCGCAGGCGGAATGATTCTGTTTGAACACCTGCTGCGCGACAAGAATTTGAGCATGGCGCAATTGAATATCACCGAAACCTGCCGAACCGAAAATGACACCATTGCAGCTGTCGCCAGCGGCAAAGCCGATGCTGCACCCGGCTTGCAAGCCTTGGCGCTGCAATTCGGCCTTGGTTTTGTTCCAACGCAGCAAGAAAATTTTGATTTGATTCTGTGCCGGAAAGCCTGGTTTGAACCACCCTTTCAAACACTGATGCAATTCACGGCAAGCGATGTGTTCCAGAAAAAGGCGCAAGAATTTGCTGGCTACAACACCGCGGCGCTGGGCACCGTGGTGTGGAACGCCTAAGCTTTATTTGGGTGCATTGGGAAAAAACAGGGATTGCCCATTCTGTTTGTAAGCTGCAATTGCAGCCTGCCCTTTCGGTGACACAATCCAGTTCACAAAGGTATTGGCCAAATCGCTTTTCACATTGGGGCATTTCGCAGGGTTCACCGCGATCACGCCATATTGATTGAACAGCGTGGGGTCTCCTTCTACTGCGATTCTGAAATTGCTTTTGTTGCCAAACGCGATCCAGCTGGCACGATCCGCCAATACATAGGCTCCCATGCCAACCCCTGTATTCAAGGTGGCGCCCATGCCCGAGCCGGTCTCGCGGTACCACCTGCCACTGGCTGCTTTCACATCCACATTGGCCGCCTTCCACAATTCAATTTCTTTTTTGTACGTGCCGCTGTCATCGCCCCGCGAAGCAAACAAGGCCTTCTTTTCGGCGATTGCCTTGAACGATTTCACGGCCTCCTTGGAGCCCACCACACCAGCCGGGTCATTGCCAGGGCCCACCACGACAAAGTCGTTGTACATCACATCCGTGCGCTTCACACCATAACCGTCGGCTACAAACTTTTCTTCAGCCGCCTTGGCATGAACCAGCACCACATCACCGTCACAGTTCTGGGCATTTTTCAAAGCCTGTCCTGTGCCCACGGCAACCACACGCACCTCAATGCCTGTCTCTGCCTTGAAAACTGGCAACAGGTGATCAAACAAACCCGAGTTCTGGGTCGAAGTTGTAGACTGCACAAGAATGAACTTGTCGGCGGCGTGTGCCTGAACCAACAGGCCACTGATCAGCACTGCAATGGCCAGCCTGAGTTTTTTTGGCACGTGGGTCTCCTCGTTTAAATCAGTAATTCGCCAGCAAGGTAAGCCTTGGCCTCTCGACTTGCGGGGTTCTTCAAAAATTCATCCGCTTGTTGAGTGGCGTGCACTTCGCCTTTGTGAACAAACACAATTTCGTCAGCCAGGCGAGCTGCCTGCCCTTGGTCATGCGTCACCACGATCACCTTCACACCACACTGGCTGGCACGCAGCACAATGTTTTCGATCAAGGCTGTGGCTTGGGGATCCAGGCTGGCGCTGGGCTCGTCCAGGATCAACAACCCGGGCTTGGCAGCCAGGGCACGCAGCAAAGTAAGCCGCTGTTGTTCACCACCAGACAATTTTCGCGCTGGCGATTTTGCAAGGTGCTGCATGCCCCCCAACTCAAGCAAAGCATTTGCACGCAGGTGGCGCTGGCCTCGATCACTTCCAGCAATGGCCAATGCATGCCACAAGTTGGCTTCCACGCTGCGACGCAACAGCACAGGGCGCTGAAATACAAAACCGATTTGATCACGGGGTGTTTGATTCAAGCCACTGAAGTGAACACATCCTTTGCCGGGCTCAATCAGGCCTGCCAGCAGTCGCAAAATCAGGCTTTTTCCTGCGCCGTTGGGACCCATGATGGTTGTGATGCCCGGCCCGTCGATTTTCAGGTTCAGATCACTGAAAATGCGGTGTTTGCCAAACGAAAGGTGCACCCCCTCGAACTGGATCGGTAAAAAACCCGAGAAAGGTTTCTGTGGGGCAAGTAACACCAGGTCGCTGTTCATCTTAAGCATAGGCCCTCTTCTGTGCGCCCTGCTTTAAAAGAAACAGGCCGGCATTGATGAGAATGGACAGCACAATCAGAATAATGCCCAGACCAAGCGCCAGGGCCAATTCACCCTTCGAGGTCTCAAGCGCAATGGTGGTGGTCATGACACGGGTTACGTTGGCAATGTTGCCCCCCACAATAATCACGGCCCCCACCTCGGCCAGCGCACGGCCCAGGCCAGCCAACGCACTGGTCAGCAAGGAATAGCGTGCATCCACAATCAGGGTCCAAATGGTCTGAATGCGACTGGCATTCATGGCGCGCAACATTTCGTCGTATTCGCCGTACAGGTCTTCGATCACTTGCCGGGCCAACGCCGCCACAATGGGGGTTACCAGCACAACCTGCGCAATCACCATGGCTGTGGGGGTGTAAAGCAATTGGAGAAACCCCAAGGGCCCTGCCGCTGATAAAAACAGGTAAATGACCAAACCCACCACCACCGGTGGCAAACCCATGAGGGAATTCAGAAACACCACCAGCACCATTCGCCCTGGAAACCGGCCAATGGCCAAAGCAGCCCCGATTGGAAAACCAAGCAAACATGCAATGGAGACGGCTGTGAACGTGACTTGAAGCGACAAAGCAATGATGTCGATCAACGTGGGGTCAGCTTGCCCGATCAGGGTAAAGGCTTGTACAAAGGCTTGAGAGAAATCTTGCATTTATATGCATTTTTTACGGAATAAATGCAGTTTAATGCCAAATGGTGCGTGATGTCATTGGTACAAACACCAGCGGGGAGAAAAAAGGCAGAGGACGAATGGTCCGAATCCGGGAATGTCCCCTGCCGAAACCAGCTGATCCGATGCTAGTCAGATCAGCCAGTGCTTGGTCAATTCAGGGTTACTGCAACAGGCTCAGCACGTTGTTGGGCAACTGGTTGGCCTGGGCGAGCATGGCGGTGCCAGCCTGCTGCAAAATCTGTGAGCGGGTCAGTGCTGCCGTTTCCTTGGCAAAGTCTGCATCCATGATCCGTCCACGTGCGGCTTGCAAGTTGGTGCTGGACAAGTCGGCAAACGAGGCCACCTGCTCCAGTCGGCTTTGGCCCGCACCCACCACAGCACGAATGCCGGTGATGGCGTCAATCGAGGCGTCCAGCGTGGTGATCGCGGTGGTGGCGTTCGCTACCGTGTCCACACCATTGAGGTTGGCCTGAATGCTTGCAGCGCCGTTGGCCATGATGGTGCTCAGGTCATTGCCTGCAGCCAGACCATCGTCAGTCAAATTCAGTGCCAAGGTGTCGGAAACCGCGTTGCCGGTGCCCACCTGGAAGCTCAGTGTTTTGTTGGCGGCATCAAACATGTTGTTGCCGTTGAAGGTGCTACCGGTCACAATGCGATCCACTTCGTTGGCCAGCTCCGCGTATTCGCGGTTCAGGTTTACACGGTCGGTGTCGTTCAGGGTGCCGTTTTTGGCCTGCACTGCGAGTTCACGCATCCGTTGCAGGTTGTCGCTGATCTTGCCCATGGCGCCGTCGGCCACTTGCAACAGTGAAATACCGTCGTTGGCGTTGCGGGCGGCCACATCGTAGCCCTTGATTTGGGCTTGCATGCGCTCGGCAATGGCCAGGCCTGCTGCGTCGTCTTTGGCGCTGTTTACACGAAGGCCTGAGGACAGGCGGGCAATCGCGTTGTTCAAACCCATGCCTGAACCAGACAGGTTCTTTTGGGCGGTCAGTGAGGCTACGTTGGTGTTGATTCCTAGCATGATATTTCTCCAAGCAATTTATTTAGTTAGGAGCTAGTCGCCTTCAGTGTCGTGCACTGTCGTGCGCTGCTCATGATTCATTAACGCTTGGAAAAAATGATTCTTTAGGGCTGAAGTGAAATTTTTTTTCACCCCTACCCTTTCAGGCGAAGACTCCATGTTTTCAAGGCCAATAACTGGGCAGCCAGGTTTGACTTGATTTTCTCGTCGGTCACATTACCGTCTGCATCGAATCCGCCTGAAAATGCGCTGGCAAACACCTCGGGTTTATTCAAGGGATGCAAATCGAGATACACGCACACCTGCCGCAAGTGGTACTGGGCACGCGCAGTACCCATGCCGCCGCCTGCGCCACAAATGGCCACTGGCTTGCCGGCCAGCAAGGCGTTGTCCGGGTAACGCGAAGCCCAGTCAATCGCATTTTTCAGGGCCGGTGCAATTGAATAGTTGTACTCAGGGCAGGCCAGTAACAAGGCATCGGCTTGTTTCACCTGGTCAAAAAAGGTTTGAACAGCAGCCGGTCTTTCCGCAAGGTCAGCATTGAAAAAAGGCAGGTCGATCAAATTGGCGAAGTGCATTTCCATGCCATGGGGCAACTGCCCCGCTGCCGCGCGCAACAAACCCGTGTTGCAAGACTTTGCACGAAGGCTTCCTGAAATACCCAGTACGCGAATGGTGTTACTCATGGTTGTGCTCCTTTTGATTGGACGCGATCAGTCTTTTTTGGGCGGAATGGCGTAGGTGCCCACGGCATGCGCCACGGGTTCGGGCAAGCCCTCAGAGTACACAGACACTTCGCCAATTGCCAAAGTTTTGCCAACCTTGATCAACTTACACACGCCGATGATGTCGCGGTCTGCTGAGGGTTTTCTTAAAAAGTTGATATTCATATTGGTGGTCACCGCCAAAGGCACAATGCCGATTCTCCCCAGAATACCCACGTACAGCGCGCAATCAGCCACCAAAAACATCACAGGCCCCGACACCGTGCCACCGGGGCGCAATTCCGCCTCCGTGATCTTGTGGCGAATCGTGGCAGAGTCTCCGTCTACATGTTCAACTGTGATTTTGCTTTGCGGAAATTGCGTGTTGATGAACTTGTTCATCATTTCTTTGGTGATCAAACTTTGTCTCCGTGTTGTTGATTATTCAGTAAAGTGCAAGTCCTATCAGTGCACACGCACCCAGTACTTGCATCACCGAGCGTTTGAAATAAAACAGTGCAAGCAAGGCGGCAATGGTGAGCGAAAAAGCGCGCCAGTCAAACTGGCCATTCAAACCTTCCGGCCACCACACGTGATAGCCAAAAAACACAGCCAGGTTAACAATTACACCCACCACCGCAGCAGTAATGGCCACCAGTGGCGCCGTGAATTTCAAATCATCGTGCGTGCTTTCAACCAGTGGGCCACCCGCCAGAATAAACAAAAACGAAGGTAGAAAAGTGAACCAGGTCACCAAGGCCGCAGCCAGCGCACCGGCGATGAATGCGTTGTCGGGACCGAAAGCGGCCTGCACATAAGCACCCACGAAGCCTACAAAAGCAACCACCATAATCAGTGGGCCCGGCGTGGTTTCACCCAAGGCCAAGCCATCGATCATTTGTGTGGGGGTAAGCCACCCATAATGACCTACTGCGCCTTGGTACACATAAGGCAGCACCGCATACGCACCGCCAAAGGTCAGCAATGCTGCCTTGGTGAAAAACCAGCCCATTTGCGTGAAGGTGTTTTGCCAACCCAGGCTTGCGGTAAGCAAACCCATGGGGACCAGCCACAGCAATGCACCCACTGCCACCACTTTGGCCAAATGAATTTTGCTGAAACGGGCATGTTCAGGTGTTGGGGTGTTGTCGTCAATTAATGCGGCACCGTACGATTTTTTAGCGCTTGCATGGGTGCCGCTGCCATTGAACTTGGCAGGGAAAAACTTTCCGCCCAGAAAGCCGATGATGGCCGCTGTGGCCACGATAATGGGGAACGGCACGTTCATTGCAAAAATGGCCACAAAAGAAGCCGCTGCAATTGCCCACATCCAGTTATTCTTCAAGGCACGCGAACCAATTCGGTGTGCTGCATGCAACACGATTGCGGTAACCGCTGGCTTGATGCCATAGAAAATGCCAGCTACAAGCGGCACATCGCCATACGCGATATACACCCACGACAACACAATCAAAATAAACAGGGAGGGCAATACAAACAAAGCGCCAGCCAGCACCCCGCCCCAAGTGCGGTGCATAAGCCACCCAAGGTAGGTGGCCAACTGTTGAGCCTCGGGGCCAGGCAACAGCATGCAGTAATTCAGGGCATGTAAAAAGCGCTTCTCGGAAATCCAGCGGCGGCGTTCAACCAACTCCTCATGCATGATGGCAATTTGCCCGGCAGGTCCGCCAAAGCTGATAAAACCCAGCTTCAGCCAAAACCAGAAAGCCTGCATCAAGCTAACAGGTGCGGGGGGTTGATCAAGATCAGTCATTTGAGCAGCAGGTGTGGACATTGATCAGCAAGGTCATTGATTGGACGGCTAATCTTATCCCATACTTGGTCAACACAAAGCGGCACTCAATGAACTGGATCAGCCAGCATTAAAAAAACCCCCAGGACCGTCACGAGTCACTGGGGGCCACACTACTCCCACTACCTTAATCAATCACATTTCAAACCTGCACATCTGCTTTCACCTGCCGATAAGCCTTCACATCAAACTTGGACATTTGCGCGGCATACTGCGTGGCAAAACCGGGGAACATGGTGGCGTTAAAACCATCTTCAGTTAAGTACCAGCTTTTACAACCCGAATTCCAGTTGGTTTTGGCCAGTCGCTTTTGAATGTCGGCATTGTGTTTGGCCTGCACATTGGGCTTTACATCGAGCATTTTCAAGTTCGTATCCAGAATGGTGCGAATGCCTTTCACCGCATAGGCAATTTGTTGCTCCATGTACACCAAGGCCGAGTTGTGGCCAGGGCCGCTGTTGGGCCCAAACATGATGTACAGGTTCGGGTAGCCGCTCACATTGATGCTTTTGTAAGCCTGCGCACCGCGCTTCCATTCTTCTGCCAGATCACGCCCGCCCACACCCTTCACAGGGTACGGCGTACCGCTTTTCGGCACATCAAACCCGGTGGCAAACACAATGCAGTCCACTCGGTGTTCAATGCCTTCAGAGGTACGTATGCCCTTCTCCACGATATTGGCAATTGGCCAGGTAATCAGTTCACAGTTTTCTTTTTGCAGCGCCGGGTAATAATCATTGCTCACCAAAATACGCTTGCAACCCAGTTTGTAATCGGGCTTCAATTGCCTGCGCATCCACGGGTCGGGTACTTGGGATTTCAAAAACGCCTGTCCCAAACGCTCGCCAAGCCGGGTCACCGGTGAACTCCAGATCACCGCCAAGGCCATGCTTTCGTGTGTCCAATACAAAGCCTCACGTATGGCTTTTTGTGTAAACGGCAACTTGGCAAAAACCTTCTTGCTCAACTCCGATGTTGAGAAATCCGGGCGTGGCATCACCCAGGCTGGCGTGCGCTGAAACACCTTGAGCTTGTCGACTTTTTTCACCAGCTCCGGAATAATTTGAATGGCACTGGCACCCGTGCCAATCACAGCCACCCGCTTGCCGGTGAAGTCGTAGTCGTGGTCCCACTGTGCACTGTGAATTTTCTTGCCTTTGAAATTTTCAATGCCACGAATTTTCGGAAAGCTGGCATTGGCCAAAGGCCCACTGGCCATGATCACGGTTTTGCCTTTCCACGCGCGCCCGTTGTCGGTGTGAATCATCCACACGCCCTGCGTATCGTCCAGCTCCACACGCGTTACGTTCTGCTGGTACTGAATCAGCTTTTCCAGGCCAAAATCATTCACCAGGCTGTGCACATACCCCAGAATTTCCTTGCTGCCGGAATAGCTGCGTGACCAATTGGGGTTGGGCGCAAACGAAAAGCTGTACAGATTCGACGGAATATCACAGGCAGCACCCGGATATTGGTTGTCGCGCCAGGTGCCGCCAGCTTCTGCTGCGCGCTCCAGAATGGCCACATTGTGCACACCCGCTTCACGCAGTTTGATGGCTGTACCCAAACCGGCAAAACCAGCACCGATAATCAGTGTGTCGTACACATGCTCGCCGCCATTGCTGGCTGTTTTGCGGCGAGTGCCCGCACCGGCTCGTGCTGTGGTTCTTGCACCCGGCTCGGCTTTCAACGCTTGCGCACGCGGCTTGTTGGGTTTCAGTTGTTCAGTTGTCATAGCGAATTCCAGTTCAGTTACGCGGTGGTGTGCCAGGTCAGTTTGTTCACCCAGCTTGGCACTTGTGGCAACCAGCTTTTCGGGATGTAGTTCGACGCTTTCACAGCGGCATCCACAGGCACGTGGTACAAACGGTTTTTGCGGTTAATCACCCAGTTGCCATGCATGCGCATCACTTGGTACCAAGGGTTGCGTCGGCCTTCCGGTGTTTCACCACCGTATTTCTCGAACTTGGCCATGGCTTCATACAGCCGTTCTTCCTTCAAACCCATGGTCACAATGTTGTCGCGCATGCGGTTCAGCAAGGGGAAGTAAACCGCCACGCCCAACAACAATTTGGGGTTGATGGCCGTGGCAATTGTTTCCAAAGCCAGGCGGTACATCGGACCGTGCCCCATCATTTCAAGCACATGGAAATCCACACCAAGGTGGCGCGACTCGTCGGCATTGATTTTCTTGAACACTTCATGACACACGGGGTCTTTGACTTCATCCAGCAAAAACTTGCACAACGCGCCATCCAGCGTCACTTCCAGCATGGGAATTACGCTTCCCAGTACGCTCAGTGGCATGTCGTCGCTGTATTTGTCCAGCCAGTCAATTGTCAAACGCAAGTTAATGTTGGGCTCAGGAATTTCGCCCTCTTCCAGCATGCCCCAACGCTGCATCAAAGCCAGTTCGGCATTGGCGTGGCGTTGTTCTTCTGCATGGAACCAGGTGTAAATTTCCTTCAAGGTGTCATTCGGTGCTTTCTTGGCCATGGCCGCAAAACCGCGCGCACCAATGTGCTCAATCCAGGTCAGGTCGGCCATGAAGGCCTTCAGCTTGGGCCACTGTTCATCCGAGATCATTTCGCGACCAGGTGCATCCCAATCAATGTCAGCCAAGGCCCATTGATTTTCCTTGATACGGCGCAGTGTTTTTTCAAGATCAAGTTGAGGCATTTTGTGTACTCCTTAAAAAGCTTTGGCGGCCACACGGGCCAATAAACCAGCACCGCGCGCGTAGCTGCGGGGCATCAAGCGCTTCATGCGCCAAATCATGCGGGCATCCAACTGGGGCAACACATACAACTGCCCTTTGTCCAATGCATTCAGTGTTTCTTTCACAACCCCGTCGGCAGACACACCGGTCCACTCCATCAGCTTGTTGGCGAGCTTGCTGGAAGCGGCATCAATGCGGCCGTCGTTTGTAATATTGGTTTTTACAAAGGTGGGGCACAGCGCGGTGACATTCACACCGGTTCCGGCCATCTCGGCTGCCAGTGTTTCACTCAGTGCAAGCGCGCCCGCTTTGGTCACGTTGTAGGCACTCATCAACGGTGCAGCAGCAAAACTTGCCGTGGAAGCCACATTGATGATGCCGCACTTGGCCGCCGCACCCTTTTTGCGCAAACGCGGGGCAAACACATGGCAACCATGAATGACACCCCACAGGTTCACACCAATGGTCCACTTCCAGTCGTCGATTGTGGTTTCACCAATCGGCTTGCCACCGGCGCCAACACCTGCGTTGTTCACCACCAGGTCAATGGCGGTGTTCTCATCGCTGCCGCCGAACACCCTTTCGGCTTCTTCAGCCAACGCCTCCACATCCTTTAATTTGCTGACATCGCATTTCACGGCCCAGGCCTGCGGCACAAAGACCAGGTCGGGGTTTTTCAGCTTGCCTGCCACCAGGTCCATAATCAGGTCCACAGTTTCCTGTGCACGTTCCAGGCTAATGTCGGCACACACCACACGCCCGCCCCGCCGCACAATTTCAAGTGCAAACGCGCGGCCTATGCCGCTGCCTGCACCGGTGACCACCGCATTGGCGCCCTTGGTAATTTTCTTTCCGAACATGTGTAAATCCTGTTGCGCTTGACATAGCGACCGTGACATTGAACAATGTCATATTAAAACGAACGTTTGTTCGGATTCAATTCGGATATTTCCCATGACCAGAAAACCCAAACAGACTCGCTCCCAGAACACGGTAGAAACCATTGTTCAGGGTGCCTTCATTGCCTTGGCCAAACATGGCGCAGAAGGGGCAACCACGCGGCAAATCGCAGAATATGCCGGTGTGGGTGTGGGCTCGATTTATGAGTATTTCGAGAACAAGGAGGCAATTTTCAGCGCCATGGGAGAACGCTTTTCAAGAGAACTTGTTGGGGTTATTCAAGGCGCAACAAACAACGTTGTTCGGCTTTCGCTACGCGATGGGGTGTATGAATTGATTGCGCAGACCGCCGATTTCCTGAAAAAAGACGATGAGCTGTATTTGCGCTGTGCCCGGGAATCGGCCTTGATGGAGAAACATGTGCCTTTCGGCCCTATTTACAGGGCGTTGACCGATCTGTTTGTTCAACATGCGATCAAGCACCCCGAAATTCTGCGCTTGAAGAACTTGCAAACCATGACGTACATCTTCATCAACAGCGGCATTGCAACCATGATCCGCTACCTGAACCACCCCAACCCGGGGTTTTCTTTTGATGACCTGGCCAAAGGTTTGGCCGACATGGCCGGTCATTACGTAGAACGGGAACTGCAAAGCTGAGGGGCTCCAAATTGGCTATCGTTAACTATCGTTAAATTCGCTACCATGCACTAGGTTAGAGAAATAGTGCAGGAGCCACCATGAACCTGTCGGCAAGCCTGTATGTGGTTGACGATGAAACCCTACAAAGAGAAGCACTCACAACCCTTCTGCAACAGGAAGGCTATGAAGTCTTGAGCTTCTCGAATGCCAACGACGCATTGCATGCACTGCGCGAACAGCCTTGCGAAATGCTGCTGACTGATTTGAAACTGCCCGGCTTAAGCGGCACCGAACTGATTCGCCAGGCCAAACAAATCATCCCCGACCTGAGCGCTATTTTAATGACCGGCCATGGCAGCATGGAAACTGCGGTTGAAGCAATCCAGATCGGTGTGCTGGACTACGTTCTCAAACCATTCAAATTCGCTGAAATTTTACCCATGATTCAGCGCGCACTGGAAAACCGGCGATTGCGACAACAAAATGCCGCTCTGCTCAACAAGGTCACCACCGCCAATCAACGTTTAACCGAACTGAATGCAGACCTTGACAGCTTTGCAGCGCGCGTTGCTCACGACTTGAATTCGGTGATGCACCTGATTCACGGTCATGCAACAAGTTTAAGCAACCGATCCAGTACCAGTTTCACGCAACAAGACTGGCTGCACATTCAGCGGATCAGGGAAAGCAGCGACAGGGGCAGCAAACTGGTTTCAGATTTACTGGCTTTTGCGCGCCTCGGCGATTCTGAACTGCACTTTAAAAGCGTGAATCTGGCCGATGTGGTGTCGCGTGCAAGAATATTGTCCGAGCTGGAAAGTGACGGCCCACGCCCCAACTGGCGAGTCAAGCCCTTGCCTGTTGTGCAAGGCGATGAGGCGCTGCTTGAACAGGTATTTCTCAATCTGTTTTCAAATGCATTGAAATTCAGCAGCAAGAAAACACACCCTGAAATTCAGGTGGATGTGCTTGAATCCGATGAGTTACTGACGCTCTCGGTCAAAGACAACGGCGTTGGATTCGACCCCGAACTTGCAGGCAATCTGTTCAAGCCGTTTCAACGCTTGCACAGCCTTCATGATTACCACGGGCACGGCATGGGCCTTGCCAATGTTAAAAAAATAATTGAACGCCACCATGGCTCCATTCAGGCCTACAGCAATCCGGGGGCGGGTGCAGAATTCCGAATTTGTTTGCCACGACAGGGAATTGGCTCTGCACCACATCCAGCCGATCACAAAGTCGATGTGCTGAATCATGTTGCGGGCTCCACGGATGAACTCATGGAACAGCAACATGCGCTGGATGCACTGAAATTCAGCATGGCGCTTCAACGTCTGGGCGGGCAAGTTGGCAAACTGGGTGGCTGGGCGATCGACCTCATCAACAATGATGCGGTGTATTGGTCTGAAGAAACCTTTCAGCTGCTTGAGCATGATTCAGATCAGATTCCCAATCTGGAACAAGGCATGAACCTGTACGTGGGTCGCTACAAACAAGTAATTGCACAGGCCATCGGCAATGCAAAAACCAAAGGCGAAGCGTTCGATATTCTGGTTCAAATGAACACTTTCAAGAATCGACGAATCTGGGCAAGGATTGCGGGCGAGGTCATGAAAGATGCGGACAACAAACCCGCCCGAATTCACGGTTGCATTCAAGACATCACGGATCAGCGCAAGAAAGACGTGATGATGGAAAGAATCAATGGCGCCCTGCTGGCACAGAACCACATCAATCAAAGACTCTCTGCATTTGACAGCGCACAGGCCATGTACGAGGAAATTTGCGAAGCCGCCCCCAAACTGGCCAAGATTCCACTGGTGTGGGTGGTGCAGTTCAAACGAGACACACTTGAATTCACCGTGGCCGCCAAAGGTGGGCGCGACACAGAATTTGTTTCCACGGTCATGTCCAAACTCACACTGAGAGCTGATTCGCCCCTGCTCCAGAAACTACGAACCGGCCAGGTATTTGTCGTGGACGATCTGCGCAATGAGCCCATCGCCAAAAAATGGCTGGATGAAGCACTGGACCGAGGTTTCGAGTCCATGGCGATCATCCCGCTGCACCTGAACGGTCGACTGCATTCCGGACTTGTCTACATGAGTGATGAACCCCATTTTTTCAGTGGCGAAATGCTTCATGTACTCGACACTGTGTCGCGCAATCGCTCCATGGCACTGGACAATCTGGTCAATGGCATTGAGCGAGCCAAAACCATGGAAAGCCTTCGTCTCTTGCAAACCTGTCTTGAACGCCTAAATGACATGGTATTGGTGACTGACGCAGAATCAATTGATTCAGACGGAGTGAAAATTCAGTACGTGAACCAGGCATTTCTGGAGCGCACAGGCTACACCCGCGAAGAAATTTACGGACAATCGCCTGCGGTACTGGAGGGAGCAGAGACCCAGCCAGAGGCCAAAACCAGAATTCGCGAGGCCTTGGCCCGCAAAGAAACTGCGCGGGAAGAACTGATTACCTACACAAAAGACGGTGAAAAAATGTGGGTGGACGTCGAGATCGTTCCGATGATTGACTCACTGGGAAAATGCACACACTGGATCGGCATTCAACGCGACATCACCGAACAAAAACTTCGTCAGGATGCCTTGCAAGAGAGTTTGTCGATGTTTCGCTCGCTCACCCGTGTCACCACCGATTGCGTGTGGGACTGGGATCTTGAGACCGACGAGCTTTGGTGGAACGAAGGCATGCAAAACCTGTTTGCTCATCCAAGAGACTCGCTTGAAAAAGACTCGCGCTCCTGGACAAGGCTCATTCACCCAGAGGATCTTGAACGCGTTTTGAACTGTGTTCGCCAAGTGATCGACGGGCAAAGTGACATTTGGCAAGATGAATACCGCTTCCGACATGCAGATGGGCGCTGGCTGGATGTAATCCATCGCGGTCATGTCATTCGCGACACCGCCTCGGGCAAAGGCATTCGCATGGTGGGCGGCATCACCGACATGAGTCGCATTGTGCAATCCAAACGGGAAAGTCAGGCGCAACTGGCTCGCATGCAACTGCTCAACCAGATCACGAAGGCAATCAGCCATCGTCAAAGCCTGGATTCAATTTACAACGTGGTAGTCAACCATGTGGAGGAACGTCTGCCCTCTGACTTCAGCCTGATGGCCACCTACAACAGCACAAGCAACACCCTGGTTGTGCGATCCGTCGGCGAGCGCAGTCAGGCTTTGGCCGACAAGTTGGGGCTTTTTGTTGGCGCACAAATCAAAGGGCATGGCATTCATCTGGAAGCAGCACTTCAAGGCAAACGGGTTCACAACGACAATATGGGTGAGTCTCGGGGACCGATTGGCGCAGCCATGAATACCTTGGGCAATCTGCACAGCCTGATTATCAACCCATTGATGAAAGGCAACGAGGTGCTTGGCATTCTCGTGATCTCGCGGATCGAGATCGCTTCATTTTCCGGCGAGGAAATCGAGTTCGTCGATCAATTGAGCGAACACGTGGCAGTGGCTTTGTCACAGGTCGAGTTGCTCAATGAACTGAAAGAAGCCTACCGGGAACTGCAGTCCACACAGAACATGGTGCTACAACAAGAACGCTTGCACGCGCTGGCGGGGATGGCCAGCGGCATTGCACACGACATCAACAACGCCATTTCCCCAGCCACGCTCTACCTTGAATCGTTGCTGGAGAATGAAAAACTGATCAGCGAGAAGGGCTTCAAACAGCTGCGCATTGTTCAAACCGCAATTGACGATGTCAGCAACACCGTTGACCGCATGGGGCGTTTTGCCCGGTCAAAAAACGAGCAGGAACCCACCAGCAGCAGCGATGCCAATGACATGTGCCTGGAGGCCATTGAGTTGACCCGGCCGCGGTGGGGAGACATGGCACTTCGAAATGGCATTACCATCAACATTGTCCATGAATTGACCAATCCCCTGCCAAGGTTGGCTGTGTCTGAAACCGAGTTGCGCGAGATCCTGACCAACCTGATTTTGAATGCTGTGGATGCCTTACCGCAAGGGGGTCAAATTCAACTCAAAACGGCATTTGAAGAAAACGATGGCAAGCCGCAAATTGTAGTTGTGGTTCAGGACAACGGCATTGGCATGACTCAAGAACAACAGACACGTTGCTTTGAGCCGTTTTTCACCACCAAAGGTGAACGAGGCACTGGGCTCGGATTGTCAATGGTGTATGGCATTGTGCAAAGAGCCGACGGATTCATGGATATTCGCAGTGAGCTCAACAAAGGCACCGCAATTCATTTGTACTTCCCTGTGCTGGCCAAGGACCACAATGACACCGTTCAAGCGAGCCATTCGGAATCCGATTCAAACACCGCTCGCCCCTTGAGCCTGCTGCTTGTCGATGACGATCCCAACGTACTGGCCGCCATGACGGCAATTCTGGAAATGTCAGGGCACCTGGTTCAATCGGCCAACAGTGGCTCGTTGGCTACGCAACTGTTCAATCAGGCTGCCCGAAAAGGCGAGGATTTCGACGCACTGATTACCGACCTGGGCATGCCGGAAATGGATGGCAAAGAACTGGCCGAAATGATCAAATCACTAAGTCCGACAACGCCTGTATTGATGCTGACAGGCTGGGGCAAACAAATGTCGCTGAACAACGAGGAAGTGCCCCAAGTGGACATGATCATGGCCAAACCACCCAAACCCGCCGAACTGGAGTCTGCATTGCGCAAGCTTTGCCGAAAGTAAGTACCTGGTGTAAGCCAGGTGACAACATTTACCCCCTATACTGCTGGCACAACAACACGACACCGGAGACCACGCATGCGCCTTATGTTGCGCCACGTCAAACACGCCACCTTACTGATCTGCGCTGCAATGCTTGCAGCCTGCAGTCCGCCTGCTCCAGACTCCATGGAGAAAATGGCCAACGGCAATATTGTGGAAGTTCGCGGTCTTGATACAGATCAACTGACGTTTGTCACGCGTAACCGGATCGTGACCCTGTATGCAACTGACGCATACAACATCATGCGGGAAATGAAGCGGTATTACCCGCAAGAGTTCAACAGCCACCCTGTGCTGGCTGTGCAAGCGGTCACCGAACTGCAAAACCAGAAAGGCGAAGTGTTCAAGAACCAGCCATTGTTCACTGTGCACTGGCGCAGGCCAGACCTGAACCAAATGGACCTGGATTCCAAGTTCAGCCTGGACACCGAGGAAATACTGCTCTACGCCGACCGTGTGGAGTCGCACAGCATTGTCGGTGATCAAGTATTGATTGAACACTGCTCGGTCACCGGCAACGGCGAAAAACGCAAGCGCTTCTGCGATCAGATCCTTGAAGGGTTGTTCAACAAATAAAAAAGATCCGGGGGAATTATTGAAGCAAGCGCGTTAGCGCCATGGTCACTTTCCCCCCTTTCATGATGCTGGTGTTCAAGGGCTCTTCACGCTCCAGCTTCACCAACCCGACACCGGGCGCATACCATTCACTGTGGTTAATCAGAATTTCCTGATAGCCCGCGCTGGCGTCTGCATAGAACACCATTTTGCCCGTGCCATCCAGGCGAATACATTTCTCAAAAACACCCGCAGGTGTTTCCACGGTCTCATCGAGTGAAGCAACCTCATAAACCAAATCAAAAGGCTTGATACTGGCATTGGCCTCAATAAATGGCGGCATCCAGTGCATCACATACGGGCTGGTGTCCTGCGTCCAGGTGTAACCCACTCGAAGGTTTCGACCCTTGGGCAAGATCAAACGAGCGGTTTTGTCGGCTTGCGGCTTGGTCTGCACAATGACACGTTTGCCAACACGGTAAAAACCATCGGCCCGCTCCTGAATGAAATAATCCGTGCCGTCGGATGTTCTTCGCACCATGCCCTTGATTTCATCGTCTTCGGTTTTGAAGCTGGATTGCCCCACCGTGCGAATCGTCAGGCCTTTTTTGTTCTTGCCGTCGGGCATCACGTAATCAAGTTGGTAATGCCACTGCATGCCTTCGTCCAGCGGAAAGTATTCGCCCCCGCCCACCTTGGAACAAGATGCCAGACCAAGCGTCAAAAAGACCACACTCAAAACTTTCAACATGGCTTACTTCTCCGGCAACTGGGGATCGGGCAAATCCGTGAATTCCAGATCAATTTTCTTGTCTGCAATCCGGTTGTTGTCTCTGGCTGAAGTCGGGTCAAACAACTCGCCCCCCACTTCCCCAATTTGCAGATTTCCGTTGCGCATTTGGCGTTGTGCTGCGTCCAGTTTCACATGCAGTTCTTTGTCGTAGGGCAACTCATACGCACGCGGCGTTTCAGAAGGTCTGTCATTGGCCAGATCGCTGGCCCACACGAACAAGCGCCCTTTGATGCCTTCGGTTTTGTCGGGTTCTTCAACCACCACCGCATAAAACAGAAATCGCTTGGGCAATTCCGCCTGGCTTGGCCAACCCTGCGCGTTTTGCCAATTGATGTAACTGACCCAATAAAAACCCACCGACACCACAATCAGAACCAGCTTGAGCGACCAGTGTATTCGGCCATACACAAGGGCCAACAGCAAAAGTGCCGCCAGAAAAATATAGGCAATGCCCAAACCCACTAACACTTCATTCATTTTCCGTCTGCCTTCACCAAAGATTTTTCAAGTTGGTTGATATTGCCCACAGTGCCACTGGTGTCAATCGTAAAACGCACCGCAGTGGCCTCATCGCCTTGTTGCTGCAGGTTCACGGTGGAGTAATGCAATACCTTCAATTTCGGGTTCACCTCTGCCACATACACATTCACAGGCACAGGCTGGTTGTTCTCCGATTTGTAATAATGCAAATTGACAATGTATTCACCGGGTGGTCGCCCACGAATGGTCAACACCTCCTGGTTCAATGGATTCACAAAGGTTTTGCCTTCAATTTCCTGAGTGTCATTGGCCAGGCCACGGTCATCACGGTCCAGGTGCAACAGGCCGTCTTGTGGCCGCATAAACCACACCTGCGCACCGGCGGGTCCGGCCGCCCACACATCAATGTCATTGGGGTCGTTGTCCGGCCAACTCACCGTCACCAAAAACTCGGCTTTGGGATCAATGATTCCGCTTTTGGCAGGCGGGTTCAGCAGCAACAAAGCCATCAAGAACAGAAAGGTGAAAATCAACAAGGCGTTGAAGATCAAATCTGTGAACGGGTCCAGCTCGAAGTCTGGTTTGTGATTGAAAAGCGGCATGCTGCTCAGCTCGCTTTCACGTTTCGGTGTGCATAATCCACAGTGGCAGCAATCAGCTTGTCGGCATGGCGATCCAGCATCAAAAACTGCAAGCCCAACAAAATGCTGCCGATCAAGCCAACCAAGGTGGTGTTCATCGCCACGCCCATGCCCTGCGTCATTTGTTGCATCAGGGACTTGATGTCGGATATGTCCAGTTGCTCCAAACCTTCCAGGCTACTGAGCATCATGATGAAACCGACCACCGTGCCCAGCAGTCCCAATTTGATCATCAACCCGGTCACAAACCAGCCCACCTGGTGAGTGCCCCGTGCACGTTCGGCCATCACCTCGGCCATCAACTGACCTTCACTGGGATGCGCCAAGGGATGGGTCAAATAGTCATGGCAAATGGATTGGCCCAATTTGAAATTGCTTGCGCCGAGACGGATCTGCTCGAAGTACTGCCACTGCCGACTCAAGTAAACGCTGCGCCAACCGGCCAGGCCGCTACCCACTACGAAGGCCAACACAATAACCACGCAAATGCGGGTGTTGTCAGTCAGAATGATCCATTGGAACAAGCCCTTGTGCCAGGTCATGTAAAAACCAAACGCAGTCAGGCTGATCAGCAGCACCCACAGCAAAAACAGGGTGTGTGTTTTGTTGGTGTTCAATGCGAATAGTCCCTTGGTTGTTGTTCGCCTGTCCCAGTTTGCAACAGTTCAAGAGACTACAAGCAAGCCGTATTCCAGCCAGTCGGATCAGAAAGTAAATGGCTCTGTTTGACGGAAAATTCGCTGGATATTCAGTTGATGGGTTTCAAGTGCCTTGGCATTGACGTTGGGGTCGGTTTGCACATACACAGGATTCTTGAATTCGCCAATGTCTGCGCTGATTTGTTGAATCAACTCCACCTCGCTGACCCCTTCCTCCAAACCGTACAAGACCGACTGCTGAACCCGCACAAAGTAGTTCAGATTGCGCTCTATCCAGTCGGGGCCCAAAGCGCCAAATGAGGTCAAAATGGTCTCATCCGATCGCATAAGGGCCTTAAGCCGTCCCAGAAAATTGATACGCTCCACCACGTTGCCGTCGTACAAATCGGGAATGTCCCGGTTTTGCACCGCAGACCCCACCCACCAAAGTTTGAGTTCCCGATTACGCAACACCAACGCCTCTTCGGTTTCAAGATCCTTGTACAAACGGAATGTCCAAGAGACCCAATCGTTGTGCAACACACCCAAGTGCCCGGTTTTTGTTCTTAAAATACGACCCGGCACCAAAGATTCTGTACCCTTCACAGAGCCACTGCCCATGCGCTCAGAAAAATTCTCGATGCATGCCGGGCAACGGGCTTGCATCAAGTCTGCCGTGCGCTTGCCCGCCACCAAGCGGCTTGCAAACGACTCACCTTCGCTCAATGTGGCAGCGAAAGCGGCGCGAAATCCAACATTGCCCAGCACATGCTCGGGCTTCGGTTGGGTATTCAGAATCCAGATCGGTTTGGTTCCAAATTTGGAACGAATGGCTGCCGCGGCACTTTCACCGACCGCTGCAGTGGCTCCCGAATCAATCACCATCAAGGCTTTTGGAGAATCAACCACCACAATTGACAAGGCAAAATCTTGTCCTTCTGCAGGCAGGCTTTGGCCTGCGCAAGTCCACTCGTACACAGTGGCGCGGTGCTGCTGCCAACAGTTTGCAGGCTGGGCATGCAACAGCGGCGTTGCAAACAGCAAAGAAACAACAAGGATAAAATTTCGAACGTTCAAACGCATGTGAAAGCAAAGCCTGAATCAACACAACCCCGAAAGGATATCCGATTCAGGCGTCGCCTCAAAATATTAGAACCGCAGACTCAGGCCCACCCACGCATTTCGGGGGGTTCCGGGCGCCAAAAAGCTTTCATACGTAATATCGCCCTCGTCTTCAACCAAAGCACCATTGCGGTCAAATACATTGCCACCCAGCACTGCGCCGTTGAAATACTCACGATCGAATACATTGTTCAGCCGGGCAATCAAAGTGAGATTTTTGCTCACCTCGTGATTCAAACCCAAATTGAACACGGCAAAACCCGGAGTTCGACCATTGTCCCGAAATTCAACAGGCCCCTCGCCAGGAATATTCACCACACCTGCCTGGTGCTGATTGTTCTCGTTACCGCGGGCGAATTGCTCACTTTGTGCCTGCATGTCCACAAACAGCGTAGTTGTATCGCTGGCCTTGTACCCCAATGACAACTTCACATTGTGCTCAGCCAAGCCCGGAATTTTGTGACCAGGCCGTACCTGAATAAATCCACCTTCAACCGCCGGGTCACCATTCAAATCCACCGCACTGCTATTGCCCTCGCTGGCCAGTCGCGCTGCGCTCTGGAATGTGGCATCCAGGTACTGGTAACTGGCACCAAAATTCCAGACTGGGGTGTCAAGATCAAAATCCAGTTCAACGCCTTGCCGACGGGTTTTGCCGTAGTTCTGAAAAAAGCCGCCAGAACCTGCGCCATCGGTCACAAACAAAATATCGTTTTTGTTGTCGGCCTTGAACACATTGAAGGAAAAACCATACTGGGTGCTGCCTGTTGCCCAGCGCGTCCGATAACCGCCCTCCACGGTGGTGGTAATAACCTGCTCAAGAAACGGGTCTGCCGCCATGGCATTGGGCAACAAGCAAGGGAATTCAGGATCAGAACAGGCCAGCTCAACCGGCGTTGGCACGCGGTTGCTGGTGCCTGCACTGGCATACCAGGTGCTGTGTATGGCAGTTTGGTAGGCAATACCGACCGAGGGATTGAATCGCCTGTAAGTGTAGTCATTGTTCAGGCCCGGGCTGGCCTCGCCCTCTTCGTTGATCAACACAGGCTTTAAACGATCCGTGGTTTTAACCGAGGCATGGTTGTAGCGGCCACCGAGTAACAGGGTGGTTTTGTCATTCAGGGTCCACACGTCTTGCGCATACACGCCAAACTGCCGGTTATTGGCCTCCACATTGACCTGTTCAATCGGCGCGTACAATTCCCGCACTGTGCGATCTGCATTGAACACGCCCAAGGCATAGCTGCGCCGAAAATCCGATTTGCCAAATTCAAGCTGCGTGCCCACCAACACCTTGTGTGCGCCCATGGGTGCCAGTGCGTATTGCAGGCCCAAGCCAACCACGTCCTGATTCAATACACCGCGGTTGTTTGCACCGGGGCAATCGGCGCTGTCGGGATCCATGGCAGCGGGGTCGTTTTCATCAAAGGTAACCGTACCGGGTGCATAAGCGGTGGCAGCAGGTGCACTGCAAGTAACGTTGTAAGTGCCTGGGCCCAGATTGCCTTCCACTTCGGCACGGTCTGGCTCAAACTCTGCCACACCGAAGCGGTAATCTTCGTTCTCGTTGCCATCGCCATTGAAGGTGGTCGATTTTGAGCTTCGATAATACGCATTTGCAGTCAACTCCGCACCGCTTTGCAAATACCGGGTGAAGTCCACTGCAAACTGACCGCCAGTGTTTTGGGTGTTGTCAAAGTAGGTGTAAGACTGCGCGCGGCTTTGCTCATAAAAACTGCGCGGTACCACGCCATTGCCGTTCAAGTCTGATTCGTAAAGCGACAAGCTGAAATTGGTTTGTGTGTCGCCCGACAGCACCCCCATTTTGCCGAACAACTGCATCACTGAACTGGGCGACAACACACGCCAGCCATCTTCCCTGAATGAATTGAAGTTCACATAGAAGTCACGTTGTGTCGGTTCATCCACCCAGCCCTTCTGCGCACCAAAGCGGGTGCGTCCGAAATCACCCAGCTCTGCATCCAGTTGCGTACCCTGAAAATCCCGACCGCTTTTGGTTTGCATCACAATGGCCCCACCCAGTGAATTCAAACCGAATTGCGGCATGGTGCCCGGCAGCACGGCCACCTCTTTCAGGGCCGATTGCGGTATGGCATCAAAGCGCACCACATCGCCAAATGTTTCGTTTTGCCGTACACCGTCCACATACACCGACAAACCAGGCGGCGTGCCCAACAAGGGGGTCACAGAAAATCCGCGATACGTCACATCGGACTGATAAGGATTGCCCTGATTGTCTGTGACCTGCACACCATTGATACCGCGAAACAGGCTTCGGCTCAGCGACTCCCTGTCAGCGTTCTGTTGAAAGTCATCGGCCTTCTTGACACTGAACGGGGCCTGATCAACGGGTATGGAAGAACCCGGCAAAGGCGTGGTCGAGATCACCTCAACCTCTTGCAGTTGCTGGGCACTGACAGAACCGAACATGGAAAAACCGGAAAGTGCAACGACCCCGAGGCACCCAAAAGTATGTTGACGCGCAAACATGCATAGCCCTTTTAATTGGAATTGTTTTTTGAAGTCACGCGGTCAACCTGCTCTGCGCGCCATGGAGAATGGCCAGGCAACCACGCGACTTGTTCCCTATATATTCTTGAAATTTTCCAGGTTTCAACAGGGAAGTTTTCCCGAAAAGGATTTCCCCCCTTCAACACCCGCAATTTCTGGTGCACATTGTTGCTATTCATTCAAGGTATTCAATCCATGCGTTTAAGCGAGTTGCTGGTTAGACGATTGCTCACCTGGCTCGGCCTGTGGGCCGTGTTCTGCGTGTTGGTGGTGTTCGCCATGGGTCGGCTCGATGTAAAAACCGAATACGCTGCAGCCTCTGCACTGGTCGACGACTTGCACCGGGGTCTGTCTAGCGCCGAGCCTCTGGGCAATATCGCGCTGCAACGCCTGCGCCAACAACTGGCCGAACGCAAAGCAGAACAGGAACGCAGGGAAACACGGCGGGAACTCTATTTAATTAGCGCCATGTTGCTGCTCATGGCTGCGGGCAGCGGTGTGGTGGTTTGGTATTCCCTAAGACCCGCCTTGAACAAACCTTTGCAGCAATTGGTACAGGGCTTGCGCGACTATGAGGAAGCTGAACGCGACCCGAGCTTGCCGCCGCCGGGCTTGAAGATTTCAGACGAATTCAGGATTGAGGAATTCAAACGAATTCACGACAGCGTGTCCCAACTGATCAACACCCTGAACGCTGAGCAGAAAAAAAGCCGTGATCTGTTGAATCGCGTGGTTGACCTTCAAGAGCGCGAACGACAAGCGATTGCCCAGGACCTGCATGATTACTTTGGCCAATCGCTAACCTCGATCTCGGTGAATTCTGCTTTTCTGGTCAAAAGCACTCAGGCACACACACAGGAAGCAGCGAAAGCAGTGCACGATCAAGCACAGGAAATGATGGGCTGGCTGCGCAGCTCGCTTCGCGAATTGAAACCGCACTTGCTTCTGGAGGTTTCTTTGCGCGACGCGGCATTGGACCTGCTCGACAACTGGGCCAAACGCCACGGCTGGTATGTGGACTTCGCCTGGGCACCCAATACGCCCACACTGCCCAAAGAAGCACCGATTGCTGTGTACCGCACCTTGCAGGAAGCGCTCACCAACGCCGCCCGCCACGCCAGCACCAAGAAAGTGAAAGTGTTGGCGGGTTTCGATGATCAAACCCGGGAATTCATTTTGATTGTTGAGAATGACGGACTCGCAGCAAAGGGTCCGATCACGCCTTCATTGGGACTCACCGGCATTCGCGAAAGAATGGCCAGCCTGCAAGGCCGCGTGTTCTGGAACATCGAGGAGGACAGGTTTGTGTTGCGTTGCCATGTTCCGGTCGCAGAGAAAAATCATGCCGCTTGAGTCAAAGATTATTTTGGTAGACGACCATGCCGCCGTGCGCGCAGGCTACAAACGCTTCATCGATTCAGAGCACGATTTACAAGTGGTGGGCGAAGCCAACAACGCCGAACAAGCCTTTGCCTTGCTGAAAACCCAAGCGTGCGACGCCTTGGTACTGGACATCAGCATGCCCGGGCAAAGCGGACTTGAACTGATCAAGCGCGTGCGTTTGAAATGGCCACGGTTGGCTTTGGTGGTGCTGTCCATGCACGACAGCCCGGTGGTTGCCACCAAAGCGCTGGAACAAGGCGCACGGGCGTATGTGACCAAGTCCAGCGAACCTGATGAACTGATTCAAGGCATTCGCATGGCATTGGGCGAGCAAACCTTTGTGTCCAGCGATGTTCAAAGCCTGGGCATGATCGCCCCGCACTTTCCCCAACACAGCCAGGATAGCCCCCAGGATCTTGCAGGGGAAACAACCGATTCAACGGGAGCCACCCCCGGGGGCCTCACCCCCCGAGAAGTCGATGTGGTGCGACTGCTGGTGGAAGGAAAGACCATTGACCAGGTGGGGCTCAGCTTGGGAATCAGTGGCAAAACCGTGAGCAACAACCTGTCACAAATTCGTCAAAAGCTGGGTGTACAAACAGACTTTGAACTGGCTTTTTGGGCCTGGAGTCAAGGTTTCGGCAGAAAACCGCCCGGCTTCGGTGAGTAAACACACTCACGTTTTCCTCATTCGTATTTTCCCGTATTTTGCGGAAAAACTGGCCAGTTTGCCTTGCAACCTGCGACGTTCTCGGGGATATTCATTGCACAACCAAAATACGACAACACTTTCTCAGGAGGAATGACGCATGATGCTTCGCAAAGCGAAAATTGCAATTCTGGCCACGGCCATCACCGGTTTGGCGCTTGCAACAACCCCCGCCCGGGCCGAATTCATTAACATTCTGACTGGCGGCACTTCAGGCATTTACTATCCAATCGGGGTAGCCTTGTCCAAGGTTTATGCTGACAACATTCCAGGTGCACGCACGCAGGTTCAATCCACCAAAGCCTCAGTAGAAAACCTGAACCTGCTGCAGCAAGGCCGTGGTGAACTGGGAATTTCGCTGGGCGACTCAGTGAAGCTAGCCTGGGAAGGCAACGCTGAAGCTGGCTTCAAGGCACCGCTGAACAAATTGCGCGGCATCGCAGCCATTTACCCCAACTACGTTCAAATCGTGGCATCCAAATCTTCGGGCATTACCAGCCTGGCTCAACTCAAAGGCAAAGGATTGTCAGTGGGCGCGCCTAAATCAGGTACAGAACTGAACGCACGCGCAATTCTTGAAGCCGCTGGCATGAGCTACAAAGACCTGGGCAAAACCGAATACCTGCCCTATGCAGAATCAGTTGAATTGATGAAGAACCGTCAACTGGACGCAACCCTTCAATCCGCTGGTTTGGGCGTAGCCTCATTGAAAGACCTGTCCACTTCCATGGAAGTGAACATGGTGGCCGTGCCTGCTGACGTGGTGAAAAAGCTGGGTGCCCCCTATGTTGAGGGCACTATTCCTGCAAACACTTACGTTGGACAAACACAAGACGTACCCACCGCAGCTGTGGTGAACTTCCTGATTACACATTCGGAAGTGTCCAATGAAACGGCCTACCAAATGACCAAACTCTTGTGGGAAAACCTCGAGGCACTGCGCTCTGCCCACAAGGCAGCCAATGCAATCAAGTTTGAAAACGCGTTGCAAGGCATGCCCGTGCCATTGCACCCAGGCGCTGAAAAGTTTTATCGTGAAAAAGGCCTGATCAAGTGATCGTGGTGCCAATGCAGTAATTCAAGAAGTTGCCACACCCCGCCGGGGTGTGGCTTACAACCTCAGTTCTCTAGAGGCCCTTTCTGGGCTTTTTGTCTATGTCCAATATTCCCGATTCTACTGCCGCCGAAAACACATCTGGTTTTCATGACCCCACGTCCGCTGGTTTTACCCAGTCATTGGAAGGGCGACTGCTTTTCTGGATTGCAGTGGTGTTCTCCGCTTTTCAAATTGCCACTGCCGCACACCTGATCGATTTCCCAAGTCAGGTGCAGCGTGCATTTCACGTGGGTTTCTTGTTGCTACTCACCTTTCCGCTGATTGCCATTCAGAAACACACGGCAGTCAAGGCACTGGGGTGGGTGTTGGCACTCTCCGCAGTGGGTGTAGCGGCATATCAATGGTATGAATACACGGAACTGTTGCTGCGCGCCGGTGACCCCACAGAATTGGACATCTATCTGGGTGTCATCGCGATCGCGACTGTGTTTATCGCCACCTGGGTGCTGATGGGGCCAGCGCTACCGATCATTTGCGGCGCTTTTTTCGCCTATTGCCTGCTTGGCCAGTACCTGCCTGCGCCGTTTGATCACCGTGGATACGACTTTCACCAGGTGATTGAACACATGGCCTATGGCACCGAGGGCATTTACGGCATCCCGACTTATGTGTCGGCATCCTATATTTTCCTGTTCATTTTGTTCGGTGCTTTTCTTGAAAAAGCAGGCATGATCAAACTATTCACCGATTTCGCGTTGGGCCTGGTAGGCCACGCACAAGGTGGCGCAGCCAAGGTGGCTGTTGTGTCTTCGGCACTTATGGGGACGATTTCTGGCTCAGGTGTGGCCAACGTTGTGACCACGGGTCAGTTCACCATTCCCTTGATGAAACGATTTGGCTACCGCGCAGCATTCGCAGGTGGCGTTGAATCAACCGCGTCCATGGGTGGTCAATTGATGCCCCCCGTCATGGGCGCTGTGGCCTTCATCATGGCGGAAACGCTGGGTGTTGCATATTCCGAAATTGTGAAAGCTGCCATCATTCCGGCCATTTTGTACTTCTTTGGCGCGTTCTGGATGGTGCACCTGGAAGCGGGCAAGCATGGTTTGAAGGGACTTGAGAAAAAAGATCTGCCTAATCCCTGGAAAGCCGTGAAAGACCAGTGGTATCTGGTAATTCCGCTCATCGCCCTGGTGTGGCTACTGGTGGGCGGTTACACACCACTGTTTGCAGGTACAGTTGGCCTGGCCTTCACCGTGGTGCTTATTCTTGGCGCGTCAATTGCCATCGGCTTGCCCAATATGGCCATTCGCGTGCTGTTCTGGATTGGCTTGGGTGTGGTGTGTGCAGCATTCCTGCAATTCGGCATCTGGGTAATTGCCAGTGCCATTCTGGCATTGATTGCAATCAACACCTTCAAGAAGGGTGGTCGTGAAACACTGGCGGTCTGCCGCGACTCTTTGGCTGATGGCGCCAAGTCAGCCCTGCCTGTGGGTGTGGCCTGCGCAATGGTGGGTATCATCATTGGTACCATGACACTCACAGGTGCAGCCAATACCTTTGGTCAATTTGTGGTCAGCGTGGGTGAGAACAGTCTGTTCCTGTCGCTGGTGTTGACCATGATCACCTGCATTGTATTGGGCATGGGTATTCCCACGATTCCAAACTACATCATCACCTCCAGCATTGCCGGCCCAGCGCTTGAGCAACTGGGTGTGCCACTGATTGTCAGCCACATGTTCGTGTTCTACTTCGGCATTCTGGCTGACCTGACACCACCTGTGGCGCTGGCCTGCTTCGCAGCAGCCCCGATTGCCAAGGAGCGTGGACTGACCATTTCCATGGAAGCTGTCAAAATTGCAGCCGCAGGTTTTGTCATTCCGTTCATGGCGGTTTACACGCCTTCATTGATGTTGCAAGACGGTGGACAACTGGCCAGTGAAATCGGTTATGTACCCGCGGTCATCTACATCGTGTTTAAAACCGTACTCGCGATCAGCTTGTGGGGCGCGGCAGTCATTGGGTTCTTGGGTGCGAAATTGCCAGTCTGGATCCGAGTGCTGGGCATGGTAGCTGCTTTCACCCTGATTGCAGCTTTGCCTGCTACAGACGAAATCGGCTTTGCACTGGCAGTTGTGTTCGGCTACCTGGCCTGGCGCAACATGCGCGCCCTGAAAGGTAAGTTGCAAACTGCATGAGTGTGTGTGTATTCATCGCAGGGAAATCAGTGGCATGCCTGGCAGGTCTGCTGTTTTCCCTGAGCTGGACACACTCTGTCGAAAAAACCGAATGGGTAGAGCACTGGCAAACTCAAAATGAATTGCTGGTTCTGCAAGAAACATTTGTGA
The DNA here is from genome assembly GCF_058448965.1 of Limnobacter sp. G6BE5S. Lineage (NCBI taxonomy): Bacteria > Pseudomonadati > Pseudomonadota > Betaproteobacteria > Burkholderiales > Burkholderiaceae > Limnobacter > Limnobacter sp. G6BE5S. The sequence continues at coordinate 94,681 of NZ_JBZFLM010000003.1, forward strand.
AAGGCAGCGGCGCCGGAATAGACCCGGCACCGAATGCTGTGCTTGACGATGGCTGGTATCGATGGAAACCGCAAACCGCTGTGGTTGTGCCGTCAATTTCTTTGGCCAATTCTGAATTGACTCCCGACAATTGGACGCTTTGTGCGCTTGATGCGGTGACGCGGCGGGCTGGTGAATGCATTGACTTTGCGAAGTTTGAAGATCGAGGCGTCGAGTCGTTTACCATCAAGGTGAGCAGATAGCCTACTGTCTGGCTTGCTCAGGCGCATACCCGTTGCCTGGGTTGCTCAGGTGCGTACCCGTTGCCTGGCTTGCTCAGGCGCATACCCGTTGCCTGGGTTGCTCAGACGCATACCCGTTGCCTGGGTTGCTCAGGCGCATACCCTCTCTCGCCAGAAAACCTGAATTTCCCTTTTTGAGATTCACCCTGACTCACCGAGCTCGGCAAAAAATATGGCCGAGTCTCGGTGTCGGCCTTTGGCCGGCCGTGGCGGGTGAATTCAAACGGGCAGGTTTTCTTGATCGGCGCTGCGAGGGCATTGCGGCCTGAGCGCGCTGGCAACTGCACTGGCAACACGCGGGCGTTGTGGTGCGCAAGGTGAGGCTTGGGTGCGGCACCGGATGGCCGGCTTTGCAAGGCTTCCCGGCGGCTTCGCAGCGCGGGGCGACCTGCAAGGTCGATGCGAAGACGCTTAAGCGTTTCGCATGCCCCAAGCCAGAGGCATCAAGCCGGATCAGAAGCATTGCTTAGGCCAGCCGGTGCCGCACCCAAACCTCGCCAAACGCCAAACGCCAAACGCCAAACGCCAAACGCCAAACGCCGAGCACCAGCCTCAGCCCCCGCCCCGCAAAGTATGCATCTGAAACTGCTTCGAAAAATGTGCCCTTGCATCCGCAGGCACACCTTCAGAAAACGCCAGTGTGACTTCCATGCGTTTCAAACGCACCAAGGCAATCACACGGTCGGGCAATTCCTTCCAGGCAATACGCGCGGTACCACCTTCCACGGTGTAATCCGCATGTGCATCTTCTTCCGAGGTCATCGGAAAAATTGCAGCAATCATCTGCAACCACCGGCGCAGTTCTCGCTCGGTGCAAGACATATCAAGTGCTTTGTCAGTGTTAAAAATTGCCATTACAGCTTAGCCTCCAGCAATGGGTGGCCAAATGGCCAACACATCGTCAGGACTCAATACTTTGGTGGCTCGATCACCCGGGTCCACATACACACCGTTGACCAACACCAGGTGTGTCAGTTTTTCGGGCAAGTGAAATTGATCGATGATTTGCTGCACGGTGCTGCCAACATTGACTTGCAAACGAACCGCGTTGTCGCTGCGGTTCGCTGGCAAATAGTCGGTCAGTGTTGCAAAGAGTTTGAAGGTAATTTCCATGTACTTTGTGACTGAGCGCAAGCCAAATAGGCCTCCATTAATCGGGTTGGATCTTCGAGCAAATGATCTTTCCATTCACCCAAGTGGATTTTGCCCTGAATCAGACCCCGCATGACGCCAACATGGTTCGTTAGCCCCAAACTGGTTGCACCAATCAGCACATCGTCTAAAAACTCCAAACGCATGTAAGAAAATTCTTCCTTGTTCTGCAACTCAACGCTTTGTCCACCCTCTGCGCCCCACCACTGGCCAAACGAGGCAGCGATCAAGCCAAGGGTGTCCAATACGTTCATGGCCAAACTGCCCTGCGTTTGCGTGCCCTGCCCCATCATGTTCTGGGCAGCAATGCGTGCATCGTCTGCAGCAGCCGGTTGGATCATGTTCACGGTTTTTTCACCCGTGGAGAAATCCCTAACCTGGGCCACGTCGCCTGCGGCATACACGTCTTTAACATTGGTTTGCATGTGATCGTCTACCAACAAGCCCTGATCAACTTCAAGGCCGCTGCCTTCCAGAAAATCCAGGTTGGGCTTTACACCCGTGGCAGAAATCACCAAGTCAATTTCCAGTACCTTGCCGTTGGACAATTTTGCGCGCAAGGGTGCGCCGTCTTTTGCCGCCACAGCGGTGCCAAAACCAATTGCAGAACCAATCTTGCTGATTAAACCCTGCTGCTCGGCCTGGCTGCCCACTTCAATGGCTTCCACTTTCGTGGAGCAATGCACATCCACGCCTTCCTTGATACACCAGTCGCGAATCATCGTACCCGCGCCTTCGGTCATCATGCGGGGCACCATGCGGTTGCCCATTTCGACCACGGTCAGCTTCACGCCGCGCAAGGCCAGTGCTTCCATAATAATGCAACCAATAAAGCCTGCACCCATTTGCAACACGCGTGAACCGGGCTTGGCCAGCTCGATAATTTGCCGCGCGTTTTCCAAAGTCCAGCAAGGGTGTACGCCGGGCAAATTCACACCGGGAATGGGTGGTGAAATTGGGCGAGCACCCGTTGCAATCAGCAACTTGTCGTATTCCAGTACATCGCCATTGTCGAGCACCACTTTTTTACCGGCGGTGTCCAGCTTGGTGGCGCGTGCACGAATTTCCTGAATATTTTGCTTCTTGAAATGGTCGGGGTCTTTGCGAAGGTAAGTGCCCTTCTCGCCCACCTTGCCAATCAGCAAATAAGGAATCGCCATGCGGGAGTATGGTGGTTCCGGTTCGGCACCCACCATCACGATTGAATCGCGAGGCCGCTGCTTGCGAATTTGCTCAGCAGCGACCACCCCCGCAGGCCCGTTACCCAAAATAACGTGCCGTGTTGGAGTGCTTCCTGTCATAGTCCCAGGCGCTCCAGTGTTGCGGAAGTTGGGCGTCCTTCGGTGTCCCAGCCACGCAGCTCGAAGTACTCGGGCAGCATTTTGTCGATGCCGTTGACCAAGCCTTTCGCTGGGCCCACCTTGGCAGCGTCTTTCTTCAGGCGTGCTGGCAGGTCATCATCAGCCTTCGTGAAACCGGCTTCCAGGTTGAACTGGCGTTCCATGTTCCAGATGCGTTCACCCATGGTTTCCAGATTGGCCATGTCGAATTCATCACCACACGCTGCAGCCACTTGGGGCTGCACATCGGCCAGTGTCCAGGCAAAGCTGGTGAACACGCAAATGCCGGCTGAATCAAACACAGCGGTTGCATCCTGGAAAGCCTTCACAAGCGCTGGCTTGCCATCGGTCACCAAGGGATCTGTTTTCACGGGAATACCCAGTACTTCAGACGCCACGGTGTAACCACGCAAGTGGCAGGCACCACGGTTGGACGTGGCATAGGCCAGGCCCATGCCCTGAATACCGCGAGAATCGTAGGCTGGGAATTCCTGACCTTTCACACTCATCGACAGTTCAGGGTGGCCGTACTTGGCAGTCAGGCGCTTCGACCCTTGCCCAATTTCAATACCGAAGCCTACACCATTGCAGGTGTCTTCACTTAATTTCACCAAGGCTTGGGCTGAACCAAACGGCGCCTTGCAGCCCAGTTGCTCTTCGGTCAGCACGCCCATTTCATACAGTTCCATCACTGCAGAAACGGTGGCACCCAATGAAATCGGGTCAATGCCGTGTTCGTTGCACAGGAAGTTCACATAGGTCAGCGCTTCCAGATCGTTTACGCCGTTCGATGAACCCAAGGCCCAAGCGGCTTCGTATTCCAGACCACCGGAAGCACCGTGGTACTGGGGTTTGTTTTCCACGGTGAAGTGGGTTTCATCAATTTTTGAAATGCGGCCGCAGGCAATGGTGCAACCAAAACAAGCCTGGTTGGTGACCAGGTTGGCCTTGCCGTCCGTTTTGCGTGGCTCGTGCATTTTTTCGCCAGAAATGTCTTTGGCGCCGTCGAAGATCACATCACGGTGATTGTTGGTGGGCATGGCACCCATTTCATTGATCACGTTCATCAACACCTGCGTGCCATAGGTGGGCAGGCCAGTGCCGGTTACCGCGTTCTCTGCGAGAATTTTTTTCTTCTCGTAGGTCACCTTCATGAATTCCTTGGGGTTGGAAATATTGCCCACACCCTTGGTGCCGCGAACAGCAATCGCTTTCACATTTTTGGAGCCCATCACAGCGCCCACGCCTGAACGGCCAGCTGCACGGTGCAGGTCATTCACAATGGCTGCGTACAACACGTGGTTTTCACCGGCCTTGCCGATGGAGCACACGCGCATCAGCGGGTCCTGGTGCTTGGTCTTGATGGCGGGTTCTGTATCCCACACGCTCTTGCCCCACAGGTCAGACGCATCCATCAATTTGGCTTTTTCATTTTCAATCAGCAGGTACACAGGCTTGGGTGACTTGCCTTCCATGATCACCATGTCCCAACCTGCACTCTTCAATTCATTGCCGAAGTAGCCGCCCGAATTGGAACAGGCAATTGCGCCTGTCAACGGGCCTTTGGTAATCACCGAATAACGACCACCGGTGGACGCCATCGTCCCGGTCAGCGGACCCGTTGCATAAATAATCTTGTTCTCGGGCGAAAGTGGATCCACTTTCGCGCTGACTTCTTCAACGAAGTACTTGGTGGCCAAACCACGTTGGCCAAGGTAGCTTTTCGCCCAATCCATTCTCAAGTCTTCAGTGGTACAGGTGCCTTCTGTCAGGTTCACGCGCAGTACTTTACCGGTCCATGCCATTTGTATTACTCCCTTCTCTCTGTTCTTCTGAATTACGCGTGAGCCTGGTTGCTCAACTTCTCGGCCCACTGCTTCATCTTGTCCAAACCAGTCCAGTTCGAATCCACAAACGTGATTGCACCGGTTGGGCAGGCAGTTGCACATGCTGGGTCGCCGCCGCACAAGTCGCACTTTTGCACCTTGCCGGTCTCCTGAACATAATTCACTGTGCCGAACGGGCAGGCAATCGTGCACACCTTGCAACCCACGCAGGTGTCTTCCGACACCACTTTCACCCCATTGGTTTTGTCCATGGTAATGGCCTCAACCGGGCAGGCGTGCAAACACCAGGCCTCATCGCACTGAGTACAGGTGTAGGGCACTTTTTTGCCGGTGTGATGAAAGTCGAATACTTTGATTCGCGACAGTGAGGTGTTGAACACCTGGTAGTTTTCATAGCTACACGCCATTTCACACTGAAGGCAGCCCGTGCATTTGTCAGGCGTGATGTGAAGAGATTTTTGCATCCCGTTGTTCCTCGCTTCTTTGGTTATTTGTTTTGGGCACTACGTACATGCCTTCTTATGCAATAAGCCTGCCAACTTGAAAACAAAATTTCAACGGCTCTCGGCAACACTTTTCCGAGTTTTTGCACATGGGGTTTTCCCGGTGCAACACAGTTGTTTCAAATTGGTACAACTGTTGCAATAAAAAAGCCCCGCATCGTAGCGAGGCTTTTTTTGAACGAATGACCTGAAATGAGTTCAGCCTGATCAGGGCCTCATGTACTTCACGCCGTATTTTTCAAAGATTTTCTGAAGCTCGCCACTCTCCTTTAACTCATTCATGGCCACAGTCAGTTTTTCAGCCAACTCTTTGTTGGTTTTTTTAGTGGCCATGCCCACGGCCCAGCCTTTGGGTGGCAGTGAATTATGCGGCACCTTGGACACGTAATAATCAGCCTTCTTGTCCGGGTGCTGGTGCAAAGCCCATTCAAGCTCGGCCCGGGTGGCCATCACGGCCACCAACTCACCGTTCACCATGGCATCCACTGCTTCTTTAGGGGTTTTGAAGTTCACCAAATTGTCGGCATACGCAGCGCCATCGGCGCCCGCCAACATAATGCTTGGCAAAGCAGCCGCTTCAGCACCAATTTTATTGCCCGCTTCCGAGAAAGGCTTCAGGCTATCCAGCGTTGGTAACTTCTTCACGTTACGCGCTACGAAAATGTCGTCGCGTGTGTAAGGTGAGAAAAACAAGGCCTGATCTTCTTTTTGCATGATGTATGCATCCACCGGCGCATGCATCAAAATATCGGCAGGCGCGCCGGCCAGGTAGTGCCCACGCGTCACCATATTTCGAATGTCGTCCGAAAACTCTTCATCCTCGGTAAAGGCACGCACCCGCAAACCCAGGCCCAGCTTGGCCGCCAGGGCTTTGGCGATATCAACATCAATGCCTTTCCCTTCATGCGAATAAGGGGCCAAGTAATTGTAGACAGCCACTGTCAACACGCCCGAAGCCTGCACTTTGGCCCAGTCGCTTAACTCTTGCGCAGCCACGCCAAGCTGAATGGAAAAGCCCAGCGCGACAGCACCGAACCATTTGATCAAAGGGAATTCACACGTTGATTTAAACGCATTCATAGGGTCTCCTGATGCCGTGCCTTGGATGCACTTGTTTTTTTGAATGGATACTGAACAGATTGGAGGGATCGCCTTATTCAAGCAAGCGACCCGCTCCACGCGACCTTGAAAATCCAGTTATTCGTATTTACGAGTTTCAACATAAGCCTTGATGGCCCAAATCGCCTCTTGGCTCAGGATGCCTGCAAACGCAGGCATATACACCCGGTCACCTCGTACCTTGCCACCCAGCACTGAATTGCGGAAATAAACATCCATCTCAGCCTTGCATTCTTGCTTTGCTTTCTTGCCCGCAAAAGAATCACACTCGGTGTTCATTTTGCGCAGATCAGGAGAAATACCTCCACTAATGGCCTCCAGACCGTGACAGCGGGCGCAATTCTGGTTGTAAGCTGAGCTGCCCACGCGAATCGCTTCTTTGTCACCGACGTAAGGGTTCGTGTCCAGCATCTCTTCGCCCAAAGGCTTCAAGGTAGATACATCCACAACCTGAGGTGTTACATCACCATGGGCCATTGCCACGGAAGCGGCAATCGAAAAAATTGTTGCCACAAGGGCTTTACGAACTAACATCACAACTCCTGTATTTCTAAGAATGATTCAACACGGGGTAGGTACTGCAATCCCCATGCCACCCTATTCATTTGAATTTGTGAATTAGTTTTACCAATTGTTACAAATCGCCAACCCTATGGCCTCACCGTTTTATCTGTGCTACTTTTTGTCAGAAGGTGTTTCATTCTGAAACACATTGGATTGAGTTGGCACAGTGCTTGCATTGGGCAACATAGCAGCTGAAACATCAATACAACCAAAAACATTCAGCGCTTCAAGTTGCACCCAAAAACATACTTATAAAACGCAGCACCACAAGAAGCAGGAGACATGGATGACTTTCTTATCCGAGCGGGATGGCGGCAGCCTCGCATCCAACGCCCAAGTGATAGAGCTGATCGACCCGGGCACGGAGGGGCACCTCGAATTCATTCGGCGTGCGCACCAGCGTTCCACGGCCGCAGGGCTGGACACCACGTCCAAAGTGGACATTGCCCCGCCACCCGGCAGCGCACTAAAAGAGCTGATTGAAAAGAACAACCGGCTGAAGTCGTGCGCCCTGCCATTCATGGAAACCTTGTACGAACAGGTTGTGAACACGCACAGCATGGTGTTGCTGACAGACGCCAGCGGTACGATCATTGAATCACTGGGCGATGATGATTTTCTGGTCAAGGCGCAGAAAGTCGCCCTGGCACCTGGCGTAACCTGGAGCGAAGAACACAAGGGCACCAATGCCATTGGTACGGCTCTGATCGAGGAATTGCCCACTGTGGTTCACGGCCAGGATCACTTCCTGGACGTTAACCGTTTTTTGACCTGCTCGGCTGCTCCGATTTTCGACCCCAATGGCGTGGCCATCGGGGTGCTCGATGTGACTGGCGATTACCGCAGTTACCACCGCCACACCATGGGCCTGGTACGCATGTCGGCGCAAATGATCGAAAACCATTTGTTCAACAGTTCGTTTCAAGACGCGATCATTGTGCAATTTCACCAGCGCGGCGAGTTTCTGGGTTCCGTGGTTGAAGGTGCGGCGGCCTTCTCGCCAGCCGGCAAATTTCTTGCCGCCAACCGGGCAGCCATGGTGCAATTCGGCATGTCAGCCAATGCCCTGAAAAGCCACACCTTCAGTTCACTTTTCGGCATGCCTTTGTCAGCCTTGATTGACCATTACCGCACCTGCAACCCAATCCCCTTGATTCTGTGTTTGCACAATGGCAACCAGGTCACAGCGCGAGCCAGTTTGGGCAGTGTGGGCCGAGGCCGTATTTTCGACTCGGTGGGTTTGGTCAAAAACAATTGTGATGCGGCTGTGCTGCAAAACCCAACGCCGACCGCGCAGAAAGCCAACACAACCTGCCAGAAAAGCCATCACCTTTCCAGCCTGAAGTACCTGAACACAGGCGATCCACAGGTGGCAAAAATCATCGAAAAAGTGGGCAAGGTCATCGACAAAGACATCCCCATTTTGATTCTGGGTGAAACGGGCACAGGCAAAGAAATTCTTGCGCAAGCCATCCACAACGATTCGCCCCGGGTAGACAAACCATTTGTCGCAGTCAATTGCGCATCGATTCCTGAAACGCTGATTGAATCCGAGTTGTTTGGCTACGAAGACGGCGCATTCACCGGTGCAAAAAAGAAAGGTTCACAAGGCCGTATTTTGCAAGCCAACGGTGGCACTTTGTTCCTTGATGAAATCGGTGACATGCCCATTTCTCTGCAAGCACGCTTGTTGCGTGTATTGCAGGAACGCGTGGTTACACCGCTTGGCAGCCAGAAAAGCATTCCGGTGAATTTGCAGGTTATTTGCGCCACGCACCGCAACCTGCGCGATCAAATTGCAACGGGCCATTTCCGTGAAGACTTGTACTATCGCCTGCATGGTTTGGTGGTTCGTCTTCCCGCACTGCGCGAGCGCACCGACTTACAGAAAATCATTCAACGCATTCTGGAAAATGAATCGCACAACCCGCGCATTCGCGTGTCTCCGGAAGTAATGAAAGCGTTTACCACGCACGCATGGCCGGGCAATATTCGGCAGCTCACGAATATTTTGCGCACCGCCAGCGTAATGACTGACGAAGCCGAAACCATTGAGTGGGACCACCTGCCAGATGATTTTCTTGATGAGTGGCGTGCCCTTCGACTGGACGCCAAAGCCAATCAAGCCGAGCAAGTGCCTGTTGAAACCGAAGAGCGCCAGCAAGTGCCTCGCGCCTCAACGTCAGCAGCAGTTACACGCCCACAGTTCAGTGTGCGCAGTAATTTCTCAGTGCAATCCAAAATAACGCCTCACGCTCAAAGCAACTCACCCGTGTTTGCGGCAAAAAGCAAACCCAGCACTTTTGAAGTGCAGGTTCATCATCGGTCAGGACCCTCAGCCAAGAGCAACGGTCTTGATCACACCTTCAGCAAGTTCAGGGAAGGTCGATTTGACAGCTGGACACACAGTTCAAAACCCGCCAGCAGGGAAGAGCACATCAGCTCACTGCAGCAGACGCCACGCTTCAAGGAAGAGAGCTACGACTCTCAGGCCTATGATGCACGTGCGCAAGGTTATTTGGGTTCACGGCAAGCCACCGCCCGGGCTCAGGTAGAGAATCCGATCAACCTGGATGACCTTGAATCACGAGCGATCCAGGACGCACTTGAGACCTGTCGTGGCAATGTGAGCGCTGCTGCAAGAATGTTGGGAATTTCCAGAAATACCATTTACCGACGCTTGAACGCCAAATAAGCTGTTTTCACCCAACTTATCTTTCATCTCTGGAAAAAACCACCCAAATACAGGGTGGTTTTTTTTGGCGCAAATCATTTGAACAGTTGTAACAAAACTGTCATTCACCTGCTCCAGCCGCACACAATTCTGTTTCAAAGCGCACCGTTTGGCTCAAACCAACTGCACTGCCCCATCTTGTCATCAAAAGCCCTACATTTTAATTTATGTTATTAAAATCAATAGCTTATGCACTGGCATGTCTTTTGCCCTAGTCCCCTCAAGCCAGTTCTACTCTGCGGTGTGCTGGCGAGCTTTAGAAAACAAACAAGCAACAACCTTTAAAAACTAAAACTGGAGGGTTGATCTCATGATCAGCAAAAAATTAGTAGCAGCTTCCATCTTGGCAGCAATGGGGACTTCGGCACACGCAATCGGTTTCAAAGCCGGTGATTGGGAAATGGACATTTCTGGCTCTGTAAACGCCTACTACAACACAACAAGCTGTGACAATGCCGGCGCAGCGGCCGATGGTGCTTTGCCACTTTGCGGTTTCACAGGAACTGGCCAAGATCGCACAACCATTCAAAACGGTCTTTTACCTGGTTTCATCATTTTCTCAGCATCAACCAAGCAAGCCGGTTACGACCTGAAGGCCGTGATCTCCATTGACCCAGGTACAACCAACACAGGCAGCTCTGCATTCTCTGGTGGCGTGGGCCAAACGGTTGGGGATCAGCGCCGCGTATTCCTGCAATTCGGCAACGAAACAATGGGTACGATCAAGGCAGGCCGTGACATTGGTCTGTTTGGCCAAAACGCCATTCTGAACGACATGTCTTTGTTGGCAGTAGGTGGTGGTTCTGGCTACAACGGCGCACTCAACACAACACTGGGTGGAATCGGATCTGGTTATATCTACACTGAATTTCAGCCCCAAATCACATACACGGCACCAGCAATCGGCAACCTAAGCTTGTCGGGCGGCGTATTCCAGCCCAAAGAAATTGGTGGCGCGGAAAGCGATTCCCCAGGCATGCAGGCAATGGCCAGTTATAGCTTGGGCGACAGTGGCAAACTGTGGGCTGCTTTGATCAACCAGTCCCAATCTGGCGCTGCAGGAGCTCCTGACGCAGACCTGACCGGCTTCGAAGCCGGTGGTACGCTGAACTTCGGCGCGTTGTCACTGACCGGCAACTACTTTACCGGTGAAGGACTGGGCACCACACTGATCGGCTTCGGTGGTCGCGACGTAAACAACGCCGAGCGTGATTCAGACGGTTACCTGCTACAAGCTACATACAAAGTTGGCAACACCAAGTTTGGTATCAATTACGGCTCGTCCACACTGGACGCCACAGCTGCTGACCGCGCAGCCAATGGCATTATGCTGGACGAAACCAACCAGATGGTTCTTGGCGTTTACCACAACTTGACACCAAGCCTGACCATTGCAGGTGAATACATCAGCAACGAACAAACCTACCAGTTGGGTGCACCCTCAGCCAAAGGCGAATCCAACACAATCGCTGTAGGTGCAATCCTGTTCTTCTAATCGTTAACCACCCTCCGTTAACGGTTATCCTAAGGCGCGAGCTCACAAGGTTCGCGCCTTTTTGCATTGTGTTTCAAACTGCAACAGGTTGAACACCAAAGCAGCCTCATTTTCCACATTGTAAAAATACCGACCGGCTTGCATGTACGGCACGGGAATTGCTATTTATAACTCGAGGACGAACAAAACGGCGCAAGCCAAGTTCTTCACCCAAGCCATGTGCCAAGGTGCATTTTAATAAAGCAAAAGGAGGATATTTCATGCAGTGGACTACACCATCATTCGTTGACATGCGTTTCGGTTTCGAAATCACCATGTACATTGCCAACCGTTAATTTGACGGTTCGCACAGCCCCGGATAGCCTTTCAGGCTGGCGGGGTTTTTTTTACCCCTGAAAAAAGCAATTATGAAAATCAAAGTTCTGGGATCCGCAGCAGGCGGAGGGTTCCCGCAGTGGAACTGCAACTGCAACAACTGCCAAGCCGTGAGGGCCAAAGCGCCCGGCTACACCGCGCGCACCCAGTCGTCGATCGCCATATCCGATGGGTCTGCCAACTGGATTTTGGTCAATGCCTCGCCCGACATTCTGACCCAGATCAAAAACACCCCGGAACTACAGCCCAACCGCGGCCCACGCGACACAGGCATTTCCGCCGTGATCCTGATGGACGCACAAATTGACCACACCACAGGCCTGTTGATGATGCGCGAGGGCAAAACCCCCATGCGCCTGTTCACCACCCCAGCGGTGTGGGAAGACCTCACCAACGGCCTGCCTTTGGTGCCCACGCTGGGGTTTTACTGCGGCGTGAAATGGACCCCCCTGTGCACCGAGTGCGATGAGCCTTTCTCCATCAGCCCGCTGGACAACATCAAGATCAAATCAATCCCGCTGATCAGCAAGGCACCCCCCTATTCCCCAAGCCGCTATGCACAGCGCCGTGGCGACAACATTGGTCTGTTGATTGAAGACACCAACACCGGCAAAAAAGTGTTTTATGCACCAGGCTTGGGTGAAATTACGCCCAACATCATGCCCTTCATGCAAGAGGCCGATGTACTGATGGTGGACGGCACTTTCTGGACCGAAGACGAAATGGTCACGCAAGGGTTTTCGCAAAAAATGGCGGCCGACATGGGCCACCTGCCTCAAACCGACAAACCCGGCCAACGCGGCTCGGGCATGATCAGCCAGCTTCGGCAGTTTGAAACCCAACGCAAAATTCTGATCCACATCAACAACACCAACCCGATTTTGAACGAGCATGGCGACGAGCGCGCCATTCTGGCCGACAATGGAATTGAAGTGTCTTATGACGGCATGGAGATTCTTGCATGAGCAACAACAAAGCCTGGAGCAAAAAAGAGTTCGAAGAACGCTTGCGTGCCAAAGGTGACAAGTACCACATTCACCACCCTTTCAACATTGCCATGCGTGAGGGCAAACTAAGCCGCGAGCAACTACGCGGCTGGGTGGCCAACCGCTTTTATTACCAAATTTGCATTCCACAAAAAGACGCCGCCGTGATGGCCAATTGCGACGACCGCGAAACACGCCGGCGCTGGGTGCAGCGTATTCTCGACCACGATGGCTGGGAAGGCAATGCGGGTGGAATTGAAGCCTGGAGCCGTTTGGGTGAGGCCGTGGGCATAGAAAAAGACACCTTGTGGAGCCAGCAACTGGTGCTGCCTGGTGTACGCTTTGCCGTAGACGCTTACGTCAATTTCGCACGCCGTGCGCCTTGGCAAGAGGCCGTGTGTTCGTCGCTGACTGAAATGTTTGCGCCTGAAATTCACAAACAACGCTTAAGCAATTGGCCCAAAGACTACAAATGGGTTGCGCCGGAAGGTTTGAATTATTTCCGGTCTCGGATCAGCCTTGCACAGCGCGATGTAGAACATGGTTTGGAAGTGACACTGAATTATTTCAAGACCCGTGCGCAACAAGAGCGTGCACTGGAAATTCTTCAATTTAAACTGGATGTGTTATGGAGCATGTCAGACGCAGTCGCGCTGGCTTACCCCGACAAACCGGTCAAAACAAAACAGAAGAAACAATGAGCTCCGAGACAACACCAACCCTGCCGCTTCACCCAAAACTGAATCGTCTGTTTCGCCTTCAATACGAGGAGGCGCAAAAAACACATGTGCTGCTCTACCCCGAGGGCATGGTGAAATTGAACCAATCCGCCAGCGAAATCTTGTTGTTGTGCGACGGCTCCCGAACAGTGGGTGAAATTGTTGACGCGCTGGAAAGCAAATTCAGCGCGAGCGGACTGGAAGCCGATGTACGCAGCATGCTGGAAGAAGCAACACGCAGAAACTGGTTGGACGCATGACCAGCGCAAGCGAACAAAGCCAGCGCCCGGCCGGCCCTTTGTGGCTGTTGGCTGAACTCACCTACCGCTGCCCGCTGCACTGTGTGTTTTGCTACAACCCGGTTGATTACAAAACCAACACCAATGAACTGACCACCGGCGAGTGGAAAGAAACCATGAAGCAGGCCCGTGCCTTGGGCGCGGTGCAACTGGGCTTTTCGGGTGGCGAGCCTTTGCTGCGCGAGGACCTTGAAGAACTGGTGGCGTACGGTCATGAACTGGGCTACTACACCAACCTGATCACCTCCGGAATCGGCTTGAAGCCTGCTCGGCTGGATGCCCTGAAATCGGCAGGCCTTGACCACATTCAGGTCAGCTTTCAGGACGCAACCCAGGCCGCGAATGATGCGCTCAGCGACACCAAAACATTTGCCAAAAAACTGGAAATTGCCACCGCCGTGAAAGCCGCTGGCTGGCCCATGGTGTTGAACGTGGTGCTGCACCGTTTGAATCTGGATCACATCGATTCAATCATTGAACTGGCCGTGAAGCTTGGCGTGGAATACCTGGAATTGGCCAACACGCAATACTACGGCTGGGCCTTCCAGAACAAGGCAGCGCTCATTCCCACTCATGAACAGCTTAAGCACGCCGAAGAACGCGTTGCAGCATGGCGCGAAAAACTGGGCAACACCATGAAGCTGTTGTTTGTGGTGCCCGATTATTTCGAAAAAACACCCAAGCCTTGCATGAGCGGCTGGGGCAATGTGTTTCTCAGCATCAGCCCCGACGGCACAGCCCTGCCCTGCCAGGCCGCCCGCATGCTGCCCGGCTTTGAATTCCCGAACGTTAAAACCAGCACGGTTGAACACATTTGGTACAAAAGTGATGGCTTCACGCGCTACCGTGGCGATGCCTGGATGAAAGACCCCTGCCGCACCTGCCCCGACAAAGCCAAAGACTACGGCGGCTGCAGGTGTCAGGCGTATTTGATCACCGGCGACGCCACCAACGCCGACCCTGTGTGCCACAAATCACCCGAACATGAAAAGGTGGTCGCCTTTGTGAACGCCGCACAGCGGCGTGATGATCCCGATGACTACCTGAAAGTTCAAAAGCCTGAACAGCAAAATCTGGCCAATACAGCCGAGGTGCCCGTGGTATGGTATCGCAGCGATCACAACAGCTTGCACCTCAGCAAAAACAGCTCTTGAACTACAACAACACCGCAACCAACACCACCATTCGACTACACGCACAAGGCTTGTCCTTCTCTTGGGGAACTCGGCAGGCGTTAAGCAATGTCAGCCTTGATTTAAACGCGGGTGAAATGTTTGGCCTGCTGGGCCCCAATGGGGCTGGCAAAACCACCCTGATCAGTTTGATTGCAGGCTTGATTGCACCTGACCAGGGCGAACTCTCGGTGCTGGGCTACAGCACCCGCAGGGCCGCCCACCTGGCACGTAAAAACCTGGGCTTTGTGTTTCAATCGGTGTCACTGGACCGCTTCATGACCGTGGAGGAAAACCTGCTGTTTGCCGCAGGCCTGCAAGGTTTAAACAAAGCACAAGCAGTTACAAACCTGACACATCTATTTACTGTTTTCCCAATTCAAGGTTGGCTTAATCGCACTGTGGGAAGCCTTTCAGGTGGACAAAAAAGATTAGTAGACATCGCGCGCGCCATGGTTCACAAACCCGGCGTGCTCATACTCGATGAACCCACCACCGCACTCGATGTGCCTTCAAAAAATACGGTGTGGCAAACCCTGAAAACCTTGCAGGCCATCGATGGGCTGACCATATTCGTGGCCACGCATTTGATGGATGAAGCCAGCACCTGCGACCGCGTGGGGTTTCTGAACCAGGGCGAACTGAGCTGGCTGGGCACCCCCGCACAAGCGCTGGATGAACTGCCAGACCAAAGCGTGACCAGCGTGCGCACCGCCACACTGGCCGACTGGTTTGTCTGGAAAATGAATGGTGGAGCACACTGAGCATGTTGATGCATTTTTATTGGGCTGTCATACGCCGCGAAAGTCAGAAATTATTGAAACAACGCGACCGGCTGGCCGCTGCCATGGTGCGCCCTGTACTTTGGTTGTGGATTATCGGTGGTGGCATGCAAGCCTTGGCTGGCGGCGACTACACAGCGCGTTTGTTGCCCGGCATTGTGGGCATGACCCTGCTGTTTGGCGGCATGGTCGGGGGCTTGAGCATTGCTTTGGACAAAGACGCAGGCACCATGCGCCTGTTGGTAACAGCCCCTGTAAAAACCTATCACATACTGATCGCGAAAACCCTGGGCGCAGCCATTGGCGCGCTGGTGCAAATGGGCCTGCTGATCACGTTACTGCTGGCACTTGAAGGCCTTTATACCTTGCTGTTTCCGCTCGGGTTTGATTTGCAGAATGTATTGCCCTGGGTGGGTCGAACACTTTGGCCACAACTTCATGTGCTGCTGCCCGGTGCTGCATTGGCTGCATTGACCTGTGCCGCCTTGGGTGTGTTGTGCGGTACTTTTGCAAAAAGCATTGATGGCTTTGCAGTCATGATGAACTTCGTGATTTTCCCGGTGTTCTTTTTCAGTGGCGCCTTGTACCCCATCGAACCCATGCCTGCGCTGGCACGCTGGGTGGCCTTGCTCAATCCTTTTTCTTATTGTGTCGACCTGCTTCGCCACGCTTTCAGCAGCCATGCTGAATTTGGATTGATGTTCGCCACCTTGGTACTTCTGGGAGCGACTGTGGCCATGTTGACAGTGGCCACCTGGAAGTTCTCGCAAAGCGGTGCTGCCGTACCGTTAAATCAGTAAAATACTATTTTAAAGTAGATTTTATAGAGAATAACTCTATAAAAATTAAGCACGATCGTTCGTATTTTTACCTACAATGTCCTCGCAAATTTCCATTCTTAAAACGGACCCAAGAGGACGACATGAAGCAATTCCCGTTTCAATTCAAAATCATCTCCACCGCCATTGCCACTCTGTGCATGACAGGTTCAGTGCAAGCTGGCGGTTTTGCGCTCAATGAGCAAAATGCCAGTGGTGCTGGTGCGGCCTATGCAGGCAAAGCAGCGATTGGTGAAGATGCCAGCGCGGCCTGGTTTAACCCCGCCAGCATGAGCCGCCTGAAAGAACGCCAAGTGGTGTTGGGTGGGCATTACATTGACCTGAATGGTGAAGTCAACAATGAGGGCAGCACTGCCGCCCCTGGCCGCCCCCTGGGCAGCAGCACAGGCGAGTTCGGCGATGAAGGCTATATCCCCAACTTTCACCTTGTCATCCCGTTTAACGATCGAATCAACTTCGGCTTGTCCGTGGCCACACCCTTTGGCCTGAAAACAGATTTTCAACCCAACTGGTATGGTCGCTTTCAAGGAGTTACTTCTGACATCAAATCAGTGAACATCAACCCGTCTGCCTCGTACAAAGTGAATGAGCAATGGTCCGTCGGTGCAGGTGTTTCTGCGCAAAAGCTTGATGCCAAACTAAGCTCACAAATCAACTACGCGCCTTTTGGCGGCACCGAAGGTTTGACGACCATTGCGGGTGATGGTTGGGGCTACGGCTTTAACCTGGGCGTGATGGGACAGGTAACGCCTGCAACACGCGTGGGCGTGGCTTATCGCTCATCGATTGAGCAAGACCTGGAAGGCAACGTCACTTTCGAGAACGTTGCACCGGCCGTTGCTGGCCTTTTTGCAAACAGTGAACTCACTTCCAAAATCCGCCTGCCTGCCTCGCTGGCTATTTCATCGGTAACTGAATTAACACCCAAATGGCAACTGTTGACCGACGCCACCTGGACTGAATGGAGCACCATTCAGAAGCTGGACTTTCAGCGCCAAAACGCACCAGCGGGTGCTGCGCCATTGACTGTGCAAGACTATGAATGGAAAAACAGCTGGCGCTTTGCGGTGGGTGGTATTTACAAATACAGCGACACCATTAATTTGAAAGCCGGCATGGCTTACGACATTACACCGGTGCCGGATGAGCGCCGCAAAGTTCGCCTACCGGATGAAGATCGCATCACTTTCGCGGTAGGTTCGCAGTACAAGTTCGACAAAGCCACCACATTCGATGTGGCCTTTCAGTATGTAATGCCCAACAAGGCAAAAATCGACAGCACTGAAGGCAACCCGGCTGCTGGTCAACAAACGCGTGTATTGGGCACCGCAGAAGGCGATGCATTCATTATTTCCGGTCAAGTGTCATACAAGTTCTAAAAACAGCTCGATGTGTCAAAAAGCCCGGATTCAAACCGGGCTTTTTTTTATAAGTACCCCGACGGCCCGCCGTAAGGACTCAGCTTGACCAAGCGATTACTCAGCCGAAACGCCACATACCAGAAGAGAAGGTTAAAGGCACAGAGCCCCACTGCATAAGGTATGGGCACGTCTAACAACACGTGCGAGAACGACAATGGGAAGGCGAACAGTAGCGCTCTTCTAGGCCACGTTCGACCATGCGTGTAAAGCTGTCGCAATGTAAGGAAGGAATAAAGTGATAGGGCAAAAATACCAATCTGCATCCCCCACCATTCAAGACTAAGCCAGAGATTGTCAACTACCGCCAAGAAAAAAGTTAAGGTGATTACGCTGCTAATGAAATAAAGCGAAAGCTGATACAAAGTTTTCGTGTCGGGCTTCATGATGTCAAATCAACCAGGTAAATGGTAATTTCTTTAACATTCCCGTCCAAACTACTCGACAAAAATGACAAACCTGCAGCAATCGAATCTTTCAAACTTCTGAGCGCACCCGCAGAGATCTCTTGCTTCGAATAACGCTTAGGTTCTTTGCCACTGCGGATTAGCTTTTTAAGTTCGCCATTGGATACATCTGGCCTGCGAAGTTTAATCATCTCCTTGGTCAATAGGGTTGATTGTTGCCTATTGATATTACCTGTTAAAGCAGCAGGAATATTCACACCGGCATTACTCAAAACCTTGACTGCTCGCCGAGCGGCGATAGCAGATGCACCCACACCCAAAAGCGACACACCGTCTAAAACTTGTAACGTGGTTTTGTATGCCGGCATTTGGTCTAAGCGTTGATTTACCCCTGGAGAAATCACTGAATTGAGAGTTCTCATGAATGAATTTGCGCAGCTTGCGCCTGTCGCTAGAGTTGCTGCTCCACCAACCACTGACACAGCCACACTGCTTCCGCCGGTAAAAGGTGCAACAGCCCCACCCCCCAACGTCACAATGCCTGCAACCACCGCCGCTGTACAGTTAATCGCCGTCATTGCACCTTCAGCTAACACTTCCCTGCCGGAAATTTCAGGCTTACCGGTTTTCAAGTCGATCACGATGTATTGGTTTTGAACTGGTGCAGCGTGAGGTTCACGAAGTACAGCTGCACTGCCATCAACGGCCAGCACCACACCCAGTGGTCGAAGCTCGATGACGGAATTGGAAGATTGAAGAACTTTCTGGCGAATTGCGGGTGAAATGACTTCAGACATAATTGAGCATCAGGGATGAAAACCCACGATTATCAATCTGCCACCGAGAAAACCAAAAAACAGGTTTTTTGGATCACTCACTGTGAGGATGGACGAAAAAATGCCCGGCTCAAGGCCGGGCGGAAAAGACGCATTCGTTTTAGGAGACTATCAAACCGCCACAACTTCTTCCGACTCCCAATCATTGCCAGAAGAAGGTCCCAAGGAGCAATTCGATTCAACCGTTTGCGTCAATAAGTTCCCTGCGGAGCAGGCAGAAAACTTGGGGGTGAAAATGACAACACTTCTAAAACGCTCTACTACTTCACTACTCACCAAACTACCCCACACGGGGCAGTTTGATGTTCTTCACAAACTGATTACTTGCTGTCGAACAGTTTGAATACCCACACGGAACCACCTTGTTCAAGGTAGTTCACTTTGCTGGCCACGTCTCCGCCCCAAAGGGGTACGGCACCGCCCCAACCAGACACAACCGCCACATACTGCTGACCGTCCTTGCCTTTCCAGGTTACGGGTGGCGCAACCACGCCAGAACCTGTCTGGAACTTCCACACTTCCTTGCCGGTTTTGGCATCAGCCGCCTTCAGGTAACCTTCTGGAGTACCCCAGAACACCAGATTGCCGCCAGTCGTCAGAACACCACCCCACAAAGGCGCGTTGTTGGTGATTTCCCATTCGATCTTGCCGGTCTTGGGGTTCATCGCACGCAATGCGCCGATGTAGTCAAAGCCAGGCAATGTCTTGATGGTGAAACCGGCACCCAGGTAAGCCGCACCTTTCTTGTAGGTGATTGGCTCGTTCCAGATCTCCATGCCCCATTCGTTTGCTGGAACATAGAACAGGCCTGTGTCAGGGCTGTAAGCCATTGGCTGCTGGTTCTTGCCACCCAAAAATGATGGTGCTGAGAACACTGTTTCGCCTTTCTTGCCGTCCATCTTGGTGGGGTCACCAGGGCGGTTGGCAGGGTCAAAAATCGGGCGACCTGTCTTCATGTCGATGCCCTTGGCCCATGTGATTTTCTTCACAAATGGGAAGGCATTTTCCAGCTTGCCGGTGGTGGCGTCGTTCACATACATGAAGCCGTTGCGGTCAGCTTTCGCACCAACACGCTTGCCATTCATGTCAAAGGTCACGAACTCGTTCACACCGTCGTAGTCCCAACCGTCGTTCGGTGTGGACTGGTAGTGCCACTTGATCTGGCCAGTTTTTACGTCAACTGCCACTGTGGATGTGGAATACAGGTTGTCGCCGGGGCGCAGGTGGCTGTTCCAGGGTGCAGGGTTACCAGTACCGAAGTAGGCCAGGCCTGTCTTGCTGTCGTATGTACCGCCCAGCCATGTGGCTGCGCCACCGGTTTTCCACATGTCGCCTTTCCAGGTGGCATTGGTGGTACCGGAAATTCCAGCTTCCTTCTTGTTGCCGTCTTTGTCCCATGTATAACCCATGTGGCCTTCAACGGTTGGGCGCAGCCAAACCATTTCACCGGTCTTGGCATTGCGTGCTTCAACACGACCCACTACACCGAATTCACCACCCGATACACCTGTCAGCACCAAACCGTTGGCGATGATTGGAGCGGCTGTGTTGGAGTAACCAGCAGCGTAGTCGTCAATTTTGTCTTTCCACACAACCTTGCCGCTGTCTTGATCCAAGGCAATCAATTGTGCGTCCAGTGTTGCGAAGATCACCAGGTTGTCATACAGGGCTGCACCACGGTTCACCACGTCGCAGCAAGGCATGATGCCTTCAGGCAGGCGGTGCTCGTACTTCCACAGTTTCGCACCTGTGGCGGCATCCAAAGCGTAAATACGTGAATAGGAACCTGTTACAAACATCTTGCCGTTGTGAATCACAGGCTGGCTTTCCTGGCCGCGCTGCTTTTCACCACCAAACGAGAAGGACCAGGCTGGAACCAGCTTGCCCACGTTCGATACGTTGATGTCTTTCAATGGACTGTAACGCTGACCCTCTGTACCCATGCCCCAGGAAAGAATGTCGCCTGTGGATTTGGCATCGTTTTGAATCATTGCGTCTGTCACAGCGGCAGAAGCCACTGCGGGAATCGCCAGTGCGGTTGCTACCATCGCGCTAAGCAGAGTTTTGCGCATTTTTTGTTTCTCCTCTCATCATCCGTTACTTTGAGGTTCTCGCCCCTCATTTGCAGAGTCGGGGCTACCCAATGCAAACCTAGCGCAAGCTTCATGCCAAGTAGAATAATTCTTCTATATAATTTTTTTATTCAATAAAATCAGTACTTTACAAATAAACCCTCTTTCAGGTGATTTGATTCAATGCGACAAGAAAAAAAAGAGACAGTTTTGTGACATTGGAACAGCGCACCTGTTCAGCAACACACAAACTGTCCCTTTTTGACACACTTGGTACAGCGTTAACCCTGACGCTTAATCCTCAAAAGCCACCCAAGGTTTCCTTTTCATACACCGGGTACAGGTTCGTCACGTTGCGATAAAACTCGGCCGGGTAAGCCGCAAAGTTTCTGAATCGTTCGGGCGCACCCTTTTTCATCACATCATTGATTTCCTCGCCCATCTCGGCGGCCTGTGCCAGGCGCTTGTCCAGCCAGCTCAGGTAATCCAGGGTTTGGTCGATCGCTTCACTGCCCCAACTCACCGGGCCGTGGCTAGGCACCACCACCTTGGGTTTCATGGCTTGCAGCTTTTTCAGGCTTTCAATCCAGGGCTTCAGCCGGGCGTGCGGCGTGGTCACAATGCGCTGGTAAAACACCAGGCCGCCCGTCCACATCACCTTGCTTTCAGGGTCAAACAGCACCAGATCCGAATCGGTGTGGCCTTTCAGTTCAATGGCCTCCACTGCCTTGCTGCCAAAACTTTTCAGGCTGGCTGGCGCAATGGTCTGCGTGGGAAATACACTTTCAGTGGCCTTCATCCAGTCGCCGCACAAACGGTAAAGGTTGGTTTCATACAGCGCCGCTTCAGCCTTGATGCCTTGAATGGTCAACTTCGTGGCCGCGAGTGCTTCTTTCGGGTAAGCCTGATTGCCCAAAAAATAATCCGGATGCAGGTTCAACGCCACCACTTGCCTGATTGGCTTGCCCTTGCTGACTGAATCAATCAGGGCGCGTTGCTGCTCGCCGTACAGGCGCGATGTGCCTGTGTTGATCACATACACCCCGGCTTGGTCTACATAAAACCCGGTGTTGATGATGTTGCAACCATTGGCCTGTGAAAAATCATCATTGGCCCCCGCAATTACATACCAGCCACCGGCCAGTTTGGTGGCCTTCAAACCGTAATCAAGCGTGGCTTTGTCGGGTGTGGGCTTGGCCACATTGGGCAGTTCGGCACGGGCCTGCCCTGCGGCTGTCATCGTGATCAGTGCCATGGCAATCAAACACTTCAATTTCATTGCGTAACCTTTGCGTTGATCCGGTTGCCGTTGTTGTCTCGCCCCACCAAACTGATGGGGCCCGCTGGTTTTTTATCAAAGTCAAACGAGAACAGCGGGTTCTCGGACACTGGTTCAAAGGGATACAACCTGGCCAAAACCTGTCTGTTTTTGTCTTGCAAAACCATTTCTTCAATGTAGAAGGCGGGCACACCGGCTACCAAACCTGTGTCCATGGGGTGCGACACCTGCACCCGCAAACGGGCGTCATCGCGCAACTGGTTGGCATCAAACATTTTCCCGGCAACCCGGTTCAAGGTTTGGGGCCAAGTGCCATCCGCGCGGGTGGCGCCCGACACGGTACACCCACCACCCGACGCCTCAATAAATGCGTAACCCACATGCCACACATTGTCCTCTCCAAGCGCAGCCACGCGAATGGGGCTGGCTTGCTCCAGCTTGAAACGGAAATTCAAGGCTGGCTTGGCTTGTTCGGGTATGAATTCAAGCACCTTGCGAATGGGGTTGCGGTCCACCAGCACCACAATTTTTTTCACCTTGCCAATGGCAGATGCATCGAATGACACCGGCACATTCATGGCGTCTTCGGCGAACAGGGGCACTGTGACCTTGATTCGGGAATCGAACACTGTTTTTTCATTTGCTTCGAAAAACTGCCCCTTCATGTCGGGCCACTGCATGGAACCCAGCGGGTCCCCGCCCGTTAAATCTCCTTTTACCGCACCCATTTCCGCAGCAGCGGCCTGCACGGGGGTGGCAAAGAAATTGCCTGCCAGCAAAGCAATACCTGCGCAAAGTGCACAGGCCCAATTTGAATTCATTCTTGTGATGGAACAACCGTACTTCATGATGACCTGTCTCCTGCCATGTGCAATCTGTCAGAATGCAAGCAATCGATGTGCCTATATTCGCAAATGCTCAACTTAAAAGTATCCGCTCGCTGGAAAAAAGACGATGGTCAAACCGTTGAACTGGATCAACGCCTGCTGTCGACATTAAAAACAATCGACGAGAAAGGCTCGATTTCGCTGGCCTGCAAATCGCTCGGTGTTTCTTACCGCACCCTGTGGTCGCAAATTCAACAATACAACGAAATGCTGGGTGAAGACCTGGTAGCAACACACGGGCGCGCCGGTGCCTGCCTTACGCGGTTTGGGCACAAACTGATCTGGATGGTTGAACAAGGCAATGTGCGCGTTGCACCCGACCTTGGCATGGTGGGCGAACAGCTGAACGCCGAGTGGCTGGACATTGACCAGAACAAACCCTGGATCAGCCTGGCTTTAAGCGACGACCTGGTGCTGCAGGGCTTGTTTCAAAACACTGCCTTGTACAAAAAGCTGCAGGTGTCACTTCGATGGTCGGGCAGCATTGCCGCCTTGTCTGCCCTGCACCGCGGTGAAGTGCGTGTGGCGGGTTGCCACTTGCCGGTGGGTCTGGAAGAACATTCCCACGTGCACCAAATCATGCGGCGCTGGTTGCGCGGGTCCAACCTGTCGGTTGTTGAACTGTTTGAACGCGACATCGGCTGGATGAGCCGCCCCGTTGCCAGCCCCCCCACGCTGGACGATGTTGCCAAACGTCGCGCGCTGCTGGTGAACCGAAACTCGGCTTCCTCTACCCACCACCAGCTAAATGCCCTGATCACGAAAGCCTGCCTGAACCCGGAAGAACTACCGGGCTATTATCACGAAGAAAACTCCCACCTGGCTGTGGCCTGTACCATTGCGGCTGGGCATGGTGATTTGGGTTTGGGCATTCGGGCAGCAGCGGACCACTATGGATTGCAGTTCCGCTCAGTGTCCAAGGAAAGGTACTTTTTGGTGCTGCACAACAACGACCTGAATTACCCGGCGATGGAAATCATGTTGCCCTGGCTCAACAGCCCGGAAGTGTTGGCACAGGTCGAGCAAACGGCGGGCTACAGGGCGACACACTTGGGCAGAACACAGGCACTGGAAGTGTTCCTGAATGAAATTCAGGAGAAATAAGCCTCGCCTCCCCCCGTGTGGGTGTGCCAAAACTGTGCAGCGCAACAAAATTATGCAATGTTTTGCATAATTTAACGATTTACTGCTTTCCCCCAACCACAAATTCCTGCATCAATCTTCCAGATTTCAGTTCAGTCAGCAAAAATTGCGGAAACAGTTTTCCGGAAAATGCGCTGAAACGGCACTGGCATGCCCGTTGCGCCTTGTTGTTTACCTACATCAACACAACAAGGAGTTAGGGACATGAACATGGTTGACGAATTAAATTTGGGGGTCGCTTTCCCATTCAAGGCAAAGTACGACAATTTCATAGGCGGCCAGTGGCTTGCCCCAAAAAGTGGGCAGTACTTCGACAACGTCACCCCGGTCACCGGTCAGTTGCTATGCAAGGTAGCACGATCACAAGCCGAAGACATTGAAGATGCGCTGGACGCAGCCCATGCAGCCAAAGATTCCTGGGGCAAACGATCCCCCACGGAGCGCGCCACGATTTTGAATAAAATTGCAGACCGCATGGAAGAAAACCTGCGCCTGATCGCCGTGGCTGAAACCCTGGACAACGGCAAACCCTTGCGCGAAACCATGGCTGCAGATATTCCACTGGCCATTGACCACTTCCGCTACTTTGCAGCCTGTATTCGTGGCGAAGAAGGCAGCATTTGTGAAATTGACCACCAGACCTACGCCTACCATTTCAACGAACCGCTGGGTGTAGTGGGTCAAATCATTCCCTGGAACTTCCCGATTTTGATGGCCGCCTGGAAACTGGCCCCTGCATTGGCCGCTGGCAACTGCGTGGTTCTCAAGCCTGCGGAACAAACACCCGCTTCGTTGCTGGTGGTGATGGAATTGATTGCCGATTTGCTGCCACCGGGCGTGCTGAATATTGTGAACGGTTTCGGTCTGGAAGCAGGCAAATCATTGGCCAGCAACCCGCGCATCGCAAAAATTGCGTTCACTGGCGAAACATCCACTGGCCGCCTGATCATGAGCTATGCTGCACAAAACCTGATTCCTGTCACCCTGGAATTGGGCGGCAAATCGCCCAATATTTTCTTCTCCGACATCATGGATGCCGACGATGCCTTCTTCGACAAAACACTGGAGGGTTTCGCCATGTTTGCCTTGAACCAGGGCGAGGTGTGCACCTGCCCATCCCGTGCACTGATTCAGGAAGACATCTACGACGCGTTCATTGAGCGGGCCATTGAACGCGTTGGAAAAATCAAGCAGGGCAACCCGCTGGATGAAAGCACCATGATTGGCGCACAGGCCTCGTCGGAACAACTCGAAAAAATTCTGAGCTACATCGACCTGGGCAAACAGGAAGGTGCAAAGTGCCTGATCGGCGGCGAGCAGAACAAGCAAAGCGGCGACCTGGCAGGTGGCTACTATGTGAAGCCCACAGTCTTCAAGGGACACAACAAAATGCGCATTTTCCAGGAAGAAATTTTTGGTCCCGTGTTGTCGGTCACTACGTTCAAAGACGAAGCCGAAGCCCTCCAAATTGCCAACGACACCCTGTACGGTTTAGGTGCCGGTGTGTGGAGCCGCGATGGTGCACGTGCATTCCGCATGGGCCGCGCCATTCAAGCTGGCCGTGTGTGGACCAACTGCTACCACCTGTACCCTGCACATGCCGCATTTGGTGGTTACAAGCAATCGGGTATTGGCCGCGAGAACCACAAAATGATGTTGCACCACTACCAGCAAACCAAAAACCTGCTGGTGAGCTATAACCCAAATGCAATGGGATTCTTTTAAATTGTTGTCGTAAAAAAAACCAGCACCGCTCAACCCGACCCGGGAAGAGCGGTGCTTCTGTTCAACTGGAGAAAATAATGTCAAACCGAGTCAGCGCAAGCCCGGAAGCACTGGTCTTGATCGCCTCATTAAAAGCCCAGCACGGTGATGTTATTTTTCACCAAAGCGGTGGCTGTTGCGACGGCAGCGCTCCCATGCTGTTTCCGCGCAATGAATTCCCATTGGGCGGATCCGATGTAAAACTTGGCGAGATTGGTGGCGTGCCGTTTTACATGAGCAAATCACAATTCGCGTATTGGGAACACACGCACCTCACCATTGATGTGGTGAAAGGCAATGGCGGCATGTTCAGCCTTGAGCGGCCAAGTGGCTTGAGGTTTTTAACCAGGTCTCGGCTGTATTCCGATCTTGAACTCAAGTCACTAAGCCCGGTTGAACCTGTTGTGTCATGAACTGACACGGCCACACAACAGTTTCAGTTGCGCAATCGGTCAGCCAGAAATTCAACACAAACCCGCAAGCGCGCTGAACTGGCCAGACGCGACGGGTACACCGCATACACATTGGCTTGCTGACAATACTGCGGCAACACGCGAACCAGCTTCCTGTTGCGCAGGTAAGGTGCCACATCCCACACGCTGCGCAGGCCCACGCCATGGCCATCCACCATCCATTGGCGAACAGACTCGCCGTTGTTCGACGACAAGGCACCACGCACCCGCACAGTTTCCTCCCCGTGTGGCCCCTGCAGCACCCAACGCCCCGGTTGTTGATCACGCTCGCGAATCACAAGGCATTGGTGATTCTGCAGATCATCCAGTTCATGCAGTGCAGATGCCTGTTTCAAATAGGCCGGGCTGGCGCACAGAATGCGCTGGTTGCCTGCAATGCGGCGGCAAATCAAACCGGGTTCAGTCATTTCCCCAAGCCGAATGTCCAGGTGAAACCCCTCGGTGATCAAATCAACCGGGCGGTCAATCAACTCCAGCTGAACTTCCAGTTCTGCGTACCGCCTGGCCAGCTCCGACAAGGCGGGCGCTACATGCGACCGGCCATATCCCGAACTTGAACACACCCGCAGCAAGCCCCGGGGAATGGATCGCTCAGCCGACAGGGCATCCATCAAATCCTGAGAGCTATCAAGCACCCGCTGCCCCCATTCCACGCAAGTTTCCCCCACCTCGGTCAACGACAAACTGCGGGTTGTGCGGTGAAACAACTTCAGCCCCAAACGCTGCTCAAGCTGTGCAAGTCGCTTGCTGATGTAGGCTGTTGACACCCCCATTTCGCGCGCGCATGCTGACAGCGATCCCTGCCGACACAACGCAAGCATCAGTTCCAGCTCGTCAAGAGAGGGGGGGTTTGAACTCATTAATTAACCCAATGGTTGAAAATAATTTAACTTATCACAGTATTATCAACTTTCAAGTTAAGCAATACACTAAGGGCTTGAACCCAACACTCAATCAGGAATGTTCATGAGCTCCCGAAAAATAGCGGTACTGGCTGGCGACGGCATTGGCAACGAAGTAACCCCAGAAGGCCTGCGCGTGCTGGAAGCGGCTGCGCGCCAATACAAGCTTGACCTTCAATTCACCCACTTCGACTGGGCGCACTGCGACTACTACCTGAAACATGGCCAAATGATGCCAAGCGACTGGTTTGATCAACTGGTCAACTTCGACGCCCTGTACTTCGGTGCTGTGGGTTGGCCCGACAAAGTGCCCGACCACATTTCCCTGTGGGGTTCCTTGTTGAAATTCCGCCGCGAATTCGACCAGTATGTGAACCTGCGCCCCGTGCGGCTGATGCCTGGCATTCCCTGCCCACTGGCCAACAAGAAAGTGGGCGACATCGATTTCTACGTGGTTCGGGAAAACACGGAAGGCGAATACTCTTCAGTGGGCGGCCGCATGTTTGAAGGCACTGAACGCGAAGTGGTTCTTCAGGAAGCCGTGTTCACCCGCAAGGGCACAGACCGAATTCTGAAGTACGCCTTTGACCTGGCACAAAGCCGCCCGAAAAAGCACCTGACCTCGGCCACCAAATCCAATGGCATTGCCATCAGCATGCCCTACTGGGACGAACGTGTGGAATCCATGGGCAAACAGTACCCCGATGTGCATTGGGACAAATACCACGTGGACATTCTTGCCGCACGCTTTGTACTTAGCCCGGAACGTTTTGATGTGGTGGTCGCGTCCAACCTGTTCGGCGATATTCTTTCCGACCTGGGGCCAGCCTGCACCGGCACCATCGGCATTGCACCCTCAGCCAACCTGAATCCGGAAGGTACATTTCCCTCCCTGTTTGAACCGGTGCACGGTTCCGCACCAGACATTTACGGCAAGAACATTTCCAATCCCATCGCCATGATCTGGTCGGGTGCTATGATGCTTGACTCCATCGGTCAGGGCGAACCCAAATTCAAGGCAGCCCACGATTCAATCCTGAAAGCTATCGAAACCGTGCTGGTGGAAGGTCCCCGCACACCTGACATGGGCGGCACTGCCACCACGTCTGATGTGGGCAAAGCAATTGCGGAGTGCATTCAGTAAAAACCTGATCACATGAATCAATTCAACGTACTCTCGGAAATTCTGGGAGTCACCGCCCCCGTGTTTGCAATGGTCTTCATGGGGTTGGTGCTGCGCAAGGTCAATCTGATCAACGATTCCTTCATTCAAACAGCATCAACGCTAACCTACAAAGCCACCATGCCAACGCTGTTCTTTCTGTCGATCTGGCAGGCTGATCTGCAAAGCGCATTCAATGCCACCCTGGTCATTTTTCTGTGTGCTGCCACGGTGGTGGGTTTCTTAGCCAGTTGGTGGTGGGCCACCCAAGCTATTCCATACAGCCAAAGGGGCGTATTTGTACAAGGGGCTTTTCGGGGCAATTGTGGTGTCGTCAGCTTCGCCTTGGTAGCAAGCTACTATGGTGCCTATGGGCTATCGGTGGGCGGCGTACTGGTTGGTTTTACCATTCTCTTGTTCAATGTGCTGTCAGTGCTAATTCTCTCTGTCTACAGCCCCACCCTGAAATTCAGCCCCGCTTCAGTGGGCAAAGAGTTGTTGAAAAACCCCCTTATTATTGCTGTGGTGCTGGGCATGTTGGCCAGCGCGGTGAAACTGTACATACCGCAGTGGCTATTGAAATCGGGCGAGTACTTTGCCGGTCTCACTTTGCCACTGGCACTCATCTGCGTAGGTGGCACTCTTTCACTGGCCGGGGTCAAAGCTTCTGGCATGTCAGCCCTGCAATCCAGCGCAATCAAAATTGCAATTTTGCCCGTGCTGGCCTGCACTGCGGCATGGCTCATCGGCATTCAAGGGCGGGATCTCATTATTTTGTGGATGTTCTTTTCAAGCCCAACTGCGGCAGCCAGCTTTGCCATGGCCGTGGCTGCTGGGGGTGACGGCAAACTGGCCGCGAACATCATCGCCCTGACCACCCTGGTGTCCATCGGAACCATGACTTTGGGTATTTACACGCTCACCGCGCTGGGGCACTAAATTCACACGTTAAACTCGGAATGAATTCCAGAAAAACAATTCAATCCACAGGTAGCAGTACATGAATACCCAAGCAGCAAGCCAAGTGACAATGACATCCCAGCGGGAATGGGCGCTGCTGCTGATCCTTGCGGGTATTCAGTTCACCCACATTCTTGATTTCATGATCATGATGCCGCTGGGCCCACAGCTCACTGCAGCGTTTTCAATCTCCGATGCCAAGTTCGGTTTGCTGGTGTCGGCCTACACTTTCGCTGCAGGGGCCTCGGGCCTTGTGGCCTCGCTGTACATTGACCGGTTCGAACGGCGCCGCTTGTTATTGATCCTCTATGTGCTGTTTGCGGCAGCCACATTGGCGTGCGGCTTGGCACCCACCTACGAAACGCTGATGAGCGCGCGCATTGCAGCCGGCTTGTTTGGCGGTATTTTGTCTGCGATGATTCAAACAATCGTGGCCGATGTGGTGCCCTTTGCGCGCAGAGGCAAAGCCATGGGCGTCATCATGACCTCCTTCTCGGTGTCCACAGTCATGGGCGTACCGCTTGGTTTGTATGTGGCGGCCAACTCCGACTGGCACACACCATTCTTCGGTATCGCAAGCATCAGTTTCTTGCTTGTGGTGGCGGGCTGGTATGTCATTCCCACCCTGCAGGGGCATTTGCATTCGCGTGGCGAAACAGGGCCGTTGCAGGGCATTGCCCAAGTGCTTCGCGACACCAATCACTTGCGGGCATTTTGCTTTTCGTTCTGCATGATCTTTGCCGGTTTTTCGATCATTCCTTACATCACAATTTACATGCAGATCAACGCGGGTCTGTCGCCGTCCGACATTCCGCTAATTTATCTGGCAGGTGGTGCAGCCACGCTGTTCAGTGCGCAAATCATCGGCAAGTTGAGTGATCGAATCGGCAAGTTGAAAATGCTGCAAATCATTGCAGGCATTGCGGTGGTTCCCATGGCGCTGATCACGCTGACCGAGGGCATGAGCATGGCGGTCATTCTGGTGATCACCACCTGTTTTTTCGTGTTTGTCAGCGGCAGGATGATTCCCGGTATGGCCTTGGTCAGCGCTGCAGGCAACCCAAAAAACCGTGGCACCTTCATGACACTGAATTCATCCATGCAGTCTGCTGCAATGGGGTTGGCTGCGCTGATTGGCGGTGTTGTCATTTCGCGCAATGCCGAGGGGCTGATTGAAAATTTTTGGTGGTGCAGTGTGATTGCGATCACATTCAACCTGGCCGCTTTGTTGATTGCAAAAAAATTGCGGGTGTATCAGTAAGGCGGTGAATCTGCTTTGATCAGCTCGCCGCCATGCGGCGAATAATTGAGGACACCACCAAACGCAAACCCTTGACCTCTTTCACTTCCAGGGGCCGCTTTTCTTTCAGGTCTTTGTCTTTGCTGAGTTCTTCAAGCTTGTGTTCAATTTCTTTCAACAGCTCAAGTTGTTGCTTCATGATCATTTACCAATAAACTCGGGTACGCGAAATATACACGCAAGCGCGTCTGCGTTGGATGACACTTTTGTGACGCGTCATGTGCTTCACTTTGCAACAGTCACAATGGATTGATCCTTGCTTGTGTCTCCAGCACGCTTAATTCAAATACTGCAATCATGACGCTACCTTACTTATTCGCCACCGCCATTGCCATGTCAGTTTGTGCAACTGCACTGGCCAAGCCAGACACAGAATGGCCTGTATTTGGTGGGAACTGGAATCACCAACGGCACAGCCCATCCACTCAAATTGCGCCCGACAACGTTGCACAACTGGACACAGCCTGGGAATTTGACACCGGGATATCCTCCAGTTTTCAAGCCACGCCCATTGTGGTCAATGGGGTGATGTATGTGTCGCTACCGTTTAACCATGTGGTGGCCTTGAAAGCCGACACCGGCAAGCTGCTGTGGCGCTACACCCACGACCGCATCAAAGACCGCCCCATGTGCTGCGGCCCTGCCAACCGGGGTGTGGCGGTCAGCAATGGAAAAGTGTTCATGGGCACTGTCGACTCTCGCTTGCTGGCCCTGGACGCGGGAAATGGCACCAAGTTGTGGGACATAGATGTCACCAAGGGCGATCAAGGTGTACGGGAAGATGCCAGCGCTCTGGGTTCACAACTGAATACACAGAATGGAAAACTCGAGGTGTCCGGAACCTCGGGCGCGGGCATCAACATGGCGCCCATGGTGTTTGATGGCAAAGTCATTGTGGGCATTACAGGTGTGGGCTATGGCCTGCACCTGGATTCACCCGACCCCGACGCCCCGCTGGGTTCAGTCGTGGGTATTGCAGGCAATTACGGTCGACGCGGTTTCATGGCGGCATACGATATCAACACGGGTGCACAGGCCTGGAAATTCGACACCGTGCCCGAGAAAGGTTGGGAAGGCACATTCACCCGGAAAACACCAGATGGTGTGGTGCTGCCTCGTGACATTGATCAGGAAAAAGCAGACGTTTCAAAGTACCCGGATGCATGGCAGTTTGGTGGCGGCTCGGCGTGGAGCACCCCAGCCATTGATCGAGAAAACGGCATGCTCTATTTTGGTACGGGCAACCCTTCTCCCCAAATGGAAGGCTCGTCAAGGCCGGGCGATAACCTGTACACCGCGTCACTTGTTGCACTCGATATTCGCACTGGCGAATTGAAGTGGCACTACCAACAAGTTCCTCACGACATGTGGGGCTACGATGTGGCAAGCCCACCCGTTTTGTTCACGGTAAGGCATCAGGGCCAAGCCGTGCAGGCTGTGGGCCAAGCTGGAAAAACAGGTTGGTTTTATGTGCACAACCGAATCACCGGCGCACTGTTGTTCAAAAGCGAAGCCTTCGTGCCACAACACAATATGTTTACCCTGCCCAGCGAACAAGGCAATGTGATCTATCCCGGTGTCATTGGTGGTTCAAACTGGTCGCCAGTTTCAGTGGATGAACAACGCCGCATGGTGTTCATCGCAGGCATTCACTGGCCTGTGAAATATCAATTGCATGAACTGAAAGCCAAGGGCAACAAACCGGCTTTGAAATATTCATCCATGTCGCCCATCGAGGACGGAGAAAAATACGGCCTGCTTTCAGCCCTTCATCTGGACACTGGCAAACTGCTGTGGCAACACAAGGTAAAGGCCCCCCTGATTGGCGGCGTCTTAAGCACCAAGACAGGTCTGGTTTTTTCTGGTGAAGGCAGTGGCGAATTTTTTGCACTGAATTCAAACACGGGCAAACGCGTTTGGGAACAGACCAACCCGGCCGGTGTAAACGCACCACCGGTTAGCTACGAGGTGAATGGCAAGCAATATTTGGCAGTGGCAATTGGCGGCAACAAGCTGTTCGGTTTCAAACAAGGACAAACCATCAAGGCTTGGGCATTGAAGGCTAAATAAGCAGCCAGTGATTGTCCAGTGCGAATGAATTCTTGTCTTCACCGGCCTGGTGCCCCAACCAAACTTCACCGCCCCGCGAGGCCAAGGCGCAGGCCGCTTTGGCCTGCTGCGTGTTCAGCAATCTGCCATGTAAATCAAACTGGGCAACTGAATCATTCTTGGTGCAACTGATCACAAAGCCTTCGGGCGTGGTGGCAATATCGCCTGCATAGCCGTTCACACCAATCGACTCAGCCACCGGGCGCAACCCTTGCTCATCGAGCAAGGCAAGCACTGGTGCCGCCTCTTGATCGGCCTCTACGGCATGATGGGCCTGCATGGCTATTCCCACCACACCGCTGGCATGCACGGCCATGTGGCGCAGGCTGAGCCGCGAATCACGCAGGGTCCATTGGTTCAACACCCTTCCCGTTCGGGGGTGCATGGCCACCACGGAAGAATCCATGGGCAAGTGGTTTAGTTGCGTGCGCCCCATGTCTGCATGGGTTTGTATGCCGCCATTGGCCACCAGCAAAAAAGGTTCATCGATACCCAACACACCGCCGGGCAACACCAACATTTCATGTGGGTCTCGACCCTGCGTTGGCCACACATCGAGAAGCTCAAATGTTTCCCGGTGACGAACACCCAGAACGCCTTGCCCGGTCAACACATCGGTTTCTGTGGTGAACAAGCAATCACCGTGTACTGCGCTGTGTCCGTTCAAATGCCGGTCTTCGTCTTGCCAGGTTCGCGCAGTGTCTCCGGTTTGAATGTTCAGGCGCATGATCCAGTCGCCCGGGCGACGCGCGATGACCAAATACTCATCGCCCTGAAGGTGCATCAAACCATGTGGGCGGGTGGGTAAATCCACTGCCGAATCGATGGTGTAAGGGGTCGACAGGCGGGTATTTTTCCAGCTGAGCACACCCACCTGATAAACCCCTGTTGGCAGTTGCCAGGCCGCAAGCAAGCTGGCGTGCTTGCCATTCACAGCGGCCCTTGAGGGCAAGGGTAAAGCCAGCGACAGTGCCACTGCACCGCCTTGCAACAGAAATTGTCGGCGTGACAACACCATGGGCTCAATCGCCGTCTGAAGATGAAAACTGGATTGACACGTTTAATCCTTTGGCCACTTCAGTTTCCAAAAAACCTTTCAAGGCTTTTGACGCCTTCACTGATTGTTCAACACTGGCAGGCTTCGAAACATTGTTGGCCTTCACCGCAGCCGTAACTGCATTGCTGTGAACGAGCAATGTGTCCGCCAAACCAATTTTGCCCAATCCCCTTAGGTAGGCCTCCAGCGGCACCACCTGTTGATCGGCGTTGGGCACGGTCTGGCTGCTGACCACCAGCAAGTCTGCAATGCCCTGCCACTGCGCTTTCCAGGCGTTTTCGGTCAACCCGAGTTCAGCGTACGGCCAATCGGGTGCGCCGCCCTTGGCGGTGTCGTCCCTGTTTTTCAACAACGGTTTTTCCATGCGCTCCCAAGCCAGGTTGTGTGTGGCACCCACCAGTTGATTGAAGTACAGCTGCATGTCGGCCTTCAAGGAATCAGCATCCTCTTCGCTGTTTGGTTTGACGGGTTGCCAGTTCAAATCAGCCACGGTGCGAGTCATGTCTCTCACCACCTCTTGCGCGTAATTGCACTGGGGCGATGCGACCTTGAAACCTGGTTGGCCCAGTAAATATTCAATGGCCGGAAATCCCTTCGCCGGGCTTCCTACCAAAGCCATGGCCTCGGCGCCTTGGGGCTGTTTCTTGATTGCGCGTTCAAGCAAGTTCACCCGCAATGGCCGAAAATCAATTTGCCGCACTGTATTGTTCTGCAGCATCGGGCCCATCACCACAGCAGACAATTCAAGCCACACCAGATAGGTCTTTGAGTACTGTGTTTTCAAGGCATCAATCGGTAAATCACCCTGACAATACTTCGCGGTTGAATTGCCGAGTTGGTCCAGCTGCGCCAACAACGCCGCCGTGTCTTTGGCGTAGTGGTGAGTCACCGTGCTGTTCAACACTTCCGAAGCGTCGTAATACGGAAACAACAAAGTACTTCTGTCTACAGGCTTTGCAGCCGCAGCCAAATTAATCACCAAGAGCAAAACCCCTGCAAGCACAATGCAAATGAGTCCACGCAATAAACCATGTTTCAATTCATGCTGGTGTTGAGGATGCATTACAACGACTCCACAAAACGGATCAAGGCAGCGCGGTCTTCAGCAGAAAATTTCATGAAACGGTTTTTGCTAAGTTCCGCTTCTCCGCCGTGCCAAAGAATGGCCTCTTCAACACCGTTTGCACGGCCGTCGTGCAACAAACGCATGTGGTTATTGACATCGGGAATCAAGCCGATGCCCCACAAGGGCGGTGTTTTCCATTGCCTGCCATTGGCGTGAAAATCAGGGCGATTGTCGGCAAGCCCGTCGCCCATGTCGTGCAACAGCAAATCGGTGTAGGGCCAAATTTCCTGACCTTCAAGTGCTTTGCTGCTCAAGGCCGGAAATGGCACTTTGCCCGTGGTGTAAGCGGGGCGATGACACACCGCACATTGCGCCTGTTCAAACAACTTTTGCCCTTTCAACACCTGTACGTCGTTTACATTGCGACGGGCAGGCGGTGCCAGTACGGCCTGATAAAACACAATTTCATTGAACAGTTTGTCGCTCAGTTCTGGCTCGCCATTGTCAGAACCATTGGGTGCCTTCAAACAATCCTTTTGCGAGGGTGTACAGTTTTCAACAGGAAACAAACCACTGGTGATTCCGATATCGCCGAGAAACGCACCGCCGGTTTGGTGGGCCAGTGAAGCCACATTGGCCTTCCAGCCAAAACGGCCCAGCATCTCCTTCTTTGCGTAGGCATCCCAAACACGATTGGGCACACCCTTGATCGGCCCCGCTTGCTCAGCCTGTTGCCTGGCATTGGCCAGCACATCTTTTTCCTCAATCGCTTCCAGCAAACCCAAACCGATTACCTGTGGCGCAATGCGTGGGCTCACCATCACCTTGGGGTGCATGGGCCCATAGGCCAATTCAGTGAATGAGTAGCTTGGCTTTTGCAGCACATACGGTGTGCCGTCAGGGTATTGGCCACGCACCTCCGTGGTTTCAATCCTGATCTTGCCTTCCGGCTTTACACCATCGACAGCGGCATTGTTCAACTGATCACCGTAAGTGGGCTCGGGCACAACACCATGGTGATCACCCACACCCGGAATGGAAATCCTGAACAACAAATCAACAGGCTGCTCACTGTTCAAGCGATTCAATATTTCAGGTGGTTTTCCGCGACCATCCTGAACATGGCAACCACCACAGGAACGTGCAATAAAGTGCGGCCCCAAACCATCTCGCGCGGTGGTCGACGCTGGCGCCTGTACCCAGTTGCGCTTGAAAAACGAGTTGCCGATTGCAAACCGGGTACGCTCTTCATCCGGCAAATTGGCGGCTGGAAATGAGAAGGCATTGCGACCGTCTGCAAACACTGTTGCGTCGCCAGCGCTGCGGGCAGTCATGCTCTCGCCTGCGGCCCACGAAGCCCCTGCCACCAAGGTGGCAGTCAAGGCAAACACTATTAATTTTCGATCGTTTTTCACGGATAAGTATCTAATCAAGGCAAGGTCAAAGTAAGCCGGGTAATGCCAATTGCATTGGCAGATTCCACGATCAAGGAGCTCTGTTTGACCAAACTGGCCACTGTCGCCTTGATTCGCTGCGGACCGGGTGCGTCTGTACCGCCAATAATTTCCCGATCAAACGGTGCTTGAATTTGATTGGCTGCACTCACCGATTTCTGGATCTGTTGCGTGGTTTCTTTGGCCACATTGGGCGCTTTGGCGGCGACCATTTCAGCCAGCGAGGGCACTTTCAGCACAGCACCGCTGGCTTGCTTGTATGTGCCGGTCCACACATTCAATATGCCTTGCGCATTGTTGACCGCATCACGATGGGTGTTGTCTGAAAAACAGGAATGTTCATCCTCTTGATCCTGACTGAACAAAGCCACTTCGAGCCGTTCGCCTGCAAGTTCACCACGCGACAAAGACCCCAGCCCAACCAGAATTTGACGAACAGACTCTTTGCCGCCCTTCTCAAATTCAGCACGGAAGTTATCCGGTGTGGCGGGAGCCCAGGCAGATTGCACAGTTTGTAGATCGTGAATCAACAGGGCAGTCACTTCACGCAAATAGTGTGCGCGGCGCTCAGCATTGCGGCCCTTGCCTTTCACGTAATCCGTGTAGGGCCGATCACCTGGACCATCATCATTCAAGTCTTGACCCCACAACAAAAACTCGATGGCATGCCAGCCAGTGGCAATGTTTTCTTCTCCACCACGTTCATTTTGCTCCACGAGCGCTTCGCGGGTGATGTTGAATTTACCGTTGTTAATGAAGCCGCTGTTTGAATCGCCCTTCACATAGTCCACATACGACTCGTCCATGGGCCAGGCATTAATCTGGCCTTCCGGCCCGTTTTCGTCGTCGATCGGGCCGCCATAAAAGCGGAAAGCCTCGGTTTGTCCGTAGAACTCACGCGCATCAAGCCATGCTTTTTTTGCAGTGTTCATTTCAGCTTGCGAAGGTGCTTTTAAAAACGCATCAATGGCAGCTTGCATTTTTTTCGCAGCATTCACAGTGTCGGTGTAGTTTGCATACACCAATTGTCCATAACCCCTTACAACTTCGTCGGCTGAAGGTGCAGCCAAAGCCACGTTGCACAATGCCAGGGCAAAACCGGCGACCATCCACTTTTTCATGAGGGAATAAAACCTTTGAATCAATCTAAATCAAGCCATATATTAATCTTAATGAGAATGATTTGCAATTAATTAGGGCATCCATTACACTTCGCAACAATCGATGATGCGCAAATCCCCGGTGCGTTGATAAACCGGGGGCCGCGTCGAACGCAATGTGGTGTTCAGTGCAAACTACCGTTTCTAAAATTCAATGGCTGAAAATCAGTAGTCGGCAAATTTATTGCCTGCTGCTGGCCTTTCCTGCAGGCTTGGCCTTGGCCAACCTGCTCGCTGCAGCCATGGCTATTTTATTGTTCAATGCTGGCATGGAACAAAGCGAAGCGATGACACTGAGCCTGTTGCTGGCTTATCTTGCCATGCCCTGCTGGATGCTTTGGATTTACTGCACCCGCAGCCTGGCCTGGTTAAGCGCCAAAGGGCTTCTGTTTGGCTTGCTGTGCGCTATCGTGATTTATTTTCCTTGGTGAATCATTGCAGTGAGCAAGCACAAAGCCCCATCCGTTCGCCAACACATGGCCTGGTTTCACACCTGGTTTGGCCTGTTCATTGGCTTTTTGTTGTTCGCCGTTTTCTGGATGGGCACACTGACGGTATTTGACCGGGAATTTGATCGCTGGATGCACCCCGAGAGCCGCAGCATAGCCGGTGAATGCTGCACACTGAGCCCGCAACAACTTGAAGCCGTGTTGATGAAAGCGCGTGAACTGGCGCCCGAATCCGACAACATTCGATTGCGCCTGCCTACCGAGCGCACGCCCATGACATTGATCCGCATTGTTGAACCCGATCGCAGCTTGAAAGCCTATTTCATGGATCCCGACACTGGCAAGGTGGTCAGCAATGAACACACCTTGGGGGGCAGCGGCTTCTTTTTCCCCTTCCACTACAAGTTCAATATTGCGTGGAAAGATGTGGGTTATTTCATGCTGGGTATTGCAGGCCTGGCCATGATGGCCCTGCTCATCAGCGGCATTGTGCTTCATCGGAAACTGCTGGCTGAATTCTTTGTGTTTCGCCCCAAAAAGCACACGGTGCGCAGTCTTCTCGACTTGCACAACCTGAGCAGCGTGGTGGCACTGCCGTTTCATTTCATCATCACTTTCACAGGTTTGTTGATTTTCTTCTCCATCTATTTTCCGTGGGCCACACTGGCTGCATTTGACAACGACAAGGCCGCTGCACAAAAAGCCATGAGCGGTTTTATCAATTTGCCAGCCAGTGGCTTTATTGAAAACACCGATCAACAGCTTGCCGCATTAAAAAGTGTGCCTGCGCTTGTTCAGGCACGGGAAGCGGCATGGAGCCAAGCCTTGGGCGAACCAGCACGTGCCGACGCCATCAACATTCGCAACCTGACCGACAGCAATGCGACGCTTGAAATTCGCAGGGTATTTCCCGCACGCAGCATTGCGATGAGCACCCACGCAGACACACTGCTGCTGCACACCGGTGCGCTGCTCCACGCCCACGAACCCAAACCCATCAAGGGGTTTACGCACTGGATCAACGGCCTTCACTTCATTCAATTCGACCACGCAGCGCTGCGCGTACTGTACGTGATTGGCGGCTTGCTCGGTTGCGTCATGATTCACACCGGTTTTCTGTTTTGGCTTGAAGCACGCCGTGTTCAACACCACAAGAAAAAGCTGCCCGGGTTTACCGTAGTTCAAGCGCTGACTGTGGGCGGCACACTGGGCATGATGATCGCCTCCGCGGCTTTTCTGGTGGCCAACCAGCTTATTCCAGATCACCTCAACAACCGCGCCACAGTGGAAACCTGGGTGTTTTATGGGGTCTGGGTTGGCAGTATTGTCTGGGCTTTTGTCAACGCCCGCAAAGGCCGGCATTTACAAATCCATGCGCAAGCCCATCGAAGCAGCCAGTGGTTTGAGCCCACGGTGGCATTCACCGTGCTGTGTGCTCTGGCCTGGTTACTGAACCAGATCAACACAGGTGGCATGGTCGCAGCAATTCGCCAAGGGGACATGAATTCATTGGCCATCGATATTGGTTTGCTCATCATGGTTGCAAGCGGCATTTACACGGCTCGCAAAGTTGTGATCAAGTCTGCAGCCAGGCAGCCTGCACACAGCGAGGCCTTGAAATGCAACTAACACTGCAGCTTGCGTTGGCCTTGACACTTCTGTTTTTTGGTTTGCTGTCCATTGCACTGTCCCAACAGGCCCACTTTCGCCATCGCCGTTGGGCTGGGCGCTGCAACGCAATCGGGCTGCGAACAATTATGCTGCGTCGCATTGCAGGTGTTCTTGCCTTGCTGATCAGCGCAACCCTAATGGTCCTTGTTCAGGGCATTGGTTTTGGCTTGGTGCTTTGGGTAATGGCCGCAGCGGCATTGGCTGTGCTATCGACATGGGTACTTGCCCGGTCAAGTTAAAAGGGCACTTCGTGTTGTCGGCGTATAATCGCCTGATATCCAACACGAGCTGTATTCATGATCACCCGTTTTGCTACCGCCGCCCTTTTACTGCTAGCCAGCCTGTCCACCAACGCCCAAACCAATGGGTCCGCTCTTGCAACGGACATGGCCAGTCGCGTTCAAGCCTGTGTGGCCTGTCACGGTGCGGAAGGTCGCGCCAGCGCGGAAGGCTACTACCCGCGCATTGCGGGCAAACCAGAAGGCTATCTGTACAACCAGTTGATCGCATTTCGCGATGGAAGCCGCCAGCATGCGGCGATGAATGGAATCGTTCAACATTTGTCGAATGACTACCTGCTGCAAATGGCCAGGTACTTTGCTGCACAAAACCCGCCCTACCCTGCACCGGCCAAAACAACGGCAAGCCCCAGCGAACTGGAACAAGGCAAACGCCTGGTATTCGACGGTGTTGTGTCCAGGAAAATACCTGCATGTGCAGCCTGCCACGGGCAGGCGCTTACTGGTGTTGAACCCTACACACCCGGTTTGATCGGCTTGCCGCGCGATTACCTGAATGCCCAATTGGGCAAATGGCGCAATGGGCAGCGCAAGGCCGCCGACCCCGATTGTATGCATGCCTTGGTCAAAGCATTAAGCCCGGCGGAACTGAACACAGCCACTTCCTATTTGGCAGCCCAGGCTGTGCCGCCTAACTCAAAAGCAGCACCGGCCAACAGCATTCAGTTTCCGCTGAAGTGCGGTACGCACACCACCACAGCCGCGCCAAACCTTGGCACTGTGTCGCCCGAACCCATTGCGCTGAATGTGCTGTCGGCACAAGAAACGCGGGGCGCCTATTTGGCGCGCATCGGCAATTGCGCCGGTTGTCACACTGCAAACCCCAAGAAACCATTTGCCGGTGGTCGTGCAATCGAAACGCCGTTTGGACCAATTTACAGCAGCAACTTAACCCCCAACCCTGAAACCGGATTGGGCAACTGGACCGCCGATGATTTTTACAAAGCCATGCACAGCGGCATTTCCAAAAATGGCGACTACCTGTACCCGGCGTTTCCATACACCGACTACACCAAAATGAGTCGGGCCGAGGTAGACGATTTGTTCGCCTACCTGAAACGCCTGCCCGCAATTGTGCAAAAAACGCCCGAACCCGAATTGCAGTTTCCTTTCAATCAACGCCCGCTGTTGGCAGTGTGGCGCGCGCTGTATTTCACTGAAGGTGAATACAAACCGAACACCCAGCAAAGCGCACAGTGGAATCGCGGTGCCTACCTGGTCAGCGGCCCAGGCCATTGCGCGGCATGCCACACCCCCCGCAACACATTGGGTGGCTTGAAAGACAAATTGAATTTAAGTGGTGCCACCATACCGGTGCTGAACTGGTTTGCACCCGCTTTAAACAATCACCCCGAGCATGGCTTGGGCAAATGGAGTGAAAGCGACATTGCCGCCTATTTGCAAAGTGGAGTTAATCGCCATGCAGCCACTTACGGCCCCATGAGTGAAGTGATCGCGCACAGCTTGCAATTTGCCACTGAAAGCGACACAAATGCCATGGCGGTTTACCTGAAAAGCCTGCCTGCGCAAGCACCTTCCGAAAATGAAAGCACAGGTCTTGGCCAGCGCACCCTGCAACCACTCATGCAGCGCGGGGAGAATATTTACGCCAACACCTGCGCAGAATGTCATGGCAAACAAGGCGAGGGAAAAGCCAACCAGTTCCCTGCACTGGCTGGCAATGTCAATGTAATTGCCCCCAACCCGGTCAATGCAATTCGAATGGTGCTCAACGGTGGCTTTTCACCCAGCACGCAGGGTGCACCCTACCCGCACGGCATGCCACCCTACCGTGTGGAACTGAGCAACACCGACATTGCGGCGGTTGTTACTTACATTCGGCGAAGTTGGGGCAACAGCGCCAGTGGTGTTGCATCGGTCGAAATCGACAAGCAACGGGGCATGCAATAAAAAAAGCCGGTGATGAATTGCTTCACCACCGGCTTTTCACTGGGTACGTCGTGATCAGAAATCAACCTGCATTTCAACCAGCAACATACGTCCTGGTGCTGGCACGCGGCCAGTTGTGCTCACATCCACACCACGGAAGAAATACTGCTCATCAAACAGGTTGTTGATACCAAAACCAAGGTTCATGTTTCTGCCCTGACCAATCGGGAAATCGCGACCCACGCGCATGTTCACCAAAGTATAGGCTGGCAATTCACCCGCGCTGCCGTTGGCAGTTTCGGCTTGCGTGTTGGCTGAATCACTGAAGCTTTCAGACACATACAAAGCATTGGCATTGGCTGTCCACTTGTCGAACTTGTAAACAGCATCAAAGCCCAGGTGGTGCGTGGGCGCATTGCGCAACTCTTTGCCTTGGTCGGCGCCAGACAACTGCTCGGTGTCCAGGTAGGTGTAGCTCATGCCCAACTCGGTTTGGCTGTTCAGGTTCCAGCGGCCTTCCAGTTCAACACCCTCTTGGCGTGTTTCGCCAAGGTTGCGGAATGCACCTGTATCGAAAACAATTTGATCTTTGTAATCCACACGGAACAGGGTCGCTGCAATATTGGCTTGGGGATTGATTTGCCAGCGCGAACCAATTTCGTAGTTCTCAGCTGTTTCATTGCCCACATCGCCACCCCGTGTAACCTGCGCGGTTTGCACTGGTACCAGTGAACGTTGTGCATTGGCAAACACAAACACGTCTTTGGTGGCCTGGTAGCCCACGGTCAAGCCAGGCAACCATTCATCCGGGTTGTTTTGAAATTCCGTACCTGTGTTCAAATCGCGGTAACGGGTTTCAACATCTTCATAACGAATACCGGGCGTTACTTTCAAACGATCATCCATCAAGGCGATGGTGTCGCTTACGTAATACGCCATGGCTTTGGTTGTAAAGTCCCAGCGACGGAACGGGTTGACCGATCCAGTTGCCAGTGTGGTGCGGCTTACGTCGAAGCGCACATCTTCTTCAACAAAACGTGCGCCTGCAATCACCGTGTGGTTGCCGATCTGCTTGGTGAAACGTGGCTCTGTGCCATGTACGCTGAATACACGCGGAGAATCAAGAACAAACGCTGGCGTTTGTGCCGGGTCATCCGAGAAAGTGGCCGACTGACTAAAGAAGAAAGTGCGGTTGGCTTGGTGTGCAAAGTTGCGCCAGGTCAACTTGAAGTCATCTGAAAACGAATGGTTCCAGGTGAACGTGCCACGCCACATGTCGGCGTCATACGCATCAAAGGGCTTTTGCGACTGGTTCGGATTCTGCTCGTACGCTGTCGGGCTCAAGGCTCCCGGCAACTCGGCCTTCACTTCGTAGTACTGCAACTGCGCTTTGAAATCGTTGTTGGCGTTCAGGTAGTACTCGCCATCCACGATAAAGTTACGTACTTCAGTGTCGGAACGATCACGCTGGCCCTTGCCATCCACAATGTTCGCCTGAAATTGCAAACCCAGATCTTCACGAACAAAACCACCAATGCGGTAGTAGGTGTCGGTCAACATATTCCCGGTTTCTTCAGAAATTTGCAGGCGTTCGCGGAAGGTTTGGCTGGTTTTTGCTGGAATGGCTTTGGTCACCAAATTCAGCACGCCACCCACGTTGTTCGGGCCGTAATGAACAGCCGCACCGCCACGCACCAAGTCCACCGCCTCAAGGCTGGGCAAGGTAACCGGGAACAGCGACAAGCCCACGTTGGTGTAGGGGCCAATGGCAATCGGGTACCCGTCTACCAAAATTTGAATGCGCTCGCTGCGCAAGGGGTTCAAGCCGCGCAAGCCAATATTGGGCAAAATCCCGGTACCGGTCTCATCGAGCACTTGAACGCCCGGCACACGACGCAATGCATCTTCCAGGTTCAATGCACCACGCTCTTCAAGGTCTTCTTTTTCAAGCACGGTGCGCGCACCCGTGTAGGTTTTTACGCTTTCCTCAGTGGGTGGGCCCAACCAGTCGGATTGCACGGTAACCGGTGCCAGGGTTTCAGCAAAGGCTGCATTACCCAATGAAAGGCAAACCATGGCAACTGCCATGGAAAGCGGGGAAACAAGGGGACGTTGGCGTGTGTCAGCACGACCATCAAAAGAGTACATTGCAATTTCCTTTAGTTAATGTAAATCGTTCTCATTATCTTTATTTTTACCATTAGTTTGTTGTACCCCGCTGCCAAAACCAACTTTTTTATTCAATAAGCAAAAGAATTCATGCGCCAGTACCCATTTCGAGCGATGAATTGTTAAATCTTTTGAAGCTTTATTTTATTTAATGCTAATATAAATCATTCTCATTTACTAAATTAAAGAATGATCCAATCCTCCCCGCTGACCAAGCCAAAGCCCAACCAGTCACCTTGGCTGGGCTTGCTGAATTCCCTGCCCTCTCCGCTGATCGTCGACATGATTGCCCAGTGCAATTACGACTTCGTCATCATCGACACCGAACACGTACTACTCGATGAAAATACCTTGCGCGAATGCATTCAAACCTGTCGACACCACCGCTGCATGCCATTGGTTCGTGTTGCAGAAGTCCGCCCCAACTTCATC
Source organism: Limnobacter sp. G6BE5S (assembly GCF_058448965.1). Classification (NCBI taxonomy): domain Bacteria; kingdom Pseudomonadati; phylum Pseudomonadota; class Betaproteobacteria; order Burkholderiales; family Burkholderiaceae; genus Limnobacter; species Limnobacter sp. G6BE5S. The sequence goes on from NZ_JBZFLM010000003.1 coordinate 139,247, forward strand.
GGGAAGGTGCTGGATGCCGGGGCCATGGGCATTGTGTTGTCACGTGCCGAAACTGCCGATCAAATTCATGCACTGGCGCAGGCCATGAAGTTTCCCCCGCTGGGCAAGCGTGGCATTACAGGTGGCACGGTCACCGGCTACGGACAACTTGCCCTGAGTGACTACATTGCGCGGGCCAACGAGGAAATCTTGCTCGTGCCCATGATTGAAAGCCAAAGTGGCTTGACTGCCCTGCCCGATATGCTGGCCACCGGGCAGGTCAGCTTTGTCATGGAGGGTGCATTAGACCTTGCCTTGAACCTGGGCCTTGGACCCAGCCCCTTGCACCCGGCCACGTTCGAAGCATTGAACAACATGCATGAAATTTGCGTTCAAGCCAATGTCCCTTTTTGCCCGAATCCACGAACACCGAGTCAACAGAGACACTGGCAAGAACTGGGCTGCACTCTTTTTCTGTGTGGTGAAGACCGCAGCCACTTCAGCAAAACACTGCGCAACAACCTTCAACCATTCCACACACCCCAGCCCGCCCCTCAAGGAGCCTGAATTGAAACCCACCATTGTTTTCCTGACCCATGTTTTGAACAATGCGATTGTCGATGGATTCATTCCAGCAGCCCAATCGCTGGGGCACGACGTCATTGTGTTGACCGACCACGGCCATGCACACCAGCAAGCGCTGACCAATGTACACATTCATGAATGCGATGTGTTCAACCCAATCGCAGTAATTGACCTGATCGCCGCACTGAAAATTGAACCCCGGGCCGTATTCTCCAATAGCGATCACCTTCAAACCTGCACCGCGCTGGTGGCCTCGCTGTTGGGTGTTCCTGCAAAACCCTGGCAGGTTTGTTACCACGCGAAAAACAAACACTGGATGCGAAAAAGGCTTGAATCGCTTCACCTGCCCACCATCTGGAGTCAAACAATTCGCCGCGGCGATCCGGTAAACATGGAATGGCCTTTCCCTTTGGTGGTCAAGCCCACACAAGGTGTGGCATCCATGGATGTGGTTCGCGTCGACACGCCCGCACAGCTCAATCAATATCTTGCACAAATTGATGAATCGCAAAGCGTGTTGCTGGAGGAATTCATGGACGGCCCGCTCATCACGCTTGAAACGCTGGGCGATGGCAAACACCTGCACACCATCGGCGGGTTCGACGTCAGCCTGTCCAACCCACCCTATTTTGTTGAAACTGCGGCGCAATGGAATGGCCCGCACACGCGGCAATGGCGCACGCACATGGCACACATTCTTGCGCAATTTGGCGTGGCGCTGGGCGCTTGCCACAGTGAATTCATCGTGACTCCGCGTGGCCCGGTTTTGGTGGAAATCAACTACCGCAGCATTGGCGACAACCGCGAGTTTCTGCTTGATCAACTTGTGGAACAAGGCTGGTTCAAATCCATTTTACAAATTCACCTTGGTCAGGAAATTGACGTGCCACATGTAAAACCGACCTACGCACAAATCAATTACCTGGTTGCGTCCAAGCCAGGCACTGTGCGCCTGGCACCACGCATTGAAAACAATGGAAAGGTTCAATACCGGGCAATCAAACAGGAAGGGGAAACCTTACAAATCAGCCACTCCAACAAAGACTACATTGGCGTGTTCACCTTCCAGGCCGATTCCGAAATCGAACTGCAACAACTACAAAGTGAAACCTACAAGTGCAATCCCTGGAGCGTTCAATGAACACACTGCACAACCAGCGAATTGCGCTACGACTGATCAATGCCTGCCTGCGGGAAGACGTTCGTAACCTACTCAGTTTGGGACGTATTGAATCCAACGAAGGCCGCACATTTCTGGTGTTTGACCACCTGCCCACCGCCTGCAGAATTGAAGTGAAAGAAAGCCCCAGCATGCAAACCCACCGGGCCACCAACCCCCACTGGGAAATACGTCAAAACGGTCAGTGGGTTGAGCAACAAGGCGCAAGGCAATGGATCCGTTTTCTGGCGCAAGGCTTGCCCGAAGATTCAGCTGCCCTGTACCGAAATTATGAGCTTGAAGTGCAAGCGGCCATTGATCAAACCGTGCTGTGTGATCAAACCTACACAGAACAGCAGCACCAACTGAACTTTAATGACAGCCCGCGCAACTGGGCCGAGCGCATGCTGCACGCCGATCAAATGGCCAGTTTTCTGGATCATCCGTATTACCCCACCGCCCGTGCAAAATTCGGTATGGACACCAGCGAACTGAAGGCCTATTCACCCGAGTTCAACCCCACGTTTGAACTGGCCTGGTTTGCCGTGCCTGCAAGCGAATTTGAAAGTACAGGCACTGAACCCGTGTGGTGGCCCACACTGGCACAGGTGGGTCTGCCACAGTCACTTTGCACCACACACACATTGCTGCCGGTTCACCCCATGATGCGCGCTGCAATAGCACAGGGCATCCCGGAAAGCATTGAAGCACCACACACGTATTTGTCCGTCAAACCCACGCTGTCGGTGCGCACTGTGGCCGTGCTGAACCACCCCGCCTCACACCTCAAACTACCAATGCCGATTGCCACACTGGGCCAGAAAAATATTCGCTACATCAAGCCATCGACCCTGAGGGATGGCGACTGGTTTGCCCGGGCGCTTGCGTCGATCGAACAAACCAATGAAGGAATCAAAGGCTTGTACCGACACGTGGATGAATCGTTCACCGGTTGCTACAAACAACTGAACACCGCAGGTTTTTTACACCGCCTGTACCCGGCAGAATTGCCCGATGAAACACTGGCTACCGTGGCCACGTTGTGCAGCCCCATGCCCAGCGGAAAATCTTATCTGCTTGAGTACCTGGAACAACAAGGACAAGGCTTGCAAAGCTGGTGGGCAAGCTATTGCACACTGATGATTGGCGTGCACCTTCGCTTGTGGATTCAACATGGCATTGCGCTGGAATCGAATCAACAAAATTCGGTGCTGTCGTTACGCCCAGGGCAACCACCCACGCTTGTGATGAAAGACAACGACGCGGCACGTTTGTGGCCAAGTCGCTTTGAAACAGCCGCTGCAAGCCACGGGCACAATGTGCACGACCTGCAAGACGCCCGCATTCTGGTGAACGACGAGGCACCGCTTGCCCACATGTTTATCACCATCACCCTGCAGCTGAACTTGCTTGCTGTGCTCGACGGGCTCGCCCAAAGTGGTGCCCTGAATCGCCAACAAGCTTTGCTTACATTGCGCAAGGCCATTGAACACACCCTGGGCAAGCTGCGCAAGGAGGGATTCGACACCGACCTGGCCAGCGAGCTGTTGTTGTATTCACGCATGCATCCTGTGAAGTACCTGTTGCAAAGCGCGAGCCTGTTGAGCAAACAAGAGTGCGGAGCACGCGACGTGAACAAGTTTTACGGCATGACTGGCCCCAACCCCTTGCGAGACCTGCCATGAATCGTGTCTTGCTTGCAGTGCTGTTCTGCCATTTTCTGGCCGCATTCACAGTGTTGGGTATGCCGCTTTACCTGCCCTTGCTGTTCACCGATCTGGGGCTGCCATCGAACAGCCCATGGATCGGATTTGTATTTGCATGGCCCACACTGCTGACCGCACTCAGCGGCCCGCTGTGGGGCAAAGTGGCTGACCGGTTTGGCCGGCGTTTCTCGTTGATTCGTGCACTGGCTGGTTTGTCCATCGCGTTCGTGTGGGTCGGTGTTGCCACTTCAGTGCCCGAACTGGTCATGGCATTAACCCTGCAAGGCCTGATGGGCGGCACGCTGGCTGCGGCCAATTCCTATCTGGCCACCACCATGCCGCGTGAAACCCTGGCAGCCACATTGAACTGGACACAGTTCAGCGCGCGCATGGCGCTGCTCACTGCGCCATTGGTGCTGGCTGTTGGCATTGAGTATCTCAAGTTGCAACAACTGTACATTGTGTTGGCAGCTCTCCCCATGCTGGGTGCACTGTATGCCTTCACATTGCCCAAAGACTCGAGCCAATCGAACTCGGCACACTTAAACCCGGCGGTAAAAAAAGACGCCATTGGCAATGAAACAAACCCGCCAGATCAATATGCATCGACGCTGGCCGTGTGCAGTCTGCAAGCCCTGTTCTGCTTCGCAATGGTGGTCACATTCCCGTACTTTCTTCCCTATGCGGCCCCCGGCATTGCCAGCACAACAGCCATTGCCCTGCTGTACGTACTGCCCCACCTTGTTTATTTACTGCTTCAACCGCTGCTGAAAAAGCGTTTTCCAAACTGGGCCTTCAATTGCCAACTCAGCATGTTGACGCTTGCGACTGCCGCATGCATTCAGTGGCAATTCAGCAACGAGTTGGCGTTGGCAGGAGCACGCATTTTGTTTGGCGTTGGCATCTGGATGGGTTACCACGGCATTCACCAACTGGTTGCAAAATCATTTCAGGCCGCGCACGCCGGCGCCTGGTTTGGTTCACTCGATAGCGTCGGAAAACTGGCCGGTGTGGCCGCAGGCATTGGTGCCGGTTTTGCAGTCAGCCACATGACCCTCGCTTCGCCTTTTCTGCTTTCCGCCGTGGCAAGCCTTGCTGCCATGCCACTTGTTTATCACATTCAAAAAACAGGATCACGCCAATGTCTCAAGCTGAACTCCACAGTCTCAACCACCTGCTGAACTGCTACCTGCGCGAATTTGCAGTGCCGCATCAACTGGTCGACTGGCATGCTCAGGGCGACTTGCCCAAGGCCTTGCAAAGCGACCTGCTGGAAGGCGAAACCGTAAGAATTCGCACAGCCTACCCCGTGCTGAAAATCGCTTTCAAGGTACAGGCACGGGGCGCATTGAACCAGATCAAACTGGGCTCAAAACTGTTTGCCAAACCCATGGGAAAACCATGGCAAGTACTGAGTACGCAAGCGGCCATTCAAGCCCTGCTTGAACACATGGCCATGCTGACCCAAACCGAACCAAACGTCGAATTGCAGGCGCAGATCAACAATAGCCTGCAGAACATGCAAAGGTTTTTGAACAGCACCAAAGTGCCTTACCTGAACGCCTTGCAACACACCGAACAGTCCTTGCTGTGGGGGCACCCGTTTCACCCGAGTCCGAAAAGCCGCTCGGGTGTCCAGCCCGACGAACTTATGAACTGCTCACCAGAAGTGGGCGCCGCTTTCCAGTTGCATTGGTTTGACATTGATCCTGCCCTGCTGCAAGAACTGGGGAAGCCAGTGATCAACAAAGTGTCTGAAGTGCTAACAGGGCGTGGCGGTTTGTACCCTTGCCACCCATGGGAAGTGAACCTTGTTCTGAGCTCAAGAATTTATCAACAGGCAAACCAGAAAAAACTGATTCGCCACCTTGGCCCTTTGGGCAAAGTGGTATGGCCCACGTCGTCGGTGCGCACGCTGTATCACCCTGAACTCGATGTGTTTTTGAAATGCTCCATTCATGTTCGCCTGACCAACTGCATTCGCAAAAATGCATGGTACGAACTTGAAAGTGCAGTGGGAATGACTGAATTACTTGCACCCACCTTTGAACAGGTTGAATACAGGCACCCTGGCTTTCGCATGTTGCGGGAACCGTCGGCCTGCACACTGAACCTGAACCAAACCGACACAGCCGCCAGCATCGAGGAAACCGTCAACCTGCAGGAAAGCTTCGGAATTATTTTCAGGGAACAACTTCGCACCCAGCACAGCGATATTCACATGGCTGGATCGCTTGCCGCCTGGAACAACTCGGGTGAAAGTCAACTGGCACAGCGACTTGGCGAACAGGCCGAACAGCAGGGTGCAAGCAAGGCTGAATTCATCCTGAACTGGTTACAGTGTTACTTCAAACTGCTGGTTCCCAGCACGCTAACCTTGCTGTTTAAACATGGCGTAGTGCTTGAACCGCATTTGCAAAACACGGTGTTGGCCACTTCAAACGGATTGCCCGTGCAGGTATGGATCCGCGACCTGGAAGGCACCAAGCTGATTCCGCAACATTGGCCCCATGAACGCCTGAAAAACCTTTCGGAACGTGCGATTGCTTCGGTGCATTATTCCGCAGACCAGGGCTGGAAAAGAGTCAGTTATTGCCTGCTCGTGAACAACATTGCCGAGATGATTTTCCACGCCTGCCAGCATACCCCGGGCCTGGAACAACGCGCCTGGCAACACCTTGCAACATTGTTGCAAAACATTTTCCATGGGTTGGGTGAACCACAGGCCCTTTCCGATTTGCTGCAAGGGCATGCACTGGCATCGAAAAACAATCTTAAAACACGTTTATTCAGAAAGGCAGACCGCCTTTCAGACTACACATTTCTTTCACATCCTTTGATTGCACACCATGACAAACAAACTGAAGAAACTGCTTACTGAAAAAGCCAGCTCAGGCACATCACCCTGGTGTGCCTACGTGTACGACCTGCCTGCCCTGGCCACGCATGCACAACGCATGAAACAGCACCTTCCGCAAAACTGCCAACTGTATTACGCGGCCAAAGCCAACCCCGATGTGCGGCTGCTAAACACGCTGGCCCCACACGTTGACGGGTTTGAAGCCGCATCGGCGGGCGAGCTGGCCCACTTGAATGAGCAGCAATTTGGCAAACCCCTGATTTTTGGTGGCCCCGGTAAAACCACCGAAGACTTGCAACAGGCACTGAACCAACATGTGGCCTGTATTCATGTGGAAAGTCTCACTGAACTGAAACGCCTCGCCACGCTTTGCGCCAACGGCTCTCAAACCCAAACCATCATGCTGCGCATGAATATTGCGCTCGACGGTATCGCGGGCAGCAAACTGCAAATGGGCGGTCAAGCCACCCCCTTTGGGCTCGACCCCAGCGACCTTGGCACCGCGCTGGCGCTGATTCAAGAATCACAACACCTTGAGTTTGATGGATTTCATTTTCATTCCATGTCGCATCAAATGTCTGTCGAGAACCATTTGAAATTGATGGAACGATACTTTCAGATCAATCGTGAATGGGAATCGCAATGGCACATTCGCAGCAAAGTGTTGAATGTGGGCGGCGGGATTGGCGTGAACTACCAGTGCGTTGACGAACAGTTCAACTGGGAACAATTTTGTAGTCAGCTTGATGAGTTGATCAAGCAACACGACCTGCAAACACGGCAAATCAGGTTTGAATGCGGCCGCTTTGTAAGCGCGTTTTGTGGGCACTACGTGATGGAAGTGATTGATCTGAAACAAAGCCATGGACAGTGGTTTGCGATTGGCAAAGGCGGTACCCATCACTTCCGAACGCCTGCGGCACAAAGCCACAACCACCCAGTGTGGGTGCACCGCAACGGACAGGCTGCGGTTGTACACAATTCAACGGTGAATATTGTGGGGCAGCTGTGCACACCAAAAGATCGTTTGCACCACCAACTCCCGGTTCAAGAATTGGCTTTGGGTGATTACCTGGTGTTTACGCTGGCAGGGGCTTATGCGTGGAATATTTCGCACCAGAATTTCTTGATGCATGCTGCGCCAGAAACTATCTATCTGGATTGAGAATTGAACTCTTGGGCTGAGAAGGCTACCTACTTCGTTTAACCTAAAGCACGCAATCAAAATGAACCCTTCATCAGCGGTTGGTCGCACTCAGTCCCCTCATTCCCCACCAGATCGTACTCAAACAAGCCAAGCCCTACCTATCCAGATTGCCTCGGCCCTTGAATCCGCGCTCCCCGGCGTCAACGCGAGCAAACTGGTTCATGCCCTCGACACCCTTCTAGGCGGGCGCGGCAACTACACCCTTGTGGGTAGCGCCGCCATGCACCTTCATGCACTTGAGCACCCCAACGCCACATGCAAACTGCCTCTTCCCCATGATCTTGATGTTGTTGTCAATGACACTGCAATTCGCCGAGTAGAACTGGCCAGCCCAGAAACACTGGGCAAACTGAATTTGAAACGCGACGCAAATTTCGCACATGTGTTGCACATGACACGCGAGAATGCACCCAACCTGAAAATAGACATTGTCTGCTCCAGCACCCCGGATTTTCTAAAATACCAGTTCAACCCGCATTCCATTCATGACGTGCAAGTTGGCATGTTGGCGGACTGCCTGGCAGATTACAAAGCCAGGCGTACCGATCAGGAATTCGTAGAACAATATGGAGGCCAAACCCGAGCAAATGCAAAGGTTCAACCCTGGCTGGATTATTTCGACCAGTTTCGCCACGAAACAGGCACTGTGTTGCCGCGGCATGCCGCGAAAAGACGATTGACGGAGTCAAGGGGCTCAAACCCCGAACAAGCATTGGGTGAGCCCAGCCATGTTAGGTCAGCAGCGAGAATTTTGAAATTTGGAAGCTGAGGTGGAAAATTAAGTCAAGCGACTGAATTGAGAAATCAAACCGTTTGCTGGCTCATTTCGCTGACCTGAACCAGCGTATTGTGAGCATCAATTTCGCTTTGGCAGTGCATGCGGCACTGGCCACAGCCTGAACATGCACCTGTTTTCATGGTGATGTCGTCTACAGACCCGCAACCGCTGCGAACAGCTTCGGAAATGGTACGGTCGCTAACATTGGCACAAATGCATACGATCACGGGCGGACCTCAAAATGCGTTGAACTTGAAATTAATAATAATGATTCGCATTACTATAATCAAGTGTTTTTTCAACGCATCGTGAAAATCTTTAGAGAATTTACTCTGAAACACCCATCATGGACTGCTCATAATTCTGCAGACCTACCCTGTCAATCAGGCTCAGCTGGGTTTCCAGCCAATCGATGTGCTCTTCGGTGTCTTCCAGAATCACTTTCAAAATGTCGCGAGAAACATAATCCCGCTCTTCTTCGGAAACCTTGATGCCGTCTTTGATGGTGACCTGGGCTGCGCTTTCCATTTTCAGGTCGCTTTGCAGAATTTCATGGGTGTTCTCACCAATCATCAATTTGCCGAGGTCTTGCAGATTCGGCAGCCCGTCCAGCATTAACACACGTTCAATCAGCAAATCAGCGTGCTTCATCTCGCCAATTGATTCTTCGTACTCTTTCTTCTTGAGCACGTCCAAACCCCAATTCCCGAAAATGCGCGAATGCAGGAAATACTGGTTAATCGCTGTTAGCTCATTCTTCAACTGCGCATTCAGCGCCGCAATAACCTTGTTCGAACCTTTCATTGTTCTTCTCCCTTGCATTCATAAATCGACTCAAGACCATAGTGTACAACGTGCGCCAAGTCGCCTGAAACCCTTTTCTGGTGCGCTTCTTAAAAAAACACTTGATAAAATCAAAAAGCTAAATGATAATGAGAACACTTCTCGTTTTAATCTTTCCGAGTGAGATTGCCGTGGGTCTACCGCAAATCTCCTTCTTCGCAACAGTTGGCATCCTCACCGGTAGGCCCTCCTCGCTCGGAAAGACCCTTCTCAGTGGCAGCGCTGCATGAGTAATGACCCGAACCTGACGGTCGAGTTTTAAAGGTGAAGATCTGCTACACTCTCTTTGATATTAATTCTCATTCACTAAACTGGAATGCATGACACCGGCTTGCTCACCCCATGGGCAGCAAGCAAAATGGCAACAAACGATTCGATGAACACCCTATCCATTCCAATGAGTGCTCCGCTGAGCAACAACGCACAAACCCTTGGCAACGCCACGACTTTGGTCGGCGTGGTGCTGTTGCACGTGCTGGGTTTGGTTTGGGCGGCACAGCAAATGAGCATTAGCGATCCGGTGATTACACCGCCAAGCGTGATCGGTGTGCTGGTGGCTCCTGAGCCTGCACCACCACCGCCAAAGCCGGTTCCGCCACCACCGAAGCCCGAGCCAAAACCGGTTGCGAAACCCGAACCCAAACCGGTGCCCAAACCCACGCCAAAGCCCACACCAAGGCCCGAGCCTGTTCGTGAAGTGGCACCGGAACCCGTTGAACAGACTGCACCGGTTGCACCACCTGCGCCGCCCGCACCTGTGCAAAAGGCAGCCCCGGCACCCGAGGCCCCCGCACCGGTCACACCACCCCGCACCGATGCAGCGCACCTGAACAACCCTGCCCCGCAATACCCCGCGCTGTCGCGCAGATTGGGTGAGCAAGGCCGTGTTTTGCTGGACGTTTACATTCTGCCCGACGGCAGCGTGGGCGAGATCAAACTGAACCGGTCAAGTGGTTTTGCGCGACTGGACAACGCAGCCCTTCAGGCTGTGAAAACCTGGAAGTATGTGCCCGCCAAGCGAGGCGACAAACCAATACCGTTTTGGTACGTACAGCCGGTTTCTTTTGTATTGAATAACTGAGAACATTGAATTTAAGCGAGGTTTATTGAAATGGAAAACAACCCCTACGGTATGGCCGCAATGTGGGCCCAGGGCGACTGGGTCATCAAAAGCGTTGCGTTGTTGTTGCTGATCATGTCGATCGCGTCGTGGTACGTCATCATCACCCGCAGCATTCGCCTGTACCGCTTGCGCAAAAATGTGGGCGCAGTCGATCAGTTCTGGCACACACACAGTTTTGCTGAAGGCCTGCAAGTGCTGGGCAAAGACACCGGCAATCCGTTTCACCACATGGCCATTGAAGGCCAGGCTGCGGTCAACCACCACAGCACCAACAAAGACGACTTGCACGGACAAATCAGCCTGGCCGACTGGCTGAGCGAGGCCTTGCGTGGCGCCATGGACGAAGCTGCAGAAAAACTGCAATCTGGCTTGTCCATTCTGGCCTCCGTGGGTTCAACCGCGCCGTTTGTTGGCCTGTTCGGTACCGTGTGGGGTATTTACCATGCCTTGGTTGGCATTGGTGTTTCCGGCCAGGCGAGCATTGACAAGGTGGCTGGCCCCGTGGGCGAGGCACTCATCATGACAGCCTTCGGTTTGGCTGTGGCCATTCCGGCGGTTCTGGGGTACAACGCACTAACCCGTGCCAACAAGGGATTGCTGGGCAAGTTGAACCGTTTTGCACGCCAGCTGCACGCCTACTTCCTGACCGGCTCACCCATGCAAAAAGATTCCGCAGTGCGCACGATGTCCTTGAAAAAGGAGGCGTAAGCCATGTCGTTCAATTCTTACGACGATCAGCAGGAAATGAGTGAAATCAACATGACGCCCCTTGTGGACGTGATGTTGGTACTGCTGATTATTTTCATCATCACCGTGCCCGTGATTACGCACTCGGTGAAAGTGGATTTGCCACAGGCCAGCCAGCAACCCACCGAAGTAAAACCTGATGTCGTCACGCTCAGCGTCATGCGTGACGGCACCTTGAACTGGAACGATGAAGAACTCACCTTCGAAAACCTGGAGCTTCGTTTACAGGCCGTGGCGCAACAGGAAAAACAACCTGAATTGCGCATTCAAGGCGACAAGGCTGTGGAGTACGAAAAAGTGGTGCAAGTGATGGCTGCTGCACAACGTGCCGGCATTGAAAAACTCGGCTTCATGACCGAGCCGCAAAGCACACCATGATCTAAATTTTCAGACAGATTAAACACTCTGTCTTGAAGTCGTGCGAAACTGGGCGCCAAAGCTTGTCTTTAGCGCCTTTTTTTATTGATGCCTTATTCATGAACACATCAGCCTTGAATCCCGGTTTTCTATCCCGAAGTGTTGGTCCCATTCATATCAATCTTGACAGGCAGCTTTACAGCGCCAGCGAAGTATTGAACTTTGAAAAAACAAAGGCTCACCAACAATTGTCTACATTCATTCACCACATGTTCAGCGGTGAAGTGGTCAATTGCACGGAAAACCGGCCAGCGGGCCACTGGGCCCTGCGCGCAGCATGCAATGCACAGGCCTACCATTCTCCGGTGTCTTTGGTGGTCAATGGGCGCGATGAACTGGCCTTGACCAAACAGGTACAGCAGCACATGGAGGCCTTCGTTGATCAGGTTCGATCCGGGCGCTACACCACACCGGACGATGTACCTTATGACAGCGTGTTGCATTTGGGCATTGGTGGCTCCGACCTGGGTCCTCGCTTGCTCAACGACGTGTTCAGCAAACTGGATTTGGGCGAACCGCCTGCATTGAAAATCCGCTTTGCGGCGAACGTGGATTTTCATGAAATGAAAGCTGCACTGGCAGCACTCAATCCGAAAACCACGCTGGTGATCATCGCCAGCAAATCCTTTTCAACCCGCGAAACCCTGCACAATGCCCAGCACATTTTCAAATGGCTGGATGCAGCCGGCCCTGCTTACCGTGCCAAGGCATTGGTCGCTGCCACCTGCAAACCGAACAAGGCCATTGAAGTGGGGGTGGCCGCCGATCGCGTATTTGAATTCAGTGAAACAGTGGGTGGGCGCTATTCACTGTGGGGCCCTGTGTCGATTGGTGTGCGCATGGTGCATGGCAACCTGGTATTCAATGAACTGCTGGAAGGCGCTGCCCTGATGGATGGGCATGTACTGGAAAGCAAAGCAAGCCAGTGTATTCCAACCCTGCTGGCCCTGAGCGACCTGTACAACCTGGAGCATGGCGTGGCCTCGCTGATGTTGAGCCCCTATGATTCTCGCTTGGGCCAGTTGGTACCCTACCTTCAACAACTGTGGATGGAATCGCTGGGCAAAGGCGTGAACAACAAAGGCGAGTTACTTGACAGACCTGCCTGCCCAATTTTGTGGGGCGATGTGGGCACCAACGGCCAGCATGCATTTTTTCAAATGCTTCATCAAAGCCGCATTGCGAGTTCGGTTGAGCTGATTGCCGTGGTTCAACCCGACCACGATGAAGTGCGATCGCACCAGGTCTTGCTTTCTCACGCTTTGGCACAGTCGGAAGCCTTCTCGGTGGGTCGCTTGAACTCACCCGCTGAACTAGGCAACCCGGCCAGCAATTACAAATCTTGCCCCGGGCACCGACCGGTTCAAATGATGTTTCTCGACTCACTCACACCCTACTCACTCGGCGCACTGTTGTGCCTCTGGGAACACCGCACTGCTGCCTTGGCCGCCATGCAAAACATCAACCCCTTCGATCAATGGGGTGTTGAGCTGGGCAAAGGCATTGCCGAGCAACTGGAGCACAGTGTGCCGCCTGGCCATGCCCCTGCAGAAAACCCGGTGACAGCGCACTTGATTAACCACTTTCTGAAAAACGCTGCGCAATGATGCCTTGGCAAGCCCTGCCATTGCCTGTGTGCAGCCTGGCTGAGAGCCCTCGCTACGCGCATGGCGGCTGGGCTTGGGTGGACATCAATCAACGCGTGCTGTACCGATTAAACCAACACGATATTTTCAAGCCCAAGCCACAGAACTTGCGCACCTTGCAACTTCCCGATGAAATGGGCTGTGTGCTGCCCACTGCAAAAGCAGACACCTGGGTGGCACTGGGCAGGCAGGGTGGCTGGTTGATCGAAGGCGATGCCTGCACACATCAGCTGAACGCACCATTTGATTCGGGCAAACACCGCTTCAACGATGGCCGGGCTGACACAGTTGGCAGGATCTGGATTTCGACCCTGGTCGATGCACGCAGCCCTGCGACCGCTGCCCTGTATTGCATTGAGTCAGGAAAGGCAGAACTGAAAATTGCTGATTTGATTGTGGGCAATGGCCTTGCATTTTCACCCAAGGGGAATTCGGCTTTTCTAAGCGACACCCGGCACAAATGCATTTGGCGATTTGACTACACGGTCGAGACAGGTGAGTTAAGCAATCAACAATTGATCAAACAATATTCTGAGGGCACAGCACGGCCAGATGGTGCCTGCTTTTCTGCCGATGGCAGCTATTGGGTTGCAATTCTGGAAGGCTACCGACTAGACCGATTCAGTGAGCGCGGTGAATTTATTGAAAGCATTGAGTTGCCACTGGCCAAACCCACCATGCCGTGTTTTGGTGGTGAACACGGCAATGTGCTGTTGGTGTGCTCGGCACAGGCCGACGAGAAATTCCCCAACGCGCCAGGTTTCGAAAACATCAGCCTTGTTGCCTGCGAAACCGGCTTTAAAGCTTTACACGAAAATTTTGCCGACGCCACTCACTTGGCATAACGACTTTCGATCAGGTTTTTCTTCAATCGCGCCATGTTTTTCTGAACTGAATCGCCCAATTGAATAGCCACCTGCGTGGCCAGAATATCCACAATACACAAATGCAGCAGGCGCGACACCATGGGGCTGTACTGTTCGTAGTACTCACCGTGATCTGCGGGTATATGAACCTGCACCGCATCGGCCAGGGGTGAACCCGAGGCTGTAATCGCAATGGTATTTGCACCGGCTGCGCGTGCAATTTGGGTGGCGTCCAGCAAGTCCTGACTGCGACCCGAATTTGAAATGATGATGAGGCAATCGCCCTTGTTCAACATGGATGCTGCCATGATCTGCAAATGCCCATCGGAGTAGGCATGCGCGGTGCAGCCCATTCGAAAAAACTTGTGCTCGGCATCCAATGCCACAAACCCTGAATTGCCCACGCCGTAGAAAATCAGCCGACCTTTTTTGGCGATGGTTTTTGCAAGCAGCTGAGTGGCTTTGTCGATAGGCGTTGTGGGTACGGTATTGCGAAACGTGCGCAGTGTGTGAATTGCGTTGTCGAGTACTTTCTGAATCAGGATTTCAGGGGAGTCACTGACCTGCACCGATTGATGAACAAAGGGCACGCCCTCGGTCATGCTGGCAGCAAGTTTCAGTTTGAAGTCGCTCAAACCCTCATAACCAAGCGTTCTACAAAACCGCACCACGGAGGGGCTGCTCACCCCAGCACGTTTGGCCAACTCGGTAACCGGCATTTTCTGAAAACCACTGGGGTCTTTCAACACCAGCGTAGCCACAGCTTGCTCGGCGCCGGAAAACTGATCCAGCGCCATGCGGATTCGATCGAGTAAATTCATTCACTCAGCGGGTAAAAACCCGAGGTAATAAAATTACATTGTACTAGCGAATGACACCACGCGCCTTAAAGTACTGCACCAGCACATTGGGCTCAAAAGGCTTGGAATAAAAGGCGTCGATTCCTGCCGCCATGGCACGGGCATATTCAGCCAAACGCGAACCTGCGGTGACAGCAACTATTGGGATTTTGACATATTCAACCATGTCACGAATGTGGCGTGTGGCACTGAAACCGTCCATCACGGGCATGTGCAGGTCCATTAAAATGGCCGCCACATTGACACTTTTGTCCTGAAGCATGTCCACAGCCACTTGGCCATTGCCCGCCACTACCACTTGGGCACCCAGTTTGCGCAAACGAATTGCATTGATTTTGGCAACGACGGGATCGTCTTCAACCAAGAGCAACGTCAAATTGTTCAAAGGCAATTCGCTTTCAGGATTCTGCGTGGAAATAGATTGGGCAGTGGCCCGCCCCACCAGCTTGACCGGAATCTGAAAACCGGCGCACGTGCCTTTGCCCAGTTCACTTTGTATCTGGAACTGACCGTTCATCATCTCGAGATACTTGTGCGTGAGGTAAAAACCGACCCCCATGCCACCACCACCGCGCATGCGACGTTCCGATTGGTTTGCAAACGGTGTCCCTAACGAATCAATCAGCCCGGCAGCCATGCCAATGCCGTTGTCGCTGACCTGAAAATGAAATCCTGGCTCAGGCTGGGCATGAAACGAAATTTCGACCCGAATCTGGTTGGCATCTGAAAACTTCATGGCATTGTCGATCAGGCCATGCATCATCCGCCCGATCCTGACCTTGTCGCCCAACACAATGGGATCAAATTCAAATTGTTCTGCACTTTGCAGCAGATGAATTTGACCCGGGTGAGCGCGCTGCACCAAACGCAAACGATCAATCCACAAGGCTCTTAAATCGAATTCTTCTTCGTCCAGTTGAAGATCGCCCAACATGCTGTCGGCATAATCCATCAACATTCGCACGCTGCGGGTTACGTCAATATTGGCTTTGTCGAGGTCTTGAAAAAGCTCAGCCTGGTCTTCATCCAGTTGCGTTGCGGAAAGCTGGTTCAGCATTTCGAGAGAATTGTTCAGTGGGGTACGCAGTTCATGGCTGACCACGTTCAAAAAGTGATTTTGCTGCCGAATCACCTGCATCAACTCTTTTGTTTTGTGCCTTAAACGCTCGTTGCCGTGCTTCAATTCGGCAAGAAGCCTGGCTTTTTCAGTGACATCGGCAATGGCCAAAGTAACCAAGGGCCAGGCACCCTCGCGGTTCACATTCAAGCCGATCTGAACCATGATTTCTTCACCCGATTTGCGACAGGCCGGGAAGTATTTTTGCCCGGTACCCTGGCCCATCATTCGGCCCTGGGAAGACTGCAGAAAACCTTTAAACAGGACAGCATGGCCGGCACGCAAATGGGCAGGCAGCAGCAACTCGAAATTTTTGTTGTGCAGTTCGCGTACGGTGTAGCCAAACAGGTCTGCACAGAAAGCATTCAGAGAAAGGATCTTCCCGTGGTGATCGATCTGCATCAAACCAACAGGGCTGTGCTCCAGTAAGTCAGGGGTGATCTGTTCGAAGTTCAAGATGGAGCAGTTTCAATGTATTGATTACTGCCCAGTGTGCCAACATCCCGGCGGGAACAAGGGGACATTACAGCGGTAAAGTCCCCTCTTCTCTATGAATTGATAAATTAATGTTTTTAAATTAATTAACAATTAAAGACTGTTAATTTCGAAACGCAGCAGACGCCCAACCCTGCCTTGAGTTGGCAGGTTTAGCGGGCAAAGGTACGCCACCAATGATCTTCTCAGTGGCAGTGCCGTAACGCAGCCAGGTCTGTGTGGGCTGTGTACCCACACCCGGCAAGGTGTAATCGCACACACCTTGCGGGAAAATTTCTTTCACCTGCGCCACAAAAGCGGCTGGGTCAGCCATTGGCACCACACCTGCGTAGTCTGCTGCATCAACTGGTTTCAACACGCATTTGTTGGCCAGGGTGCGAATGTCGTCGCCAGCCACGGTGCGAGGTGTACCGAAACGCGTTTGCACCAGCACGTGTTGCAGCTCGGCAATCGGGCCGGTCAGTTGAGCCGACATGCCCGTGGAATCCACCGCCGAGAAATCCAGACCGCACACCTGATTGCTCAGCTGATCAAAAATTTGACCCGCCTCGGGTGGTGGCTTTGGAATGCTGCTGGAATTGGCCATGGGCAAAATCGGATCGGGGAAGAACAGGTTGCCACTCATTGGCACAAACGGCCCGTCTTCGGCATAAATGCTTTGAGCCGACAAACATTTGTCGCGCGCAGCACGGGGCTTGTTGGCCACCACTTTTTCCGGCAGGGGTTTGGTGCTGCCATCGGCTTCAATCTGGCTTAGCCAGCGGTCCATCACCAGCAAGGCTTCTGTGCTGTAAGTGGAATCGCCTGCCAATACCAATTGACCGAACCAGATCACATGGTTGTCAAAATGCCCTTGGGTGGCGTTCAAGCGTGCACGCATTTGCCAGCTGTGAAATGCATCGTGGGCAATGCCAGGGTCGGGGCCGCGCAAGTCGATAATCGGAATATTGCTCAAATGTTCAGCCGTATTCACTGCACCGGTTTTGTACGAATTGGTCAAAGCCAGTGGGTCGGCCACGGTGCGCTTGGCCACACGTTGAATGTCCACATCGAAACCACCGATGTTGCGGTTCAAATCCAGAAATTGATTGGCCGTGATGGTGCCCTGCTTCAAGGCGCCCAGGCCATACTGCACGCCCACATTGTCCAGCGGTATGCCGCCGAACCCGCGACCAATTTTTTTCTCGTTGGCGCTCCACACATCGGGCGTTCTGAAGCCGAACTGGGTGCTCATGTAATCGATCAAGCCGCAACGCAAACCACCCGGGTTGTTCACGGGGTCATAAGGCGTGGCTGCGCCATTCAAGCCGCGGCAATTCTGGGCATAAGGATAGGCCTTGGGGAAAAAGGCGTTGTCAGACAACACAGGGTTGACCGGCAAGTGCCCGTAGACAGCGCTCCACTGCACATAGGGCAAAAAGTTTTGGTTGAAATTCGGGAACTGATTGGCGTTTTCCGCCTCGTTCACGCCTTGGTAACGGTTGCCAAAATAGGAATTCAACAGGTTGTAATCTGCAAACTGGCTTGCGGTAGTCCATACATCGGGATACGAACATTGCACGATAATGCCCTGATAAATTCCGGGGTAGGCATTGGCAATGTGCTGCTGCGCAATGGCCCCACCCGAACAACCAGTGCCCATGGTGTAGCGGATTTCGCCGTACTGCTCAACAATGCGTTCTTTCACCATCATCAGTGATTCGGCAGCAGTCACCAAATTCACGTTGTGACCCAAATTGGCCATGGCTGTGGAGGTGGCAATAAAACCCCGGCCCAAGGCCACGGTGATGCTGTCACCCAGCAAGAATTCAGCGCCGTCCGGGGCTGTGCCGGAAATGTCGCCATTGGGAGGATTGCCGGGCGCATAGCTCACGCCCACATTGCCACCGTGATGAACCAACACCTTGCCGTTCCATTGGGGCTGCGGCTTCCAGGGTTGCCAATCTTCTGCCGGATTAAACAGCGTGCGAATTTGATACCGATCGCGATTTTGCACACCACGCTCGGTGCGAATGATGAAAGGCACGGTCACGCCGTTGTCGGTCGTGGTCATTGCAATTTCGCTGGCGGGTGGTGGGTTCGCCGGGTCGTAAGGCAGGAAAGTGGGGGCAAATTCCTGTTCCTGAAAATTGGAATTGCTCAGAAAATGCTGCAGCTTGTTGGCAGGCAAATAAGAAAAACTGAACACGGCAGGCTGGTTGCATTGGGCATCCACGACGCCTTCGTTGGTACAGGTCCAGGGCTGCACTTGCGGCCCGGAAAACACAGGGCCACCATTGGGGTGATTGATGATGGTGGCAACAATGCGGCCTGTGTTTTTCAACACCGCCATGATGCGGTTTTCACCCAAGGTCAAGCCTTGAATGCGGCCCATGTAACGGCCATTTTCACGCAAGGCAAACTGATCGCTCACATCAACCGTGCCCAGCATCACACGCACCACTTGCAGGTTGGCGGGGTCTTCAGCAGTAATTTCAACCAGGGCATTGCCGTCGCTGATCAAATCAGCACGGTTGGATAAAACCCGAATGCCATCACCGGGCTTCAGGTCCACGGGTGTTTCTTCGTTGGGATTGGTCACGGTGGGGCTGTCGCCCCCGGCCACAGTGCTGGAATCATTGCCGCCCAGGCAACCGGCCAAAAGCGCAAGCGTGCTGAACGCCAGCGCCGTGTGAAGTGTTTTGCTCATGTTTTCTTGTAAGTTTGAATTGTCTCCAAACCTTCATACTTCAAGCCAACACTTTCAGATTCATTTTGTAAATCAGTTACTTACTTATCAAGATACTTTACCTAACAACTTTTGCGCTTTTTACTGCCGGTGTTTTTTGGGCATGATATGGATTAGCCCCAACTCCATTTCCACCACACAGGGCGCACCTTTTTTCAGGCCCAAACGCTGGGCCCCCGACACCGCCATTTTCAGTGTTTCAAAAGGCGCCACCTCCATGGTCAGATCGATCAGGCTGAGTTCACCCAAGTCGCGGTGGGCATCAACATGCGCGGGCAACACCACAAATCCATCGCGTTGCAAATTATAAGCTGCGGGTTTCAAGGCCAGGCCATCGGCATGCACCACCCAATTCACAGGGAAACCTGGCGGAATTTTTCCTTTGTCTTTGACCTGAAGCTGAAAGCTGTTCGACGGCAAGGCCTGTTGCGTATCCAGCGCGCTGGTCCACTGCAGCATGCCAAATCCCGGATGATCCGAAGGGCCCAGCCAGGCACCATGGAACCGGTTTTGAATACCCACCAAATCGGCCACACGAGAATTGCGAGGTCTGCGGTGTACATCAAAGGCCTCGCCTTCTTGCAACACCTGCCCATGGTCAAGCACCACCAGTTTGTCGCACAACATGCGGGCTTCATTCAGATCGTGGGTCACCAACACAATCGGAATATTCAGGTCGCTGCGCAGTTCTGCCAGCAATCGGTAAAGGCCTTCGCGGTTCATTTGATCGACTGCGGAGAACGGCTCGTCCAGCAACAACAACTTCGGCTCGCGGGCCAAGGCACGGGCCAAAGCCACTCGCTGCTGCTGCCCTCCCGACAATTCGGCGGGCTTGCGCATGGCTTCGTCATTGCTCAGGCGCACACGTTTAAGCCACTGCACTGCTTCGATAATTTGATCGCCTTTGGGCAAGTGCTGCAAAGCCAAAGCCACATTGGCAGCTGCGCTTAAGTGGGGCATCAAGGCGTAGTTTTGAAACACCAAGCCAACCCGGCGTTGCTGGGGTGTTTGAAACACGCCTTTTGTAGTGTCTAACCACACTTGGCCACCCACTTCGATGCGCCCCTTCGCGGGTTTCATCAAACCTGCCAATACACGCAAAATAGAGGACTTGCCTGCCCCCGAAGGCCCCACCAGGGCGAGCAGTTGACCCGCCTCACAATGAAAACTTCCACGCAGTGGCATGGGTTTGAGTTGCTCAAACTCAATGTGAAGGCTTGTGGGCAGGCTCATTTGTTGCGCCTTCTTCGGTTTGACAACAACAGGGAGGCGGCCACCGCCACCAGTGAAAACATCAACAAGGCCAGCGACATGGTGTTGGCTGCTTTCAAATCGAAACTTTGCACACTGTCGTAAATGGAGATCGCCAAAGTTCGGGTTTCGCCAGGAATATTGCCACCGATCATGAGCACCACGCCAAACTCGCCCAGCGTGTGCACAAATGTCAGTACCATGGCCGACAAAATGCCAGGCCAGGCCAATGGCAATTCCACTTTGGTAAAAATCGCCCAGCTACCCAAACCACTGACTTGTGCAGCTTCGTTTAAATTGTGGGGAATCGACTCAAAAGCACGTTGAATGGGTTGCAACATGAAAGGAATGTTGAACAGCACCGAGGCCAGCAGCAGCCCGGCAAAATTAAAAGTCAGCGTGATGCCAAACGTACTTTGCAACCACTGCCCCACTTGCGAACCACCGCCCACCGCCACCAACAGGTAATACCCCATCACAGTGGGAGGCAAAACAAGCGGCAGTAAAATTGCAGCTTCAATCCAGGTTCGGCCCTTGAACTGGGTGCGGGCAAGCCAGCGCCCCGAGACCAGGCCAATGGGCAACAACACCAGCAATGTGCTTAAAGCAAGTTGAATGGAAAGCGAGAAAGCAGACCAGTCCATCATGGTTTTAACACCGGATCGTAGCCATATTTTTTCAGAACCGCGCGAGCTGCTTCCGTTTGCATGTACTGCACAAACGCCTTGGCAGCCGGGTTACCTGCTTGACACAAGACCATGCCCTGAATCAATGGCTGATGCCACTCTTTGGGTATCAAACTGTGGCTTGCGCGTGCGGCCACCTCGGGTGCAATTGCCAAAGACAAGGCCACCAAACCGCCCTGAGCCGCACCAGAGGTCGCAAATTGCGTGGCCTGCCCAATGTTTTCGCCCATCACGAGTTTTCCTTGCAATGCATCCCACAACTTGATCTGGATCAGGACCTCTCGTGCCCGCATGCCGTACGGTGCCACCGCGGGGTTGGCAATGGCCAGTTTGTTCAGACGACCGTCCTTCAGCGCGGCGGCCAGGTCTTTCAAACTGCCATCGGGTTTTAATGCACTTTGGTGCGGCACAAGCAAAACCAGTCGTCCTTCCGAATACGGCACAACGGGTGCAGCGGCCAACTTTTCGTCCACCAGCTTTTGGGGAAACACCATGTCGGCTGACAAAAATACATCGAAAGGGGCACCCTGTTTGATTTGACTGTAGAAGTTGCCCGAGGAGCCATACGCCACCTTCAGTGTATGCCCAGTCGCTTGGGTAAACCGGGGCGATATTTCATCAAGTGCGTGACGCAAGGTGGCAGCAGCAGCCACGGTGACGTTGCCAGCGTGGGCAAGGCCTGCACAGATCAACGCAATTAAACAGACAAATGTTTTCAAATTAAATGCTGCGCTGGTTGACTCGTTTGGACAATTCCTCTGCAGACTCTACCCGCTCAGAATAGCGATCTACCAAATACTGTGCGTGACCACGGGTTAGCAAGGTGAACTTCATCAGCTCCTCCATCACATCCACCAAACGGATGTAGTACGGGGAAGGCTTCATTCGGCCACTTTCGTCAAACTCCATAAACGCTTTGGCAATTGACGATTGATTGGGAATGGTGATCATGCGCATCCAGCGCCCAAGTACCCGCAACTGGTTCACTGCATTGAACGACTGCGAGCCACCACACACTTGCATCACCGCCAGTGTTTTGCCCTGCGTGGGCCGCTTGGCGCCACCGGTTAACGGCAACCAGTCAATTTGTGTTTTCATCACGCCGGTCATGGCGCCGTGGCGCTCGGGCGAGCTCCACACCTGCCCTTCCGACCAATCGGCCAGTTCACGCAGTTCTTGCACCTTGGGGTGCTGCTCATTGGCGTCATCCACCAAAGGCAAACCATCGGGATTGAAAAACCGGACTTCTGCCCCCATCAGCGTGAGCAAGCGCCCTGCCTCTTCTGCGGCAAGTCGACTAAAAGAGCGAGCGCGCAAAGAACCATACAAAATCAGGATTCGGGGTGGGTGCAACAGGCTGTCACCCAACAATTCCCGATCGGGTTGCTTAAAACAGTCTGCGTCCAGATTGGGCAAATCACTTGGATTCATAAAAACACCATTTCCTTCCCATTCAATGATTTAGAACCAGGCCACCGACATTTCAGAAAAGTAAATCACAGCCACATAACGCAGCGATTTACCAATGCCAACAAGCAGGATAAACAGCCACAGGTTTACTCGCATAATACCGGCGACCAGCGTCAACGGGTCACCACCAACAGGCATCCATGCAAACAACAGGCTCCAGACACCATAGCGTTGAAACCAGGCCTGCATTTTCTCGATTTGCCTGGGTTTGAAATAAAACCATTTTTTGTGCTGAAAGTGCAGCAGGTAACGCCCCAGCACCCAATTCACCACAGCCCCCAGGGTATTGCCCATTGTCGCAACTGCAAGCAACAGGCCGGCGGGTTCGCCTGCACGGATCATGGCAAACAGCACCACCTCGGAATAGAAAGGCAAAATGGTGGCTGCCAAAAAGGCGGAAGCAAACAGCAAGGAATACGACATGGATTATTGACTCTGGGGAGCTTGCCTGCATTGTTGCACAAGCCATTTGAACAAGCGCCTGTGTTTGGGGCGGTACAACAAATATTCCGGGTGCCATTGCACCCCCAGCCATTGGCATGCGCCGTCGGGCTCAATGCCCTGCACAAAACCGTCCAGGTCGCGGGCCACAATTCGTACACCCTGGCCCAACTCGTCTATGGCCTGATGGTGCAGGCTGTTGATGCGCAACCGGCTGGCGCAGGTTACCGCTGCCAGGCAACTGCTGGCACGCAATGCCGCTGTTTTTCGCGGCAACACGGTGCCCCGGTTTGAAGTTAATTTGCGCCTTGCGCGAATGTCGATGTGCAAACTGCCGCCCAGGCTGACATTGATTAACTGGGTACCACGGCAAATGCCCAACATGGGCAAGCCATGCTTCAATGCCCAGGCAATGTGCGCCTGTTCCAGCCCATCGCGATCGGGGTCGTAGTGTGCTTTGGGTGCTTCTTCTTCGCCATAGAGCGAAGGGTGGATATCGTCCCCACCACTTACGATCAAGGCATCAATTTGATCAATTGGCCAGTGGTGCCTCACGCTGATGCGTCGGGCCTGCCCACCAGCCAGCCACACGGCCATGCGAATGCTGAACCACGACGGCGACCACCACTTGGCATTGCCAGTTACACCGACAACAGGTTTTCGTGAATGTGCGCCAGTTCCTGGTGCCAAGGCTCTTCCTTCAGGTTGATTAAATTCTGGTTGTACTCAATCCACTGCTCGCACATGGACCTCAATGTGACCGGGTCAGCGGCCAGGTGTTCCACCACACACCAAATATTCCAGCTGTCCGTTAAAGTCCAGCCCGGTTTTTCGATTTCGCAATTCGGCAAGCGATAGTGAAAGGTTGGGCGTGCATTCACACGCTCATCGCTGACCACTGCCAGTACACGAGCCTCATCAATTTGCTTGAACAAGGGCAACAGGTCCATGCCCCGATTTCGGGTGGGGTTGAACTCCAGATAATCGTCGATGATCTGCGACAACGGAGTATCGGCTGTGTAAGCCATGACCAATTCCACATACCGCTTCGGATACATGTCAATGTAGGGCGTCAAACGGCGCAAGGTATCAATTCTGTGCGCCTTCATCAACCAGTGCTGTGACACACAATAGGCTTGCAGATAGGGCACGATGGTTTGTGAATTCAGATCAGGCAACTCGGCGTTGATGTGTACTCCAAAAGCATAAATAAGCGAATCGGAGGTACCCAGGGCCCCCGCGCCTTGCAGCTTGGTCACCATGTCGTTGAGTACGGAAAGCCTGTTCACGGGGATGGGTGGACACACCACCTCCAAAGGCACTATCTGCCGGGCCAAATCTGTCATCAAAGCCAGCACGGCATCTTCATTTGCGCCCTGCTCTTCAAGGCGCTTGCGGGCCATGTTCTTGGCGAAACTCCAGTCCAGTTCAATTTTAAAATGACCGAACTCGGGATGTTTTACCTTGCACTCGGCCTGCGTGTCACGAATCACTTCACCCTGCAAGGCCTTGGCCACTGCGGCTGCCGCAGACTGCAAGTCCAAGCCGGCAAACTCCAGTTCGAACCCCGCACACCGAACTTCGCTCTTGACGTTCTTCATCCAGGCGGGTTTGGCATAGTTGTGCTGCATTAATCATTCCCTGCAAAAAAACAAAGGCGGCGGGCTTTAACAAAAGCCCACCGCCAGTCAACGGTTAAGTGGCTGCGCTTGCTTACACCACAGTCAACTTTACATCCACATTGTTACGGGTTGCGTTTGAGTATGGGCACACCTGGTGTGCTTTCTCAACCAATGCGTTGGCGGCTGCTTTGTCCATGCCTTCCAGCTTGATGCTCATGTCCACCGCAATGGCAAAACCAACACCCTTCGGGTTGCCGCCAATGCCCACAGTGGCAGTAATTTCGGGCTCGGAAGGCAGCTGGATTTTGTCCTGACCGGCCACGAACTTGATCGCGCCGATAAAACAGGCGGAATAACCTGCAGCAAACAATTGCTCAGGGTTGGTACCCGGGCCGCCCGCGCCACCCAGTTCTTTGGGCGTGCTCAATTGCACTTTCAACCGTCCGTCGTCTGTGGCTGAACCACCTTCGCGACCGCCAGTGGATGTGGCCTTGGCCGTGTAAACAACTTCCATGAATTTCTCCTGTAGTTTGGTGGATGAACAATCAGATAGTTATCGCGATAACCATCTAAAGAATTGATTTGACAAAATCTTGGTCTCTTTAGAAGGTTATCGCAATAATTAACGAAGAACAAGCGGTCAGGCTTTCAACAACCTTTCCCGCAAGGCGTCCAGTTCACATTTCAAGCGATGAATTTCCGTGGGTGTCATGCCGCATTGATCAACCACACAGGCGTATACATTGAGGGCCTTTTCCCGAATCTGCTTGCCCTCTTCGGTCAGGTAGATCTGCAGTTGCCTTTCATCATCTGCACTTCGGTTGCGTGTTAGCAGGCCTTGCTCGGCCATTCGTTTGATGACGGGGGTCAATGCGCCAGGCTGTTGACCCAGTTGACGGGCCACATTGATCAAACTGACTCCGTCTTCCTTCCACAAAATCATCATGACCAAGTATTGCGGAAAGGTTAAACCCAAGGGTTGCAGCAGCGGCTTGTAAACCTGCGTAATTGCAAGAGAGGTTGCATACAAAGAGAAACAAAGCTGATTGTCTAACGCTAGTGGATTCTCGATTTTCATGTTCTTGGAGTTTTAACCAGACGATTGGGATGACTCAAGTGTAATCGCTTGAACGGTTTGAGTCATCCTTGTCTAAGTCAATCCAAGACAATCGTGAATAAATGCGTTCAATTTGACTCAAATTGTCCTCGTCTGGCCCGTGTTTTTACACGCCCCGCTCTTTAAACCAGTCCAAAGTCAGTTTCCAGGCATATGTGGCAGCCCGCCTGTCATAGGTGGGGCGGTAGTCGGCATGAAAACCGTGATTGACAGCGGGGAAAACCACGATTTCAGAGGCGCTGCTGCCCTTGCCCAGTTCGTTGCGCATTTTGTCCACAACGTCATCGGGCACAAAACTGTCCTCGCCAGCGTACAGACCCAGCACGGGTACCTTCAGGTTTGCAGCCACATCAACCGGGTCTGCTGGCTTGTTTGGTCCTTTCAACCCGGCCAGCAAGCCGTAATAGGCAACGCCAGCCTTTACATTTGAATTGTGGTTGGCGTACAACCAAACCGTGCGACCACCCCAACAATAGCCCACGATACCCAAGCGCGTTGTATTGGCTTTGCCGCTGGCTTTTGCAAATGCCACGGTGGAATCGATGTCGCTCATCACCTGGGCATCGGGCACCACTGGCACCACGTCTTTCAAAATTGCTTCAAGGGTCATGTTGGACACATCCGCTTCGCGGCTGAACAAGGCCGGTGCAATGGCGTAATACCCTTGCTTGGCCAAGCGACGGCAAATGTCCTGAATGTACTCATGTACGCCAAAAATTTCCTGAATCACAAGAATGACCGGAAAGTTTCCGCCTTTGGCAGGCATTGCGCGGTAGGCTGGAATTTGCCCGTCTTTCACGGGAACTTTCACTTCACCCGCAGTAATTCCCTGGGTGTCTGTTTTTATGGCCTGTGCAAACAGGGGCTCGGATGCCACTGCAAAACCACCCGCAAGCGAGGTGAGCAAGAAGCCTCGGCGACTCACGGTGGTTTCATTGATTTTCTTTGCCAAGCCAAATTTCAGTTGATCCATGGTTACTGCTCCCGGGTGTTAAAATTGAAATTATCAGTTATCACGATAACAAAATATCACAACAAATCGACTACCTTGGCGATGGAATAAGCCCGATCCTGCGGATTTTTTATCTTGAGCGCAGATTGAAGGTTGGGGCTGTAATGCAACCTCAACAATTCTTTGTAAAAGTCGTATTCGTTTTGAATTCCCAATGCAGCACGACGCATTTTCAACTGGGCTTCCTGAAAGGCTTTACGATGCTTGGGGAAATAACGCTCAACATGAGAAAGTGCGAACACATCGGCATACAGTTCTTCGCGGTGGCGCCTGCGCACAGGTCCAAAATCAATTTTCTCTTTCATTTGCACGCAATGGCCTGACTCGTGCGCAAAAAAGGCTTCGTACACCACCTGCTTCGGCAAGCCATCAAAAAACTCAAGGTACTGCTCAAAGCTGTGCCAGGTTTTGTCGCGAGTGCTGATAAGAAATGTGCAGCGCTTCAATGGGGCGTTGTACTGAACCAGCAAGGGTGACTGGTGCGGCGTTTCTTTTCCGATCAATTTAAAATCGACTGAATAGCCATGCATGCGGCCATAACCACGGGCCACGCTGCCAGCAATGTGATCGATCAACTCTGCATCATCGAAGTCTTCAAAGCCATTGGCTTTCAGTGGTGTTGAGCACAGCACCATTGCAAAGGCCAAGGCAGCGCCAGCCCAGTTAGAACATCCAGATTTTTCCACCCTGTAGTCTCCTGCCAATGTGTGGCTTATTTTTTCATCATGGCCTTGAAAGCTTCGCAAGGATCTTCACGGGAATGGGCAGGCACTGTGCGAGTTACATCAAATTGCTTAGCGCCATTGGCCTGCGAATCTTCGATAAAGCCATACACGGTTGTTGTTTGTTGTAGTTTAACGGGCAACCAGTGAACAACGCCGACATCTTTTTGGACATGGCCATTGCCTGCAATCAAAATCACATCGCGTTGCGTGGCCTGCTGTTCAATGACCTTGGCCATCCACACATCGCGAGCCACTTGTGCCGGAATCATTTTTTCGGCAACGTGCTGGGGCAGCACATTGCAGTGCCCTTCAACAATGTTTCGACGATGCTGTTCGCCCAGCGGCTTCGGCAATGGTTTGTCCAGTTCATATTGGGCAATGGTGTCTGGGTCCAGGGCCGCGCCGTACCCGCCCTTCACGATACGGTTTGCTTCTTCTCGCGACACATTGGCCGCCAACAAGGGCAGTTGATAATCAATTGCAAGTTGAATCAGGGGTTCATACAGTTCCCACTGCCAATTTTCTACCCATGGCTGCGATGTAATACAGCTTGCCTGCTTGCATTGATCTTGCGCAGTGCGCAACAAGCCCTGGTGTTCCCGATCAAACTGCTCCATTGCAATGGCGGGTCGCCAGCCTGTTTTCACTTTTGCTGCGATTATTTCATAACGGGCTTTGTGAGCCTGAGGGTTGTCGTGAACCTCGCCCATTAACCACACAGTGGGCACTGTTTGCTGTGTGGTTTGTGTTGCACAGGCCGCTGCCAGAAAGACAACGCACAGGGCATATACAATTTTTGAGGGTACTACCATTGAAACTATCCCTTTGCCTGCACCGGCAATACAAAGTCGAACAAAGCCTGTGATTTATCGTGAGTCCACTTCACCAACAAGTCTGGGTTGAAAAAGCTGTCGCGCAGATTCAGCACTTGGTCCGGAAAATAAAGTTGTGTGGTCAGCAATGGTGTACCAGGGCCCTGTACCTTCACGTGCAAATGCGGCGTGCGCCGAAAAGTCGAATTGCCGTAAGAACCGGGCATTAAGGTTTCAAAACGAAATCGCCCTTGGGCATCAGTCAGTTGATGCCCCCGCAATTTGAAACCGGTGTTGTCGTATTCACCTTCCGAATCGCAGCCCCACACATCCACAATTGCATTGGGAACAGGTTGGCAGGCGGTATTCAATACCCGCCCTTGCAATACCAAAACATCACCGGGCAAACCATCAATCAGCGTGCTGCGTCGGGGAGTTTGCGGGGTGTAATACGGGCCTTCAATTTGCTGGGCAGTGGGCTCATCGGTGCAGGCAGGCGTTAGCGCCAAAGCCTGTCGCCAGGTAAACCAGGGAGCAGCGACCAAAAGCCCGGCACCGGCCTGAAGAATTGTTCGTCTGTATTTCAGCATGCCATCTCCCACGCCAATACTTCTCTGTTCTTGGATACAACATCCAAATAAACGTTCCCTTCAGTAAGAGATTGGGTACGCAATAACAACCATGAATTCCACTTGGCACCCCTATGTTGAAACAAAAAGGTTTTTACGCTGCCTGTCTTTTCTCGCTTGGCCTGGCAGTTGGCATGCTGCTCAGCAGCGCCATGCCTGCGCTTGAAAACACAGCGACCGAACCTGCAAACACGGCAGGTACGCAGCCCAATTCGATCGACATTGGCTTTGCGCAAAGCATGATCATTCACCATGACCAAGCCATTTCCATGGCCATGCTGGTGAAGGGCAAGGTGTCGCCCAATCTTGATTTACTGGCCAATGGAATATTAACCGCCCAACTGCTGGAAATGGGACAAATGAAAGGCTGGCTAACCGCATGGAATCAGCGAGTAACCCCACCGCAGAAAGGCGCAATGGCTTGGGTTGAAGACGCAAAGAATGTGACCAATGTGCAAGACCTGCTGTACGTTGCGCAATGCAAGTCAGCCAAGGGTGTTATGCCTGGAATGTTAAATGTGGATCAATTCAACGAAATGAGAGCGCTGACAGGCCCAGATCTTGAACGAAGATTCCTCGAGGCAATGATCGACCACCACCAGGCCGCCATTCCCATGGCGCGTTTTGCGGTGAACAACGGGGAATCGTTGCTGGTAAAGGGTTTGGCAAAATCCATCATTCGGGAACAGGCGGCAGAAATTTCCCTGATGAATAAATTGCTCGCACAAGTTAACTCGAAATAATGAATTGGGCTGTTGCAGTTTCGACCCCAGTTTTCACAGCGGCAAACGCTGAAGATTTGTAGGGAGATGGTGAACTGTCAGAAACCAGTAAGTGCGCAAACCCACGATGATTAAAAAAACAAACAGGGAGACAGGGGAATGCAATCTACAAAACTCGCAACTTTATTGGCCGGCACAGTTGTTTTGGCAGCATGCGGTTCAGAAGGCGTCGGGCCAACAAGCTCAAGCAGAACAACACCCAGCGAAGTGATGGGTGCCAGTTTCGTTGAGCCCGTCCAATGTGGCGCAGGCTCTGTGCCGGAAACCGGCATTCAAGGTCAAGTTCCGCTGGCCGACCGCGAGAGCGGGCGCAGCAAACAAGGCTACCGGTGCAATATGGAACTGGTGGGGCAATACCAGGGCGAAGGCAGCACCTGGGTCAACCCATCGTACAAAACCTGTTCGTACATGGGCACCACATTCTCGGGCATTCCGACCAAAGTGTCACAAGGAGTTCAGGTAATCGACGCGCGCGATCCGGCCAATCCGGTGCTGTCGACCAACCTCACCAGCCCGGCATTTTTTCAAAGCCCTTGGGAATCCCTGAAAGTGAATGAAGCACGCGGCCTGCTCGGAGGCGTTGCGGTGGGGCCGGTGCTTAGTGCCGGTTTTTTCGATATTTACGACATTGGCACTGATTGTGCGAACCCGATCTTGCTGAATTCTTTTGCGGCCAACCTGACCCTGCCCGCCAACTTGATAGGCCATGAGGGCGCGTGGTCACCCGATGGAAATACTTACTGGGCCACTGGGTTGAACCCGGGCAGTATTACTGCCATTGACACCAGCAACCCCAGCCTGCCGCGAATTCTGTACACCACCATTGCCTCGCCCAGCAACCACGGCTTTGAATTGAGTGAAGACGGCAACCGCATGTATTTGACTTCACTGACCCCGCCCGGTGTGATTATTCTGGACACGAGCAGCATTCAAAACCGCGACCCAGTGCCCATGTTGACCGAGGTTGGCAGCGTGTATTGGGAGGATGGAGACTTGAGCCAACACACCATTCCTGTTTCGTACAATGGCAAACCGTTTGTGATCGCTGTGGACGAGGGCGGTGCTGGCGCAGCACGAATTATTGATATTTCAGATGAGACTGCACCCGTTGTGGTGTCCAAACTGAAACTAGCCATTCATGCAGAAGAAAACGCCGCCATTCGCGAAGCTGACACTGCAAACAATGGAAGTTTTGGCTACGAAGGGCACTACTGTGGTGTGGATAAAAAAGTAAACCCCACCGCCATTGCATGTGGCTATTTTCAATCTGGTGTGCGGGTGTTCGATATTCGCAACCCGCTGGCAGCCAAAGAAATTGCCTATTACAACCCGCCTGCGCAGTCGGAGAAAAAAGCACAGTTGGCAGGCTCTGAACACGCAACCAGCGCGATTGGAGGTGATCTAAGCACTGACTGGTGCAGCTCGCCGCCCCGCTTTGTGGGCAGCGATCAAATTTGGGTCACTTGTCAGGACAACGGATTCATGGTGTTGAAATTCACGAACAACGCGTATCCCTTGAAATAACAAGTTAGCCGTTCAACCAGCTCACGGTTTTCGCCCAAATGGTATTGGGCGATTCCTTGCCGCTCATAATGCCAATGTGACCACCTGGGCCGATGAAGAATTCTGATTTTTCAGAGCCCACCACTTTGGTAATTGGCTTGCAACACGCCACATTGGCCAGGTTGTCTGTTTTGCCCGCAATGCCCAACACCGGGCAGGCGATTTCTTTGAAATTCGCTACAGCCTTGCCCACTTTAAAGTGGCCATTCGCCGTTTCATTTTCTAGCCAAATACTTGCAAACCAGTCGCGCAGGGCACCGCCGGGATAAGCTTCCAGGCTGTCGATAAATGCAGCCTGGTTGGCGTGCTGGGCCACAAACTCGCGGTCGTGCAATTGCGAAATCAAGTTCCAGTAACCTTTCAAACTGCCCACAGGGTCGAGCAATTTAAAACCAATCACGTTGGCCCAACCCGGTGTGTACAACAACTTGGCGGGCACTTTGCGAAAATTGATACGGGCCGATTTCAACAAGTGCGCAAGGCGTTTGTACTGTTGACCCATTGCGCCATTGGCATGGCCGTCGATCGGCGTGCCGTAGGTCACAATTTTGTTGATGTTTTCATCTTTGAACAAGGCGGTGTAGGCCAAGGCCATGCCACCACCCATGCTCCAGCCTTGCAAATTCAGTTTTTTCGAACCGCTGTGTTCACGCACCGCGTTCAGGCACGCGGGCAAAAACTCCTTGATGTAATTTTCAAGCGTAAGCCCTGCCTGTTTGCGTGTTGGTTTACCCCAGTCGATCAAGTACACGTCAAAACCCTGCGCCATCAGGTAGCGCACGAAACTGCGCTCGGGCAGCAAGTCATACACGAACATGTTCACGGCCAACGGGGCAATCAGTACCAGCGGAATTTTATTGCGCTTCTTGGTCACGGGCAGGGTTTCGTCGCCCACGGTGATGCTTTCTTCAGTCAACGGCAGGTAATGGCGAACACTGTGAATACCACTTTGATGAATGACCTCGAACGGCTGCAAACCGGCACGCACCATGGATTCCGACTTGAACAGACGATTCCAGCCATTGCTGGACATGTGGCTAATACGGCGAATACTGAGTGCGGTGGACATGGCGACAAACCTGATTGTGAAAATAATGTGTGTCAGATTCTAACAGCGCCTACACCGCAAATATTGGTGTGGGCTCTCTAAAGTTACCTACAGGTCACATCTGGACTCACTTCCACTTCAGCCCCACCGTTACCCCCGCCAAAAACTGTCGCTCGCTGGCAGGCTCAAAGAACTGCCCTGCCCCCTGGTTCACAATCACCGAGCCCACGTATTGCTTGTCGAACACATTGTCCACGCGCGCGTAGGTGCGCACATTCCAGCCACCATCCAGCGGCCAGTCTTTGCTGGCGCGCAGGTTCACCACTGAATAGGAAGGTGCAAAAGCATCGTTTGCATCATTGGCAAACAGTTTGTCAACGTAGCGCAATTCAGTTGCCGCCTCGTACAAGCTAGACGGTTTGTACACCACTTCACCGAAGAAGGTTTTCTTCGGAATGCTGGGCAGGCTGTTGCCCGCCTGAATGCTGTTGACCGAGGTGTCGTAAGTGGCGCGGATATAGTTCACCGCCACATTGGCCTGCCACTGCGTATTGAACGCGTGTTGCAAACCCAGTTCCGCGCCTTCCCGGCTGGTTGAGCCTGCATTCTGGAATGAGGTGGCACCGCCGTTTGCAGACAGCACCACGATTTCATTCTCAGTATCGACCGTGTACAGCGCGGCATTGACACGGGTGGCGCCAAACTTGGCTTTCACACCCAATTCAAGCTGCTCGCTTTTTGCGGCTTCCAATTGCGAGTTGAAGTTGGGGCTGGGTGGCGCAACAGACAAATAGGCCGTTTCCAGCAAGGTCGGCGTCTCGAAACCCTCGCCATAAGAAATATAGGTGTTGATGTTGGGCTGCAACCGATAGGTGAAACCAATATTACTGGTCACTTCGTCGTACTTTTTGCTGCCACTGCCGTTGCCATTGCTCAAGAACTGGTCGTTCGATTCAATCTCGATGGATGAATTTCGCACGCCACCCAACACACTGAATTTGTCGGTGAAAAAGTATTCCGCCTGCAGGTACTGGTCGAACTGGCTGGCCGTGTTGGCCTCGTCGCGGTTGGGTGTGGTGCTGCCCCCGAAAAATCCGAGGCGCGCCTGTTCCAGTTCACCCACGGTCAGGCCGGCATTCAAAAACAGGGGCTTTTCCAACAAGCTGGTTTGGTGGCCAAAGCGCAGGTCGGCACCGCTGTATTCATTTTTCAAATCAATCACGGCTGTGCTGGCCAACACCTGGCGAATTTTTCGGTCGCCATAGTAGGGGCTGAAAGTGACATTGGTACTGGGGCTGAATTTGTGTTCCAGCACAAACCCTGTTTGGCTTTGCTCCACGGTTTTGTTGGTGTTGTTGGCCACGGTGTTGTTGCCCGCCTGCCTGCGGTTGTTGGCCAATTGCGCCGCAGTCAACCCAGCCGGGTCTTGCGCCAGCGGAATGTCCACGTAGTTCAGTACCCAGCTCAGCCGTGTGTCGCTGCTTAAATTCCAAACCAATTTGCTGTTGAAATTGTCTCGCCGTGCTTTGCTGTGGTCGCGGTATCCATCGGTTCGGAAAGTGGACGCGTCAATCACAATGCCCACTTCCTCATTGCCTTTGTTCAATTTGATGCCGCTTCGGCGTGTGTTGTCGGTGCCGAAAATCTGGTTCACTTCCAGTTCGGTACCGGGGCGCGGGTTCTCGGTGGTCAGCAAAATTACGCCGCCCGATGAATTTCCGTACAGCGAGGAAAAAGGTCCGCGCAACACCTCGATCGACTCAGTTGACGACAAACTGAAATGCGAAATTTGACCTGAGCCATCGGGCATGGTGGCGGGAATGCCATCTGAGAACAAACGCACGCCGCGCACACCTGAGGTAGCGCGCGCACCAAAACCACGAATGGAAATTTGCAGGTCTTGCGCAAAGTTGTTGCGGTTGTTGATCACAAGGCCCGGCACGCGGGTTAATGTTTCTGACAAATTCACCTGAAAGCTGCCCGCTTTCTCCAGCGTGTTCTGGTTGATTTTGTCGACCGAGGCAGGTACTTCAAACGGGTCGCGGGCTTCCCGAGTGGCAGACACCACAAAGGTGTCCAGGCTTTCAGTTTGCGCAAAGGTTGGGGTGGCCAGCCCCAAGGCTGCAAGGGCGGCGATCAAGGGCGTACTGCGGTGCGTCATGAAAAATGTCTCAACATTGTTGTAATTGGCGTTGCGCAAGCATGAAGGAAACAGTCCGTGAAATTTTCCCGATCGTCATGAAAAGTGGAATATTTCCTCTGCTTCAAAACTGCCTACTCTTTGTACAATCATCGTAACAACTGTTAACCCCAATAAAAATCAGGAGACACCCGCATGTTGCATGCACTCGAAGTGCTCGCTCTACGCATCTATATGGCCATTTTTAAAGTGGTCACCGCCTTGATGCCATTCAAGTGGCCCCGCATGTTCGAAGGCGCAGGATCGTCGCTGGAACTGGTCCGGCACATGGCCGATGCGGGTCACCGCAATGTGCTTGTTGTGACCGACGCCGTGCTGGTGAAACTTGGTGTACTCGACAAAATGAAAACCGAGCTTGAAACCCAGAGCGTGAAATACGTGGTGTACGACGGCGTGGAGCCCAACCCCACGGTGGAACAAATTGAAGCCGGTTACCGGATGTTGATGGAGAATGGTTGCCAGGCCATCTTGGCAGTGGGCGGCGGCAGCCCCATAGATGCTGCAAAAATGATCGGTGCACGCGCAAAAAACAACAAACCTGTATTGAAATTAACTGGTTTGCTGCGAGTGCACAAAGGCATGATCCCCTTGTTTGCAGTGCCCACCACGGCCGGCACGGGCGCCGAAGTGACCATTGCAGCCGTGGTCAGCGACACAGCAAACAAACGCAAAGTAGCCGCCATGGACCTGCGCCTGCTACCCACCGCAGCAGCGCTGGATGGTTCGCTGATGACTGGACTGCCTGCACACATCACCTCGTCCACAGGCATGGACGCACTTACCCATGCTGTGGAAGCTTTCGTATCGCGCAATGCCACACGGAAAACCAACCAAAAGGCGCTGGAAGCCACGCAGCTGATCATGAAATACCTTGAAACTGCCGTGGCCGATGGCAACAACCTGGAAGCCCGCCAGAAAATGGCGCGTGCATCTCATTTGGCTGGCATCGCCTTTACCCAGGCTGGCGTGGGTTACGTGCATGGCATTGCCCACAAATTTGGTGCGCTGTACCACACGCCCCATGGGCTGGCCAACGCCATCGTAATGCCCCATGTACTGGACTACTCCTTACCCAATTGCGCCGACCGCTTGGCGATTTTGGCGCGCGCCTGTGGCATTGGTGACAAGGGTGCCGACGATGTTCATTTGGCTCGTGCCTTCGTGGCCCGAATTCGTGCCATGAATGAAAAGTTCAGTATTCCAACACAACTGGCCGCATTGAAACCGGCAGACATTCCGGCCGTGGCCAGGTCTGCCATCGCCGAAGCCCGCTTTACCTACGCCGTACCGCGCTACATGAGCCAACTCGTGGCGGAATCGGTCATCAAAAACATGTTGCCCACAGCCTGAATACAATCGTCTGAAAATTATATTTTTAAGACACTGTAACTTCCTTCTCGCGCCAACGATCTATTGCGTACCTCCACCCGAACCATCGGGTGGGTTGCGAGGTTGATGACCATCAAAAGAAGGATGCAGGAAATGAGAACAGCGCATGGTTTGGCCGCAGTGGCCACAATGGCCGCTTTGGCCGCACTTGGTACACAAACAGCAGTCGCCCAGACTGCAATTCCCAGCGAACCTGCCAATGCTGTGAATTTGGTAGATGGCCTTGAAGGCGTATTCGGCACCCACGCTGCACGACGTTCCGGTGCGCGCGGTGTTTGCGCAGCAGGCGAATTTGTTGGCAACAAGGCAGGCGCCGCTGTTTCAAAGGCCTCC
Organism: Limnobacter sp. G6BE5S; assembly: GCF_058448965.1. Classification (NCBI taxonomy): domain Bacteria; kingdom Pseudomonadati; phylum Pseudomonadota; class Betaproteobacteria; order Burkholderiales; family Burkholderiaceae; genus Limnobacter; species Limnobacter sp. G6BE5S. The sequence continues at coordinate 175,443 of NZ_JBZFLM010000003.1, forward strand.
GTATTTTCTGGCAAACCCGTACCGGTCACCCTGCGCTTTTCGGTGGGTGGCGGTAACCCCAACGCACCCGAAAGTGGCAAAGGCGTGCGTGGATTGGCGGCACAGTTCGATTTACCCAACGGTGAACAATGGCTGATGGCCAATATTTCAGCGCCTTTCTTTACTGCTGCAACACCCGATGGTTTCCTGGCATTCCTTGAGGCCCGCAAACCAGACCCAGCGACCAAAAAACCTGATCCTGCAAAAATTGCAGCGGCTGCGGCCAAATACCCCGACTTCAAACCCCAAATGGAATGGGTTGCAAAAACTGGCGTGCCTGCCAGTTACGCGGCAGTGAATTACTGGAGCACACATGCATTCAAGTTCACCAATGCTGCGGGCAAAACCCAGTTTGCAAAGTGGATGTTTGTGCCTGTGACAGGTCAGGAATTTATTGCGGACGACAAACTGGCCACACACGCCAAGGTATTTCTTGAAGACGAGCTGAAAGGTCGCGTTTCACAGATTCCGGTTGAATTCGACATGGTTCTGCAATTGGCCCAGGCGGGCGACCCCACCGACAATGCGACTGTGGCCTGGCCCGACGATCGCAAAAAGGTGGTGGCTGGTCGCTTGAAAGTCAGCGCAGTGACTGACAAAGCCGCTTGCGATGGCATCAATTTCAACCCACTGGTATTGCCCACCGGTATCGAAGGATCGGATGATCCTTTGCTGGCAGCACGGGCAGGCAGCTACGCAGTGTCACAGGCGCGTCGTTTGGCCAAATAAACGACGTTCCCCTTTTAGCCTGTACACTATTGGCCGGAATCCCCTCCAGGGTTCCGGCTTTTTTTATGCAGCAAACACGGAGCAGTACATGGAATTATTCGATGCAATTTACCAACGCCGGGCCATCAAGGCGTTCGACCCCGATTACACCATTCCGGCAGATGACGAGAAAAAACTGTTTGAAGCGGCCATTCAGGCACCCACCAGCTTCAACATTCAGCACTGGCGTTTTGTGGTGGTACGCGACAAAGCCTTGCGCGCTGAAATGCGCAAGCTGGGCAATGACCAAGCTCAGATCACCGATGCCTCGCTACTGATTATCATGACCGCCGACATGAAAGCCTGGGAGAAAAACCCGTCACGATACTGGACTGAAGCCCCCAAAGAAGTGGCGGATTTGCTGGTGGGCTGGATGGGACCGTTTCATGATGGCCGCGAATGGTTGCAGCGTGACGAAGCACAGCGGTCGATCGGCATGGCCATGCAAACCCTGATGCTGTCAGCCAAAGGCATTGGCCTGGATTCCTGCCCCATGATCGGCTTTGACATTGAAGCCGTGGCCAAAGTGATCAACTTGCCTGCCGACCATGTAATGGGTCCTATGGTGGCCATTGGCAAAGGCACCAAAGCGCCTTGGCCAAAACCTGGTCAGCTCAATCTTGACGAAGTGCTGGTCAACAACACGTTCTAAAGTACGTCATAGCTTTTCGAGAAACGCAATCAACGCCGCTTGATCTGCAGGGCTTAAGCCTTGGAAGCGGCGTTTTGCACCTTCGGCCTCTCCGCCGTGAAACTCAATTGCCTTTGTAAAATCCCTGCCTGCGCGACCATCGTGCAACAAGGGTTTGTCGGTTTGACCAACACCCCACAACGGCGCTGTTTTCCATTCGGTGGGCAAGCCCAAGCCTTCCGGCGCATTGTCGGCCAGTGCCTCTCCCATGTCGTGCAACAACAAATCGGAGTACAACCACACCTCGCGGTCGCTCAGCGGCGCGGGAGCCATGGCCGATGTTTTCATCATGGGTGTGTGGCAACTGCTGCACTGAATGTCGTTAAACACCCGCTGGCCTCGCAAAGTAATGCCTTTGAGCTCTGGCCTTGGGGGTGGTGCCAACCAGCGCTGGAAATCAGCCGTGGCCTGTGTTTGCGAAAGGCTAACCGCTTCGCCCACAAAGGGTGTGCAATCGGCCGTGGCCAAATTGCCTTTGGGGCGCACCGGCGCGGCAAACAGGGGGTGGAACGTCGCAATGCCCAATTCGGTTGAAAATGCACCTTGGGTGAACGATTGCACATCGGCCACAAATCCGCGGGCACCCAAACGACCCACCAACTGGTCAGCGGCGTTTGGATCATTCACGCCACCGGGAAACATCACGCCAGGGCGACCACTGACTTCCGGGTTGACTTCTGCGCTGCTCAAGCCGTTCTGAATCAAGGTGGTGTCAGGAATATTTTCCAGCAAACCAATACCAAACAGGTGGGGAGTTACCCGCGTGGTACTGGCCATGGCATGGGGCGGCACGCGCTCGCCACCCAACACGCAGCCGGGTACTTCATCTGGAAATTCAGTGGCCACAGAACGGGCATGCACATGGGGTGCACCATCGGCCTGTGTGACCAAACCGACCGAAAAATGGGGTGCCAACACGGTGGTAAAACGCTGAATGGTTTTCGTGGGGTCGGTACCGCCCACCGCCGGTTGCCCATGGCATTCCACACAGCTTTGTGCGTTAAACACAGCGCCCAGACCGTTGCTGGGCGTAAATACCTTCTCGAAGATTGCTTTGCCCTGCTCAAAACGCGCCAGTTGAACGGGCGTTAGTCCGTCGATGGGCGCTGACCAATCATGAGTCTTTAATTTCAATGCCGGAGAATCCTGCGAATTCTGTGCGGTCTGAACTGAGGTGTTGGTATTGGCGGAGTTCTGTGAATTGTCGTCTGAAGTGCAGGCGCCAAGCAGCAATCCCAAAGCTGCAAGAGTCACCACATGGCGAGGTGTTTTGATCATGTCTCAAAAATTGTAATAGTGGTTATGGTTTTTAACTTCTTACTGTCTCCGGCAAAAATCGGATTCAAAAGTGACTAGTGTCGGTTACACGACATAGTTCAACGCTTGCCAACCCCTGCTGAATCTGTGCTCCAAGCTGCGCAGTAAGAACCCAAGGAGACATCTACAAGAATCAACAAACATGAAGAACACCAAACAACGTGCCGTCCGCAGCCTGCTGGCCTTGACTGCGGCCACAGCACTGGCTGCTTGCCTGGGCGAAAGCAACGACTTGCCTGTAAGCGATGGTCGCACCAATCCGAATGAAAATTCTGGCAACAATGAATTTGTCGACACCGCTGGTTTGCAGTGCGCGCTGACCGATCCAAATTTATTGATTGGTGAGGGGCAAGACAGCCCTTCCATTTCACCGGCCAGTACGCCCAACAGCAACGTTCAACCCAACACAGGTTTGAACAGTGGCGCTTGCAAAAACAACACTGCGTTTACCATGGGCACTGGCATTGTCGACATTACCGGCCCTGCAGCGGGTTCCGTGATGATGGGTTATGAAAGCCCCACCCACGCCAGCCTTGGTTTGCACACCCGCCAGTTTTCCCGCGCCTATGTGATCGGCTCACCCTGCAACGGCAAACGCGTGGTGTATGTGGTCAACGACCTTGGAATGATTTTTCATGCAGTGCGCCAAGGGGTGCTGAACAAGGTGGCCGCCGACACGGAATTGGCTGGCTTTTACAATGAACAAAACATCATGCTGAACGCCACCCACACCCACGCCGGGCCCGGTGGCTATGCGCACTTCACCGCATTCAATGCCTTCCGTTTGGGGCACGACGAAGAGGTTTACAACTTCATCGTCGACGGCATTGTGGAGGCCATTCGCCGCGCACACACCAACCTGCAAGCCAACCCGGAACCGGGTCGCTTATTGGTCAATAACGGTGAGCTGCTCAATGCCAATGTGAACCGCTCAACCATTGCCTACGATCAAAACCCGCAAGAAGAACGCAACCAGTATTTGAACCAGCGCGGTGAAAGCCAGAATGTGAACAAGGAAATGGCACTGCTGAAATTACGCCGTGCCGATGGCACACCGATTGGACAAATCAACTGGTTTGGTGTGCACCCCACCACCACAGGGAACACCAACCCTTTGATTTCTTCCGACAACAAAGGTTGGGCTGCCCTGGCCTTTGAAAAATTGATGGGCACGCAATACGAGGCACCCGCCGGGAAAGACACCTTCGTCGCCGCATTTGCACAAACCGATGAGGGCGACAGCAGCCCCAATATTTTCTTCAAAGACAAACCGTTTGAGGAACGTGGTGGTTCTACAGACGAATTGAAAGCGGTTGAAATAAACGGCAGCAAACAGCTTGCGAAAGCTTTGACGCTGTACCGAGATGCCAACCAGATGGTGCGCGGTGGTGTGAACTTTGCGCAATTCCACGTAAAAATGGACGAGGTTGAAATTACCGACCCTGCGGTGTTGAATTCACTGCGCCACCCGGAATCACTGAACAGTGCCGTGAAGAAAACCTGCACGGCCGCCATGGGCGTTTCATTTGGCGCCGGTGCTGAAGACGGGCCAGGTCCAACTGTGGAAGGCGCGAGCTGCACAGCGCGCACCGACCCTGCCCGCCTCACCCGCGACCTGGCGGCACTGGCTGCGGGCAAACTGCCACCGGAAGTATTGGCGACCGCCGTGTTGTGCAACCTCAATGAGCTGCCTTTCGACGCCGTACCGGTGGGCACCAGCTTAAGCTGCCAAGCTGAAAAACCGGTGCTGTTTGTGCTCGGCCCACCCCTGAACTTCAGCAACAATGTGCTCCCATTCCAGTTGTTCACCATCGGCAATGTGGCCGTGTTGGGCTTGCCATGGGAAATTACCACCATGGCGGGGCGGCGCATTCGCCAAACCGTATTGGAAGTGTTGGAACCGCAAGGCATCGACCAGGTCATCATCAGTGGTTTGAGCAACGACTTTGTGAATTACCTCACCACACGCGAAGAATATTCCATTCAGCAATACGAAGGCGCATCTACCCAATTTGGCCCCTGGACCCTGGCCGCCGTGCAACAGGAAAGCCGCAGGTTGGCCATGTCATTGGCGCTGCAAGCTCAGCCACCCGAAGGGCCACCCCGTACAGTGACCAGCAATCCGATTCCACGCCCGCCGTATGTACCATTTGATCAGGCACCCGGTGCTGCATTTGGCGATGTATTGGCGCAGCCCACACCCTCGGTGGCGGCTGGCAACACGGTGACCGCACAATTTCAAAGCGCTCATCCACGCAATATGAAAACCCGGGGATTGGCCATTGTTGAAGTAGAACGAATGAACGCTCAAGGTGAGTGGGAAAGCTTCACCCACGACCGCGCGCCCGAGCTTCTTTTCCGCTGGCAACCTTTCGAGCCCACACCTTACCTCAGCCCTGTTCCGCTCGCTGGTTTTGTGTCCACCGCACTGGCGGAATGGAAAATTCCGGCCAACACGCCCGTGGGAAAGTACCGAATCAAACATCGAGGTGTGGCAGTGCCAGCAGGATCACCCGAAGAGTTTGAAGGTATCAGCGAAGCATTCGATGTAACGGCCACTGGGGCCACGTGCCGCGACGGGAGAACATTGTGATTCACAAGTTTTTATTTGGCATTGCAACTGCCTCGCTGTTGCTGACTGCCTGCGGTGGCGACTCAAGCAGCACAAACAGTGCTGGCACACGCGTAGGCGCCAGTGCAGCCAACACCACCAACCCGTTTCCAGACTATCAAAGTACGCTTTACACCGGCACCAGCAACTGGCTTTGCCACCCCGACTTAATGGGCACCAGCAATGTGTGCAACGGTAACTTTGACAGTACTGCCGTGGCCGCCGACGCAACAGCAACTACCCTAAGCTACACACCAGCCACTGCACCGCAAGTGGATTGCTTTTATGTGTACCCCACAACCAGCATTGACCTGGCGGGTAATTCCGATTTGAACGACGACCTGCAAGAGCAACAAACCACCGCCCTTCAGTTTGGTCGATATGGCGAAGTGTGCCGCCAGTTTGCACCCGTGTACCGACAGCGCACACTGACCGCGCTGGGTTTGAACACACTCACCGGCGCACTGGGTGGCATTGACGTTGCACCCAATGCTGGCGAAGTGGCCTATGCCGATGTGCTGGACGCTTTCAAGGAATACATTGCCAACCAAAGTGAAGGGCACGGTTTCATTCTGGTGGGTCATTCACAAGGCTCAGGTATTTTGCGCAGGCTGATTGCCGAGGAAATTGAAACCCGACCCGAGTTGCTCAGCCGCTTTATTTCCGCACACATTCCTGGCACCAATGTGCTGGTTCCAACTGGTCGAGATGTGGGTGCTTCTTTTCAAAAAGTAGCTGCATGCCGCAGTGCCAACCAGCTTGGCTGTGTGGTGGCTTACGTGACCTACCGCGCGGGCGACCCCGAACTGGAAGACCCGCGTTTTGGCTTGAGTTCAGTTGAAGGCACACAAGCCCTGTGCACCAACCCGGCCGCACTGGCGGGTGGGCAGTCTGATTTGTTTCCGATCATTCCGCGCCAGCAACCACCTGTTTTTCGCGTGTTGTTGATTCCACGTGGGCCAGGTGGACCCAATGCAAACCCAGCCAGCAACCTGACCATTCCAACGCCCTATTATTCCATGCCCGGGCAAATCAAAGGTGAGTGCAAAGTGGGCCCCAACGGTGTCAGTTATCTGGAGGCCAGCATTGTGGCCGACCCCAACGACCCACGCGCAGACGACTACCCCGGTGAATTCATCGGCGGCATGAACTGGGGCTTTCACCTGATTGATGTATCGATTGCGCAAGGTGACTTGATTCGCCTGGCACAACGCCAGGCGGGCAGTTACCTCAGGCAGTAAAAAGGCGCACAGTGCATCGATTCACTCCACATTCGTGCTGCATTCCGCAGCACTGGGTGTGTGGTGGCAACGTACCTTTTTCAGCAGGCTCATCATGCGTTTGTCGTATACGCCTTCTTGCGTTAACTGCACGCGCGCCTGCTGCATCATGACATTGTATTTTTCCTGATCGGCGGGTGTCACATCCATCCAGAATTTGGCGGGCACCTGCTTTTCAATTGTTTTGACTGCGTCAAGCGCTTGGTCAATAAAGCCCAAACCAAACTTGCGCATTTTCTTCAAACGATCGTCCAGGTCAGGCACTTCTTTTTCCAGCCGGGTACGGTTGATAATCGCTGAACCGGTCACATTCAGCAGCGGCATTTTGTAAACCCCACCCTTGGTACCCAAGCCGCGATACAGCTCCAACGGCGCAAAAGCCACAGCCGGTGCAGCCACAATATCAACCACACCGTTGTTGAATTTTTGCGCGAAGTTGGTAATGTCGCTGGGCACCGCCTGCGCACCCAATTGCTGAATCATTTTTGACTGGCTTTTGTCCCAGTCCATCACCGCGACTTTCTTGCCAGCGGCCTTCTCGATGGAATCAATGGCGCGGTCATTCACCATCACATACGCGGCGCCCAAGGGGGCCATGCCCACCACCTGGTACTTGCCTTGAATCGACAAGTCGTACAAGGTGTCGCTGCCCATCAACACCTGCAATGCAGTTTTGACATGGTCATAAGTTGGTAAGGCACCCACGGCATCAAAGCTGCCCATGAACTGATTGAACAAACGGGCACGCAACGTGGTAATACCCACCGCTTCACACTGCCCCGTGCGAAAAGATTCGGTGGCAACAGTTTCATTGGTGTGCGGAATCAGCTCGGCAAACACATTCCACTTGCGCGCTTCCAGTGCAATGTCTTGCGCAATGCTGAACACTGGGCCCGCCTTTCCCAAAATATCAAAAATGCAAATCTTGATGTGCAAGGGTTTTTCCAGCGGCTTCATCTCTTTCATAAGTTGGCGCGACACATTGCCAATCAAATTCGGAGGAATTTCCGGGCCTTTGACTTGAGCATAGGCTTGGGTAGCAGCGCACATACTGGCTAAAACCAGCAAAACGGGCAGAAAACGGGTGAGCATTGTGTTGTTCCAGTAAGGCGTGCAAAGCGGGCGCAATGGGGTACTGCAACACAGATGTAACTGAGCAGTCACATCTTGAATGAATCACGAGCAAGGGTCAACCTTGCAGCGCAATATGCTCCACTGCCGTGTATTCACGGCCTTTTCGATGTTAAAACTAAAAATGATGTGTTCATTAACAAAACAGGAAAGTCATGGAATCCATGTCCGAGTTCTTGTCGCTGGTTTACCAGTGGCTAACCACGCCTCTGTTCAATTCCGAAGAAAGTACATTTTCAATGGCCAGCATTGTCGGGCTCTTGTTCATCATTGTGCTGGCTTGGTGGGGCGCCGCCACAGTCGAAAAAATCATTCAGCGCACCACCAAAGGCAAAACCTACAAAGGCATTGATGAGTCAACCCTGTACCTGCTGGGCCGACTGCTTCGCTACACCATCTGGGTTGTGGGCACAATGATGGGCCTCTCCTACATTGGCTTTAACCTGAGTGGCCTGGCCTTCTTGGGCGGTGCAATCGGTGTGGGCATTGGCTTTGGTTTGCAGAATATTTTCAGCAACTTCATGTCGGGCATCATTCTGATTGTGGAGCGCAGCCTGAAAATCGGCGATTTCGTGGAAATGTCCTCGGGTGCCACCGGCGTTGTCAATGAAATTGGTTTACGTTTTACTCGCATCACCACGCGCGACAACGTGGACATCATTGTGCCCAATTCTGAATTCATCAATGGGCAAGTCATCAACTGGAGTTTTAGTGAAAAGTTTCGACGAATTCATATTCCGTTCGGCGTGGCCTATGGTTGCGACAAAGAACAAGTACGGCAAGCTGCGCTGGATGCAGCGGATCGCGTTGAAGGCGCAATCACTGACAACCCCACCCGCAAACCCGAAGTTTGGCTGGTTGAGTTTGGTGACAACAGTTTGAATTTTGAGTTGGTGATTTGGGTGGGCAATGAACTGATGTCACGGCCCAAGCGCACGCAGGCTTTGTTTTTGTGGGAAATTGAAACTGAACTTCGCAAACACAACATCGAGATCCCCTTCCCGCAACGCGACCTGCATGTGCGTTCAGGGCAACTCGATGTGCGCATGGTCAAATCAGATTAAAAGTCGAGCGATGCCGACACTGTCAAGGTGCGCGGGTTGCCAATGGTCAGGTAGCCCGAGCCAGGGAAACCGCCCGCTGACGCCCAATAATCGCGATCAGTTACATTGTCCAATCGGGCACGAAGTGTAAGTGCCTGATCATTGCCCACTGCCATCACATAACGCACACCCAAATCCAGGCGAGTCCATGAAGGCACTTCCTGCGTATTGGCTGCGTCGGCGTACTGGCTGCTGGTGTATATTGCGCGGGTCTCGAACGCCAAACCCTGCACCTGTTCCGGGCTCCATTCAAGGCCCACATTGGCCTGCGCAGAAGGTGCGCCAATTGCATCACGGCCATCGACATCGGTGTTCAGAACGCTCAAGCCGCCCAGCACCTTGACTGTTTTACTGGCTTTGCCAAACGCCATGATTTCCAGACCCTCATTGGTTTGATCACCAATTTGAGAAAACGTGTTGGTGCTGTCAATGCCGTAACTGGGCTTCTCGCTTTGAAACACCGACACCGAACCGCCGATGTTGCCACCGTCGTATTTCACACCCAACTCAACTTGCTCGGTTTTGAAAGGTTTGAACACGGAGCCTGCGTTGGTCACAGCCTGATTATTTGCAGTCTGCGGTGCCGTTTCACCTTTCACCAAACCCTCAATGTAATTGGCATACACTGAATACTGTGGGTTCAGTTTGAATACAACCCCTGCCACCGGCGTGGTGGCGCTTTCTGAATAAGAGGCTGTTTGAGCGCCTGTGGTGAAATCAAAGCTCTTGGCTTCAATTTCCTGACGACGAACGCCCACAGTCAGCAACAACTGATCATTCAGGAAGGCCATTGAGTCTGCAATTGCAAGACTCGAAGTGTCTGTTTTCTCGGTGACCAAGGGATTGTTAAAGCTACCACCCGGAAAAATCACTACCGTGGGCTCAGCCACCGGTTGAGGATTGTAAATATTGCCTGAAAAACTATTGTAGAAATTGAAGGCATTTTTTGACTCCAACTCATACATCGCAGCCGAGGTGCTCACAGTGTGCTTCACGCCACCTGTGTTGAACTTGAAACGCAAACCGGCTTCAGCGGTTTGAACGGAGTCTTCTCGCACATTCGAAAATCTGTTCGCGTCATAGTCTCCGTTGGAATCATCCACGGTAGGGTTGGCGAAATTGCCAGCCTCAACACCTTCCCGAATACCCCCAGCAATCCAGCCCGTTACTGTGTCATTGAAATCATATTCTGCACGCACAGTACCAAAGGTGTCTTCAGCGTTCGAGAATGTCCAGGGCTGCGCAATGCTGCGGTCCGCGCGCGGTGTGGGCGGAATGGCCAAGCCAGCGCCAATTGTTATATTGGGTTGCGAAGCTTGTAACTTGTGCTCCTGGTAGCCCACATCTGCGGAAATTCGCAGTTTGTCACTGCGGAAATCTGCGCCCACCGCAAACAGGGTTAATTCACGCGATTCCCCTTCAACATTCGTGTCGCCATCGCGCTTGGCAATGGTTGCGCGCACACCCGTAGAACCGTCGTTGAAACGGCGTGCAAAGTCACCCGCCAGGTAAGCCTCTCCGCCATCCTGAATGCCCACGGTGGCCTGGTTGATGTCGTAGTTGGGTGCACGTTTTGGCACCACGTTAATGGCACCACCCAAACCACTTCCACCGGGTGCTGCACCGTTCAAAAACGCATTGGCACCGCGCAACACTTCCACACGTTCAACCAACTCAGATGCCAGGTATTGGCGCGGCAACAAACCATACAAACCGTTGTAGGACATGTCATCTGAAAAAATTGGCAAACCACGGACCAAATACACTTGCTGGAAATTGCCGAAGCCTCGCGCAACGCGAACGGCTGGGTCATTCAGCAGCACTTCGCCCACGCTGGCCGCTTGCTGGTCTTGAATCAGCTTGGACGTGTAGCTGGTCAAATTAAAGGGGGTGTCCATGTTCGATTGGGTACCCAACAAACCCACACGCCCGCCTGAAGCGACCTGGCCACCTGCGTATTCAGGTGCCAAGCCCTCGGCAGAAGCATCGGCACTGGCGTTAACCTGCACGGCGGGCAACTCGGTAGTTTGAGCAAATACTGGAGAGGACAAGGCAGTAAACACGGCCAAGGCCAAGACGTTTAATTTCGGATTCTGGGCGTTCATGAGAAGATTGAGGACAATGAATAATCGAACAATTATAATGATAATTATTATCATTTGTATTAACGAGTGTTAATTTTTCACCATGACAACTGACCTGCACAATTGGCTCGACTCGTTTTACCAGCAAGAGTCGCGACGAATACTGGCAACACTGATTCGGTTGCTGGGCGACTTTGATTTGGCCGAAGAAGCCATGCAAGAGGCCTTTTCAATTGCGATTCAGCAATGGGAAATCAATGGCATTCCTGCCAATCCCCGCGCATGGATGGTCTCAACTGCTCGCTTCAAGGCCATTGACCAAATTCGCCGGCGTGCAAAATTTGATACGTCATATGAAGAGGTCGCCGATACACTGGCAGAACAACTGCACCACGAACCCGATTACACAGACGAGGGCATTGAAGACGATCGCCTTCGACTGATTTTCACTTGCTGCCACCCTAGCCTGTCACCCGAGGCACAACTTGCACTCACCTTGCGAGAGGTCTGTGGTCTGTCCACAGAAGAAGTGGCCAGTGCATTTTTAAGCGCAGTGCCCACGATCGCTCAACGAATTGTTCGTGCCAAAACAAAAATCCGCGATGCCAAGATTCCCTACGAAGTGCCACAAGCAGAGCAACTTCAAGAACGTCTGCATGCGGTTTTACAAGTGATCTACCTGGTCTTCAATGAAGGCTACTCCGCTTCGGCGGGCGACGCCTTGATTCGTCAGGAACTGAGCGGTGAAGCCATTCGACTGGGGCGTTTGCTGGTGGAGTTATTGCCCGAACCAGAAGCGATGGGGCTGCTGGCGCTGATGCTGATTAACGACTCGCGCCGCACAGCACGCAGCACGCCCGAAGGCGACTTGATCTTGTTGGCAGACCAGAATCGCAAATTGTGGAATCAGGAACAAATCAACGAAGGTGCCCAGTTGGTTTTGCAAGCGTTGGCATCCCGACGATTTGGTGCCTACACGCTTCAAGCGGCAATCAGTGCAGTGCATGCCGAGGCGCCAAGCGCCGAGGAAACAGACTGGATACAAATTGTGGGCCTGTACGATGCCCTGCTGGAGCACACCCACTCACCGGTGGTTGCACTGAACCGCGCTGTAGCAGTGGCCATGCGCGACGGCCCCGAGGCAGGGCTTGCACTGGTGGACGAATTGCTTGCGCAAGGGCAGTTGACCGAGTACCACCTGGCCCACGCAACACGTGCCGACTTGTGCCGACGCCTGGGCAAACTCAACGAGGCCATGGACGCTTACCAGGCAGCACTTCGACTGACTCGGCAAGGACCGGAACAACGTTTTCTGCAGAGCCGCATCAACGATCTGAAAAAGTAATTGAAAAATTTTTGATCGCTTGTCGATTTCCAGATTTGCCGTTCGACTAATTCATGAAGCACCAACCCAAGGAACCACAAAGGAGTGAGCATGAACGCAATCAAAGCTGTACTGGAAAGCTGGCAGCAAGCCGTAGTCGAGGAAGATCTGGACAAGATCATGAGCCATTACAGTGAGGACATCGTTTCTTTTGACGCGGTCAAAGCGCTACACATCGTTGGCAAGGCCAATTACACAGCGCACTGGGAATACTGCATGCAATTGTGTGGCGGCGGAGTCATCATGGAAATTCATCAGCTGGCCATGCATGCTGCAGGCGACCTGGCTTTTTGCCACTACCTGTCACGCTGCGGTTCCGTGCAAGATTTCGGCGAGGAAAACATCGGCTGGATGCGGGCCACGGTTTGCCTGCGCCTACAACACGGCGAGTGGAAAATCGTGCATGAACACTTTTCCTCCCCCTTCGACCCTGAAAGTGGCAAAGCCATTTTTGATGCACAACCTTGAAAGGCGGTGTGAAATGAAATACTTGTGCCTGGCCCACGAGGAAGAGGCCCTTTTCAATGCCATGCCACGCGAGGAGTGGTTGGCCTTGCGACAGGAAACATTGGGTTATGTAGAAGCTTTGAAAGCCAGCGGTCATTTGCTTGCAACACACGCCCTGCAAAGTGCCAGCAATGGCGTGCTGGTGCGTGTACGCAACCAACGGCTTGTGACCACCGATGGTCCTTTTGTTGAAACAAAAGAACAATTGGGTGGGTATTTTCTGATAGAGGCCCACGACTTCAACGAAGCCCTGCGCATTGCATCACAATGGCCTTCTGCAAGACTGGGTACCATAGAAATTCGCCCAATCGAGGAAACACTTCGCGAAGACTCTCGCTACGGAGACCCATCATGAAATATCTGGCATTGGTGTACTACGACGAAAACATCATGAACGGCATGTCCCAGCAAGAATGGGACGCCTTGAACAACGAGTGCAGTGCCTGTGTAGAGAGCCTAAGCCAACGTGGACATTTCATCACTGGGAGCCCATTGTTGCCTGTGAATACCGCCACCACCGTGCGGGTACGCAATGGCAAAACTCACACCACCGACGGCCCTTTTGCAGAAACCAAAGAACAACTCGCTGGTTTCTACATGCTGGAAGCCAAAGACCTGAACGAAGCCATTGCATTGGCCGAAAAAATTCCGCCGGCCCGTTATGGCTCCATTGAAGTACGTCCTGCCCGCGAACTGCTTAGCCATGGCAATGCAGCGGGCGGTGCGCAGGCAGGCTGAATCAAAGACTCATTAATAAATTTACATCGACGTGTTCAAATGCGCTGGCAAGTGGCTTACGCCGTTGAAACTCAGCAAACTGACTTTGCCTTTGGAGTACAGCACTTCGGTGAGTGACGCATTTCGGATCACGCGCAGCAGGCTGTACCAGCTGGCATTGGGCAAACCCATGACTTCACACACCAGCGCTGCAATCGACCCCGCCGAGGTTACCACCCATTCAGTTTGTCCCGGCGCCTGCTGCGCTTGGGTGTGGCTGTTCAGCCACTCGCGCAATTGCGCACGAAAATCCACCAGGCTCAGGCGGCCCGGAATGTCCACTTCACCATTGCCCCAGGCGCGGCAAGTGGCATCGTAATCGCGCAATATCTCGATTCGTTCGCGCCCTGCATTCAGCGCCATGGATCGGCCCAGCAATTGTTCGGCTGTGCTGAAAATTTCCTCGCCCTCGGCAAACTCGTCCAGCAGCGCGTGTTCAACACCTCGCAATTCAAAACCTGCATCCCTCAACAACCACGCAGCCGTGTCAGCCTGCCGTTGACGCGGACCATGCAACACCGCTGTGGGTTGAACACCCTGCGTGCGCAACCACTGCCCGGTGGCGCGTGCCTGTGCCTGCCCCACTTCCGACAAGGCATCGTAGCGCGCTGCACCAAAGGAAGCCTGGCCATGTCGCATCAACACCAGGGTGCTCATGCTGATTGGCCTTTCAATACTTTGGGGTTGCTGGCCAATAAGCGGCTTTTGCCCACCTCGCGCAAATGATTCAACACCGCTGCACACTCGGTGCTTTCAGGGTCAGCAACACCGGCACGAATGCGAGCCGCAAGTTCACGATTGGCCTGCGCCACATCAAACACAGGTTCCCCCAACAACTGGGCCAGCGCTTGCTGTTCGCGCTCATCAGGGGCTGTTCCCTGCTGCAGTTCACGCTGCGCAATTGACATGGCGTTCATCACCATCAACACGTCTCGCTTGGCGTCGCCTTGCAGCATGGGCAGCACATTGTTTTTCAACACATCGCGGGCGCATTGCAACAGCGACTCACCTGTGGGTTGTTCACGCATTGTTGTGCTCCGTCATGTTCAAAATTTCCCATTCCAGTTCAGGCACAATGTGCCCGGTCAAGGCCAGCAGCAAAGAGTTTTCCTGACCCGAGCAATAACGCTGTGCCTGCTCAATGGCCACTACAGCCCAACGCACATGGGCCATCACTTCCCAGTAATGAATTTGATCGCGGTCGATTTTTTCACCCGACTCCGCTTCATAGCCTTCGTAGAAATGCGCTCGCTCGCCAATACCACCTGCCTGTAAATCGTTTTGACCAAAACGCCAGCACTTGGCGCAAAACCAGCCAATGTCCTCCAGCGGGTCGCTCCATCCGGCAAATTCCCAATCCAGAATACCGGTCAAGCCATGTTCGTCCACCATGTAATTGCCAGTGCGAAAATCGCCATGCGCCAAGGCAATCACATTGCGCTGTGGCGCGTGCCGTTCAAGCCAGCGCAAACCCCACTCCAAGGCTGGGTAGGCCGTGTGG
Organism: Limnobacter sp. G6BE5S; assembly: GCF_058448965.1. NCBI lineage: Bacteria > Pseudomonadati > Pseudomonadota > Betaproteobacteria > Burkholderiales > Burkholderiaceae > Limnobacter > Limnobacter sp. G6BE5S. Next base: position 190,636 of record NZ_JBZFLM010000003.1, read on the forward strand.
TGTTGGTCCAGAAAAGCACGGTGGGTGTTGATTCGGTACAGCGCAGGCGACTCGGTGTAAGCATGCAAAAAGCCAAGCGCATCAACAGGTGGCTTTACCGAATGAATGCGTGCCAATTCCCGCCCCAAGCGGCGTGCAAGCTCGATGCGATCCGGTGCATACCCCGTGTTTTTTACAAGCACATGGCCAGCGGCAGTGCCGCCTATTCTGCGCATCACAAAAAACGGACGCCCAAACACGGAAGTGTCTGCGCACAAACACAGCGGTTGCGGCACAGCCACCCCGGCATTAAAAACTGTTTGCAACAATGCAAATTCCTGGGCACGACCATGGCTAATGGCCACACCTGCAGTGGGTGAATCACAGCGCAACACGGTATTTAGCAGCCCGGAATATTCACCACCCTTTACTTGCAAATCAAGCGCCCAGTTCTCTTGCACGGCACCGCCTGAAAGCAAGGCAGCCTTCAGGATTACTACGGTGTCCGCAGCCAGGGCCGTGGTCAAAAATCGTTGCAGTGATTCTTTCTGTGTCTCGTTCATCCCACCGCCCTACAGTGCGCTGACCAAATGGCCACGATCCACTGCAACACAAGCGCCGGTCATGCCTGCACCTGCATTCGAAGCAAGCAGCAACAGTGGCCCAGTCAAATCGCTGAGTTCACAAAACTGCCGGGAGGGAATTCGCTTGCGCAATTTGTCGCCCAGTTCGCTGTGCAAAAAATCGCTGTTCATGTCGGTGGCCACATAGCCAGGCAAAATGGCATTGACCCGAATGTTGTAACGGGCCAGTTCAAGTGCCATGGCTTTGGTGGCCTGCACCAAACCAGCTTTTGAAATGGCATAAGGCCCCACTGAGCCCCCCACCCGTTCGCCCAAAATGGAAGCAATGTTCACAATGGAACCCGGCTTGCCCGCTGCGGCCAAGGCACGCGCAAGTTCGGTGGCCACAAGCCAGCAACCCTTCAAATTGGTGTCAAGTATTTGGTCCCAGTCTTCCTCGGTCTGCTCCAGCATGGGTTTGGCAATGGATTGCCCTGCGTTGTTCACCAGCACATCGGGCACACCATACATTTGGACCACATGTGCCATTGCGTTGCTCACCGAGGCTGAACTACTTACATCCATGGCCACCGCAAATGCCTTGCCGCCTTCCGACTGAATTTGGGCAAGCACCTGCTGCAATTTGTCCACGCTGCGTGCGCTCAACAACACGGTTGCACCGGCCTGCGCCAATACGTGTGCAAAATGCTTGCCCAGCCCGCTGGAAGCACCTGTGACCAGCACCAACTTGCCCTGCATCGAAAACAATTGATTTGTATTCATCTTAATACCGCCCGGCAATCAGTTTCTTGCCCATGCTGAATCGGTGCACTTCACTGGGGCCGTCGTAAATTCTGAAGGCGCGCATGTCGGTGAAAATTCGGCTCACAATGGTTTCGCCGGTTACGCCCTGCCCACCCAGAATTTGCACACTGCGATCCACCACGCGCCACTCGGCTTCTGAGCACACCACCTTGGCGCGGCTGGATTCAAAATTACAGCGCTCGCCTTGGTCCAGCATCCAGGCGGTGTGCCATATGTGCAAACGTGCCGTGTGCAAATCCATTTCATTGTCGGCCAACATAAAACTGACCCCTTCATGCGCACCCAGTTGCACACCAAAAGCCTGCCGCTTTCGGGCGTAGTCCAGCGCAATGTCGTGCGTGCGGCGGGCTTGCCCCAACCAACGCATGCAATGGGTTAAACGGGCAGGTGCCAGGCGCACTTGCGCATACCGAAAACCTTTGCCAATTTCACCCAATACATCGGTGGCAGGCACACGCAAATTGTTGAACTTCAACACACCGTGCCCGCCTGTAAAGCAGGCATCCATCGCGTCCATGGTGCGCACATACTCAATGCCGGGCGCATTCATGTCACTTAAAAACATGGTGGCGGTGCCGTCTTCCATCTTCGCCATGATGATCGCGAAGCTTGCACCTTCCGCCCCGGTGATAAACCATTTGTCGCCATTGATCACGTAGTGGTCACCGTCTTTCACCGCGGTGGTTTGCATCATTGAAGGGTCGGCGCCTGCGCCAGGTGCGGGCTCGGTCATGGCAAAGCACGAGCGAATTTTTCCCTGCACCATGGGCTTTAACCAGCGCTCTTTTTGCGAATCCGTGGCCACCACCTCCAGCAAGTGAATATTGCCTTCATCGGGCGCATGGATGTTCATGGCCGTTGGACCCAGTGTGGAGTAGCCCGCCTCTTCGAACGCAATTGCTTTTTGAATGTGGCTCCAGCCCCGACCACCCAATTCCACTGAAGCATGGGGTGTTAACAAACCGGCACTGCGGGCCAGGCTGACCAATTCCTCGCGCAAAGCCTCAGTGGGACCATGCGCTGTTTGGCGTGCGTCTTTTTCCAGCGGAATGATTTTTTCGGCGATGAAACTTCTCACTTCGTCTTGAAGTGACTTCAGCGCAGGGGTCAGGGAAAAATCCATGGAGTACTCCGTGTCAGTCGATACATCTACTGTAATCGACTTCAACGCGGCCACCCAAATGCAGACAACCAGCCCGGCTCATGGATAACCCTGAAAACCCGCTTATGACCAGGGCAGAATGGGGGCTTGTAAACGCGCGGCAGAACCCACATCACCAAAACGCGCATCGCCCTGCTCCCAAGCCCGCTGGGCCTGGGCAATGGCTTCTTTGCTGTGGCCCACAAAATTCCACCACATTTGCACGGGCTGCTTGAATGGTTCGCCGCCCAGCAACAACACGCGCGTATTCGCGCCAAGCGTCATATCCAGGCCTTCTGAACCCTTCTCCAAATAAGCGAATTCTTCAGGCGTGTAGATCTCGCCCTGCACATTCACTTGTCCGGTTAATGGCAAAAATCCGTACTCAAAATCGGGGTTCAAATTCAGCGCAACCGTGCCGCCTTGTGGGCTGAACAAATCCATGCCCAGCATGGGCGAATGCACCGCAGTGGGTGCCTTCATATCGCCATAGCTGCCCGCCAACAGTGTGAACTGAACACCGTCGGAATGCCAAACTGGCAACTCGGGATAATGCGCAAAATCAGGATCGCAATTGGCCAAGGCTTCAGGCAACGCGATCCACAATTGCGCAGCATGAAGGCGGCCACCGTTCACCACCGAATCTTCGGTGTGCACAATGCCACGGCCTGCCGTCATTAAATTCACCTGGCCTGGGCGAATAATCAGCTCATTGCCCAGGCTGTCTTTGTGCAGCACTTCGCCATCGATTAGCCAGGTGAAAGTTTGCAAGGCTGTGTGCGGGTGCGCACCCACATGCATGCCTTTGCCGGGCGCAAAGTTCACCGGGCCAGCATGGTCAAGAAAACACCATGCCCCCACCATGCGCTGGTGGCGACTGGGCAAGGCACGTTTCACCAACATGCCTTCGCCCAAGTCTGCGCTTCGAAGTTCAACTCGCTTGATTTTATTCATAACAAAATCATAACGCCTTGCGCTTACTTCGTCAGTGCGGTGTAGCTGGTAATCAGGTTGCGGTAATCCGGAATGTGATTGGAGAACAAAGCACCCAAACCTTCAATGTCGTTGCGCCAGTCGCGGTGCAATTCACAGGCCACGCCAAACCAGGTCATCAGTTGCGCACCCGCTGCCGTCATGCGTTCCCAGGCGGAATCGCGGGTCAGCTCATTGAATGTGCCCGATGCGTCGGTGACCACAAACACGTCATAGCCCTCGGCCAAGGCGGACAAGGCTGGAAATGCCACACACACCTCAGTGACCACACCGGCAATAATCAACTGCTTTTTGCCGGTGGCTTTGACGGCCGCCAAAAATTCTTCGTTGTCCCATGCATTGATTTGTCCGGGGCGTGCAATGTAAGGCGCATCGGGGAAAATTTCCTTCAACTCGGGCACCAGCGGGCCGTTCGGGCCAGTCTCGAAACTGGTCGTCAAAATGGTGGGCAAATTGAAATATTTTGAAAGGTCGGCCAGGGCCAATACATTGTTTTTGAAACGATCGGGGGCGATATCGCGTACCAGCGAAAGTAAACCCGCTTGGTGATCCACCAACAGCACTGCAGCATTGTTTTTATCAAGGCGAACGTAGGGCTTGCTCATGATTATTTCCTTTACATATTGACAGTGAATAATGGCAATATGCTATTGGAATAAACAATCACCGATAAGTAGTCCAATTTTCAACAAATCGTTCCACCAATAGAACGATTAAGGGGAGCCCAGTGGACTTAAATGACCTGTATTACTTCGCCAAAGTGGTTGAGCATCAAGGTTTTTCAGCTGCGGCGCGTGCATTGGGCGTGCCCAAATCCAAAATAAGTCGCCGAATTGCCGAACTCGAAAAGCGCCTGAACACCCAGCTGCTTTATCGCTCCACACGCAAACTGCACATCACCGAAATTGGCAAAACTTACTACCAACACTGTAAAGCCATGTTGATCGAGGCAGAAAGCGCCCAGGAATTGATTGAGCACAGCCACGCCGAACCCAGGGGCCTGATTCGCGTGACCTGCCCCATTGCCTTATTGCATGCTCACATTGGCGACATGCTGGCCGAGTTTCTATTGAAACACCCACAGGTAACCCTGCACATGGAAGCCAGCAACAGGCGGGTGGATGTGGTGGCCGAGGGCATTGACCTTGCCATTCGTGTTCGCCCCTTGCCCCTGGACAGCAGCGACTTGGTACTCAAGGTGTTGTCAGACCGTGGATTGTGTTTGGTGGCCTCGCCTTGCCTGATCAGCAAAATGGGCATACCCAAACACCCCAACGACTTGAATAAGTGGCCAAGCCTTGGCCTGGGTCAAACCCAAGGTCAGGTGCAGGCCAGTTTTGAATGGTGCTTGACTCACGACAGTGGCGAACGCGTGGTGGTGCCCCACTCACCCCGGCTTGTGACCACCGACATGGTTGCTTTGCGCGCCAGTGCCATGGCTGGCGTGGGCGTAGTTCAACTGCCCAACCTGATGGTGCCCAAGCAAGTGACCGCGGGCGAGTTGGTGAAGTTACTGCCCGGTTGGTCACCCCGGCGGGAGGTTATTCATGTGGTGTTTCCCTCTAGGCGCGGCATGCTGCCCGCGGTTCGCGCCTTGATTGACTTCCTTTCTGAAAAATATGACTCTTTTGACGAGGAGTGACCGACTTTTTTTTCAGGATTAATATGGAAGACATGCAGGCGGTCAACAATATCCATTGTCACTGCCTATAGAGCAAATTTATAAAAACAACTTGATTGATAGGATTTAGCCACCTACACTCAATTGAGCAGTTAATGATTAACGGCAACACAAGGAGAGATGTATGTCAAACGATGCAAAATGCCCTTTCACGGGCGACGGTCCTAAAACAGCGATTGCCGGCACACCCACTAACGCAAGCTGGTGGCCCAACGCACTGAACATCAAATTGTTGAATCAAAACTCCCCATTGACCAACCCGATGGGTGAAGATTTTGACTATGTTGAAGAAGTCAAAAAGCTCGACGTACCTGCCCTTCTGAAAGACCTTGAAGCGCTGTACACCAATTCCCAAGACTGGTGGCCCGCCGACTACGGCCACTATGGTCCATTTTTCGTTCGCATGACATGGCATGCCGCAGGTACATACCGTATCGCCGATGGCCGTGGCGGTGCTGGCACCGGCATGCAGCGTTTTGCACCCCTGAATAGCTGGCCCGACAACGGTAACCTGGACAAGGCCCGACGCCTGCTGTGGCCCATCAAGCAAAAGTACGGCAAGCAATTGTCATGGGCTGACCTGATCACCCTGGCAGGTACTTACTGTATGGACACCATGGGTTTCAAAACCTTTGGTTTTGCATTCGGCCGCAAAGACGTTTACGAGCCAGAGGAAGTGTACTGGGGCCCTGAAGCGGAATGGCTCGCCACAAGCGACAAAGCCAACAGCCGTTACAGCGGCAAGCGCGACCTGGAAAACCCATTGGCTGCCGTACAGATGGGCTTGATCTACGTGAACCCGGAAGGTCCGGACGGTAACCCCGATCCCAAACTTTCTGCACACGACATTCGCACCACATTTGCCCGCATGGCGATGAACGACTATGAAACCGTTGCACTGGTAGCCGGTGGCCACACCTTCGGCAAGGCGCATGGCGCGGGCGATCCATCACTGGTTGGCCCTGCCCCCGAGGGCGCACCAATTGAAGAGCAAGGTTTGGGCTGGATCAACAAGCACGGCACAGGCAAAGCCGGTGACGCCACCACCAGCGGCATTGAAGGCGCCTGGAAACCCAACCCCACCAAGTGGGACATGGGCTACCTGGAAACCCTGTTCAACTACGACTGGGAGCTGACCAAGAGCCCAGCCGGCGCACACCAGTGGAAGCCCAAGGGTGGCGCAGGTGCAGGCACAGTGGTCGACGCACACGACCCCAACAAGAGCCATGCACCCATGATGACCACCGCCGACCTGGCGCTGCGCATGGATCCTGATTACGAGAAAGTGTCTCGCCATTTCCTGAACAACCCGGACGAGTTTGCCGATGCCTATGCACGCGCATGGTTCAAACTGACACACCGCGACATGGGTCCAAAGAGCCGTTACATCGGCCCATTGGTACCGAAAGAAGATTTGATCTGGCAAGATCCAGTGCCAGCAGTGGACCACAAACTGGCCGATGATGCGGATGTTGCCGCACTGAAAGCCAAGGTATTGGGCTGCGGCTTGAGCATTGCAGAATTGGTGCGCACGGCTTGGGCGTCTGCATCGACTTACCGCAACAGCGACAAGCGTGGCGGCGCCAACGGTGCACGTATTCGCTTGGCTCCTCACAAAAACTGGGAAGCCAACAACCCTGCTGAATTAGGCAAGGTGTTGGAGCAGCTTGAAGCAGTGAAAGCCGAATTCAACGATTCTGCGAAAGACGGCAAGAAAGTTTCACTTGCTGATCTGATCGTTATAGCTGGTGCTGCTGGTGTTGAAGCCGCAGCCAAGAAAGCTGGTCATGACATCAAAGTGCCTGTTGCCTTGGGTCGCACTGATGCAACGCAAGACCAAACCGATGTGGATTCGTTTGAAGTACTTGAACCCACAGCAGACGGCTTCCGCAACTATGCCCGCAAGGGTCTGGAAGGAACCGCAGCAGAGCGTTTGATCGACAAGGCCAACCTGTTGGGCCTGACTGCACCTGAAATGACTGTGTTGGTAGGTGGCCTGCGTGCCTTGAATGCCAACGTGGGTGGCATCAAGCATGGTGTATTCACCAAGCGCCCAGAAACACTGACCACCGACTTCTTCACCAACCTGCTCGATATGAGCACCAAGTGGAGCAAGTCAACCAGCGCCGATGGCGTACTGGAAGGCCGTGATCGCAAAACTGGTGAAGTGAAGTGGACAGGTACACTGGCCGACATGTGCTTCGGTTCCAACTCGCAACTGCGTGCCCTGTGTGAAGTGTATGCAGGTGCCGACGCCGAGAAGAAGTTCGTGAGCGACTTCGTGGCCGCATGGAACAAGGTGATGAATGCCGATCGTTTTGATTTGCACCATTAATTTGTTTTAAAACTTGCTTTGCAAGCGAGAAAGCCCGGTGTGAAAGCACCGGGCTTTTTTGATTGGTGTATCTTTTGCAGTCCGGTTAAATTCTAAAAGCACATTCACAGCATGTCAGCACCCGTTATTTTCAGCACCATCACTACTGCCAGCGGTCACCGATTCGGACATGCCGTATTGAACAACCCTTCCGCCTTGAATGCGCTGACACTGCCCATGATCGATCTGCTCGATCCGCAGCTGAAAGCCTGGGCTGAAGATGATTCCATTGCAGGCGTGGTGTTGAGCGCAGCGGGCGACAAGGCATTTTGTGCAGGCGGCGATGTGGTCAGTTTGCACCATGCCAGCAAACGTGTAGGCGCCGGGCAAGTACCCCCCGAGGCCGAGGCGTTTTTCGAGCGTGAATACCGTTTGGATTACCGCATTCACACCTACCCGAAACCGATTCTGTGCTGGGCGCATGGCATTGTAATGGGTGGCGGTGTGGGCTTGATGGTGGGTGCTTCGCACCGCGTGGTCAGCCCCAATGCGCGAATCGCTATGCCGGAAATTCACATTGGTTTGTACCCGGATGTCGCGGGCACCTGGTTTTTGCACCGCATGCCAAAACACACCGGTTTGTTTCTAGCATTGACTGGCGCCATGATCAACGCCGGCGACGCCATGCTGGGCAACTGGGCTGACGCGGTTGTTGAACATGCGCAGTTTTCAGAAGTGTTGCAGGTCATTGAAAACACGAACTGGTTCGGTGAATTGAAAGCAGACCGCGAGCTGTTGTCCACATTGCTCAAAGGGTTCGAGACCGAGGCACCCAAACCCTTGTTACACACGCATGCGAAAGCAATTGATGAAGTAATGAATCGCGATGCACTGATCGACATCGATCTGGCGTTACGTGAACTTTTGCAACACAGCGAGCCCTGGCTGGCCAAGGCCGCACAAGCTTATGCACACGGCTCACCCACCTCGGCAGCGTTGTCGTATGAACTGATGAAACGGCATGCCAATGCCGATTTGGCTGATGTGCTCAGGCTGGAATATCAAGCTTCACTGGGTTGCTGCGCACACCCGGATTTCCCGGAGGGTGTGCGTGCGCTGCTGGTCGACAAAGACAAGTTACCGAGATGGACACCAGCTCACCTACGCGAAGTTGAAGCTGAACTGATCGCCGATATTCTTACACCCCGGTTTAAAGACTCACATCCGTTGGCTGATCTAGGCAAGGCTTAACCCGCGCCTGCCCTACAAATTAGCACCCACCACAAGCGACAGGAAATCCCGATCTTTAAACGGATCAAAATAGGCTTGATCGTTGAACATGCTGTAATTCATTTCCGCAAAATATTTGGCAGATTGTATTTCAGCGCGAAGGCCCAGACCCAAATTCATGCGGTCTTCAAGAAATACGCCATCGGCCGAATAGCCTTTGAAATCATGCGAGAAAAATACACGCGGGGCCAGATTAATCCCGAATAAAGCATCCGGATAGGTCAGCGCTGCCAAAATGCGGTAGCCGAACGCGGTCTCGGTGGCGTAACCGTCCACCACGCAGTTGCGCGCATTGGGATTGACGCCTGCATCGCAATTGCCACCGTTGTAACTGATATGCGAACCCGCTCCAAATGCGGGTGAGCGCCCGAAGCGATCCCCAGTGAAGGGGTCGCCGATTCCGCGCCACATTTGAGCACCAAGCTCGCCAACCACAGCCAGTTGGCTAGCACCCAAACGACGCGGAAACAATGCAATTGTGGACACCTGGGCTTGAATTTTATCCAACGGTTTGTAACCCTGCAGCACGGAGCCCATTGGAAACTGGGAAGCATCGCCGTATCGAGCCAGTGGACCATCCCCAGTGGCAGAACCTTTGATCAAATCAACCGTGTTGTAACTGACCGGATAATCTTTGGTGTAACTAAGCTCGCCAAAAACCGAGTATCCGAACAGTTCTGTTGCTGCGGAAAAACCGGCAACCTGAATATTTTCCTGACTGTAATCAAAAAAGTACGACAGCGGATTCACGACATTTTGCCCGGCCACAGCCAAACCATTGAATATTGAATTGTCAAACCCGGACGGGGTTTTCACCAGACTCAACGAAGGAATTCGTTGGTGATAATTCACCAGATAAGCGCCAAACTCGGTGCCGATTTCCCCGGCGTAGTACCGCGCCGCCAAACCCATTTGCCCAGAATCTTTGGGTCGACCGTCCGCCAGTTGCGCCATTCGAAAATTCAAACGCGCAAGATCCAAGGGCAATCCGGTCAAATTGGCCAGCGTACCCAAGCCGGGCAAGGAAGACAGGCCACTTAGCAAAGCGGTGTTCACTGGCACGCCAGACACGTTCACAACACCACCGCCCGAAAACGTTTGTTGATCGTTGTAACCCGTGAAATCAACCGTGGCAGGTCCTAGACTCAAGACCCCCGGATTAACGGGTGCGCCCTGAAAATTACAATTCAAAAGGTCTGCCTGTGAAAAGAATGTGCCACAACCATCCACGACCACTTTTTCATGATTCAACTGAACAAAACCCTCCAGCGACAAATCGGGAGTCGCCTGAAGGTTTCCATAAATTTGAGGGATAGGCAGAAATACTTCCTTCAATTGCGCCCCTGGCCGGCGCAGCGCAGCAGAATCGAAATTTGAATACTGATTCACGCCACCCAACACGAACAAGGCCTCGCCCCAAGTCACGACCTGATTGCCCACTTTCATGGTCAATGGCTTGCCCAAGGGTTCAAAGTCTGCAAACACATAACTGTCAAGAAATTGGGCATCCTCGAACTTGGTGCCCTTCTCGAAGCCATTGTCATTGAGCGGTTCGTTGGAGCGAAAACCATTGTTTGAAGAGCCGTGAGGCACTCGATTGCTGCGGTTGTGGAAGTCTGAAAACGCTTTGGCGCGAACAAAAACACCATAGTTGTCTTTCTTCAATTCGAGTTCGCCCACTGCTTTGGCAACCGAATTGAACACATCGCCCTTGGCATAATTCAAATTGCCATCATCCACGGTGCCACTTGAAGCCTCGCCCCCATTGCCAATGAACACCAGGGATTTGTCGGCATCCTTGGTACGCATAGAGGCCCCCACGCTGACCTCCATGGCCCATCGCCCTTCAATACCGACAGGCCCATTAAAAGTTCCTGCACCGAATCCGCTTGCGCTGTAAAATGTCAACGCCAAAGGCAGCAGGCCTTGCGCAGACACGCCTTGCCCGAGTTTGAGCCACGATGGTTTCATTGGAATTTGTCTCCCACAATTTTAGGTATGTTCGTAATCAATCTTGGTACGTGCCTTGATTTTTTACTTACGACATATTTGCCCAGTATATTACTAAGCAATTTGTGAGATGTTACCGGCGCAACACATTAATCCAACACTTTGTATGAATTGACTTCAGGAATTTTTAAATGTCATCGGCACTTCTCGTTTCAACCGGTGTGATTGCACTTGCTGAAATTGGGGACAAAACCCAACTTCTCGCATTCTTGCTAGCTACCCGCTTTAAAAAACCCATTCCCATCATTGTGGGTATTACTTTGGCCACACTCATTAACCACGGCCTGGCAGGTGCTGTTGGCAGCTGGATCACAGCCAATGTGGATCAATCGGTTCTACGTTGGGTACTGGGTGCGTCCTTTATCGCCATGGCGGCGTGGACTCTGATCCCTGACAAAATTGAAGATGAAGAAACCCAGCTTGCAAGCAAGCTGGGCGTGTTCGGAGCCACTTTCATCACCTTTTTCCTCGCCGAGATGGGCGATAAAACGCAAATTGCCACGGTGGCCATGTCGGCTCACTACGCCGATGTGCTCATGGTGGTGGCTGGCACCACCTTGGGCATGTTGATTGCCGACGTACCCGCGGTATTTGCAGGCGACAAGCTCGCCGAGAAAATCCCGATGAAGCTTGTCCACCGAATCGCTGCGGCCATGTTTGCTGCACTGGGTGTGGCAACGCTGCTGGGTGTTGGAGCAAACCTTGGCCTGTAGCGATTAAAAGTAATATCCAAAATTGATGTTGAACCGGTGGTTTCGTTTCTGGTCTGGGTTGGCACCAAACCGGCTGTTGAAACCGCCGTCACCACCAATGAAATCGTTGCCATTGCTGGTGGCGTATTCTGCATAGGTGTACCACCCCCCGGCAGTGCCAAAAGCCGCACCAATGGTGTAGAGCTCGCTGTCATTGAATCCGTTTTCGTCTTTCATGATCGAGCTGTATTCCGCAAACGGAATCACATAGTTCAACCAGCCAATCGAGGGAGTTTCCAGGTAGTAACTTAGCGACACTGCAGGAATAAAGGCCTTCTGGGCCACAGCAGTCGGGAACGCAAATGCGCCCATTAAAATTTCGCCCTGATTGGGCACACCGGCCTGCTGCACATCGTAGTCGTAATAAGTACCCTGTGTGGCCAGCGTGAAGTTGTTCCACTTGTTCACCATGTGCAGTGAATAGGCCGACATGTCGCCGTCTTGCGTTGGATTGCCCAAAGCGTTGACACCCTCGCCGCGAAGCTGACCGTACTGGGTCGAGAAACCCAAATCGGAATCAATACCGGCCAGCTTGGTGGAGTAGATCCCCCTCAAGTTCAACTGGTTTTCTTCGGCGTAACCATTGCCTGCGCCATCGGTAATGACATCGTAGGAATAGCGGTCTGCTTTTTTGGATCCACCTTTGTAAGAACCTTCATCCTGCAGGTAATACCCTGCATCCCATTTCCAGTCACCTGTGGTCCATGAATATTTCACGCCCAAATCCATGTCATCGGACAAGCCCACGTAGTAGTGCTGGTCAAAGAAAAAACTTTGCGAAACACCGTAGGGGCCAGGGCCAAACGGTACCCTGTTCACACCCACTTGCACCTGGCTGCCATTGGCGTAGTTGTAACCCAACCAGGCGGTGTGCAACATGTGGTAGCCCGTTCCAAATCCACCATATCCGTCGTAAAACCGGTATTCAAACTTGCCCAGCACGTTGCCGTTCTCGTAATCCAGATTAATACGTGCGGTGTCCAATCCGACATTGCCCCCATCGGGGAAGGCACGGCTGCTTTCCCCGCCTCCGGTGTCTTTCGGGTAGGTGCCTGCGGTGTAGTTCACACGCACCGCACCGCCCACTTTCAGTCGACCACCTGCAAGGTCAAAGGCCATGTCAGTGTCGGGCTCAGTCGAGGCCGTTTCTGTCACCTTGCTTTGTTGCTCAGCCTTGGCCAAGGCACGTTTGCTTTCTTCAAGCTGTGCCTCAAGCACTCGGATCCGCTCTTTCAACTCGGCGGCACTTTCCTGGGCCATCACAGGCAAACTCAGGGACAAACACATCAGTGCAGCTGCACAGCGTATTGGCTTTAAACGGGTGGTCATTGGTGTTGTTCTCCTTATCTCAATGGCAAAATCTGGCTGACCGGGCGTGCGTCAAGGCCATGGTATTGAATCTGTGCCTGTAGCAATTCTGCGCAGGCCAACGCATCCAGCAAGGCGTTGTGTGGTCTGTAAAAAGGCAGTTTGTATTGGCTGCGTACATCGGCAAGGCGTAAGGAACCCGCCTGGTTTTTTCTGAACATGCGAGCAAAAAGGCCCAAGTGCTGATTGTTTGAAAAATGCCGTTCAATGCCCATGGTGTCGAACGCCGGAAACGAAATTCCTTCCCCAATGCGGTACTGCAAGGCAGTCGACAAAAACTGCGATTCAATGCCCGCACAGTGCGCAACCACCACGCGATTTGTCATCATTTCCAGCAGGTCTGGAAATACATCGATCAAATCGGGGGCCTGCTCAATATCCGAGTGGGTGATCCCGTGAATCGGTATGGTGTCTGCACGCAACTTTGCGGCGGGTTTTAACACCCAATAGCGGCTTTGCCCCAACAGAATTCGTTTTGAATCCATGGGTATTGCACCAATGCTGATGATGTCGTCGTACTCAGGATTCAGGCCTGTTGTTTCAAAGTCGAGTGCCAACATGGGGGTGCCGTTCAAAGGCAAATCTTCATCCAGTTTCAAGCCTGAGTAAAACGCTTTCAAGGCGGGGTGCTGGGCCAGACTCGCAGCCTTTTCAAACGGCATGCGCCAAGACTGCTGCGCGCCAGGTTTGAGATAGGTGGTCAACTTGGGCAAGGGCATCATGGTTGCTATTGACCACGACTGGATTGATAACGAAACTTCAGGAAATTTTGGGCATCACTGAGAATCTGGAATGCGTCTTTCAAATTCTTGCGTTCAAAATCAGACAATTGCCGGGGATCAACATTGTTGTCAGGCTGCTTGCCCGCTTCCACGCTAAGTGCCTGGTGGCGAATTCGAACCATGGCAATCAACTCCATGGAATCCCGAATATTTGCCACCTGACCTTTGACCAAAATACCTGCCTTTTCAATGTCTGTGAGCCGGGAGAAAGAATTGCGCGAAGTACTGCCCACAGACAATGCATGCACCCGGATCAAATCGGCCAAGGGCGCTGTACCACGGCGTTTCATGTTGATGGTTTTTGTTTGACTGCCATCGGTTTCCATGACGAAGTCTTTGAAAAATCCAAGTGGTGGAGTGCGCAGCAAGGCGTTGCGAACCATTGACGATAAAAAACGATACGATGAACTGCCTTTGCTGCGAATCAGTTGATTCAGTTGATTCGCAAATGCGGTTTCGCCCCACACGCCATCCAGATCAAAAAACACATTGCTGTTGAGCAAGCCCTCCGGGCTGGGGTTTTCTATCCACTCGGTGAAAGTCTGCTTCCATGCAGCCAAAGGCATTCGCCATTGTGGATTGCTCGCCATGATTTTCCCGGTGCAATAGTCGTAGCCACAGGCATCCAAACCATCGCATACAAAATTTGCGAGCTTCTCAAAATACTCACCATGTAAATCCGGGCTATAGGTATCGGCCAGCACCAGTGCATTGTCCTGATCAGTCACAATCAACTGTTCTTCACGGGCCATTGAACCCAAGGCCAGAAAACAGCAAGGTACCGGGGGTGGCCCAAATTGCTGAACAGCCAACTCGAGCAGTTTTTGTTTGAAGCTTCGGCCGATTGCCGCCATTGCGCTACCCACCATGCGCGAATTGGCATCCTCTTGCACCATGCGAACAAAAGCGTCTTGAACATCTTTCTTCAGGGCCGCCAACTCTTCCACTGACCCTGCATTGAAAATACTGTTCACCAAAAACAAACTGTTTCGCGACTGGTACTTCACCAAATCAGATTGCGACACAACGCCAATTACTTCGCCATTTTTCATCACTGGCAAATGCTGCGTATTGTGGCGCAGCATCAGCATCATCGCCTCGAACACCAATTGATTGTGTTTCACCGTTTTGGGGGTTTCGGTCATGATGTCCCGCAGTGGCGTGCTGTAGGGCAGACCTTTGGCAACCACGCGATCCCGGAAATCCTGATCACTCACAATGCCGATCAATGCCCTGGCTTCATCCTGCACAATCAGGGCAGTCTGGTTCGTTTGCACCATGTGGCGTGCCGCCTCTTGCAAGGGCGTATGACCAGGCAAACACAGGGGCGCTGAGCTGATCAATTGATCAATATTCGAGGTGAACAACACATTGTTTTGATGACTGCGCGATACGGCTTGCCGCAAGCGGGTGTGGTCTTCGATCTCAACGTAATCGGCGAACGCCTCACATTGCTCAAACAGGCTCGTGAACACCGGCGCGGGAATCATGTAGCACAGGGTGTCCTCCAGGGCTTTGGCCGGGAAACGTACTTTTTTTCCGCGCAACAAACCGAACTCGCCAAAGTACCCCCCTTCGCAAAGTCTGTTGTACAGCTGACCGTTCCGCCTGAATACCTCCACTGCACCACTGCGAATCACAAACCAGTAATTCGAGGGTTCATCAAAATTCAGGATTGGAGAACCGGCCTTGAAATAACTGATTTCGAGGTTGGAAAGCACAAGTTGAAGCTGCGCCTCGCTCAATGTGTTCAAGGGCGCATGCTTCTGAAAAAATTCTGTGATTTCCTGTTGCTCAACGTTCATGGACAATCCATTAGGCTCGCGGCTCGCTGGCCAAGCCTTTGATCACCGCCACAGTGGCAACCAGCAACACAATGGTGAACGGGAACCCGGTGGACACCGACATGGCTTGCAATGCGGCCAAGCCACCCCCGAGAATCAGCGCGATGGCCACCAAGCCTTCGAATACACACCAGAATACGCGCTGAGGGGTCGGCGCATCAACCTTGCCGCCTGCTGAAATTACGTCAATCACCAACGAGCCCGAATCAGACGAGGTCACAAAAAACACAATCACCAACACAATGGCCACGAATGAGGTAATTTGCGCCAAGGGCAAGGCTTCAAGCATCATGAACAACTGCAAAGGCAATTCCGCTTCGGCGGCCGCCTGGTAACCCTGATTGACCACTTGCTCAATGGCCACGCCACCAAACACCGACATCCAGAGCACACAGGCCAGCGATGGAACCAGCAACACTGACACGATGAATTCACGCACTGAGCGGCCCCGGGAAACCCGCGCAATGAACATGCCCACAAAAGGTGACCAGGAGATCCACCAGGCCCAGTAAAAGGCGGTCCAACCCTGCGTGAAATTGGCATCTTCCCGGCCCACCGGATTAGACAACGCGGGCAGGTATTGAATGTAGGCAAGCAGGTTGTCCAACACACCTGTCAAGATCAGCACCGTTGGGCCCACTATGATGACGAACAACAACAGCGTAACTGCCAGCAGCATATTGATTTCTGAGAGGCGCTTCACGCCCGCATCCAGCCCGGCGACCACCGATAAAAGCGCAATGGCTGTAATGCCAATGATCAACAACACTTTGCTGGTGTCATTGGCAGGAAAGTCGAACAGGAAGTTAAGGCCTGCTGCGGCCTGAGAGGCCCCGAACCCGAGCGATGTTGCCAACCCAAACAAAGTGGCAAGAATTGCGAGAATGTCGATGATGTGGCCAGGCCAACCCCACACGCGCTCGCCCAGCAAGGGATAGAAAATTGAGCGTATGGTCAAGGGCAATCCTTTATTAAATGAAAAGATTGCCAAACCCAATGCGATGATTGCGTAAATGCCCCAAGGGTGCAAACCCCAGTGAAAAATCGTGGCGGCCATGCCCAAGCGAGCTGCGGAAGCGGTGTCGCCTTCAGCACCACCCAATGGCGCCCAATCGGTGCCACCCACCGAACTTGTGTAATGCGACAAGGGCTCGGACACACCGTAAAACATCAAACCAATGCCCATGCCCGCTGCAAACAGCATTGAAAACCAACCCAGATAAGTGTAATCAGGCTTGGCTTCGGTCCCGCCAATGCGGACTTTTCCAAGTGGAGAAATCGCGATACCAAGACCCACTAAAATGAAGACATTGGCCGCACTCAAGAAGAACCAGTCGAGGTTTGAAGTGAGCCAATCGCGAGTAGAAGTAAACAGTGGAGCCACATCGTTTTGAAACGCCAGGGTCAAAATGACAAACGCCACCACCGCCAAACCGGAGATTGCAAAAACCCGGTTGTGAATGTCCAAGCCGAATGGCCCTAATTTCACGATAATGTTGTCTTGACCTACTTTGTAATCCGTATCAATTGGATTAACCGCACCGTCGGGCACCATCAAATCTTTGCTGTCGCTCATCAAATTTCCTCTGTATTTCTTGGATTTCGGTTTCACCTTAACAGAGATTGATGGTTTAACAACACCACATTTAATTCACAAAGTAAACGATTTATTAAAAACAACAGAATATTCGAATCAATGACTTGTAAAAGCAACCCGGTGCCGCAGCCTTGAAAAGAATCTCAGTTACACCGCATCGCCGTGGGCGCCAATAAAAAGTCGCGGCCTGCAAACCGGCTCTCGATAAAATCCAGAGCCTCGGGTGTAAAGCGTGAACCGGTCAAGTGCTCACCAGTCAACGACCTGAGGTAGGTAACAGGTGTGCCCTTGGCACACCAAGCATCCACCACTTTGTCCACGCCCTCGACAGGGATGACCTCATCCAGAATTTCATGATAGAAAAACACCGGGATACGTGGGTTGCCCGCTGCCTGCGGCAAGGAAATTGAATTTTCCAGTTCCAGCATGTGCGGCTGGTTGTAGAAATCTGCCACATTCACATACTTGCTGATGTTGCCGCTGGCCCCCTCGCTGCCATCGGCCGGCACGCCCCCACAACCATCCTTGATGGCGTTGGCCACACGCAATCCTTCCGCATTCAGCCTGCCTTCAAACAGCTGAGGAAACTCCCGATTAATTCCCACCAAGGCGCTGAACACAAGGCCAAAGAAGAATTGATCTTCAGCACCGCGCGCCACACCCAGTAAGTCTGCAGGCGTGCCGCCAGACACAGCACCAATCAGGTTCAATTCATTGGCATACACCGGGTGAAGTGCGGAGGCCCATGAGGTAGCAATTGCACCACCGGAATAACCCCACATCATCGTGGGTACATTGCCTTGAAGCCCAAGTGGCTCAAAAGACTGCGCTGCGCGAATCGCATCCAGCGTGACTTGCCCAGACAACTTGCCTGCGCCATAGGTGTGGTACGGCCCTTCAAAATCGGGAAACACCATGGTCCAGCCCAATGCGTTCAAACCAGCGCCATAGCTGCCATAGTTGATCACCCCGTTGTCGGCATCGCTGCTGCCCGACAAGGTTTGCGAGGGTGTACAGCTGGCTCCTAAACCGTTGTAGGCAATTTGAAAAGAAACCAGCTTTGGCGATGCGCTGGCAACGGTCGGCTTCACCACCGTGGCCATGCCCACAATGGGTTCGCCAGCAGAATTTCTGCTTGCAAACTTGATTTGCCAGGCCTCATTGGGCAGGGTTTGCCCGTTCAAGGTAAACGGCACCGGCCTTGAGCCCAGAATGCTGCCCGGCGCACGATGCAATTCTTGCTCACTGGCGTGGTAAAACGTATCGGGCTCCACCTCGGGGGCAAAGGCCACATCGGCCTTATTGACCTGCGCAGCCGATACGCGCGTGCTAGGTGCGCCATCCCCTCCACAAGCTGACAAGCCAATCACCAAGCACATCAACAGGCTTGATCGGTAAGAAATAGTCATGGCTTGATCTCCGGATTCGCTATTTAAACTTTATTTACACTTACATAACTGTAAGTCTATTTGTTCATCTTATACTGAGGCGACCAATTGCCGGATTCAACTTTGGAGAAAGAAATGCCCTCAGCAATCGAAGGCCATCAACACGGACGTGTGCCGCGTGAAGTGCGCGCAAAGCAACTGCTGGATGTGGCCGAGGTGGAGTTTTCCCGCTTGGGCTACCAAGCCACCTCGATTGATGCGATTGCCGAAGCAGCCGGTGTTACACGCCCAATGATCTACAACCTGTTTCAGTCCAAAGACGGCATTTACACCGCTTGCCTGAAAAGAGCCCGTGGTGCACTGGAAGCCCGAATACTAGAAGCGTTTTCTGGCAAAGCCAATGTGAAAACAAAATTACACAGAGGCTTTGAAGCATATTTCTCGTTTCTGGAAGAATACCCATCAGCCTGGGCTTTGCTTTACGGTGGCGGCAACGCTGTAAGCGGGCCTGCTGCACAAGAAATCCTGAGCCTGCGTTTCAACACCGTGCAAGTGATTGCTGCCCTGCTGGCCAAAGAGCTTGAGAAACCGGTGAACGAAGAATTGATTGTGCTGGCCCACACCATTTCTGGCGGCGCTGAACAAGTGGCCAAGTTGTGGCGCGAACGGCCCGAGTTGAATTCAGGGAAGTTGGTGAAGCAGTTGACTCAAACTTTTTCAAGCAGCTTGTCCAGCTTGTGATCCAGCGGCAAACCCGTTGAATTCAATACCCCCGCCAACATTTCATAGTGGCCGATCAGCATCAACACTTCCAGCAATTTGCGGGGGCTGTAATGCTGCTCCAACTCAGCCCAGGTGCTGACCGATACCATGCGCTCGTGATGAAATTCATCACAAGCCTTCATCAGTGCTTTGATACGCGGCTCGAAATTGGGTGCTGTTTCCCCCAAAGGCACTTGCACAATATCATCCTCAGACAAGGCCGTGCGCAATCCAATGTCAACATGCTGGCCCCACTCGTAGCGGCAACGGCAATTCCAGCCCACACGCAATATCACCAGTTCCGTGTCGCGCCGATCAATTTCGCCGTAAGGCATCATGCGTGCGGCAAAACCCAACCAGGCTTTGAACAACCTGAAATTGCGTAACAACATCATGAACAGGTTGGAGGCCTCGAGTTTGCCCACTTTGTTGATCACACGAATTGCAATGCGTGCGAACAAACTCATTTCCTCTGGCTTCAAGGGTGCCACACGAATGCGCTCGGCTTTGCGCCAGCCGCCCTCGGGAACCAAATGACCAATTTTGTTGCGCTGCGCCTCACCCATTGAACTGTCTCCTGTCTGTTTTTATTGCGTTTATTCAACCACGAATACACAGACTGCAATTCACAGGGGTAATACATTTCACCATTTGATCAACTTGCACCGCAGCAATTCATCTTTTGAGTACCCGTAAATTTCTTAGAATATCCCCTCTATTTTTTCAAATCCTCATTCTTTCAATCACTTAGCCTGCATGGCACACCCCTTGCCCCCTATTACAGGGAAATCAAGCAAGAGGGTTCCAAATGATCAAAGAAGTCAAATTATCCAAAAGCGACACCCCGCCACCGGAGATGAACGGAATTCTGGAGGCATCGATTCCACGTTATGTGCGCGTTACCGGCACCTTGAATGATCGCTTTATCGAATTCGAATTTTCGATCGGCGATCCCGAATTGTGTGTAGAGCTGGTCATGCAATTCGACCAGTTTCGGGAATTTTGCAAGCTGCACAAAGCCGTGGAATTAACGGCCGAACAATGCGCATGGCTGGACTACGAACGCTTGAAATGGCAGTTCGGCCAAGCCGGCGTCAGCGAATAAAAACCAAATAAAGGAAGGAGAAGACATTATGCAAGTCGACATCAAAACGTCGAATATCAAACAACTGCGAAACACGTTCTCGCACGTGGCCCGCAGGCTGGGTGCAGACAAACCTGCTTCGCGTTATCAAGAAGCCACGTTCGACATGCAGTCGGACACCAACTTCCACTATCGCCCAATTTGGGACCCACAGTACGAGCTGTACGACACGGCACGCAGCGCCATCAAAATGGCTGACTGGTACAGCTTCAAAGACCCACGCCAGTATTACTACGGTGTGTACACCATGAACCGCGCGAAACAGCAGGATGCCGCTGAAAAGCAGTTTGAGTTTGCCGAGAAGCGCGGTGTGTTTTTCAACCTGTCCGAGAAAGACAAAGAACACCTGATTTTTGCGGTGCTGCCGCTGCGCCACTACGAATGGGGCGCCAACATGAACAACTGCTTTTGCACCAGCTTTGGCTATGGTGCGGCAGTGACCCAGGCCACCATGTACAACACCATGGATCGCCTTGGTTTGGCGCAATACGTCAGCCGTTTGGGCTTGCTGCTTGATGGCAACACAGGCGATTCACTGGAAGTGGGCAAGCAACACTGGCTGCACACCCCGGAATGGCAGGAACTCCGCCGCAGCATGGAAAACCTGTTTGTGACCAAGGACTGGTTTGAAGTGTTTCTGGCCCAGAACCTGGTGATGGACGGCCTGCTTTACCCCATGTTCTACAAGCACCTGGAAACACGACTGAATCCGATTACAGGTCAAACCTTCTCCATGTGTACCAACTTCATGCAGGAGTGGTTTACAGAAACCCAACGCTGGGTCGATTCAACGGTAAAAACTGCCGTCGATGAATCACCAGAAAACAAGGAAATTCTGAGCCGCTGGTTCGACATCTGGATGGTGGAAACCACCCGCGCTTTGCAACCCCTCATGACCGCGCTGTTTGCGGAAGAAGCCGCCAGCACTTTCATGCAAATCAAGGAAGAACTGTTGGTGCGTGCCAAGAAAATTGGTTTGAAAAGCCCCGGAGCCCCAGCATGAACGATCTGACCAAAAAGCGAACTTCCACGCCCGTTTTCATTGCGTTTGTGACGAACGACGACACCCGAAACATTGTTGAGGCCATTCGCGAAGACAACCCCCAAGCCACCGTGGAGGAATTCCCGGCAATGGTGAAGATTGAATCACCGGGCCGCTTGGTGGTGAAACGGCAAAGTGTGTCAGACCTGATGGGTCGTGACTGGGATCTTCAGGAAATTCACCTAAACCTGATTTCACTGTCGGGCAGCATCAATGAAACAGAGGATGAATTTGAACTGTACTGGGGCCACGCGGCTTGAAGCCCAACCCCGGAAATTTTCAACTTGAAGGAGTAGAGACATGAGCGCAGTACCCAAGAACACAGGCAACAAAAAACTGGGCCTGAAAGAAAAATACGGCATGATGACCCGCGGCCTTGGATGGGACACCACTTACCAGGCCATGGACGATGTGTTTCCGTACGACCAGTTTGAAGGCATCAAGATTCACGATTGGGACAAGTGGGAAGACCCCTTCCGCCTGACCATGGACGCCTACTGGAAATTCCAGGGCGAAAAAGAAAAAAAACTGTACGCCATCATTGATGCATTCGCTCAAAACAATGGCCAGTTCAATGTGACCGATGCACGTTACATCAACACGTTGAAGCTGTTCCTCACGGGTGTTTCTCCACTGGAATATGCAGCACACCGTGGCTATGCCCATGTGGGTCGTTCCATGCGTGGTGTCAGTGCGCGCATCGCTTCGCAAATGCAAGCAATCGACGAGTTGCGCCATGCACAAACCCAAGTGCACACCATCAGCCACTACAACAAGTTTTTCAACGGCCTGCATGACTTCCGCCACATGCACGACCGTGTGTGGTACCTCAGCGTGCCCAAGAGCTACTTTGAAGATGCACAATCGGCTGGCCCCTTCGAATTCATTACAGCCATCTCGTTTTCTTTTGAGTATGTATTAACCAACCTGCTGTTCATGCCCTTCATGAGCGGTGCCGCCTACAACGGCGACATGGCCACGGTTACTTTTGGTTTCTCGGCGCAGTCGGATGAATCGCGCCACATGACACTGGGCCTGGAAGTGGTTAAGTTCATGCTGGAACAAGACCCGGGCAACCGCGAGATTGTCCAGAAGTGGATCGACAAGTGGTTCTGGCGCGGTTACCGCCTGCTGGCGCTGGTGTCGATGATGATGGACTACATGCTGCCCAAGCGCGTGATGAGCTGGCAAGAAGCCTGGGAAACCTACTTCGAGAAAAACGGTGGCGCACTGTTTGAAGACCTGAGCCGCTATGGCATTCGCATGCCCAAGTACCACGAAGTGGCCAGCAAAGAAAAAAGCCGCCTGAGCCATGAAGTGTGGGCCACCTTCTACAACTTCAGCCACGCTGCCGCATTTCACACCTGGGTGCCCGAAGAAAGCGAATTGAAGTGGCTGAGCGAGAAGTACCCCGATACATTCGACAAGCACTATCGTCCACGCTTCGAGCACTGGGATGCCCTTCAAAAAGAAGGCAAACGCTGGAGCAACCCCGGCCTGCCCATGCTGTGCCAGGTGTGTCAGGTTCCCACTATTTTCACAGAACCCGATGACCCCACAAAAACCTGTCTGCGAGATTCCACCTACCACGGCATGAAGTACAACTTCTGCTCCGATGGCTGCAAGGACATTTTCGACAACGAGCCGGAAAAGTATGTTCAAAGCTGGTTGCCTGTGCACCAGATTTTCCAGGGCAACTGCGGTGGCGAAGGCTTGGACAACGTTCTCAAGTACTACAACCTGGTGCCAGGCCAGGACAACGGCGAATACATGGGCAGTCAGGACCAGACCAACTGGGAGCAATGGACGGGGCGCAACCACAAAGACGCACCCGCCACCTGACACACCACGACAACAAGTAAAGAGGAGAACAACATGGCACTGGTTTCATTGCACCCCGGCTACACCGGGCAAGTGCGCGATCTTGAGGAAAATTTTCACGGCAACCGTTTGCTGTTTGTGAACTGGGAGCACCACCTCATGTTTTGCGCACCCATGGCCCTGCCGCTGCCACCCGCCATGCCTTTCGGGGCCTTGGTGAACGAGGTGCTGCCATCGCTGTATGGCAGCCACCCCGACTTTGCAAAAATTGACTGGAGCAAAGTTCAGTGGCAACACGGGAGTGACGATTTCACACCCGACCTGAGCAAATCGCTGGATGAAAACGGCCTGGCCCACAAGTCAGTGCTGCGTTTCACAACCCCCGGCTTGACGGGCCTTTCCGGCTCTTGCGCTTAAGTACAAGGGAGAGCCCGCATGAGCTATCAACTCACCATCGAGCCCATTGGCGCCACGGTGGACATTGAAGAAGGTCAAACTGTACTGGACGCCTGCTTGCGGGCGGGTGTCTGGCTGCCCCATGCCTGTGGCCACGGCCTGTGCGCGACCTGCAAAGTGCAGGTCGTGGATGGCGATTTCGAGCATGGCGAAGCATCCCCGTTTGCACTGATGGACTTCGAACGCGATGAACGAAAAATCCTGGCGTGCTGCGCCACGGTGGAATCGGACATGGTGATCGAGGCCGAAGTCGACGAAGACCCGGATGCACAATTCATCGGCCTTCAAGACTTCGCAGGGCGCGTGGTCAAAGCCGACATGCTCACCCCCACCATTCGTGGCATTTGGCTGGAAGTGGATACGCCGGTTCAGTTTCAGGCTGGCCAGTACATCATGCTGAAAGTGCCTGGTGTGCAAGGCGAGCGTGCGTTTTCGATTGGCAATGCACCGGGCACCAACCAGGTGGAATTGCATATTCGAAAAGTACCAGGCGGTGCCGCAACCACCTGGCTTCACGACGAACTGAAGGTGGGCGATTCGCTGGAATTTACTGCACCACTGGGTCGGTTTTTCACGCGCAAATCAGCCAACTTGCCGATGATTTTCCTGGCTGGCGGCTCAGGGCTTTCCAGCCCGAAAGCCATGATTGAAGAATTGTTCAATGAAGGCTGCACGCTGCCGATCACCTTGGTGCAAGGCGCGCGCAATGAAGCCGAGTTGTACTACCACAATCACTTTGCGGAGCTGGCTGCACAGCACCCCAACTTCACTTACATCCCGGCTTTGTCGGATACCGATGTGGGCGACAACTGGACGGGCGCAAAAGGCTTTGTGCACGAGGCTTTGAAAGCACACTTCAACAATGATTTTCGTGGACACAAAGCCTACATGTGCGGCCCACCGCCCATGATCGAAGCATGTATTTCGACACTGATGCAAGGCCAGTTGTTTGAAAGGGATATTTACACAGAGCGGTTCCTGACCTCGGCCGATGCAGAAGGACTGGCCAAGAAAAGCCCGCTGTTCAAACACGTGTAGGGAGGGCCACACAGATGCATCGCGTGGCCATTCAAAACACCAAGGAAGAGTACACCTGCGGACCAGAAGACAACTTGCTGAAAGGCATGGAACAACTGAACCGCAAAGGCATCCCGGTGGGGTGCCGTGGAGGCGGATGCGGCGTGTGTCGTGTCCGAATTGAATCGGGCGAATATCACACCCTGAAAATGAGTCGGCAGCATGTGACCGCCGAAGAACAAGCCCAGGGCGTGGTGTTGGCCTGCCGATGTTTTCCGTTGACCGACATTGAACTGTCGGCCCTCGGAAAAATGGAAAAGTGCATTGCGAAGCATTTTGCCAAGCAACCCATGCACACATAGCAATAAAACCATAGGGATAAGGAGATCAACATGGCAATGAAGGGCGTTTTAAGGCCAAGCCACGTGGCGCTTCGGGTACTGGATTTGGAACCAGCCGTGAAGCATTACACCGATGTGCTGGGCCTGCTTGAAACCGGGCGCGACAAACAGGGCCGCGTGTATTTGAAAGCATGGGACGAACATGACCACCACAGCGTGGTACTGCGCGAAGCCGATGCCGCTGGCATGGATTACATGGGTTGGCGCGTGGACAGCGTAGACACCTTGAAAGACTTGTCTAAAAAAGTAACTGAAAGTGGACTGGCCACGGACTGCTGCTGGATTGCAGCAGGCGAACATCTTGAAACCGGAGAGCGCTTCCGCTTCACCACCACCACCGGCCACACCATGGAATTGCTGGCTGAAAAAAACAAGGTAGGCAACTGCCTGCCGCTGGTGAACCCAGACCCCTGGCCCGATGGTTTGAAAGGCATGGCGCCCTCACGCTTTGACCACTGCCTGTTGTACGGCGATGACCTGGATGGTGTGGTGAAGTTGTTCACTGAGGTGCTGGGCTTTGACATCACCGAACAGGTGGTGGCTGAAGACAACCATGACTTCCGCATCAGTGTGTTCCTGAGTTGTTCAACCAAGCCACACGATGTGGCCTTCATTCGCCAACCCATGAAAGGTGCGTTCCACCACGCATCCTTTATTCTGGACAACTGGGGTGAAGTACTGAGAGCAGCCGACATTATTTCCAAAAAGAAAGTGTCGCTGGATTTGGGCCCCACACGCCACGGCATTACCCGCGGTGAAACCATTTACTTCTTTGACCCCTCGGGCAACCGCAACGAGGTGTTTGCCGGTGGGTATATTCACTACCCCGACAAGCCGATCATCACCTGGACCAGCGACGATCTGGGTCGGGCGATTTTTTACCACGACAGAAAGCTCAACGAGAACTTTTTGGGCGTATTCACTTAAGCAACACCCTGCTTCTGGCGGGCCATTCGTGCGGCCCTTGAAAGCTCAAACGGGGTCGCTTCCCCGCTTGGGCTTTTTTACATTTTTTGTTTCAAAAACAAGGCATAATCAAAAGAAAAAAACCCAGAGGCACATGGAGACATGAATACTGTGACCGACCTGCAATCCCTGTTGAAATTCAACCTGCCCTCTGGCCACATTTGGCTGGATGAGCAACGCATGCTGTTGATGCACGCGCGCGCCCTGGGCGCCTTGCGCAAAGAACTGTTTGAAACCCTGGGTTTGAAGCGCGCACGCGGCCTTTTGGTGCGGCTTGGCTTTGCCTCGGGCATCCGCGATGGTCAGGTGGCCCTGAAGCACAGGCGCGCCGGAAGCTCGGTCGAGGAAGCCTTCATGCTGGGCCCCCAACTGCATACGCTTGAAGGCATGGTGCAGGTTGAAAAGCTCAGCATGGAAATCAACCTGTCCACCAAACACTTCTACGGTGAATTTGTGTGGAAGAACTCCTGGGAAGACGAAGCCCATGTTGCCGACTACGGCCAAGGCGATGAACCAGCTTGCTGGACCATGATTGGCTATGCCTCGGGTTACACCAGTGCCTTCATGGGCAAGCTGGTACTGTTCCGTGAAATGGAGTGCATGAGCCAAGGAGATTCGCAGTGCCTGATCATCGGGCAAAGCGCGGAGGCCTGGAACGACCCCGACTACGAGGACTATTTCAAGGCCCAGGCGTTTGCAGAAGAATTGATTGAATATCACATGGCTGCGGAGAAGCTCGACAGTGCGCTGATTCGCCGCCGCAGCAACGACGACCTGGTGGGTGTGTCGCCTGCCTTCATGCAAGCTTTTGAATTGCTGCAACGCGCAGCACAGGGCAGTATCACCGTGCTGCTGTTGGGCGAAACCGGCGTGGGCAAGGAAATGTTTGCCCGCTGGCTGCACGACAACAGCCCGCGCGCCAAAGGCCCCTTCCTGGCAGTGAACTGCGCAGCCATTCCCCACGAGCTGATTGAAGCCGAATTGTTTGGTGTTGAAAAAGGCGCTTACACCGGTGCGCACACGCCACGCGCGGGCCGATTCGAGCGCGCCGATCACGGCACCTTGTTTCTGGATGAAGTGGGCGACCTGCCGTTGTCCACGCAAGTGAAATTGCTGCGTGTGCTGCAAACCGGCGAGTTCGAACGCCTGGGTTCAGAACGCGTACAAAAAGTGAATGTGCGCATTGTGGCGGCCACCAATGTGGAGTTGCAACAGGCCATTCGCGAAAACAAATTCCGCATTGATTTGTATTATCGATTGAATACTTTCCCCATCAAGATTCCGCCACTTCGCGAACGGCAGGCTGACATTTCGCCCCTGATCAACCGCTTCATGACGAAGTACTGCGCAAGCTACAACAAGAAGCTTTTGGGGCTCACAGACAAAGCCATGCAAGAGGTAATGAGCTACGAGTGGCCAGGCAATATTCGTGAACTGGAAAACCTGATTGAACGCGCTGTGGTGCTTGCGCCCGATGGTGGCTATGTAGAGGCCTGCCATCTTTTTGATGACCGCATTGAGCCCTGCAAGGAAAGATCACAACTGAACGCGCAAGGCGAATTGGCCCCAGTTGAAAACCGGCCCATTGATGACCTGTGCCATGAAATTCTGACCAAAAACGTGGGGCTGGACACACTGGAACGCCGTCTGATGCAAACCGCCTTGAAACAGGCCAAAGGCAACTTGTCGCAAGCGGCACGCGTGTTGGGTATTACGCGCCCCCAGTTGGCCTATCGCTTGAAGAAAGAAGGCATTCCGCTGGAGTGATAAAAAAAGGCAAATTCCTGAAATTCAGAAATTTGCCTTAAAGCCTCCTGGAGGAGGATCAGTTCCGGCGAGACGCTACCGGAAAGCGGATGAAACGATCAGTTGCCACCGCGCATAAACTGCACGCGCATCATTTCAGGTGGAGTCAACTTGGGGTCTACCAAGCCTTTGAACTGCCCAGTGGTGCAGTGCTGGCTTTGCACATCCACCATACTGAAGCTGTCATCAATCGCAATGCCAGTGCCCTTGTTAATGGGGTGGTGGAAATCGGGGTGGCTCTTGCCAATGGTCCAACTCTTCCACAACTCATTCTTGCGGTCATACACCAGCGTTCTCGACACAGCGAAAGTTTGCGCATCCACATGCATCACGCGTTTGCCAATCGGGTGTGATGCACTCACAGGTTTGGCTTCCAGCACATACACTTTGCGCAGTTGCCAGGTAATGTCCGGGTAACACTGACCCTGCCCCGTGAAATTGATGAACTTGAATCCATCGGATTCTTTGAATTCATCGGTTAGCTTCATTTCATTGTGGTTGTAGAAAGGCATCAGAATGTTCTTGGTGCCTTTGTAGCTCCAGCTCATGTCAGACACACGGCCGTTGTAACCCTCAAAGTCCTCAATCATCAGGTCAGAACCCAGAAATGAATCCGTGGTTTGACCCGTGGCCAAGCGACGCACACGGCGCTGAAAACCAAGGTACAAGTTGGCTTCGTCCAGTTTTTGATCATCGTCGTAACGCTGAATCAACAGCTGGGTGTCTTTCAAATCCTGAGGCTCAAGTACCTTCACATAAATCGCCCGGAAGAAGTCAGACGGGTTCGGTGAAATTTCAGGCGTGGGGTTGTGCTGCACGCGGTGCTTGAAATTCAGGAAGTGAAAGTTGTACTTGATGGTGCGTTCCAGTTGGCCTGTTTGCAGGTTACGAAACTTCCAGTAGAAAGGATAAATGGCCGCGCCATCGCCCCAGTTAATACCGTACTTGTAGTTCCACGCCAGCTTTTCACCAGCGCGTGAATCCTTCAGATCGGGTTCTTCAAGAAAAGGCCGCCCTCCGGCAAACCCGGTCAAGTCACCATTCTTGGGACCCAGCTTGGTTTTACCCAGATTCTTGCGGCTTGCTTCCACATAAAACTTGTCCACATCAAAGCTGGTGGTTTTGCCCACCTTGATGTCGTACCAACCGTTCTTCACGGCCATGTACATGCCAGGGTCCAAGGCCTCCTTGAACTGCTCTACGTTGGCCTTGTTCACCACCGCGCCAGCTTGCAAACCGGGCACGGTAGGAACACCGCTCTTATAAGGATTGAATGAGTTTTGCAAGTCTGCTTCCGTGGCTGCATGGGCAGTGCCCAAGGCGCTTACTGTTGCAATCGAAATGGCGAGTGTTTTCAGTTTCATGGTGTGTCTCCTGTCTGATTAGAAGTTGTAACGCATCTGCACAAACAGATCGTCTTCTTTGAATGCCGCGCCAATTGGGCCTGCGCGGAATCGGCCAAGTGGTTCAAAACCGCCCAAACCTGCTGAGCCTGACATGGACCCGGGTGGGCCAGTAACGCCGGGATAGGGGTTGCAAGAGCGGCAATCGTCAAACTTGTATTTGTCGTTTTCGCCCACTTTGAAGTTGGCACCAAACACAAACTTCAGGTTGTCGCTGTACAGCCATTCCACTGAAGGCGCAATGGCAGTGGCTTCGGCTTTGAAGTCGTGCGCCAGAATCAATGTTGGGCTGACGCGACCATTTTGCAAAAAACCCTTCACCAACAAAGTGCCGATGGCATTGGTTTCCCAATCAGGCATGCCTGCAATACCCAGTGGGCGCTGCTCAACTTCATGATCAAAAATATGCTGCACAAACAATTGACCTGAAATCAAGGTAGCGATGCGCGGGTTGATCCAGTCGATGAACGTTGGGCGATCCACACCTACCACAGCGCGGAACACATTGTTCTCGGAATACAACTGAGGGCGCAGTGTGTTGGCAAATTCCTCACCTTCAGTCAACGCAGCTTCTACCCGCACAGCGGCAGCAGCGGCTTCAACTTGAAAGTCCAGGGAACCACCCACCAGGTTCACACGCGGGTACACAAAATCAAAGGCGATCAAATGTGTGTTGTCAGGTCCCTGCGGCGCACCCGTGCCCACGTTGGTGGCACCACTGGTGATCCCCCGCAGTGAAGGTAATTGTGAACGGTAAGTGAGCGCATTCAGAGAAAAGCCCAAGCCATCGGCTGTAATGCCTTCGTACTTGATACCCAATTGCGTGTTGTCCAGTTTCCAGTCAGGCAAGTAAACATCCCGAATACCAATTTGGCCTGGACCGAAGTTGGCTGCAATCGATTGGCGTCCATCAGCGCCTGGAAGGAAGTTAGACACGGTGCCACCGTTGTCCCACAGGTTCTTCAAACCACGGAACAGACAGCCTGCATCCAGAATCACGTTGGGTTGGCCACACTGACCCAGGTTATTCGGGCGAAACTTATCGAAGTTCCACACCACCTGCAGGTTTCGATCCTGCATGGTTTCTGAAGGACCCAAGCGCCATTCGGCCTGCGCAATCCACATGGGAATGCGAATGTCTTCCAGCTCGTCGTAAATGTTGTTACGGGAAAAATCAACGGGGTTGATCACATCAAGCACACGGAATAAATCAGTACGACCCCACACCACTTGCTGTTTGCCTACTTTCACAAAAAGGTCGGTGCCGTCTTTCAGGGGAAAAGTATTGGTGGCGTAGGCTTCACGAATGAAATCGAGCCGGCTGTTGAATTCCGGGTGACGCAGTTCATTCAAGGTCAGGTCACCATAACCACCAAAATCCACGCAACCACGTGAATCGTAATCACAGGGGCGCACAGGCACACCAAAAGCAACACCACCATCGGTGCTGTGCCAACGGTCACCCAACACCCGAAATCCCTCGTTGGGATTGTTGGGATACGAACCGGCAGGGGCTCCAAACAAGGGTGCACCACCACCGTGCGGAACAGAACCACCAGGCTGACCAAAGCTTTCAATCTGAATTGCACCGCCAGCAGTCTTGCCAAACTGATCTTTGTTCAGGTCATACACACCATCGTAGGTGCCTCGAAATGTACCGTTGTAGCGCCATCCGTTCTTACCGGTTTTCCGACCTTCAGCAATCAGTGTGTTCCTGAACTTGGCCATGCCCACAGACTCGCCTGTGTTGTCCTCACCGCGATACACAGAGTGATTCTCGTAAAACATGTCCACTTCATAATCTTCGCCTTCAAACGTTGCTGCATTTGCAGTGCCGTGGAGCAGGCCGAAAACGGCGGCTGCCAACACTGCGCGGTGCAGAGCGGGTTTTTGTCTCATCTTGTTCATGTTGCCCCTTCTCCTTTGTTGCTGTTGTACTGCTTGTTATTTATTCAGGCGGCTTTCGCCAGTTTCAAATTAGCGGCTTGTACTTTTTCTTCCTGCACTTCACCCATCACAAACTTCGGTTTGAACACCACACACCAGGCCGGCACAATCAACATGGCGGCAATGGCATTCACAATCAGCATGAAACTCAGCAGCACGGCGGCATCCGACTGGAATCGGAGATCAGACATGAAAATCCACAACACCACACCGGCAATCAAAGTGGCGGCCGTGAAACTGACGGCATATCCAGTGGAGGCCACCGCATTGATCACGGCTTGTTTGATGTTCTTGACGGTGTGCATTTCTTCACGAATGCGGTCCATGAAATACACGGCGTAGTCGATGCCCACGCCGACACCCACTGCGATCACAGGCACGGTGTTCACGCTGATACCGATACCGAATGCACCCATGTAGGCATACGTCATCAAGGTGGCGAACAGCATGGGCATGATCATCAACCAACCCGCATGCACCGAGCGGTAATACAGCATCACCAAAGTGAAGGCCATCAACATCACCGCAGGAATGATGATCATGTGATCGGTGTGCAAAGCCTGATTGGCCGCAGCTGTTACACCGATGATGCCGCCACCCAGTTCAATGGTCAGGCCGGGTACTTCAGCTTCGGCAATGCGCTTGCCTTCTTCAGCCAAAGCCACCACTCGGTTAATGGTGCTGGCCTTGTGGTCTTTGTAATAAAAGACCATGTTGGCTTCGTTTTCATCGGGTGTTACAAACTCTTTCAGCGCACCAGGAATCGGGCTGGACACCTGGTAGGCGAACATCAAGCCACCCACTTCCGATTCGTTGTCGGGCAACTGTGCCCAACGGGGATCGTCGTTGTGCAGCAACCTGTTCACCACACGCACCACACCGGGAATCGCCTTGGTGCCACCCAGCTCAGGGTCGCTCAACATGTGCGCCTGAAACTTTTCAATGGCGGCCATTACCTCAGGGCGCTTGATACCGCCCTTCTCTGCCGTGCGGGCCAGCACATGCAATTCCTCGGAACCGGGGAACAAATCATTGATCGCTTTAGTGCCCAGGTTGTAATCGTGATCGCGATTCAAAATGGGTGAACCGGGTTCCGATTCGCCCATCTGCACGTCTTTCACGTAATAGAAACCCACCGCCGAGAAAGCCACTGTGGCGATCAGCACGGTGAGTGCGCCATTGAAACGCGCCACGGTTTTGCTGGTGATGCTGCCCAGGGCATCACGAATGCCCTGGTTTTCGTTCTTGGTATTCTTGGGCTGTGGCAACACAGTCAGTGCCAGCGGCACCATGAAGTGCACAGTGAAAATAACCGAGAAACCCCAAAAACCGGCTGCAATACCCAACTTGTAATTGAATGGCGCAGCGCCCAACACCAACACAGCAATACCTAACGCGTCCACAATAATGGCCAGCGAACCGGGGCGGAACAGGGCCTCCAATGCATTGCGTGCAGCCTTCTTGCCATTCTTTACAATCGCCAGTTCTTCGTAATAACGCACCACCAACTGCACACCGTGCGAGGTGGCACGCGCCGCAATCAGAAAAGGAATCGGCAAGGACAGGGGCTCAAGGTTGATGCCCACCATGGCCATGAAACCCAAGCCCCAAATGGATGACAAGGCAATGCCCAACAGCGGCAAAGCAATGCCATAGAAACGGCGGAAGTACACGATCAACAACAAGGTGAGCAAGGCCAGCGTGTAAGCCATGATGGCCACAAGTTGATCAAGGTAGGTGTACACCCAGCCTGTCAACACCGGGTTACCAGTGGTGTAAAGGTTGTGTTTGTCATCAGTCAATTCAGTGCGCAATTGCATCAGCGCACCGAATGTTTTTTCGTAATCAATATCGCCTTCGTTCAACTGCGCTTTAATTAAGGCAGCCTTCATGTCGGGCGACACCAGCAAACCATAAATGGTTGGGTTGGCAGTGACATCCTTTTGCAACTGCGCCAGTTGGGCGTCGCTGAGCTCACCCTTGTTGCTGTCGTAAAAAGTATCGGAAAGAAACGCACCGGTTTCATCCAGATAAATTTTTCTGGAAGAACGGTGGGTCAGGCTGCTCACCAGGTTGTGGTTCACACTCGGCAGGTTGTCCACACCCTGCGTGGCCTTTTCAATCAACTTCAAAGTGTCGTTGTTGAAAATCGTGCCTTCTTTCACTTCCACCGCCATCACCACCATATTGGCCCCGCCGAAATTCTCTTTCAGCTGGTTGTAGGTTTTGATGTAAGGGTGGTTTTGTGGCAGCAGGTCCGAGAAATCGGAATACACCTTCAACTGGGGAATAGCGGCAGCAAATCCCACGGTGACCAGCATGATCATGCTGAGCACAATTTTCGGGTTGGCAAACAACCATTCTTCAGCACGAATAATTTGAGCGATCATACGATCGGCGAATGACTTGATCATGATGGGTCCGCCTGACTGGAATTGGAACTTTGAACGGTGCGAAGCAAGCCACCAGGACCGCCCACCACAATGGATTGGCTACCCGATACCGCAGCACCCAGGAAAGACAACACCGGGCTGTCGTAAGCAACGCGTACCCACTGATCGCCCTCAAGGCGGGCGAGCGTACCGTTGGCACCCACACCATGCGGAGCACCGGCATGCATGAACAGGCGGTACAAAGGTGCCTCTGTCGTGTTGCCCATGCGAACCCAGCTTGTTCCACCGTCGATCGTGCTCAGAACCTGCCCGGCCAGGCCAGTGGCATAACCAGTGTTGGCATCGGTGAACAAGGTGTCGTAGGTGTAGAAATCGCCGGCAATCGGTTCACCACGTTGCCAGGTCTGCCCGCCATCATTGGTGAAGGCCAACATGCCGAACTCGCCAAAGGCAATGCCGTGTGTGTCGCTGGTGAAAGTCAGTGCGGTGAACTGCGCATCTTCGTCAAAGCTGACCACGCGCCAGGTTTTGCCCTGATCGGTGGAATTGATCAAATTAGAGCCTGAGCCAACAACCCACAAACCACTGCTGTGACATTCAATGGCAACCGGGCTGGAAGGTTTGTCGAACTTGCTGGGTAACCAGTCTTTGAAATCACCGGAGGATGTCCACACGGTGTTGTACACATCCAGCATGGCTGCGCTGCCATCCGGGCAGAATGCAGAATCAATGAAAGATGCCGTGCTGGATACCCGCTGACGGAGCCACGAACTACCCCCGTCTGTTGACACAGTCACCACGCCTGTTTGCGTACCACCCAGCACTGTTTTGCCTTGAGCACTCAGGGTTTGAATAACCTCGTAACGCTCAACTGTTTTGGTGACTTGCTGCACGGCACCAACCGAAACCTGCTCTGCGCTTTCGGCGCAGGCGTTCAGCAATGCCGTACCGGTCAAAGCCAAGATCGCCAAGCCGATTGTTGATTTTTTTAGGCGCAAAGGCGCCCCTGAATACTGAATATTCACAATGTCTCCTGCCTTCTCTGTTTGGCAAATGAAAGCCGCCTGGTTTTTATGTGCGGCTTTTAATTAGCGTCCCCGGTCTTTTGCCGACACGCCTGCAATTCCCCAGTTGGTGCTGGGCACTTCAATGATCTGGACCCGAACTGTTTCAACGGGTGCACCCACCGCCTCAACCAAGGCCTGGGTCACCTTCTCAATCACCGCGCGTTTTTGGTCTTCCGTGCGGCCTTCAATCAAATTGATTTGTGCAAATGGCATGGTTTGCTCCCTTACTCAAAACGCAGGCCAACCTGGCCCAGGCCCTGCACATGCAAGGTCACGTTGTCGCCGGTTTCCACGGCAACAGCCTCGGTAATGCCACCCGACAAAATCAGCGAACCTGCGGGCACAAACTGATCGCGCTTGGCCAGCTCGTTGGCCAACATGGCAATGGCTGCAGCAGGGTGTCCCACCACGGCGGCGCCTGCGCCAAAAGCCACAGGCACACCATTTTTTTCCAGCACAATGCCGGTGGTTTTCAGGTCCATGCCATCGACTGGTTTCATGGTGCCGCCCACCACAAAACGTGAAGCAGACGTGTTGTCGGCGATCACACTTTTCAAATCGAATTTGAAATCGCGGTAACGCGAGTCAATCACTTCAATGGCGGGCATCACAAAATCAGTGGCCGCCAACACAGTGGCAATGTTGCAGCCCGGGCCGCGCAAATCAGCCTTGGTTACGAATGCAATTTCAGGTTCTACCTTGGGGTGAATCAGCTCACTCACTTTCACAGCTGACCCTTCAGGCACGCTGAAGTAATCGGCCAGAAAACCAAACACCGGCGTGTCCACACCCATCTGTTTCATCTTCGAGTGCGAAGTCAAACCTGCTTTCAAACCCACAATGCGCACACCGCGGCGTTCTTTGCGGGCACGAATTTCATCCTGAATGGCATAGGCATCGTCCCAGTCCATGTCGGGGTGATCATCGGTAATCTTCACCACATCGCGTGCATTCAGTTCGGCACTTTCCAAATGCTCGGCCAGTGCAGAAATTGTTTTCTTGTCCAGTTTCATGCGGCGCTCCTTGCACGGGCCATGGTGATGGCAGTGTCTTCAATCATGTCTTCCTGGCCACCCACCATGCCGCGTCGGCCCAGCTCCACCAGAATTTCACGGGCACTGATGCCGTACTTTTTCTCGGCGCGTTTGGCGAACAACAGGAAGCTGGAATACACACCGGCATAACCCAGGGTCATGGAGTCGCGATCAATTCGAATGGGGTGGTCCATGATGGGCACCACCAGGTCTTCGGCCACATCGGAAATCTTGAACACGTCCACACCGGTTTGAATACCCATGCGCTCGCACACCGCCACCAGTACTTCCATGGGTGTGTTGCCCGCGCCTGCGCCCAAACCTGCGGCGGCTGCATCAATGCGGCGAGCACCGCCACGAATGGCCTCAATCGAGTTGGACACACCCATCGACAAATTGTGGTGACCATGAAAACCAATTTCAGTTTCCGGCTTTAGTGCGTCGCGCACTGCGCTGATTTTTGCGTACACCTCATCAGGCAACATGTAGCCTGCGGAATCCGTCACATAAATACAATTCGCACCATAGCCTTCCATCAGCCTGGCCTGCTCAATCAACTTCTCGGGGCTGGCCATGTGGGCCATCATCAAGAAGCCCACCGTGTCCATGTCCAGTTTGCGGGCATAGGTAATGTGCTGTTCGCTCACATCGGCTTCGGTACAGTGCGTGGCAACACGTATGGTGTGCACGCCCAAATCTTTCGCCATTTTCAAATGGTCCACAGTGCCAATGCCGGGTAACAACAAGGCTGACACCTTGGCCTGCTTCATCGCAGGAATCACGGTGCTCAAATATTCTTCATCGCTGTGCGCAGGAAAGCCGTAGTTCACCGATGAACCACCCAAGCCATCGCCATGGGTTACTTCAATCAGTGGCACACCCGCTTCATCCAGACCTTTGGAAATGCTCAGCATTTGTTCCAGGCTCATCAAGTGGCGCTTGGGGTGCATGCCATCGCGAAGCGTCATGTCATGCACTTTGATTTCAGTTCCTTTCAAGTTCATGGGGGTTCTCCTTAGGCGCTCACGGTGGGTTCAAGGGTCAGCTTGCCGCTGAGAATTTCTTCGGCAAACATCTCGGCAGTGCGGGCCGCTGCGGCGGTCATAATGTCCAGATTGCCGGCGTACTTGGGCAGGTAATCCCCCAGGCCTTCCACCTGCATGAACACCGACACACGGTTGCCATCAAACACAGGGCCGTTCACCAGCGTGTAGCCAGGTACGTACTTCTGCACTTCCTTGATCATGTCGTGAACCGACTTGGTAATTGCTTCCTGATCGGGCGTGCCTTCGACCAGACAATGCACGGTGTCGCGCATGATCAAAGGTGGTTCGGCCGGGTTGATGATGATGATGGCTTTGCCCTTTTTGGCACCGCCCACTTTTTCCACAGCACCGGCTGTGGTGCGTGTAAATTCATCAATATTCTTGCGAGTGCCAGGACCAACCGATTTCGATGAAACCGTGGCCACAATTTCACCGTAGCTCACGGGTTGAACGCGCGACACGGCATACACCATGGGAATGGTGGCCTGGCCACCGCACGTCACCATGTTCACGTTCATTTCACGCTTGCCCACGTGTTCTTTCAAATTCACCGGGGGCACGCAGAAAGGCCCAACAGCCGCAGGCGTCAAGTCGATCATCAACACACCCAGCTCATTCAGCTTGCGGCTGTTCTCTGCATGCACATATGCACTGGTCGCATCGAATGCAATTTGCACACCGTCGGCTTCCACATGGGGCAACAAACCATCCACTCCTTCTGCGGTGGTTTTAATGCCCATTTCACGCGCACGTTTCAAGCCATCGGATTCAGGGTCAATGCCCACCATCCACACCGGCTCCAGCACGCTGCTGCGCTTCAGTTTCATCAAGAGATCGGTGCCAATGTTGCCAGGACCGATCAATGCACATTTGATTTTTTTCATGATTGAATTCCTTTTGCCTTTTGCGTTGTAACTTAGGCGAAGCGAACAGAGCAGTTGCCAATGCCGCCAATCGACATCTGCAGCGAATCGCCTGCCTTCACGGGAATGAGTGCTGCCAGTGAACCTGACAGAATGATTTCGCCAGCCTTCAGGCCAATGCCCAAACGACCCAGTGTGTTGGTCAGCCACACGATGGCATTCACGGGGTGACCCAAGGCGGCGGCACCTGCACCAGTGCCCACAATATCGCCGTTCTTTTGCAACACCATGCCGCAGGTAAACAGGTCTACTTTGCGGGGGTCGACCACACGGTCGCCCAACACAATTGCGCCACACGAGGCGTTGTCCGCCACGGTGTCCTGAATTTTGATTTTCCAGTCGGCAATGCGCGAGTCCACAATCTCGAAGCAGGCCATCACACCCTCGGTGGCCGCCAATACATCGGCTGCTGTCACACCGGGGCCCATCAGGTCGCGCTTCATCAAAAAGGCAATTTCGCCTTCGGCGCGTGGTTGAATCAGGCTGGCCGCTTCAATGGCTTCGCCCTCGTTGTAAACCATGCCGTTGAGCAAATAGCCAAAGTCGGGTTGGTGCACATTGAGCATGTTCATCACTGCTGCGCTGGTGACACCAATTTTTTTACCAATCACATGCTCGCCATTGTCCAGGCGCCGCGCAATCATGCGTTGCTGAATGTGGTACGCGTCTTCAATCGTGATATCGAAACCACGGCTGGTCAGCGGTGCAATGGTGTGGCGTTGGGTCAGTGCGTTGTAAAGTTCATCGCCCAAATCGCGAATCTGAGTTGCGTCCATTTGCTTTATGCCTCTTGCAGGAAGTCAGTCACCAAACGCTCAAAGCGCACGGCGTGTTCAATCTGGGTCCAGTGGCCGCACTTGCCATACACATGCAGTTGCGAATCCACAATCATTTCGTGCAGGCACAGCGAGGTGCTCAAGGGGATCACCTGGTCATCCCGGCCATGCACAATCAATGTGCTTTTCTTCAATGCACGAATGTCGGTTTCATGGCTGGCCATCGCGTCTACCCAGCGTTGGCGTGGTGCGGGAAACATGGCCGAGAAACTTTCCTGAAAGCCCGGGCGAATGCTGGCCTGATAGCGCAGTTGGGCCAGCTCATCATTGACCAGGCTGCGGTCGTAGGCAAAGTAGTCCATGATGCTGCGCATGCTCTCAAACGATGGCTGATAACCCCACACTGCATCCAACCCTTCAGTGATGGGGAATGGCACACCCACACTGCCCATCAACACCAGTTTGCGCACACGCTCGGGGTGGCGAATGGCCAATGCCAGTGCAACCGCACCACCAAAGGAATTGCCGATCAAATCCGTTTGCTCAATGTTCAATGCGTCCATCACGCCCACAGCGTGGGCCACCCAGTTGTCCAGGTTGTATTGGTAGCCTTGGCGGCGCTCAGTGAAACCGAAGCCCACCATGTCGGGGGCCACTACACGGAATTGTTTTGCAAAACCGGGTATCACCAAGCGCCAGTTCGCCCAAGCCGACACGCCGGGTCCAGAACCATGAATCAACATCAGGTTCGTGCCCTGGCCTTGATCGTGATAATTCGTTTGAAGGCCATTGGCCTCGATGCTCAATCCAATTTCAGGTGAAGCAGGTGCGTTCATCGTGGCCTCCTTACAGCTTCACGCAAATGTTTTTCAGTTCGGTGTAAAACTCCAGCGAGTGCACACCCCCTTCCCGGCCAATGCCCGATTGCTTGGCACCACCAAACGGCGTGCGCAAATCACGCAAGAACCAGCTGTTCACCCACGTCAGGCCCACTTCGATGCAAGCCGCTACGCGATGCGCTTTGGCAAGGTTTTGTGTCCACACCGCGGTGGAAAGGCCGTACACATTGTTGTTGGCGCGGGCAACTACCTCGTCTTCCGAATCAAATGGCGCGATGTGGCAGCAAGGTCCAAAAATTTCCTCCACACACACAGCCGCATCGTCATCCAGACCGGTCCAGATGGTGGGCTGCACCCAGGCACCGTTGTTCAAATCACCGGGCATCTCGATTGCACCGCCACCCGTCACCACGGTGGCACCCTGCTCTACTGCCTTGCGGTAATAGCTCAATACTTTTTCACGGTGTTCTTGAGAAATCACAGGGCCAATGCCTGTGTCTTTGTTTTCGGGCAAACCGGGTTTCAGGCTTTCTGCACCCTTCTTCATGGCAGCCACAAATTTGTCGAAAATCGGGCGCTCTACATACACCCGCTCGGTGCCCAAACACACCTGTCCGCTGTTGGCAAACACCGAGCGCATGGTGCCCTCAATGGCCGCCTCAAAATCGCAGTCTGCAAACACAATGGCTGCATTCTTGCCACCCATTTCCAGGCTCACGGGGCGTGCGCCTTGCGCGGCTGCTTTCATGATGGCGGCACCGGTGCGTGTTTCGCCGGTGAAGGTGATTGCGTTCACATCAGGGTGAGTCGTTACAAATTCACCCGCTGAATCGGGGCCAAAGCCGTGCACCACGTTGTACACACCAGGTGGCACGCCCACTTTGTTCATGACTTCGCCCAACAAGGCGGCAGTCTGCGGCGTTTCCTCGGAAGGCTTCACCACCACGGTGTTGCCACAGGCCAGTGCAGGGCCGACTTTCCATGTCATTAACAGCAAAGGCAGGTTCCAGGGGCAAATCACGCCCACCACACCCACCGGGCGACGAATGGAATAGTTCAGTGCACCGCGCCCATCGGGGGTAGACATCTCGAAGCATTCAGTGGGTACGTTCTTGATGGTGTCCGCAAACACTTTGAAGTTGGCAGCACCACGGGGAATGTCAATGTGACTGGCAAGGCTCACTGGCTTGCCGGTGTCGGCCACCTCAGCCTGCAAAAAGTCGTCGAAGCGGCGATTGATTTCATCGGCCACGGCGTACAGCATTTGCACCCGGTCGGCCACAGTCATTTTGCCCCACGGGCCTTTCAAGGCAGCCTTGGCTGCAGCCACCGCATCATTTACCTGTGCGCGACTTGCTTCATGCACCTGCGCAATCACGGCGTTGTTCACGGGTGAATGTTTGGGAAATGTGTTTCCCGTCGCAACAAACTCCCCGTTGATGAAGTTTAAAACCTCTTTCATTGCACTCTTCCTTGCCAGTCGATTAAACCATGAACAAACGATAAAACTAATTTTTCTCGACGTCAATATATTTTCTCGAGAATTTTATTTTTAATCGAAAATGTTGATTAGCACCGCAACTCGACTACAATGGCGACACAGAGAGAATTTTTTTGGAGTGTGTATGAATGAAGTGGTCTCATTGCCGGGCAGCGTCACCAGTGGGGAAAGCCTGACCCTGGCCGAAACCGCCTACCGCAAACTGCGCAATGACATCATTGAAGGCGTGCACCGACCCGGCACCAAATTGCGCGTAGAGCACCTGAAAAGTGATTACGACGTGGGTGCAGGGACCTTGCGGGAAGCCTTGCAACTGCTGCTGAATGACGGACTGGTGGTGGCGCAGGGGCACCGAGGCTTTACCGTGGCCCCCATGTCTGCGGAAGATTTTCAAGACATTACCCGCACCCGCGTCATGATTGAAACTGAAGCACTGCGGCAAGCCATTGCACTGGGCGATGACCAGTGGGAAGCCGAGGTAATGGGTGCGTTCCATATGCTAAGCCGGGCAGAATCACGCCTTGACGAGGAAACCGTTGAAACCCGCAGCGAATGGGAACGCAAAAACCGCCTGTTTCACGACACGCTGATTTCAGCCTGTCCATCGCGCTGGCTAAAACAGTTTCAACATTTGCTGTACATGCAATCCGAGCGTTATCGCAGGCTGATTCTTTCTGAAAAACCCATTCCCCGCGATGTGCATTCCGAACACGAAGAAATTTTGACAGCCACACTGAATCGGAACAGCGAGCTGGCCACGCAAATTTTGGGTGAGCACATCAATCGATCACTCGTGGCGGTGCAAAAACTGCCAAAAGAACGATTTGGAAAAAAGTAAGGCCATCTCGGTGAACAACTCCAACATTTTCAAGCAAAGCGACCTTCAAGCGATTGCAGTGGCCGACACGCCACCCACAGCATGGAACTGCCCTCCGCAGTTTGTCGCCACACTCACGGTACAGCCTGAACATCTTGATGAATTCGAGCACACCAACAACACCATTTACCTGGTTTGGATGCAGGCCATTGCAGCCTTGCATTCACGGCAGCTTGGGCTGACCTTTCAAGACTTTGTTGAATTGGGCTATGGCTGCGTGGCGCGCCAACACCACCTGGAATACAAACGACCAACCTTCGCGGGCGATGTACTTTGGGTGGCCACCTGGATCAGCCACAACGAAGGCAAAGCCGACATGACCCGCCAATATCAATTTGTGCGTGAAAGCGACCAAGCCACAGTGATGCTTGGCCATACCCAATGGGTTTGCATTGATATGAAAACCGGAAGGCCGAAAAAGCAGCCGTCACGATTTGTTGAAGCCTACAAGGCCGTTGAAAACAGCCTGAAATAAAGGCTGTGTGGTCTTACTAAATGTTTGAAAGCCCATAGGGCTTCCAGTGAAACAGGACTGCTTTAATTCAACTGACCATCACGGTGCAGCTCATCGATTTGGTCGTTCAATGTGCACCAGTCATAAATAACGCCAATACCAAACAAACCCACTGTAAGCAGGTAAATCAAACCTGTGATCCATTTGCGCTGATAAAAGCGATGAATGCCAAACACGCCCAAGAATGTCAGCAGCACCCACGCAATGTTGTAGTTGATCGGACCCGTTAAAAAACGGCGATCGGCGCTTTTGTCCATGCCTGGAATCAAGAACAAATCCACGATCCAGCCGATCAGGAACAAGCCCAAGGTGAAAAACCAGATGATGCCGGATATGGGGCGACCATAATAAAAACGGTGTGCTCCCATGAATCCAAAAATCCAGAGGATGTAACCGATTACGATGCTGTGGCTGTTGGTGTGCTGATTCATTCGACCTTGGTTCTCAAAAAGATAGAACCCAAAATACCACAGTACGTGGGTTTCTACATTGAACATGGTCTGGTTCTATGAGGCCAAAACAAAAAGGACCTAGCGGATCACTCACGCTAAGTCCTTGTTTTATTTGGGGCGATGTATGGGGCTCGAACCCACGACCCATGGAATCACAATCCATTGCTCTACCAACTGAGCTAACACCGCCACCGTAAACCGGTACTAAATTCTTGGCCTGCCCGGAGGGGTTCGAACCCCCGACCCTCGGCTTAGAAGGCCGATGCTCTATCCAACTGAGCTACGGGCAGAATTTGCATTGTAACTCGCACACGCGAATGGGTAGAAACAACCCACTGGACAAGGATAGA
The DNA here is from genome assembly GCF_058448965.1 of Limnobacter sp. G6BE5S. Taxonomy (NCBI): domain Bacteria; kingdom Pseudomonadati; phylum Pseudomonadota; class Betaproteobacteria; order Burkholderiales; family Burkholderiaceae; genus Limnobacter; species Limnobacter sp. G6BE5S. The sequence goes on from NZ_JBZFLM010000003.1 coordinate 233,700, forward strand.
ACATCCTTTAAATTCGGTGGTCGGGGCAGAAGGATTCGAACCCTCGACCCTCTGGTCCCAAACCAGATGCGCTACCAGACTGCGCTATGCCCCGACAAAGAAGCGGAATTCTATGTTTATTTCAGGGTTTCGTCAAGACCTCACACAGCGTTAAGTCAAATTGAGCGCTGCGTTGAAGGGACTCTGGCCACCTGCCTTCAACAACACCAAGCCTGTGCGATTCCTTCGCTCCCAATTCAGCCGCACGTTCCAGCCATGTTTTAACTGGTCGAAACCTGGAAACCAATCGGTTTCTGATCACCGGGCTGCCATCTGAGTACACAAACTGGCGATATTCGTTTGAAATGGCGGCCTGATCAACGCCCTTCACTTGTCGCTCTGCAAGTCGGGCAAAAAAGCCATTCGCGTTGTAAGCCATGCCAGTCAACTCCCGGCAAGAGGACGGCGATGGAGGCACCGCAAAACCAGTTTGACGGGAAAAAGGCTCCTCCAGCCACCTGGCCATGCCCTCGGTGAACCACTTGGTTTTAAAGGGCGAATAGGCGTATTGGTACACATGAAAAAGTTCATGTGCAGGCGTGGTGCTAACACGAGGGTCCACCTGTGCACCAATCTTGATTTTCAAAGTAAGGGCAGAAGAGGACTGACCTTCATACCAGTTGGGTTTGGTGGGTTCATCGAAGGCAAGGCCTGTGCCCTGGTCAAAGTGCTGAATATGCACTTCGATTCCATCGCTTTGGGCGTACCTTGAATGCTTCAAAGGTGGAATCAAATTCAGTTGGGTTTGATAAAACCAATCTGCCGCCTTTAGCTGCATGAGAATATCGTCCACTCGATCAGGAACATCGTTACCGTCCTTGTCATCTGCTGGAACAGCATGTTTGCCTTCGGTGGTATAAAAAACCCTGAATACTCCCTCTGCCGCGCTGTGGGTGTAAAGTGCTTTGGGATGTGGCTTGGCCCACGCAGACTCCGCTTGGATTAAAAGCACACACAATGCGAGCAACAAGTACATGAGTTGTTCCAGCTTGATTACACTGAAAACCTGACTCGTCAAATATCGACCAATTCCGTCTATTTGCATGATTTTTTACTGAAATCTGACTGAAAACATTATGTTCCTGGACTTCATTGAAATTGGTACCTCCGACTTCAACACCCTGATTCAGGCTGCTGGGCCTGACACGCGGGGCCTGTCGATCGACCCCATATCACTTTACATTGATCGCTTGCCTAACCGCCCGGGCTGTAAAAAAATCAACGCGGCCATCTCCAATGTGGAAGGTACGGTGAATGTCTATTTCATACCACCTCAAATGCTGGCGAAACACAAACTGCCCAACTGGCTTCGCGGCTGCAATTCAATCGGCGCACCTCACCCAACTGTTGAAAAACTCCTCGCGAAGACTGGCCTGGCTCAACAAGATGTTCTGGTGATTCAGGCTGTACCCTGCCTTCGGCTGCAAACCATTTTTCAACAGCACGAAGTTCACGGCGTATTCATGCTCAAGGTCGACACCGAGGGACATGACGCAGTGATACTGAACGATTTTTTCAGTGATGCAAAACCCGAGCAATGGCCTCATCAAATCATTTTTGAATCGAATAAATTGTCCGACAGCGAAATGATTCATCGGCTAATTGCAAAGCTTATTTTGATGGGCTACGACATCGTGTCCTGTCAAACAGGCGGCGGCGCCAGCGACACCCATCTTCGCCTGAACCTGAACCGGCTGAAAGGTGAGCGCACTATCATTCAAACTGCGAAAGGGTATTACCTCGAGGGTTACCCGAAAAACTACTCACCGCTAAACCTGCCCCACGAGAACAATCTGGATTCAGCGCTCGGCTACGCCCGTCAACAACAAGCTGCCGGCGTCACCTTTCAATATGGTCGGTACGAAGTTCGGCAGGGCCGCTACCTGCAACACTCTGTGAAAGACTTGCAGGTTTGCAGCTGGATCACTCTGCCCGTGGGAACAAATCATACACATCAACCGTAAAAAGTCACTGGGATTAATGCCTACTTCTTTCTGAGCGTTTTCTTTTAATTTACGTTGGTATTAAATTAGAACATTACATTAAATTGTCAAATAAAATTTAGTAAATATTCCACGTAAAACCCTTCAAGACACCACACTCTTTTCTTAATAAATTTCATAACAATATGTTTTATATATTTATTTTTCAAAAAAAGAAAAAAGAAAAATAAAAATTCTCCGTAATATTTGTTAAATCCAGAATTCCAAATAAAATCCACCTCAAATCAGCGCAAGTAGCAGTTGGACAACAACAAGTCCCGTCTGCCAAATGACCGAGCACACCGAATCAGAGGGTACAAAGCGATCTATGCCAGCGCCACCTGCTGGAGATGCGCCTATCGTCTTGAGCAATACTGACAATGCGCAATCACTTACCGGTCATGAAAAGCCAGTCCTGGTATCGCCAAAGCAAGCTGATTTATCGCAGGTAGAACAAGAAAACGAGACAGAACAAATTGAGCAGGGCGTTTTGCTCGAAAAGGATACCGACGAAGAGACTGAGAAACTGGCAGGTTTATTCGGCGCCGAGTTGGGTTTGGCTGGATTTGGTTCGCTCGCTGGAGGGGCTGTCACTCTGGGAGTAATTGCGGGTGGTTCGAGCAGTGCTGTGACACCAAGCGATGACTCCGACAGCGATTCCGACAGCGACTCTGACAGCGACTCTGACAGCGACTCTGACAGCGACTCCGACAGCGACTCCGACAGCGACTCCGACAGCGACTCCGACAGCGACTCCGACAGCGACTCCGACAGCGACTCCGACAGCGACTCTGACAGCGATTCCGACAGCGATTCCGACAGCGATTCCGACAGCGATTCCGACAGCGACTCTGACAGCGACTCTGACAGCGACTCCGACAGCGACTCTGACAGCGACTCCGACAGCGACTCTGACAGCGACTCCGACAGCGACTCCGACAGCGACTCCGACAGCGACTCCGACAGCGACTCCGACAGCGACTCTGACAGCGACTCTGACAGCGACTCCGACAGCGATTCCGACAGTGATTCCGACAACATCACGCTTCCGATGTTGTTAAGCGCGGATCAACTGACAGTCGCGCCACTGGGCATTCAACTGCTACAACTCCAAAACGTAGAAGCCTTAAGCGTCGAAATACACCAAGACGACCCTGAAAACTCGTCGGTTACGGTGCTTGATCCAAAAATTCAAATTTTTGCGGGCGGACAACAACCCGTATTGTCAGTTCAAGACGTGAATATTCTGAACGAGGCCTCTGCACCATCAGTTCAAAGCGACGTTGCAAATATAGATGAAAGTTCTGTCGATCTTCCGGATTCATCACAAACGGGTGAAGAAGGCCTTCTACTGAGCAATGCCTCTGTGAACTTGGGTAGCACTCTTGAAGTTCAACAGGCCACGGTGGATATTACCCGTAGCAACGTCGCACAGTCGCTGCAAAATACAGCAAGTGCCTTTCGAAGCACCTTCAGTGAAGACGGTCTGCGAATCGCACTTGGTACGTCAATCGACAATCTTGCAATCAACGCTGGCGGCACGCCAATGCGCTTTGACGTACAGCCCGGAGAAGCAACTTTGCCATCCGAAGGGCAAGTTTTTATCCCGACGGTTCTAATTCCGCAACTGGCACCTGTTACCGGACCAATTGGTGCAGGGCTAGAAAGCCTTCTCCTTGCTGCTGCAAACACGATTCAGACCGGTCGCCTTCCTCCGATATCCATAGTTCAAGCACTACAAGAACCAGACACGGCCATCGCCAATTCGGTGGTGACCTTGGGCACATTTGCCCTCAACGAAATGGGGATTGTCTCTAGGGACATCTCCACCACACAAAGGCAAATCGCCGATGTGACACTCGCTGTTATTAATAATTCTAAGGAGACAGACATGACTGCAGTTGTATTTGACCGAATCAATCAAGGCCCAGGTGGCGACAACCTGGCCACACGCGCAGCTGCTGCTGCGGGTGTTATTGCTGGCAATCTGCAAGGTATTGACCCGGCGAGTTACGCACCGGCACCACCCCCACCCGATGAAGGCGATCCAGTTGAGCAATCGCCTGAGCAACAATTTGCAAGCGACATGCAAGCCGCTTTTGAAGCTGGTAACCCAGCCACCGGTGGTAGCCCGGAAGATGGATTTGCCGCTGGCAGTCTTGCAATTCAAAACTTTGCAGGTCAAATCATGGACGACACTGCCGGCGTCGCAGTTCAATTGGCTGAGGCGGTGCCCTCTTTGGCCGCAGATGCAGTCGGCAACGTGGATGGTACGGACGATGGAGCAGACCCAGGCACTGACTTTGGCACCTTCGTTGATGGTCCTGATGGTGAAGACGGCTTCGGAGAGGGCAACGCGTTCAGTGACATGGACGTGATCGGAACAGAAAATGATGTGTTGACCATCGCGGATGGCGTATTGGGCTTCCCCGCTGAGGTTGTAGCTGCTGCCGCTGGCGGCGGTGGCGGCGGTGAAGGACCAGCACCTTCACTGGTGAAGGGTTTGGTGCCCGCAGACGCAGCCTTTGCCTCCGCATTTATTGAAGGCGTCGAACGCGCATTCACTGGCGTGGATGAAGGCCTGAACCTGTTTGTGACTGAATACAATGCAGGCACAGACGCTTTTCTCACCTCAATAGAAGAACGAGGACCTGAAGCTGGTCAAGCGTTTTTTACAAGTCGGGCTCCAGGTGGCAGCGACGAATTGGCCCCACGCATTCAAGCCATTTTAGAAGGTGAGGCTTATACCGACGCGCGCGGCACGCCCGACCAGAGCAATCCTGAGTTTGTTCAGGGCACACTCGAAGGTGCTCCCGGCGTAATCATGGCCTCATTGCAAGGCGGCGGTGCTCCAGTTGGTGGCGACTCCGGAGACGGACCTGACCCAGTGGGCTTTCTGGCCGGGACACCTGCTGCCATCTCGTCTTCAATCGAGGGGGGAAGTCCAACACCCTTCATCGAGCATCTTCAAACGCTCAGCCCCGCCTAACTTCGACTAACGTCAACCAACAGACTCAAAGAAGCCTCGAAGCCCCCCGCGATTTACTGCGGGGGCGCCTTGGGCAAAGCCTGCAAAATCGAATCAACCAAGCGATTGGCGGTGGGCTTATCGGCCGTTTCAACCATCACGCGCAGCACAGGTTCGGTGCCGGAAGGGCGAATCAACAAACGGCCATTGCTGCCAAGCTCAGCCTTCACAGCCTCGCAAACGCCCTGCACTGTCATATCGTTGGCCCAGTCGTACCCCACAGGCAAACGTGCATTTTTAAGCACCTGCGGCAACATGGCCACCGGCTTCAAAATGTCGGCCAAAGGCATGCCCAAATTGCGCACAGCGCGCAACACTTGCAAGGCGCTCACAATGCCGTCGCCGGTGGAATGACGGTCCAGCACCAGCAAATGGCCTGAACTTTCTCCGCCCAATTGCCAACCATTGGCTTGCAACTTCTCAAACACATAGCGATCGCCCACCTTGGCACGCTCAAAGTCCACATTCAGTTGCTTCAAAGCAAGCTCTAGCCCCAGGTTGCTCATCAAGGTACCCACCACACCATCGACCTTGCCCTGCATGTGCAAACGCTCGGCCACCAAAGCAAACAACAGTTCATCGCCGTTGTAAATCCGGCCACTGCCATCCACACAAATCAGCCTGTCTGCATCGCCATCCAGCGCAAAACCGTAATCGGCCTTGTGTTCAAACACGGCTCGAGCCACAAAGTCGGGGTAGGTGGTACCCACGCCGCGGTTAATATTCAAACCATCTGGCTGGTCTGCAAGCACCACCACATCGGCACCCAATTCACGAAACACAGCGGGTGCAATTTGATAAGCTGCGCCGTTGGCACAATCCACCACAATTTTTAATCCACGCAAATGTTTGTCGCGCGGAAAAGTACCTTTACAAAACTCAAGGTAACGACCCGCTGCGTCGTTCAGGCGCTTGGCCTTACCCAGCTCTTCAGACGACTTGCACGGTGCATTCAAGGCCAATTGCGCTTCAATTTCCATCTCCCAGGCATCGGGCAACTTGGTACCCTCTCCTGAAAAAAACTTGATGCCGTTGTCTTGGTAAGGGTTGTGCGAAGCGCTAATGACCACACCGGCCGACATGTTCAAAGCACGTGCCAAATAGGCCACCCCTGCCGTGGGCATGGGCCCCACCAAAACCACATCCACGCCAACCGATGTAAAGCCCGCCTCCAGGCAGCTTTCCAGCAAATACCCACTCACCCGTGTGTCTTTGCCAATCAACACCTGCGGGCGCCTTCCACCGCCCTCATATTTGGCCAGCACCGTGCCTGCGGCTTGCCCCAAACGCAACACAAAGTCAGGAACCATGGGACTTTGCCCCACCGTGCCGCGAATGCCATCGGTACCGAAATATTGTCTGCTCATTGAATGTCTGCAATAGGTGAATAATGTTTATCAATCTGATTTTACGGGAACTGTGGTGCGCCCCAGGTAATCAATCCCGCTTAATTTACAAAAGCTTTCAAGTTGCGCCGGGCTGTCAATGCCATAAGCACCCAAATCAGACCCTGGCGTGAACAAGGCATTGATCCTTTCATTGGAACGTTGTTGCAACCAGCCAAAAGGCGTGTGGCGCTTGGCGTCCATGTCAGGGTGCCAGTGCTGCCCCTCATACGCCTTGCCCACTTCCTTGTACAGGTGATACAGCGGAATCAGATTGTGCCGCGAATGAAACACCTGATAGCCCTTGGCATGCGCACGCAGGGAAAGGCTTTGTTCTTCGCCCCGAAAATACAGGTAAGGATCGTAAGGCACCTGTTGTGTAAAGTCGCCTGTGGTGAACAAAAAACAAGCCCCGACATGAAAACCTGGCAGGTGGGTAATCTCAGACGGTTCAACCCGTTTGCGAACCACCCGGAACTGCAACACAGCCCGATCGGCGGTCAGCGCACTGGCAGGGTCGCGATCAATAAAAAATATCTCGTCCGATTTAAGTGGTTCATCCGCCACTGCCCTGCCCTGTGAATCAAACCTGAAACCCGGCGGGTAGGTGCTGATCAAAGGCTTTGGATGGGAGTTTTTTAGCTGCTTGAACTGCTCAATCAACAATTCATCCCAACCTTGATCAAACAAGGTGTGGGAATCAATTTGCAGCAAATAGTCCTGATCGTTGTACAGCGAGAACGCGATAGACCGCGCCCAGCTAACCCCACGCGAATCAATTGGTGACAAGCCCACATAGTTGATATTTTTGCGTGCAGGAAATTGTTGCAACCAATCCGGATTCAAATTCTCAGACTGATCCACCAGGCCCACAAAAATCCGCTGTGGGTGTTTCGCCTGTGAAAACAAATGGTGAATGGTCAGCTGAAGATGAGACTCGCAGTACGCCGCCACACTCACAAAAATTGTCGGAAACTTTTGCAAACTGTTGGCTTGCATTATTGGTTCAACGCGAAGGCCACTTTCAATGCCTCCACAGTTTCGCGCACGTCATGAACCCGCAACACAGCAGCGCCATGTTGCGCGGCGTAAGTGGCGGCTGCCACCGAACCCGCAGTGCGCAAGCCAGGGTCGGTTTGCCCGGTGAGCTCAGCGATCATGCGCTTGCGCGAAACGCCCACCAGCACCCCTGCCCCGAGCGTGGAAAACAACGGGGTCGCTTTCATCAAATCAACATTGTGTTGAAGTGTTTTACCAAAACCAAAACCAGGGTCTACCAAAATACGGCTTGCGTTTACACCCAGCTGTTCAAGCGCGACCAAGCGCTTGTTCAAAAATGCCTCCACATCGCTGACTACATTGCCGTACTCCGGTGAATTCTGCATGGTGCGCGGTTCGCCTTGCATGTGCATCACAACCGCGCCTGCATTGGATTGCGCAAGCACTGCCTCTGCGCCTGTTTCTCGAAAACCGTTCACATCATTCAGAATATCCACACCCAAATCAACAGCCCGTGCCATCACTTTGGTTTTCATCGTGTCAATTGACAAAGGCACGTTCCAGCCCATTAACTCTTTGAGCACATCCTCCACACGTTTCCATTCATCATCCGCGTCTACGCCTTTTGCGCCAGGGCGGGTGGACTCGCCACCGATGTCCAGAATCTGCGCGCCTTGCTCCACCAGTTTGCGGGCATGTTCAATGGCCAGGCTGGTTTGGTTGTATCGGCCGCCATCGGAAAAAGAATCGGGCGTCACGTTCACAATGCCCATGATCAGGGGCTTGCCGTGGGTATATGTAAGCTCGAATCGACCTGCTTTCCAAGTGCGAACCATGTGCTACCTAGTGAGTTGCTGTAGAAGCCATTTTACGGCAAAGGTGCAAACCTGTTCCGCTCAGCTTGCTCAGGTGCATACCCTCTCGCGCCAGAAAACCTGTATTTCCCTTTTTGAGATTCACCCTGACTCACCTCGCTCGGCAAAAAAGCGGGCCGAGTCTCGGTGCCGGCCTATGGTCGAACGTGGCGGGTGAATTCAAACGGGCAGGTTTTCTTGATCGGCGCTGCGAGGGCATTGCGACCTGAGCAAGCCAAGCGAATGGGTTGGCAACGCGCGAGGCTTGGGTGCTACACCCAAGCCTCGCAAGAAACCAACAAAAAAGCCGCTGGTCGCAAAACCAACGGCTTTTCAGTTTTCTCCAACCCGACGATTAGTCCGCTTTCACACTCATCGCAGCAGGTGCAGGTTGCGGCGCAGGTGTTACCTTCTCGCCACCACCGCCACTGGAACTGGGGCTGCCACCTGTGGGCGGCGTGCTACCACCAGTTGTGGGTGGGCGTGGGTCTTTGCCTTCCATGATGTCATTGATCTGGTCTGCATCAATGGTTTCCCATTCCAGCAAGGCCTTGGCCATGACGTGAACCTTCTCACGGTTCTGATCCAGAATGTCCCAGGCCACTTTGTACTGGGCATCAATGATCTTGCGGATTTCAGCATCGACCATTTGCATGGTTTGCTCGCTCATGTGCGTGGTCTTGGTCACAGAACGGCCCAGGAACACCTCACCTTCGTTCTCGGCATACACCATGGGGCCAAGGGCCTCGGTCATGCCGTAGCGGGTTACCATGTCGCGGGCAATGGCTGTGGCACGCTCAAAGTCATTCGAGGCACCAGTGGTCATCTGGTTCATGAAAATTTCTTCGGCAATACGACCACCAAACAAGACCGCAAGCGTACACAACATGCGTTCCTTGTCCATGCTGTAACGGTCACCTTCCGGCAACTGCATGGTTACACCCAAAGCACGGCCACGCGGAATAATTGTGACCTTGTGCACGGGGTCGGTTTTGCTCATCAATTTGGCAACCACAGCGTGGCCAGACTCATGGTAAGCCGTGTTGCGGCGTTCCTCTTCCGGCATCACCATGCTGCGGCGCTCTGCGCCCATGATGATTTTATCTTTGGCTTTTTCAAAGTCGCTCATTTCGACCACACGGCCATTGCGGCGTGCAGCAAACAGGGCAGCTTCGTTCACCAGGTTGGCCAAATCAGCACCGGAGAAACCGGGGCAGCCACGGGCCAACACAGACGCATCCACGTCGGGCGACATCGGGATTTTGCGCATGTGCACTTTCAGGATCTGCTCACGGCCACGAATATCGGGCAGGCTGACAACCACCTGGCGGTCAAAACGGCCAGGGCGCAACAACGCTGGGTCCAACACATCGGGGCGGTTGGTTGCAGCAATCACAATAATGCCCTGGTTAGTATCAAAACCGTCCATCTCAACCAGCATCTGGTTCAGGGTTTGCTCGCGTTCATCGTTACCACCGCCCAAACCGGCACCACGCTGGCGACCCACCGCATCAATTTCATCGATGAAAATAATGCAGGGTGCCTGCTTTTTGGCTTGTTCAAACATGTCGCGAACACGGGCCGCGCCCACACCCACAAACATTTCAACGAAGTCGGAGCCGGAAATCGCAAAGAAAGGCACTTTGGCTTCGCCGGCAATGGCTTTGGCCAACAATGTTTTACCAGTACCAGGCGAACCCACCATGAGCACGCCACGGGGAATGCGACCACCCAATTTCTGGAATTTGGTGGGGTCTTTCAGGAATTCTACCAATTCGTGCACGTCTTCTTTGGCTTCGTCGCAACCAGCCACGTCAGCGAAAGTAACCGGGTTGGTATTTTCATCCAGCAACTTGGCTCGGCTTTTGCCAAAGCTAAACGCACCACCTTTGCCACCACCCTGCATTTGACGCATGAAGAAGATCCACACACCAATCAGCAAAATCATGGGGAACCAGCTCACGAACAGGCTCATCAACAAAGATGGCTCTTCTTCGGGCTTGGCACGTACTTGCACGCCGTACTTCAGCAGATCACCGACCATCCAGATGTCGCCGGGAGAATACACCAGGCGCTCACGGTCGTCGGTAGTGAGGGCACGCACGGTGCGGCCTTCAACGACCACACTCTTGATGCGTCCATTTTGCGCATCTTGCATGAATTCGGAATAGGTCATCTCGTTGGAACGAACCTGCTGACCTTCAAACTGTTTGAACACAGTAAAAAGCACCAACGCCACGACCAACCAAACTGCTGCTTTGGAAAACGAATTATTCAATGCCACTTCTCCTCGAGGACTCTGCCACCACCCTAGGGAAATGGGGGCAGGTTGTCCATTTTAAACCCAAGCCAACGAATTACGCCATCACACTAATTCATGGTGTGCATTAACAATCGCAATCGCCTGGATCATGATGCTGCAAAATACCTATTTAAGACCCTTGCAAAGCAAAAAGGTTTCACGAGAACGATCCCGGGAGGCCTTGGGTTTGCGCGGCGACACACTTTTAAACACCTGTTTCATCTGGTGCACAATGTTGCTGTAAGACGATCCATGAAAAATTTTCACAATCAAGGCACCGTTGGGTTTTAGCTGATTGACCGCAAAGTCGATGGCCAGCTCGCACACATGCTCAATCCGGGCTGAATCAGCCGCTGCAACACCAGAAAGATTGGGGGCCATATCAGAAACCACCAAATCCAGCTTCTCGCCACCCAGGCGTTGATTCAAATCTTCGAGCACCGCTTCGTCGCGAAAATCCCCTTGAATGAATTCAACACCCGCAATAGGTTCCATTGGAAGCAGATCCAGTGCGATAATACGGCCATTGATGACGCCACCGGGCCCAACCAAGGCTTCCCGAAGCACCTGCGACCAACTTCCCGGCGCACTGCCCAGGTCGACCACCTTGATGCCCGGCTTCAACAACCCTTCCGGCTCTGCAATTTCCTTCAGTTTGAAGGCTGCACGGGCGCGATAGCCTGCATTCGTGGCCATCTTCACGTAAGGGTCGTTGATGTGATCATGCAACCAGTTTTTATTGAGTTTCTTCTTTTTAGCCACCGATTACCCAACCGAGTGAAAAATTAATATGACGGACACCGCTGCTGTAACCCTGACACCTGCCGAAAAAAAGGCGCTTAAAGCCCAGGCCCATGCGTTGGATCCGGTAGTTTTGATTGGCGACAAGGGTTTAACACCCAATGTGGTCAAAGAAATCGACATGAACTTGAACGCACACGGCTTGATCAAGGTACGTGTGGCTGGCGACGATCGGGAAGCCCGCCTTGAATATGCACAAACCATTTGTGACGAAACCGGGGCTGCCTTGGTTCAACACATTGGCAAATTGCTGGTTCTATTCCGCCCCAAGGCAGAAGACACCGAAAAAGCAAAAGCCAAAAGCCGGCCAAAATCCAAAGGCCCACGCCAAACCAAGCGCCAGTTTGCCTCCAAAGCCTAAATCAGCCTTTTGCGGTCAAAACCGGTTTGACACCAAACCGGTTTAAACCCCACACCAGAGCCCCGATCATTTTGATGGAATACAGCACGCTCGAAATGGCGTGCATATTCCCGAACTGGCTTCGCATGGCCGCGAGTGCGTCGCCCTCCAAGGTGGACATTGCTGCACGCAGATCATTCATGTGGGGCTGCAACCAGGCCAACTCGACCACGCTAACCGCCAAAATCACGGCCATCAAGACATTGAGCCGCATACCGGCGCGCAATTCACCCGCAAAATTCGACAGGGCCAACAACAAGGCGCTGCTCACCAAAGAGTACAAGGCCAATATGTAGAACAAACGGCCGGCCACCAAACCTGCTTCCGGTCGGGGTAACCATTTGAACAAACCTGGCACCACCAGAATGGCAATGAACCACAAAGCCCCGAGCCAAATCGCCCAGAACACCAGTTCCGCACCCCGAAAACCGCGCCAAGTCATTGTTGTTGCACTCCCTTAACAAGCACTATCAAATGTACTTTACTTCCAATACTTCATATTCCCGCAAACCACCTGGTGCCTGAACATGGGCCACATCGCCTTCATACTTACCAATCAATGCACGCGCAATGGGGCTTGAAATAGAGATGAGACCGGCTTTGATGTCCGCTTCATCGTCGCCCACAATTTGGTATTCGACCGTGGCACCGGCCTCAATGTCTTCCAGTTTCACAGTTGCACCAAACACCACACGCCCTTCAGCATCGACATTGGTGGGGTCGATGATCTGCGCATTGCTCATCTTGCCTTCAATTTCCTTGATTCGCCCTTCGATAAAACCCTGCTTTTCTTTTGCTGCATCGTATTCAGCGTTTTCGGACAAATCGCCCTGCGCCCGCGCCTCTGAAATTGCATTGATCACTGCGGGGCGATCAACAGTTTTCAGGCGGTGTAATTCTTGTTTCAGCTTTTCAGCACCCTTGACGGTCAATGGGATAGTTGCCATAAATTCAAATGTTCCTGCAAATGGAAAGCCGCCTGATAGCAGAAATTGCTATGAGACGGCTTAAAGGTTCAGACAGGCAGATTAAGCGGAGAGTTCCGCATGCAAGCCCTGGACGCTGTAAACATCCATTGCGCCGAGGTGTTTCATACCCTCGACTGAAGCCAGTGCACCTGCCATGGTTGTGAAGATCGTAACACGAGAACTCAGCGACGTGGTTCGAATGTAACGGCTGTCATTGATCGCACTTCTGCGCTCTTCCACCGTGTTGACCACCAAATGTACTTCGCCGTTTTTCAGCATGTCGACAATATTCGGGCGACCTTCCAGCACCTTGTTGACCACGGTGCATTCAATACCGCCCTCAGCAATGGCTGCCGCTGTACCGCGCGTGGCGATAATCTTGAAGCCCAGCTCAACAAGGCCCTTGGCCAGTTTCACCGTGTGCTTCTTGTCTTCGGTTTTCACGCTGATAAACGCAGTGCCACCTTCTGGCAATTTGACTGACGCGGCCAGTTGCGATTTCACGAAAGCTTCGCCAAATGTGCGACCCACACCCATGACTTCACCGGTCGACTTCATTTCGGGACCCAGAATGGTGTCCACGCCGGGGAACTTCACGAAGGGGAACACGGCTTCTTTGACCGAGAAGTACTTGGGTACCGGAATATCGGTGACGCCTTGATCAGCGAAGGTTTGACCCGCCATGCAGCGGGCAGCAATTTTGGCCAACTGCTTGCCTGTGGCCTTGGACACATAAGGCACGGTGCGCGATGCGCGTGGGTTTACTTCAAGCACATACACGGTGTCGTTTTGAATCGCGAACTGTACGTTCATCAAGCCAATCACGTTCAAGGCTTTGGCCATGAGCTCAGACTGACGCTTCAACTCATTGACCATGTCAGCAGACAAGCTGTATGGAGGCAAGCAGCACGCAGAGTCGCCACTGTGTACGCCCGCCTGTTCAATGTGCTCCATCACACCGCCAATCATGACAGTTTGACCGTCGCACAAGGCATCCACGTCCACCTCGATCGCGTCGTTCAGGAAACGGTCCAGCAACACAGGGCTGTCATTGCTGACTTTCACAGCTTCACGCATGTAGCGCTCGAGGTCTTTCTGCTCGTGCACAATTTCCATGGCGCGGCCACCCAGCACATAGCTTGGGCGCACCACCAGCGGGTAACCAATTTCCTGCGCATGCGAAATGGCTTCAGCTTCCGTGCGCGCGGTGCGGTTTGGCGGCTGGCGCAGGTTCAGCTTGGTCAACAGTTTCTGGAAACGCTCGCGGTCTTCGGCAATGTCGATGCTTTCCGGGCTGGTACCAATGATAGGCACGCCGTTGGCTTCAAGCGACTTCGCCAGCTTCAATGGGGTTTGGCCGCCATACTGAACAATCACGCCGACCGGCTTTTCAATGGCCACAATTTCCAGCACATCTTCAAGCGTCAAAGGCTCGAAATACAAGCGATCCGAGGTGTCGTAGTCGGTTGATACCGTTTCAGGGTTGCAGTTCACCATGATGGTTTCATAGCCATCTTCGCGCAGCGCCATGGCAGCGTGCACGCAGCAATAGTCAAACTCAATGCCCTGACCAATCCGGTTGGGACCGCCGCCCAGCACCATGATTTTTTTCTTGTCGGTCGGCTGGCTTTCGCATTCCTCTTCATAGGTGGAATACATGTAGGCCGTACCGGTTTTGAATTCAGCAGCACAGGTGTCCACGCGCTTGTACACGGGGCGCACATTGTGCTGGTGGCGCAGCTTGCGAATTTCCGCTTCAGACACGTCGAGCAAATAAGCCAAACGACGATCAGAGAAACCCTTGCGCTTGAGCAAGCGCAACACGGGCTCGGTCAAGTCCGCCAGGGTTTTGGTTTCCAATTCGAGTTCTGTGTCAACGATGTCCTGAATCTGGATCAGGAACCAGCGATCAATTTTGGTCAGCTGGTGCACTTCCTCAAGGCTGAAGCCTTGGGCAAAGGCATCGCCCACGTAGAAAATACGCTCGGGGCCGGGTTCGCCCAGCTCACGCTCGATCACTTCACGGTCGGTTGTTTTCTGGTTCAGGCCGTCTACGCCCACTTCCAGACCGCGCAGGGCTTTCTGGAAGCTTTCCTGGAAAGTACGGCCCATGGCCATCACTTCACCTACGGATTTCATTTGGGTGGTCAGGCGATCATCGGCTGTGGGGAATTTTTCGAATGCAAAACGTGGAATTTTCGTAACCACGTAGTCGATTGAAGGCTCGAACGACGCAGGCGTAAGACCACCGGTGATGTCGTTTTTCAGCTCATCGAGTGTGTAGCCCACCGACAACTTGGCGGCCACTTTGGCAATCGGAAAACCGGTTGCTTTGGAAGCCAAGGCGGATGAACGTGACACACGTGGATTCATTTCGATCACGATCATGCGGCCATTGGCCGGGTTGATCGAGAACTGAACGTTTGAACCACCCGTGTCCACGCCAATTTCACGCAGAATGGCAATGGATGCATTGCGCATTAACTGGTATTCGCGGTCGGTCAGTGTTTGTGCCGGGGCAACAGTAATACTGTCGCCAGTGTGCACGCCCATGGGGTCAAGGTTTTCGATTGAACACACGATAATGCAGTTGTCGGCGCTGTCGCGAACCACTTCCATTTCGTATTCTTTCCAGCCAATCAGGCTTTCTTCAATCAGCAACTCATTGGTTGGCGATGCTTCCAGGCCACGGCGGCAAATGGTTTCGAATTCTTCAGCGTTGTACGCAATACCGCCACCGGTGCCACCCAGGGTGAAACTGGGGCGAATAATGACCGGAAAGCCGTTGCTGCCAACCAGTTTGGCAATGGTGGCCTGCACTTCAAGGGCTTCTTCCATGGAATGGGCCACACCGCTTTTCGCTGAATCCAGGCCAATGCTGGTCATGGCATTCTTGAACTTCAAGCGGTCTTCGGCTTTCTCAATGGCTTCTTCTTTCGCGCCAATCAACTCGACATTGTATTTGGCCAAAACACCGTGCTTGGCCAGATCAAGCGCACAGTTCAATGCAGTTTGACCACCCATGGTGGGCAACACGGCATCGGGGCGCTCTTTTTCGATAATGCGCTCAACAACCTGCCAAGTGATGGGTTCGATGTAGGTGACATCGGCCATTTCCGGGTCGGTCATGATAGTGGCCGGGTTGCTGTTGACCAGCACCACTTTGTAACCTTCTTCGCGAAGCGCTTTACAGGCTTGGGCACCTGAGTAATCGAATTCGCAGGCCTGACCAATCACAATGGGGCCGGCGCCGATGATCAGGATTGTTTTTAGATCGTTACGCTTTGGCATAACTTCCCTTTAATTTTAAAAAATTCAATACGGTTCAGACGAAGGTGTGCACTTGGGGCCGGTTAGGCTTTGGCTGCCTTGATGTCTGAAATAAAACGGTCGAACAATTCAGCCAGATCGTGTGGGCCTGGGCTGGCTTCCGGGTGACCCTGGAAGCAGAAGGCAGCCCGGTCGGTCCGCTCAAGGCCTTGAATAGAGCCATCGAACAGCGACACATGGGTGACACGCAAGTTGCCAGGCAATGAGTCGGCATCGACCGCAAAACCATGGTTCTGGCTGGTAATGGCCACGCGCTTGGTTTTCAGGTCTTGAACCGGGTGGTTTGCACCGTGATGGCCAAACTTCATTTTCATGGTTTTGGCGCCGCTGGCCAAAGCCATCAACTGGTGACCCAAACAAATACCGAATACAGGCAGCTTGGTGTTGTCCAGAATGTGCTTGATGGCGGAAATTGCATAGTCGCAAGGCTCGGGGTCGCCTGGGCCGTTGCTCAAGAACACACCATCGGGGTTCAAGGCGAGTACTTTCTCCACTGGCGTTTGTGCAGGCACAACCGTGACACGGCAGCCGCGCTGGGCCAGCATGCGCAAAATATTGCGCTTGGCGCCGTAGTCGAACGCCACCACGTGGTGCGGACGCTCTCCGGTTTGGAAATGAGGTTCTTCAGCGGCCACGCCCAAGGCCCATTCGCCTTCAACCCATTCATGAACCTCGGTGCAGGAAACCACCTTGGCCAGGTCCATGCCGGCCAAGCCAGGGAAGCCTTTGGCCAATTCAATGGCGCGTTCAGCGCTGAAAGTTTCGCCGCTGCCCTCGGTCAAAAGGCAGCCGTTTTGGGCACCTTTTTCACGAAGAATGCGGGTTAACTTGCGGGTGTCGATACCAGCAATACCTGGAACACCGTGCTTTTTCAAGTAATCGGCCAGAGGCAAGGTAGAACGGAAGTTCGACACCAGTTCAGGCAGGTCCTTGATCACCAAACCTGACAAATGAAGCCCTGAGGATTCTTCGTCTTGCGGGTTGGTGCCCACATTCCCGATGTGCGGATAGGTGAGGGTAACAATTTGACGACAATACGATGGGTCGGTGGCAATTTCTTGATAGCCCGTGAGCGAGGTGTTGAAAACCACTTCACCCACTTTCGTGGTGGGGGCGCCAAAAGAAATGCCCTCGAATACTGTGCCGTCTGCGAGCGCGAGCAAGGCGCGCGGGTGGGCGCTTGCGACTAATTTCGACAAGGGAAACTCCAATAGATGCGACAAAACACCCGGGGACAAATAACACCCGCGCAGGCTTTTTGCCTAAGAATCATTCAGCTAGCCGAGAATTATACCCGGAACAGCCGGGTTCGGCCACACCGAAGTGCGGCCTATCCAGAAGTTTGGAAGAATTTGGTCGCAAATCAGTTGGGAAGTCTTCTGCCGTACCAACAAAGCAAAGCAACAGTGACATACATCAACAGCCCATAAACAACGACTGGGACAGCAATTTCCGCGTTACCCAACAAAGACAATGCAATTGTTAAACCCAGCGTAGAGTTCTTGACACACATCTCTATTGAAACGGTCAGACTGTCACGGGCATTCAAACCGCTGAGCTTTCCACCCAACAAACCCAGGGCGATTGCGGCGAAATTCAAAGCGACGACAGGCATCCAGGCCTGAGCAAACCAAGTGGGCATATTTTCAGATTCGCTCACCCCGATCAAAACAATAATCGCAACCAGCACAAACACCGCAAACTTGTTGATTGCTGGCTCAAATTTCTGGGACAACTCAGGTTTCTTGGCACGAACAAACATGCCAATACACACCGGAATAATCACGATCACCATCATGGTAATGAGGGTTTTCAGAAAAGGAAGTTGCAGCTCGGTGTTGGCCCCGACAAACAGCGGAAGCGCGTAGGACATGTAAAAGGGAATAGTGAGCACTGTCAACAGGCTGGCAATCACAGTCAAGGTGATGGACAAAGCCAGGTTGGCTTTGGCCATGTAAGTCAGGACGTTCGAAGTGGTGCCGCCAGGCATGACCGCCGACAAAACCAGACCAGCCGCCATGACCCCGCCGCCGAAAAGACCGCCGATTGCAAACCCCAGCAAAGGCACACCGAGCAGTTGCAACACTGTACCAACGATCACCCCTTTGGGCTGTTCTTTGATGCGTCGAAAATCTTCCACGGTCAGGCTTAAACCCATACCGATCATGATGATAAAAAGGGAAACCGGTAAACCGATCGTGATGTAGGTGTTGCCGAGCATTGTGTCTCCGAGAATATTTTTTGTTGTTCAGCTAATGTAGCCGATGCCGAACCCATGCGCTGTCAGCAAATTGACGTTTTTTCCGCCTTTTTGCACCCGACCGATCAAATAGTTCCAATCACCTTGGCGGCCATCGCCACCAGGCCGCCGCCAGTTCTCGAACGAGGTCAGCGGGCATTCGATGCCCAACGCAATCAACAGCAAACCGCCCACCACAATTTGCGCCCACATGGACTTGAGTTCACATTTTAAGCATCCCCCTGTGGCAACCGGTTTTTTATTTTGCAAACCATGGAATGAGATGCTCGCATCTGTGCTCTTATACGACTATGAGCCTTTTTCTGTCCAGCGCCGAAAGCAGATACAACCAGTGGGTCAAAGAGCATTACCGCTTTTTGATGCGCAGTGCATGGGCGTTGACGGGCTCCAAGGTGCTGGCTGAAGACATTGTTCAGGATGTTTATTTTTTGGCATGGAAGCATCGCAAACAGTTAAAAGATGAATCCCTGGCGCGAGCCTGGTTGTTTCGCATCATGCGGCGCTGCGTGATCCGCCACGCACAACCAAAAACCTCGCGACTGGACGACGAAGCAAACGGCAACATTGATCAGTTCGCGCCAGACAGCGACTCCCGTATTGATTCAGTTCGGGCCTTGGCCAGAATTGCACCCATTCATCGCGAAGTGCTGGTGCTGTATTACTTCGATGACATGAGCACCATGGCCATTGCCGAGGCACTTGAAATTGCGCCAGGCACCGTGATGTCCAGACTGGCCCGTGCGCGCGACGCGTTGAAGCAGGTCATGAATCCTGCGCCTCCCGTTGATTCGTCCAACAAAATTACTACTCTTCTTCGGTCTAAAGATGGATGACCCTCGCAACACTTTTCCTGACGCATCAATCGACAGCGAGTTCGATCTGAATGCCCGTGCTGAATTGTCCCTGGCGTACCAGCCAGGCGAAGCCCCCTCGAGCCTGTACAAACGCGAACGCTATTGGCGCACGCCGCTTGTCAGCGGTTTGTTGGCACTGGGCCTGTTCGCAATGGTGGGCGGCGGGTTCTTTGCGCTTCGCCCACCGGAACTGGTCCGCGGAGCTATTGAGCATGAATATTACGAACGAACCCTGAGGGGACAGTTCATAACATCAGCAGAACTGATGCCAAAGTTTGGCTTGCCCGCCAACAAGCCAGTGCCCGGCTTCGCGCAACTGATGCGCCCTTGCGATATCGACGGAAATTTGGCGTATCACTTGACAACCTTTTTTGAGAAGGGCGGCATGGTCACCCTGTTTGCCTTTGAGGAAGGTGTTCACATTCCACAAGGCAGTGGCTGGTGGCGTGATGTGTACTGGCAGGTCAGGCACAACGCAGATGGCAAGGCAGTTGTAATGGTTGCACAGAAAGAGAAGGCGATTTCAGCCGCGAACCGTGCATTGATTGAAGCAAAAAGCAGTTAAAACAAACCAAAGGAGAACGAGATGTCAAACACAATTTCATCGAATGCCAGAAGACATGTGCTTAAGGGTACTGTCGCGGCCATGGCCATGGCGGGGCTGGCCAGCTGGACCAAACTTGGTTTTGCCGCAGACGCAAAACCCCTGCCGGGTTACGCCGACTGGAAAATTCCTGGCGACATTATCGTACATAGCAACAACACACTGGAGACCAAACGAAGCGCCTATGGCACCAGCGTTATTACACCCAACGACCAACTGTTTGTTCGCAACAATCTACCACCTCCCGATGCTGAAATCCTGAAAGATCGGGATGCCTGGGTGGTGGAAATTGACGGGGTTGCCAAACCCGCAAAATTGACACTGGCCGAACTGAAAACCATGGGGCTTGAGACAACCGCCATGGTGCTGCAGTGCTCCGGAAACGGGCGTGGATTCTTCCCGCACAAACCAAGCGGCACCCCCTGGAAAGTGGGCGCGGCTGGCTGTGTGGTGTGGAGCGGCGTACCCGTTCGCGCACTGGTTCAAGCCCACGGTGGCGTGAAAGCAGGTGCAAAATACATGACAGGAACAGGTGGTGAAAAGTTGCCAGACGGGCTGGATCCCTTGAGTGTAATTGTGGAACGATCTGTGTCGGCTGATGCCATGGAAGACGCACTATTGGCCTGGGAAATGAATGGCGAACCCATTTCCCTGGCACATGGCGGACCTTTGCGCCTGATCGTGCCGGGCTTTACCGGTGTGAACAACATCAAGTACATCAAGCGCCTGGCATTCACCGAACAGGAAACCAAGGCCAAGATCATGTCGCACGGTTACCGGATCACGCCCATCGGGGGCACGTCTGGTCCAGACCTGCCTTCGGTTCAACAGATGTCGATCAAGTCCTGGATCAACGCACCCTTGCCGGAGGATGGCGCCATCAAGGCTGGGCGCGTTCAAATCCACGGTGTGGCCTTCGGGGGTACCCATGCAGTGAAGGGTGTTGAGGTGTCCACTGACGGCGGGAAAACATGGACTGCTGCGAAGTTTGTAGGTCCAGACCTTGGCAAATATGCATGGCGCCAGTTTGTACTGGAAGCCGATTTGAAGCCGGGTGAATACCAGCTGGCCAGCCGCGCGACCGACACAAGCGGTGAAAGCCAGCCCGAAGCCCGTGTTGAAAACAAAAGTGGTTACAACAACAACAGTTGGCTGGACCATTCAATCAAAGTGAGTGTGGCATGATATCAAAGACTGTATGGATGCTCGGCCTGGTGCTGTCCTTTGCAACAGCAGCCTCGGCAGGGGAAGCAGAAGACATGGCCTTGGGTAAGAAACTTTTCACCTCTCAAGCAGTGCCTGCTTGCGCTGTGTGCCACACCTTGGCAGATGCAGGTTCTGAAGGGGCAATAGGGCCGGTACTGGATGAACTGAAACCCAGCGAAGACCAAGTGGCCAGGGCCTTGCGGGATGGCTTGGGACAAATGCCTTCTTACAAAAACAGTTTGACGGCAGAGCAGATCAAAGTGCTGTCCAAGTATGTTGCCAAGGCAGCGGCAGGCAAGTAGGTTTGCTTGCCGTCAAGGCTTGATTGTATTTTGCATCAGGTTGAGGTGATGCTCTTGAAATTCGGAGATCAAAAAGGGCTCACCTCGCTCCAGTATGAAATAACAAAATGCCTCCGCAGTTGGGGAAAGGTACTTACCAAAGGTGTAAGTTAAATTCCATGTGCGCATCACCGCCTGCTTCACGGCTTCGTTGATTTACAGTTCCATCGCAACCGGGGGTGTGATGCGGTGCGTCGAAAATCTTCCACGGTCAGGCTTAAACCCATACCGATCGTGATGCAGGTGTTGCCGAGCATTGTGTCTCCGAGAATATTTTTTGTTGTTCAGCTATGTAGCCGATGGCTGAAAGATTCGCTGTCAGCAAAATGCGGTTTAATCTGCCTTTTTGAATTCTGTGCGAACAATTTGCTCCAGAAAGTCGGCGACCACCCGGGTTTTCAGGGACAACTGGCTGCTTAAACCCGGTGGAAACACCAAGTACATGGGCAAACCGCCTGTGGCCGGGTTGTCGCAATACCAATCTGCAAGAATTTCAACCAGTTCGCCACGTGCCAAGGCGCCCTGCAGCATCCAGTCTGCGCTTCGACCCAAACCCAAACCCGACTGAATGGCACGCACCACCATCATTGGACTGGAACAGGTAAGCCATGAAATCACCCGGTGCTTTTGACTGGGCTGCGCGCCGTTTTTAGGCCAGAACTCCCATTCCTTTTGGTCTCCGCGCTGAGAAAATGCAATGCACTGGTGGTGTACCAGATCGGCCGGAGTTTGCGGCACACCGTGCTTTTCAAGGTAGGCGGGTGAGGCATACAGCTTTCGCCAAATGGTGGCAATTTTGCGCGCACGCAAAGTGGAATCTTGAAGCGGCCCAACACGCAAGGCAATGTCAAAACCTTCCTCCACGATCATGGCATTGCGGTTGGACAAGTCCACTTGCAACTGCACATCAGGGTACTTGGCGTGAAATTCCGGCAGGCGGGGTGCGAGAATCTTTTCGCCCACGATCACCGGAAGGCTGATACGAACGGTTCCGTGCGGCTGCCCGCTTTGCAGTTGGGTAATCGCATCACGCGCCTCTTGCTGACTTTCCAGCATGCGCTGCGCATACAGTTTATAAATTTCGCCTGCCTCGGTAATTTTGACCTGCCGCGTGGTGCGGTTAAGCAGACGGATATTCAAATGGGCCTCGAGCTGCGCAATGGCTCGGCTGATACTGGACGGGTTCTCGCCTTTCAGCTTGGCCGCAGCCGCAAAGCTACCTGTGTTGACCACCATCAGGAAAGTTTCAGCTGCTTGAAGTTCATTGAAATTGTTGCTCATGGCGCAATGGTGTAATTCGATACCGGTAGTTTATTTGCACAATGTACATCAATACCATGACTTCACACCATCTCAAAAGGAGTGTGAATCATGAACGAATGGCCCGAAAACCTCACTGGCCTGGACCTGAACTGGAACCTGTTTGAAACCGCAAACAAGGCACTCAGGACAACATTAATTTTGCTGATTGTTTTGGCTGGCATTGGCCTGGCCCAAGCCACGAATCTGACCACTGAGCTGCCCACCGTGCTGGTGACCGAAACCACGGAATGGCTGAACTTTTCCGGCTGGTTTTCCGATGGTGCAATTGGCGGGTTTGACGCAGCGGGCGCCAGCATTGGGGGTTGGTAATGCTACTTGAACTGATGTGGCGGCCAGCGCCACCAAGCCGCCACAACAGCAAGGCCAAACAGGGTGTAAGCCAAGGCAAACACCCAGCCTGGGGCCTGATAGAACATGACCCCGTGAACCCAGTGTTGAATGAAGCTGCCCTGATAAACCCCCTGCCCTGCATGCAGGCGCAACCAGTTTTCAAGTGTGGTGAGCGGGCATTCAATGCCCAGCCAGCTTTCAAGAACAACCACTGAAATTGCGAGTAAGTGCATGGCCCTGAACCACCAGTGGTTGACCCAAGACCAACGCAAGAAATTGCCCAATACGATCAGCAGCAAGCCACCCACCACGAATAGCACAATGGCAAAGTGGATCAAGAGCACCAAGTCAGCAAAATGTGAATAGTTCATGCAGGCAGCATAAACAAAAAGCCCCTCGATGTGAGGGGCTTTTTAATGACTGAACAACCAGGGTCAATCAGAAATTTGCAACTGCCATTTCTGTGACACCCTGGTAACCATTCACAATGCTGTCGCGCAAGCCAGGCACTGTATTCAACACATGGTCGGCGAAGAAGCGGGAAGTCAAAATCTTGTCGCTGTAGAAACTGTCTGTTTCGCCAGCCTTGATTTTTGCTTCTGCGGCCAACAGCGCACGCGCCATTTGCCAGCCAGCCACTGTGGTGCCAGCTAGTTTCAGATAAGGCACTGAACCGGCAAACACTGCGTTGGGGTTGCCTTTCATATTGTCGACTACAAACTGTGCAGCATCCAGGAATGAGGCGCGAGCCGCATCCAGACGGGCTGCCACTGCCTTGGCGTGTGCAGAACCGGATTCATTCAACTGAACCACTGTGCGTGCAATTTCCGCACACAGGGCTTTGACCATGGCGCCACCGTCACGCGAGGTTTTGCGACCCACCAAATCATTGGCCTGAATCGCAGTTGTGCCTTCGTAAATGGTCAGAATTTTCGCATCACGGTAGTACTGGGCTGCGCCTGTTTCTTCAATGAAGCCCATGCCACCGTGCACTTGCACGCCAGTGGAGGCCACTTCAATGCTCATCTCAGTCGACCAGCCTTTGACCAGAGGCACCATGAATTCATACACCGCCATGTTTTGCTTGCGGGTGGCTTCATCGGCATGGAAGTGGGCTGCATCATATGCGGCACCCGCCACGCAGGCCATTGCACGCGCAGCTTCAACCTGTGAACGCATGCTCATCAACATGCGCTTGACATCGGGGTGATGAATAATGGCAACCGCTTCGCTGGAAGTGCCATCCACGGGGCGAGACTGAACACGATCGTTCGCATAACGCACAGCCTGCTGGTAAGCACGCTCGGCCACACCAATGCCCTGCACACCCACCTGGAAGCGGGCTGCGTTCATCATCACAAACATGTATTGCAGGCCTTTGTTTTCTTCACCCACCAAATAACCGATTGCGCCCTGACCAACGTCACCCTTGTTATCGCCATACAACAGCACAGCGGTCGGTGAGGCCTTGATACCCAACTTGTGTTCGATGGATGCGCAATACACGTCGTTGCGCTTGCCCAATGAACCGTCGTCGTTCACCATGAATTTGGGCACCACGAACAGGCTGATGCCCTTCACGCCTTCAGGCGCATCGGGTGTGCGAGCCAGCACCAGGTGAACAATATTCTCGGCCATGTCGTGCTCACCGTAGGTGATGTAGATCTTCTGGCCAGAAATGCGGTAAGTGCCATCGCCTTGGGGAACGGCTTTGGAACGCACCAGCGCCAGGTCTGAACCAGCCTGTGGCTCGGTCAGGTTCATGGTGCCGGTCCATTCACCGGAAATCATTTTGGGAATGTAAGTTTCTTTCAGATGCTGGCTGCCGGCCACCAACAGCGCTTCAATGGCGCCATCGGTCAGCAGGGGACACAGCGCAAAGCTGAGATTGGCACCATTGACCATTTCCATGCAGGGTGTTGCCACCAGCTTGGGCAGGCCTTGGCCGCCGAATTCAGAAGGATGCTGCAAACCTTGCCAGCCTTGCTCGCCAAAGGCTTTGAATGCCTGCTTGAAGCCTTTGGCTGTGGTTACAACGCCGTCTTTCCAGTTGGCGGCCTCTACGTCGCCCGACCAGTTCAGTGGAGCAACCACTTCGCTGGTGAACTTTGCGTTTTCATTCAGAACCGCATCCACTGTTTCCTCGGTTGCATCTTCACAACCGGGCAACTGGGATACTTGATCCAAGCCGGCCAATTCTTTCAAGACAAACATCATGTCTTTGACTGGGGCGTTGTAACTCATTGTCGTCTCCTGATACAGCTTTGCGTGTTTTGTTTACTTACAGTTTTTCAGTCAATTGAGGCACTACTTCGAACAAATCGCCCACCAAACCGTAATCGGCCACACCAAAAATTGGTGCTTCGGGATCTTTGTTCACGGCCACAATCACCTTGCTGTCTTTCATGCCCGCCAAGTGCTGGATAGCACCGGAAATCCCGAAAGCCATGTACAACTGGGGCGCCACAATTTTGCCGGTTTGACCAACCTGCCAGTCGTTCGGTGCGTAGCCTGCGTCTACCGCAGCACGCGATGCACCAATTGCGGCGTTTAGCTTGTCAGCCAATGGGTCCAGAACATGGAAATTTTCTGCGGAGCCCATACCACGGCCACCGGAGATAATGGTGCTGGCAGCAGTCAACTCGGGACGGTCGCTCTTGGCCACTTCACGGCTTACGAAAGTAGACTTGCCGGAATCGGCAACCGCACTCAGGTTTTCAATGGCGGCAGAACCGCCCTCGGCAGCAACCGGATCAAATGCGGTGGTACGCACGGTGATAACCTTGGTGGCGTCCGAAGACTGCACCGTGGCAATCACGTTGCCTGCGTAGATTGGGCGAGTGAATGTGTCCGCACTTTCAACACTGATGATGTCGGAAATTTGTGCAACATCCAGCTTTGCAGCCACGCGCGGCAACACGTTTTTGCCCACGCTGGTGGCGGGTGCCAGAATGTGACCGTAGTTGCCGGCAATTGCGAGAATTTGTGCTGCAAAGTTTTCTGCCAACTGGTCACCCAGGGCGTCTGAATCGGCAACCAACACCTTGGCAACGCCAGCCGCTTTCGCAGCTTGCTCAGCTGCAGCGCCACAACCCTTGCCGGAAACCAGCACATGGATATCGCCACCAATTTTCTGGGCCGCAGCGATGGTGTTCAGCGTGGCGGGCTTGATACTTTGATTGTCGTGTTCTGCAATAACGAGTACTGACATTTTTTGCTCCTTTTGTCCCTGTGTTAGATCACTTTGGCTTCGTTCTTCAGCTTGTCGACCAGCGTGGCCACATCGGGCACGGTGATACCTGCTGAACGCACGGGTGGATCGCTTACTTTCAGGGTTTTGATACGTGGATCAACATTCACGCCCAAATCAGCGGGCTTGATGGTGTCGATCTGTTTTTTCTTGGCTTTCATGATGTTGGGCAGCGTCACATAACGTGGCTCATTCAGGCGCAGGTCGGTTGTCACAACCGCGGGCAGGCTCAAGCTAATCGTTTCCAGACCGCCATCCACTTCACGGGTTACATTGACTTTGCCGCCCTCAACCACCACCTTGGATGCAAACGTGCCCTGTGGCATGTCGCCCAAAGCAGCCAGCATTTGACCGGTTTGATTGCAATCGTCGTCAATGGCTTGTTTGCCCATGATGATCAGGTCGATGCCTTCTTTTTCGATAATGGCTTTCAGAATTTTGGCAACAGCCAATGGCTGTAGCTCAACATCGGTCTCGACCAGAATGCCACGGTCTGCGCCGATGGCAGCGGCGGTACGCAATGTTTCTGCGCACTGGGCAACGCCACAACTAATGGCAATCACTTCGGTGGCCACGCCTGCTTCTTTCAGGCGCGTGGCTTCTTCAACAGCGATTTCGTCGAAGGGGTTCATCGACATTTTCACGTTGGCGATATCCACGCCAGAACCATCGCTTTTGCAGCGAACTTTTACGTTGTAATCGACTACGCGTTTAACGGGTACCAGGATCTTCATGCAAGCCATCCCTTTGTTGAAATTGGAGAATAGATGATTGGATTATACGAAGCGTTTTGAGAAAAAACGCACGATCGTTCGATTTTTCATAGAGTCTACACTCTAAGGGGTGGTTTGTCGAGGTTATTGGTATCGGGCGCAGATCGATTTCATCGCTGAAAAGCAGCGCTCGTCGATTTCATCACGGCTTCGAATGGTGCAATCCAGATCGATCACCCGCCCGGTCGACAGGCTATACACCAGGCCGCCCACCGCCACAGGTTCACCTCTCCCCCAAGCCGCATTCACGGCTGGGCTCAACGCCGCCAGGCGCACTTGCTGAATCACGTTCAATTCGCACAGCTTGTCAACATTGCGGTTGGCCTCTTCCAGCGATGCGGGGTTGAACATCAGGTGATCGTGGGCCAGTTCGCGCACACCTTCCAGCCAATCGCCAGGGGCGCCACCTGCATGCAAGCCCAAGGCGATGCGCACGCCTCCGCAGTTGTGATGCCCAAACACCAAAAGGTGTTTGACCTTCAAACTATCGATGGAGAACTGCAAGGCGGTTTGCAAACTAAGGTCGTTCAAACCCGTTTGGTTGGCCACATTTTTATAAACAAACAGCTCGCCCAAATTGCTTTGCAACAAGGTGTTGGGGTCGGCCCGGCTGTCGCAACAACTAATCACTGTGAATGCCGGGCTTTGCCCCGCAGAAAGTCGTTTGAAATAGTCTGGATCTTGCGCGGTGATTTGCTCCACCCACTCGGCGTTTCGCGCCAGCATTTCGCTCAACCGGTCTTCAGAATACGGCGCAGGCGTTGAAAAAATCACGATGCAAGCGCCTCCACATGGGCATAAACAGAATCGGCCAAGGCCTCTAGCTCGTAACCGCCCTCTAGGGTACTAACCAGCTTTCCATCGCAATACTCATCGGCCACCCTTTTCAGGAAGTGCGTGATCCAGCCGTAGTCCTCAGTGGTCAATTGCATGTCAGCCAGGGGGTCTTTTTCGTGGGCATCAAACCCGGCAGACACCAACACCAACTGGGGCTTGAACTGATCAATCGCATCGACCCAGTGGGTTTGAATGGCGTGCTTGATTTCCTCGCGGTCACCGCCAGGCCGAACAGGACAGTTCACCATATTGCGGGCACCACCCAGCCCCCCACTGAATGGATAAAGTGGCGATTGAAAGGTGCTGCACATCAGTATTTTCGGATTGTTGGCAAATGCATGCTCGGTGCCATTGCCATGGTGCACATCGAAATCAACAATCAGCACGCGCTCAAGTCGGTAAGCGTCAATGGCGTGTTGTGCGGCAATGGCCACATTGTTGAACACACAAAAACCCATGGCGCGGTCTACGCAGGCATGGTGGCCGGGCGGGCGAACCGCACAAAACGCGTTGTTGACCGCATGCGCCATGACCAAATCCACTGCATGCACGCAGGCGCCCGCAGCACGTCTAGCCGCATCCAGCGAGAATTCCGACAAGGTGGTGTCGCCATCAATATCAATGTTTCGCTTCAGCGGAAAACGGGCCTTGATACTTTCTACGTACGCGGGCGTGTGAACGGCAGTCACAGCCGACCAAGGCACCTCCGGTGCGTCACAGTGCACCAAGCGGGGCCACAAATCGGACGCTTGCAGTTTTTCACGAATCACGCGCAGGCGAGCCATGCTTTCCGGGTGACCAAGACCAGGATTGTGCAAGGCGCAATCATTGTGGGAAATATAGGCAGTGGTCATGGCTTAGTCCCGAACAGCGCACAAATGCTGGGTTATAGTGAACAACAGACCTGCCAAACCAAGTAAACACGCGCCGGGTCGACCGCTACTACTTTTGACTACACCTACACCGGACATGCTGACTCCTTTTGTGACTACTCATCGAATCTTAACAAGCTTTGCATCCATTCTAATCAGCACAGCCCTGTGCACTCAAGCTGTACACGCCCAAGACACCCAGAAGGTTGACTTTGCAGCGCACAGAAATGCGACAGCCCTTGCTGAGCGATTACAGGCCAAAGAGGGTATTCCTTCAAGCACCACACTGAGCCTGTTAAAACAGGCCGAGTTGCTGCCGCAGGTGGTAAAAGCCGTCATGCCGCCAAAAACCAAAGGGGTACGCAACTGGGACACCTACCGCAGCCGATTTGTTGAGCCTTATCGAATTCGCAAAGGCGTTGAGTTTTGGGACGCCAACCTGGACACCCTGAAAGAGGCTGAAGCCAAGTATGGCATTCCGCAAGAAGTGATCGTGGCCATCATTGGCGTAGAGACCATTTACGGGCAACACATTGGCAATTACCGGGTACTGGATTCACTGGCCACATTGGCCTTTGCTTATCCTGAAGGTCAAAAAGACCGTTCGGAATTCTTTCTCAGCGAACTGGAAGCCTTCATCGCCCTGTGCAACAGAACCCATCTGGACGCGCTCGAGGTGAAAGGATCGTATGCCGGGGCAATTGGCCTGGGTCAATTCATGCCCAGTTCATGGACGGCTTATGCCGTAGATGGCGACGCCGATGGCATCGTCGACCTATTTCACAGCCGCCGCGATGCCATTTTCAGTGTGGCCAATTTTTTGAAAGTACACGGCTGGGAAACAGGCAAAGCCACGCGCGTGCTGGTTGATATCGAGCATGCCGATAATTTGAAGGAACTACTGGCACCCGACATTGTGCCCACCTTTACCCCAGCAGTGATGCAACAAAAAGGCGTGAAGCTGAAGGGTGAAACATTGCCGGATGAAAAACTGGCCTTGATTGAACTGGTGCGCGGGGACGCCGAACCCGCTTTCGTCGCGGGTGGGCACAATTTTTACGTGGTCACGCGTTACAACCGCAGTTCCTTCTATGCCAACGCCGTGCTGGAGTTGAGCGAGGCGTTGAAACTTAGAAGGGACATGCTGAATTAGGCTGGAAAAACACCCGTGGACAGGTAACGATCTCCACGGTCGCACACAATGAACACGATGGTGGCGTTTTCAACTTCTTCTGCAATTTTTAGCGCAATGTGCGCAGCACCTGCGGCTGATATGCCGCAGAAAATACCCTCTTCGGCTGCCATTTTTCGGGCCATTTCTTCGGCCTCAAGCTGGGTTACCTGCACCACACGGTCCACGCCGGCGGGCTTATAAATTTTGGGCAGGTATTCCTGGGGCCATTTGCGAATACCGGGAATTTGCGACCCCTCGCTGGGCTCCGCACCAATAATTTGCACATTGGGATTTTGACTTTTCAGGTAACGCGACACGCCCATAATCGATCCGGTGGTGCCCATGGCACTGACGAAATGAGTCACTTTGCCACCCGTGTCGCGCCAAATTTCCGGACCGGTCGTCTCGAAGTGCGCCAGCGGATTGTCTTCGTTGGCGAACTGATCGAGGATCACACCCTTGCCTTGATCGCGCATTTGTTCGGCCAAATCACGGGCGTATTCCATGCCACCCTTTTGCGGAGTCAAAATGATTTCTGCGCCAAATGCACGCATGGTTTGACGACGCTCGATGCTAAGGTGCTCAGGCATGATGAGTACCATGCGGTATCCGCGAATGGCCGCAGCCATGGCGAGCGCAATACCGGTGTTGCCCGATGTGGCTTCGATCAGGGTGTCGCCGGGCTTGATGGTGCCGCGTGCTTCAGCACGTTTGATCATGGAAATTGCCGGGCGGTCTTTCACTGAACCAGCCGGGTTGTTGCCCTCTAGCTTGCCAAGAATGACATTGCCGCGATCGGCATTGGCCTTGCCAGGCAAACGTTGCAACTGAACCAAGGGGGTGTTGCCGATGGTGTCTTCAATGGTGAGGTATTTCACAGCCGGATCACTTTCAACAAAGGTAATCCGGCTATTTTAGCTTAATGTGGGTGCACAACACCGTCACGTAGCGCCGGCCTGTGTTCAATCCACTGTGGCAGCAGAGAGGCGATAATCATGGTGAACAAGCCCAGCACCATGCCCAACAACTGGGGGGGCCAAACTTCGCTGGGGAAGAAGTTTTTGGCAATCAACCAGCTGCTGACACCCACAATGATTGACCACACCGCGCCTTGCGAAGTGGCACCCTTCCAGTACAGGCCGAACACCAAGGGCACAAATGCGGCAGCCAAGGTAATTTCATAGGCACTTTCCACCATTTCAAATATGGAAGAGTCGCTGTTGATTGCGAAAGCCACCACGATGATGGTGAACACAAACACAGACACCCGCATGGTCAACAACAAGGCTTTGTCGTCCATGTTCGGATAAATGTTCTTCACAATGTTTTCAGCGAAAGACACGGAAGGCGCTAACAAAGTGGCACTTGATGTACTCATGATGGCTGAAATGAGCGCACCGAAAAACACGATTTGCGCAAACAGGGGCGTGTGCATCAACACCAAATTGGGCAAGACCATTTGCGAGTCTTCAGACACCATTGCACTGAAGGTAGCCGGATCGATCATGATGGCGCCATAGGCCAAAAACACCGGAATGAATGCGAAAAAGAAGTACAGGGAACCACCGAGCACCGCGCCACGTACCGCAGTTTTTTCGTTTTTGGCCGAGCTGATACGTTGAAAAATATCCTGCTGGGGAATTGAACCAAAGGCCATGGTCAGGAAGGCGCCCACGAACGGCACCCACATCACATAGCTGAATTCTTCAGGGAAAAACTGCAGTTTGCCCGCTGCTTCGGCATGGTCAACCACCGTGCCTACGCCACCAGCCAGGTCAGCCACAATCCACATGATGTAGACCAAACCAGCTGCAATCACCACCATTTGAATGAAATCGAGAATGGCCACTGACAACATGCCACCAAACAGCGTGTAGATAAGCACCACACTGGCACCAATGATCATGCCCCATTCCTGGGAAATTGCACCATCAGTGAGCACATTGAAGATCAAACCCAGTGCACTGATTTGCGCAGCCACCCAACCCAGATAGGACACCACAATACAGGCGCTGCAAAAAATCTCGACGACCCGGTTGTAGCGGACGCGGTAGTAGTCACCCAAGGTGAGCAAATTCAGACGATAAATTTTGGGCGCAATGAACAGACCCGCCAAAATCAGGCACATGGAGGCACCAAACGGATCAGCCACAATGCCGCTCAAACCCTCTTCTACAAAGGTTGAGGAAATACCCAGCACCGTTTCAGAGCCGAACCAAGTGGCAAACACCGTTGCGGTCACGATGGGCAAGGAAAGGTGCCTGCCCGCCACCGCGTAATCCGCTGTACTACTTACATTTCTGGCCACATACAGGCCAATGGATACAGAAACCAGCAAATAAGCAACTACCGAGGCAAGCAACATCTTGAAAACCCACCAGAGAGAAAAAATGATTTCGGATTATAGGCAAGAAACATGCGCACTGCTAGAACAAGCCTTTCGGCCCCGCGTAGCCAATCAAGAAAGGCCACAACAAATCAAGCGCTACAACGCCAAACAACACGGCAAGCATTAATACCATCCAGAACAAAGCGCGATTCAAGCGTTTTTGTTGTTTCACCAACTGTTCAATTTGATCGTCGACCCGGCCATTGGAATGCGTCAGGGTTTGGTGCAACAAACGTGGCAAGGCAGGCAAAATTTGAGACCACTGCGCAGCCTCCCACTGCAGGCTGGACTGGAAGCCCTTGAAACCAATTTGCTGGTGCATCCAGTTTTCCAGATACGGTTTGGCAGTTTTCCAAAGATCCAGGTCGGGGTCGAGTTGTCGGCCCAAACCTTCGACGTTCAGCAGGGTTTTTTGCAACAAAACCAACTGGGGCTGAATTTCCACATTGAAGCGACGGGATGTTTGAAACAGGCGCATCAAGGCCTGTCCCAGTGAAATTTCTTTCAAGGGCTTGCCAAAAAATGGCTCAATGCACGCACGAATGGCGGATTCCAGTTCATCAATCCGTGTGCCCTTGGGCACCCAGCCCGACTGAACGTGTAGCTCGGCCACTCGCTTGTAGTCTTGCCGGAAAAAAGCCAGAAAGTTTTGCGCCAGGTATTGTTTGTCCACATCGCTGAGCGTGCCGACAATACCAAAATCCAACGCAATGTAACGGCCAAAATCCTCGGGTTGATCACCCACATAAATATTGCCGGGGTGCATGTCTGCATGGAAAAAACCATCACGAAACACCTGGGTGAAAAAGATTTCCACACCTTCACGGGACAATTTTTTCAGGTCAATGTTGTTCTCGCGTAGCCGCTCGATCTGCGAAATTGGAATGCCGTGCATGCGCTCCATGGTGATCACCGTGCTACAGCAATAGTCCCAGTACATTTCTGGAACACGCAACAAATGCCCGCTGCCCGAAGTTGGTGAGAAATTGCGGCGAAGCTGCGAAGCATTGGCTGCTTCTCGCATCAAGTCCAGTTCATCGTGCAGGTACTTGTTGAACTCGGCCACCACCTCGCGAGGCTTTAAGCGTTTGCCGTCTGAAGAAATTTTCTCAATCCACTGGGCCGCGGTTTTCATCAAAGCCAAGTCTTTGTCGATCACCTCGATCATGCCGGGGCGCAACACTTTTACTGCGACTTTTTTGCCCTCATGTTCACCCGCGCGAATTACCGCGAAATGAACCTGCGCAATTGAAGCACTGGCCACAGGCATGTTCTGGAAATCCAGAAACATGTCATCGATTTGACGACCCAAACTGGCCTCAATCAATTCACGGGCTTTTTCAGAGGAAAACGCGGGCACCTGGTCTTGCAACCGGGCCAGTTCATCTGCCACATCTTCTGGCAGCAAATCCCGGCGGGTTGATAACAGCTGCCCGAACTTGACAAACAGGGGACCAAGATCTTCAAGCGCACGGCGCATGCGCTCACCGCGTGGCGCCTGAACGTGGGACCGCGAGGAAATCAACGTCAGGAACCACTTGGCAAAACCGTTGTTGATTGAATCCGCTGCAATCAGGAAGAGGCCATATTTTCTGGCCACCAATGCGATGCGTGCCAGGCGGCGTAACTTCATTTGGGTGCACCCAGCTTGGCCAGGCGTTTTTCAA
Organism: Limnobacter sp. G6BE5S; assembly: GCF_058448965.1. NCBI lineage: Bacteria > Pseudomonadati > Pseudomonadota > Betaproteobacteria > Burkholderiales > Burkholderiaceae > Limnobacter > Limnobacter sp. G6BE5S. Next base: position 267,668 of record NZ_JBZFLM010000003.1, read on the forward strand.
GACGCGCCAGTTCGTCTCGCATTTGATTGACTTCACCGCGAAACGCATCAAACTCCGAGGCTGTTGGGGTCATGGATTTTTCATGCACCACGTACTCGCGCAAATTACTTTTGAATCGCTGCACCACATCCCGGGCATTCGTTCCCAAAGCGGCAAGCGTATTCATGACCCACACGGCCTGCGCATCGCCAACCACACGCGCCAGATCACGTTCGGGATCCCAGCTTAAATCGTTGATGACAGTGGATACGGTTTGGGCGAAATCCATATCACCCTCGATTGCGGCCTTGCGCGACATGCTGTTGGGGTTACTGACAGAGCCGATCAAATCAGCCCATTGCATCGAAATTTTGGTATCTGCCGGTGCGGCAACGCCGTTGCTGGATGAGCTGGCCTGAAAGTAACCCTGATCGTTCACCCGTAATTTTAGTTGCACCGGCAAAATATTCAGATCAAGGACTTTGCCAGACTCTTTCTGCAATTTTGACTTGCTGCTGCGTTGCTGGTCCAGCAAGTGATTGAGCACAAGGCAAGCCATCTGCGTCACCGTTGCAGACATCAAGGCCAAAGGGGCTGAGAGCAAACCACCTGCCGCAGCCACACCTTTGGCCTGGCCAGATGACAGTAGTTTGGAGGCAAACTGAAAAAACAAAATGGGGGGACTGGCCAAGGCACACTTCCAACAGTCAAAAAATTTGTTTGAGTGTAACCCAGCCGGGCAGGCCAAGCCCGGCGGGTAGGGTCAAAAATTACAGATTGTGAATGCCCGAAAGCACCCAGCCGCCGCCTGAAACAGGGCGGGACATAATCCAAAGCTCATTGATTTCGGCTGCAGGCCCGTCTTGCTCCTCGCGCAGCATGCCGGTGAAGGCCACAGTCGCGATTTGCTCATCCACATCGGTCTCGAATCCAATCAACTGCGCATCGAGTGTGACCACATCGGTGCGGTTCACTGCACCGCCCCGCGCATCAATCTCGACTTTGAGATGCTCCACCACGTCGTCACTGCAATATTCACGCAGGCCATCAATGTCGCCCTTGTCGAATACGCCTTGCATCGTGACAAAAAACTTCTTGGCACTGTTCACAAAGTTTGCTTCATCGAAACCGGCAGGCAGGTCTTTCGTGGGCGTGGAGGCTGGCACGGGTGCGTCAAAGGCAGAAGCACCGCCAAACTGACCAAAGCTTTGATCAGCACGTGGGGCGCCCATACCGGGCACGGGATCGTTTATGGTATTTGCCGGGCCTTGACGATAACTGTTTGCAGAATCACCCGCGTTCATGCCGGGGGCGCTGTAAGCCGGGCGAGGCTTTGTGGCCTGTTGACCGCGCAACATGCGCACCAGGAACATGAACGCAAACACAGCCAAGCCGATCATCAGGATTGTTCCGAGAAACTCAGCCATGCCCGCGCCAAAGCCCAGGTAGCCAAACAAGGCCGCCAAACCCAAACCTGCCGCCAAACCACCCAAGGGGCCCAGAAAACGATTGCGTGGTGCAGCCGCTGTACCTGCCGCAGTACCGGCAGGATTGGTGGCCTGCTGCTTGCTGGGCGCAGTTGAGGTGGTGCCGGAAGGCGAAGTCGGCGCGGTTTTCTGGAACTGCGAAGGCGCCGAACGGCCAAAACTGCCACCGCCACCCATGCGACGCGCTTCCGCGTCAGTTGGCAACACACTCAGACTCAAAAAAGCGGCCACAACCGCCAACACAGACAACCGAACAGACCAAACACGGGTTTTCACAGCAACAGCCTCCAGAATATTAATTTTTCGCGTGTAGCCAATAGACACATTCAGGCGAATTTGGTTCCTTGGTGCAGGGCCACTACGCCTGCGGTAAAGTTGGTGTACTTCACCTGGTCGAAACCACTCTCAAGCATGATGCTTTTCAGGGTTTCCTGATCAGGATGCATGCGAATGCTTTCGGCCAAATATTGGTAGCTAGCGCTATCTTGGGCCACCACTTGACCAATTTTTGGCAGCACCTGGAACGAATAAAGGTCGTAAGCGGGTGCCAACAAGGGATTTACCTTCGAAAACTCGAGCACAAGCACCTTGCCGCCCGGTTTGATCACCCGGCGCATTTCGCTCAAAGCGATGTCTTTGTGGGTCATGTTGCGCAAACCAAATGCCACGGTGACCACATCGAAGTAATTGTCGGGAAACGGCAGCTTTTCCGCATCGCACAGGGCCATTTTTGGCAAATACCCGTGATCAATCATGCGATTGCGTCCCACCCGAAGCATGCTCTCGTTGATGTCAGTCAACCACACTTCCCCACTGGGGCCTGCTTTGTCCAGAAAAGCCTTGCTGAGATCGCCTGTACCGCCGGCGATATCAAGCACTTTCATCCCGGGACGCACACCAGCAGCCCGCACAGTGCTGGCCTTCCACAATCGATGCATGCCGCCCGACATCAAGTCGTTCATGATGTCGTATTTGGCGGCCACGGAATCAAATACCTCGGCTACTTTCTTGGCTTTTTGGTCCTCGGGAACCTTTTCGAAGCCGAAATCGGTAATTTTATCGTTCATGATTTTTCAGTGGCTCGCGCAGGCGCCGCCTTTCTTTTGTTCGAATGGAATGTTTTCTGGTGCATTGGGTTCACGACTGGCACCCGCAGCTTTCATGCGTTCCAGGTAGTCTTCCCACAAACCCTCTTGGTTTTCGCCCATCCACAGCAGGTATTGCCAGCTGAACAGGCCAGAATCGTGGCCATCTGAGAAAAACGGCTTGATTGCGTACATCCCCACTGGTTCCAGGTTGTTGACCATGACTTCTTTTTTACCAACCTGAAGGGTTTCCTGGCCGGGACCATGGCCACGAACCTCGGCCGAGGGGGAATACACCCGCAATAGCTCGAAAGGCAGGTTAAAACAGGCGCCAGTGTCGAATTCAATTTCGAGCACCTTGGACTTTTGGTGCACCACAATGCGTGTGGGGGTGGGAATATTGGTGGTTTCCATGCTGCTTAGGGTCTTTGGAATGCGTAATCCTCAAGTGTATCTCATCAAGGCCGACAGCGGTTTACACCATGGCCCGGGATTAATTTGATGACGATTCATTCAAGTGTCATATTACTGTCATGGAAATCCACTACTTTAGGTGACGTTGCACCAAACAAATATGCCAGAGAAGAGGAAAAACGAGATGTCCAGCACCATCCTAGTTGTTGAAGATGAACCCGCGATTGCAGAACTGATTGCCGTCAACCTGAGCTTTGCTGGGCACAAAGTGCTGCGGGCCGCCGATGCGGACCAGGCAAAAACCCTGATTACAGCTGAATTGCCTGACTTGGTGTTGCTAGACTGGATGTTGCCAGGCAAAACCGGCATTCAGTTTGCACACGAGTTGCGCGGCCACGAGCGCACACGCCACGTGCCGGTCATTATGCTAACTGCCCGCACAGAAGAACAGGACAAAGTAGACGGCCTGGAAGCAGGTGCAGACGATTACATTACCAAGCCTTTCTCGCCCAAGGAGTTGCTGGCCCGGATTAAGGCAGTATTGCGCCGCCGTGCGCCCCAGCTGACCGACGATATTGTGGAAGTACATGGCCTGAAGCTGGACCCGGTGACGCACCGCATCATGGGCCATGACAAAATTATCGACATGGGCCCCACCGAATTCCGCTTGCTGCACTTTTTCATGACCCACCCCGAGCGCGTACACAGCCGTACCCAACTGCTCGACCAGGTGTGGGGCGACCATGTGTTTGTAGAAGAGCGCACGGTAGATGTACACATTCGACGCTTGCGCCAGGCATTGACTATTTCCGGGCATGACCGCCTGATTGAAACAGTTCGTGGTGCAGGCTACCGCTTTACCGCAACGCAAAATGAAGGTGCACTAAACTAAGGGCTCCCCCCGACGGGATATTCCCCTAGAATACGCACCTATGACGTTCATCTTTTTTCGACTCATACTATTGGCCATGGTGCTGGGTGCAGCTGCCATCGTGGGCCAAATGGTTGCCGGGCCCACGGGCGCGGTGGCTGGTTCTATTTTGGCCTCGCTACTGGTCTATGCGCTCCACGTGCGCTCGGGCCTGCGCATTATTGCCTGGCTGGATGACTTCAAAGTCGAAAACGTGCCCGAGGTTTCCAGTTGGTGGGACGACCTCGCGGCGAAACTGTTCCGCTACCTGCGCTTGCACCAGCGCCAGCAACAGGCACTGACCAATGCCTTGGTCTCTTTCAGAACCGCCGCACAGGCCTTGCCCGATGGCGTTGTTACGCTCGATTCCGAAGGTCACATTTCCTGGTGTAACGACACAGCGCAAGACCACCTGGGATTGAAACTGGGCAGCGACATTGGCCAGCCCCTGATTAACCTGGTTCGAAATCCCAATTTCTCGAAATACATACGCAGCCGCTCTTGGGAACAACCCCTGATCATGACCGCCCCACGCAGCCGCAGCAAAGTATTGTCGGTACAGTTGGTCAGCTATGGTGACCAGCAAATGCTGGTACTTTCCCGCGATGTAACCCAGGTTGAAAAACTGGAACGCATGCGTCGGGACTTCATTGCCAATGTGTCGCATGAACTGAAAACGCCACTGACCGTGCTCAGCGGTTTTCTGGAAACATTTCGTGATTTGCCATTGAGCAAAGAACAACAAACCGAATACCTGAATTTGATGTACACCCAGGCCAACCGCATGCAGAACCTGGTGGAAGACCTGCTGGCTTTGTCGGCGCTTGAATCATCGCCCAATGCGGGTGAAGGTGGCGAACCAGTTGATTTGAGTGGAATTGCCCAGAAAACAGGTGATGAAGCCCAACAACTTTCCGCCGGAAAGCACGATATTTCGGTGGATGTTGACAAGGGTTTAATGGGTTTCGGCAATTCAGCCGAGATTTTCAGCGCCTTCTCGAATATCGTGACCAATGCTGTGCGTTACACACCCGCGCATGGAAAAATTTCCATCAGTTTGCGCAAGACAGAAAACGAGATTGGAAAACCCTGTGCAACGTTTGTTGTGAAAGACACTGGCATTGGTGTATCGGCAGAACACATTCCACGACTGACTGAGCGCTTTTACCGTGTGGACCGCAGCCGTTCACGCGAAAGCGGTGGTACTGGCTTGGGCTTGGCGATTGTGAAGCATGTGGTGCAACGCCACGATGGTGAACTGGACATTCAAAGCCGGCCGAATGCGGGCAGTACATTTACGATTCTGCTGCCACTGGCGAAGGCTGGTGCGGCTTCAAAACCTGCCGTTTCCGAAGCGACGACTGTTTGAGCGAAGCGACGTGTAGCTTTACCGCAAACCACCAATTCGGTTGCTGAGCGCGCAATCAACAGGCCTGGCTAGGTTAGGCTCACGTTGTGCGTGAGCCTAACCTAGCCAGGCCTTAATTACATGTTCGCTACGCCAGGAAACGCCGCCAGCAACTCAGCCCGCAATGCCAGCATCCACTTGGGCTTTGAATCAAGCACCAACTGCTGCCGGGGCGACAAGGAAACACCCTGCTTGGCCACAGCCCACACCGGAGCAGGAAAGTGTTTGTCGTCGGTAAAACGCGGAATGACATGCCAATGCAAATGGGGCACCACATTGCCAAGCGTAGCAATATTGGCTTTGTCGGCCTTGAATACGCGCAACACGAATTGCTCAAGCAATACCACCGCGTCCATACACAGCATCCGATCTTCCCGACTCAGGTCAGAAAACTCGCGAACATGGTCGTTCCAGATCAAGCGCAGAAAGCCGGGGTAATCGGCATCCACGGCCTCGATCACCCGAAATTTGCTGCAATTGAACACCCAATCGCCGCCCGGTGTGGCACACAGGGGGCAATTAGACAAGGATGCGCTCAATGCCGCCGTCGTTGGCGTCTTTCACGTAGTTTTGCAACCAGTCCTGACCCAGCACATGCTTGGCAACTTCAACCACAATGTAATCTGCTTGCAAATTGGCATCGTCGCTGTAGCGGCTCAAACCCTGCAAGCAGGATGGGCAGCTGGTCAGAATTTTCACATCGGCCTGTGGTGCGTTTTCTCGCACCTTTTCCGCACCCTTGCGCATTTCCTCTTCCTTGCGGAAGCGGACCTGCGTGGCCACGTCGGGGCGCGAAACACCAAAGGTGCCCGATTCGCCACAGCAGCGATCATTCTTGGTGATGTTCTGGCCCTGCAACTCGCTGTTCATCAACTGGTTCACAACCTTCAGCGGGTCGTAGGTTTTCATGGGTGTGTGGCAAGGGTCGTGGTACATGTACTTCGTACCCGTCACATTGTCCAGCGTCACGCCTTTTTCCATCAGGAATTCGTGGATGTCGATGATGCGGCAGCCAGGGAAAATTTTCTCGAACTCATAACCCTGCAACTGGTCGTAACAGGTGCCACAGCTCACCACCACGGTTTTAATGTCAAGATAGTTCAAGGTGTTGGCAACGCGGTGAAACAGCACGCGGTTGTCGGTGATCATTTTCTCGGCTTTGTCGTACTGCCCTGCCCCACGCTGCGGGTAACCACAGCACAGGTAACCAGGAGGCAGCACAGTTTGCACGCCCACATTCCACAACATGGCCTGCGTGGCCAAACCCACCTGGCTGTACAAACGTTCAGAACCGCAACCAGGGAAATAGAACACCGCTTCAGTGTCAGCCTGCGTGGTTTTCGGGTTGCGAATCACCGGCACGTAATCGCTGTTCTCAATATCAAGCAAGGCACGTGCGGTTTTCTTGGGCAAACCACCAGGCATGGGCTTGTTGATGAAGTGAATCACCTGCTCACGAAGTGGTGCCTTGCCCACCGTGGCAGGCGGCTTGGCGATTTGCTTGTTCAACATACCCAGCGACTTCGCCACTTTGTAGGCGCCACGCTGCAGCTTGTAACCAATGCCTGTCATGCCCACACGCATGGCTTTGATGGTGGCCGGGTCTTTCGCATTCAGGAAAGTCATGGCCAAGGCAGTGCCGGGGTTGAAGCTTTTCTTGTCCAGCTTGCGCAAAAGGGCGCGCATGTTCATGGACACATCGCCAAAATCGATATCGACCGGGCATGGCGTTAAACACTTGTGGCACACCGTGCAGTGGTCGGCCACGTCTTCGAATTCTTCCCAATGCTTGATGGACACACCACGGCGGGTTTGTTCTTCATACAAGAAGGCTTCGACCAGCAAAGAGGTGGCCAGAATTTTGTTGCGTGGGCTGTACAGCAAATTGGCACGCGGCACGTGGGTAGAACACACGGGCTTGCACTTGCCGCAACGCAGACAATCTTTCACGGAATCTGCAATTGAGCCAATGTCGCTTTGGCTCATGATCAGGCTTTCATGGCCCATCAAGTTGAAGCTGGGCGTGTAGGCATTGGCCAAATCACCGCCGGGCAACAGCTTGCCCTTGTTGAAACGACCTTCCGGGTCGATGCGCTGCTTGTAATCCTGGAACGGCTGCAATTCCTCTTTGGTGAGGTACTGGTACTTGGTAATGCCAATACCGTGCTCACCGGAAATAACACCGTCCAGATTCCGGGCAATTTGCATGATGCGGTCAACGGTGTGTTCCGCTTCACGCAACATTTCGTAGTCGTCAGAATTCACCGGAATGTTCGTGTGCACATTGCCGTCGCCAGCATGCATGTGCAGCGCCACGAACAAACGACCGCGCAGTACCTGCTTGTGAATGGCTTTGCATTCTTCCATCACGGGCACAAACACACCGCCTTCAAAAATGCGGTTCAGGTTGTGGCGCAGTTCGGTTTTCCAGCTAACCCGAATGGTGCGATCTTGCAACACATCGAACACGGTCGCTTCAGGTTGATCTGCCAAACGCTTTTCAAGCGCGGCATCCAGATGACCCAAACCAATTGTTTTCAACACTGCATTGGCTTGTGCCAAAGGCATGTTCATATTGCCCAGCAGCCAGCTCCAGCGCTCATGCACGCCTTCAAGCAACTCAACGGCGCGGCCAACACGGTCGCCCACCAGGTCTTCAGTCGACAACTTGGTGGAATCCACTTCGTCGGTTTTGCCCAGGGTCAAGGGCTTCTCAAAAAAGGCTCGAAGCGCTGCAACCAGTTTCAGTTTGTTGCGAATCGACAATTCAATGTTGATTCGCTCGATTTCATCGGTGTATTCGCCCATGCGCGGCAGGGGAATAACCACGTCTTCGTTGATTTTGAAGGCGTTGGTGTGGCGCGCAATGGCGGCGGTGCGGGCGCGGTCAAGCCAGAACTTCTTGCGGGCTTCGGGGCTAACTGCCACAAAACCTTCACCTGCGCGGCCGTTGGACAGGCGAACCACTTCAGAAGCCGCTTGGGCCACTGCATTTTCATCGTCGCCCACAATGTCGCCAAACAACACCATTTTCGGGAAAGCGCCACGCTTGGACTTGGGGCTGTATTTCACCGCGCGCAAATAGCGCTCGTCGAGGTGCTCAAGGCCCGCCAAAATGGCGCCCATGGCTTTGCCCTCGGTATCGAGGTAGTTCTTGATTTCGACAATTGAAGGCACTGCGTCGCGGGCCTGGCCGTAAAACTCCAGACACACCGTGCGGGTGTGTTTGGGCATGCGGTGCAAAATCCACTTGGCCGATGTGATCAAGCCATCGCAGCCTTCTTTCTGGATACCGGGCAATCCGGCCAGAAACTTGTCGGTCACGTCTTTGCCCAAACCCACTTTGCGGAAGCGTGCGCCCTCAACGGTAAGGCGTTCGGTTTTCAGAATTTTGGCATTCGGTGCCAGGCGGCCATCGGACCACACCAGGTCAAAATCGGCCTGGGGTGCGTCGTGAATTTTGCTCAGGTTGTGGTTGACTCGAGTCACCTCAAGCCAGTCGCCCTGTGGGTCGACCATTCTCCACCACGCCAGGTTATCGAGCGCAGTACCCCACAACACGGCTTTTTTGCCGCCCGCATTCATGGCCACGTTGCCGCCAATACAGCTGGCTTCGGCCGATGTGGGGTCAACTGCAAACACACGACCAGCGGCTTCAGCCGCTTCCGATACGCGCTTGGTGACCACACCCGCACCCGAAAACACGGTTGCGTATTCCTCAGAAAGACCAGGCAACACTTCCATTTTGACTTGGCCAAGTTCTTCCAGCTTTTCGGTGTTGATGATGGCCGACAAGGCCGTGAGTGGCACCGCGCCACCGGTGTAACCCGTGCCGCCTCCACGTGGAATAATGGTGAGACCCAAGTCGATACAGGCTTTGACCAAACCAGGAATTTCAGATTCGCGGTCGGGGGTGAGCACCACAAACGGGTACTCTACGCGCCAGTCGGTGGCGTCAGTTACGTGGGAAACACGCGACAGACCGTCGTACTTGATGTTGTCTTTCGCTGTGTGTTCACCCAACACCTTGCGGGCACGACCACGCAAAATGGCCATGGCTTCCAGCTCACGCTGAAACTCGAATACTGCTTTTTCGGCCACGGTGAGTAATTCACGAACCTTGGCACTGCGATTGTCTGTATCCGTTTCGACCGCGGCTTCTTTCACTTCCACCCGACGGGCGTCAATTTCGCCCAGGCGGTGAAACAAAGCTTCGATCAGCGCAGTCAGGCGCTTGGGATTGTCGAGCAGGTCGTCTTGCAAATACGGGTTGCGGCGCACCACCCAGATGTCGCCCAATACCTCAAACAGCATGCGTGCTGAACGGCCAGTTTTTCTTTCCTGGCGCAACTCTTGAAGAATGTTCCAGGCCGACTCGCCCAGTAAACGGATCACGATTTCACGGTCCGAAAACGAGGTGTAGTTGTATGGAATTTCCCGCAGGCGAGCGGTTTCGCCGGCAGAGGGTTTCAATGTGTTTAATTCGACGGGTGCGTTCATGCAAAACCTTTAGACTGCTTAGCCTTTTATGGTACCAAAAACCAGGCACCTGCGCCTAGAGTGAGGACTCCTCAAACTCAGCTCAAAACCCTTATTCGACAAGGGTTTTGAGCCAAAATCGCCAGAACCCGGTTACATCCGTTTGGGCGCGGAAACACCCAAAACCGCCAGGCCGTTCGCCAACACGGTCGCCACAGCCACGAGCAAGGCTACACGCGCGGTTTTCAAGGCCAGGTCGTCGATGCGCACTCGCTCGGCATTGTAGAAAGTATGGAATGCGCCAGCCAGCTCACGAAGGTAAAAAGCGATGTGGTGTGGCGCCAACTCATCGGCAGCCTTGGACAAAATGTCCGGGTAAGAAACCAACGTTCTGAGCAAAGCAAGTTCAGATGGCGCACCCAGAAGGGCCAAATTGGCGCTGTGAACCGTTGCCAAATCCACTTCGGCCTGATCGAGAATGGAATGAATCCGGGCATGGGCATACTGCACGTAATACACCGGGTTTTCATCGGATTGGGCCAAGGCCAGATCAACATCGAACACGAACTCGGTGTCGGCTTTGCGGCTGACCAGGAAAAAACGCACGGCGTCGCGGCCTTTGACGAGCGCCTCTGGCTGTTCCAGCATAGGCTGGCTTTCATCCACCCCGCCCGACCAGCAAATCAGGTCGCGCACGGTGACATAACTGCCGGCACGCTTGGAAATTTTCACTTCCTGACCGCCCTTCATGACAGTGACCATTTTGTGCAGTACGTAATCGGGGTAGCCCTGCGGAACACCCACATTGCATGCCTGCAAGCCAGCGCGCACGCGGGCAATGGTGCCGTGGTGGTCGGTGCCCTGCACATTGATTACCTTGCCAAAGCCGCGCTTGAATTTCTGGATGTGATAGGCCACATCGGGCACAAAGTAGGTGTAACCACCTTCGGATTTGCGCATGACCCTGTCTTTGTCATCGCCGTAATCAGTCGAGCGCAACCACAGTGCCCCGCCTTCTTCAAAGGTTTTACCAGAAGCAACCATCAGCGCCACTGCGTCTTCTACCTTGCCCTCGGAGTAAAGCGAGCTTTCAAGGTAAAACTGATCGAATTTCACACCAAAGGCTTGCAAATCCAGGTCTTGCTCGGCGCGCAAGTACGCCACAGCAAAGGCGCGAATTGACTCCAGGTCTTCCACATTGCCATTGCCTTTCACTGGTTCACCGTCAGCGGCCTGCACTTCCCGGCCAGCCAGAAAATCAGTAGCGATATCGGCAATGTAATCGCCGTTGTAGGCACTTTCGGGCCATTCAGCATCGCCGGGTTTAAACCCTTTGGCACGGGCTTGAACTGAAATCGCCAAGGTTTGAATTTGCACCCCGGCATCGTTGTAATAGAACTCTTTGTGAACCTTCCAGCCCTGCGTTTGCATGGCTGCCGCCATGGCGTCGCCCAATGCAGCCTGGCGACCATGGCCTACGTGCAGCGGGCCGGTGGGGTTGGCCGAGACAAACTCGATGAGTACAGTTTCGTCAGCATGGGCCTGTGATTTACCAAATTCCGGACCTTGCTTCAGTACCTCGGCCACCACAGCAACCCGGGCTTGCTGGCTTAACCGAATATTGATAAAGCCTGGGCCTGCCACCTCAACAGCGTCGACCAGCCCCGCACATGACGGATTGGCCTTCACATGGTCGGCCAGCAATTGCGCGAGTTCGCGTGGGTTGCGGCGCGCGGGCTTGGCCAACTGCATGGCCAAATTGCAGGCTGCATCGCCGTGGCTGGCGTCTTTGGGCTTTTCCAGCGCCGCCACGCCCTCGAAGGGCTGATTAAGGGCAGCAGCAGCGGCCGCTTCGAATGCGGCGATCAGTGTGTTTCGTTGTTGGGCAAGCATGTGGAGGCGTCGGGGCAGTGTTGATGAGCTAAGCCCCTGATTGTACCAAGGATTCCACGCAAGGTACTTGAACCAACAACATGCCCAGCCTTTGAATTATTGGTAAGCGCCGGGTTCCCGCAACACCAACAGCACATGGCGCGTCGAACTGCGTACCTCCGTCGAAGGGCGAACCTCAACAACACACGAGCGGCTCACCCCGTTGGGGTCGAGGTACTGGAGTTGAACCGAAGCATTTTGCCACTTCATAATGGCCTGGGTTAACTTGCGCACGCCACTTGATCCAAATGTCGCGACAGCAAACCATTCGGGATCTGCATTCAATATTGAATCCGGATCTCTATTGAACCTGTTCCCGAATGCATCATTGACATACACAACACTACACGTGTCAGTGGATTCTGCATTTAATTCAAGCAAAACAACGGGTGATTCACTAAGCGCAAGTGCCTGCTCGGCAAAGGACAGTTGCTGCTGGTTTCTGTGTTGACTTGTAACGTCATTAATTACGCAGTAAGACGCGTTGTGCCCACGAATAAACTTTGTTTTGATTAGTTTACCGGTGGTGGGCACATACAGTTCATACGACTCGGACGCACCTTGATATCTCATTTCCGAAAGCGCCTTCGACAGCGCTGCCGGGGTCAGCCCGGGAAGCAATGTTTGTATTGATGTGCCAGCAACAAAACCACTTACAGCACCCAAAATACATTTGCGGGCTGCTGAATTGGCAAAAACCACCAAGTTCGAGTTGTCGAATTCAAGCAAGCCATCGCTCATATTCTGGAGAATCAAATCTCGAGTGAAAGAATTGGTTTCAGCGTCCAACCTGGCGGCTCTTGGCTCGGTCACGTCAATCAGAAAAACACTTAGATTAGGCTTCTCGCCAAGTACGGTGTCGACATTTAACAGGATCTGATACCAGTGTGTAAGCCCAAATTGTTCCCGTTTAAATTCAAGTCGCTCTGATGAACAGCTTTCCAGGCATCGCGAAAGAACGGCCTTCAACTCACGCCCAGAGAATATTTCCAGCGCGACAAGCACCTCATCCAGAGGTGGTGCGTGGCCCAAAAGGCCAATCGTTTTACGAAGCTCGGGCGCTATGTATATTTGACCAGTTGCTCCGTGACAAAAGAAACCGGGAGCGCACAAGGCTTTTGACATCGATGCGTTGTAAGCAGCGGCCAGATCCATACTCTGGGACTGCAAGTTAACAGTTAATGCTGCCAGGAACACACCAGCTGTGGATGAATCTGCACCGCCGTCCCAACTTAGTTGAACAGTGTATGTACGAAAGTAACCACCATGATTCTTGAGCTGAAGCGTTAAACTGCGCCGCCCACCATTGTCGCGTACTGCCTTGCAAGCCTGAATAAAGCTGGCGATATTGGCTGGGTGAAGAAAATCCAGCAGCCGGAAGGCCAAACTGTGGGTATCACCAACCACTTTTGCCGTGTAATCGGGGCAGATGTGAAATTCGCAGTGATCAGGAATAATCAACACCGACGATTTTGGTGCATCACGCTGCACGATGTGAATTTGCATCTCGCCACGTTTGTATAACGATGCCCCCTGCCCAGCTATTTTTACCTGTTCGCACACTTTAAGCACTGTGCCATCGGCCAGACCCATTTGATAGCTGAAAGGCTCACCAGAAGCCCTACACCTCTCTTCCAGCACGCGCTCACGATCACAGTCGAATACTTGCCTGGTAAACCAGTCTTTAACAACTGAGGTTTCTTTCGGGAAACCCAGCAAATGCGAAAGGGTCTCATCCATTACCACGCTGTCATTGACAAGAACTCGGGTCCAAACAGCGTTGAACTCCGTTCCAGGGATGGCTCTAGGCGTATTTGAGCGGCTACTTTTCAGGAGCAACAATTCGGCCATGCGACCCATTTTCTCAATGATCTGTACCTCTGAAACAGTCCATTGGCGAGGCGTTACATCGAGAATACAAAAGCTTCCAATTCGCGAGCCCGCGGAACAATACAATGGAACACCGAGATACGATCTGAGCCCCAACGGGCCTGTGACCAAAGGATTCAACTTGTACAAGGGGTCCGTTAATGTGTCTGGGATTTTGTAAGGCTCGCTACTTTGAATGGTGTGCGTACAAAATGAACCGCTTCGATCGGACTCGCAAACATTCAATCCGGTTTTCGCTTTGAACCACAAGCGATCCCGATCAACCAAAGAAATCAGACAATACGCCGCATTGAACACCCGAGATCCGAGTTTGACCAAAGCATCCAGTTCTGGCTCGGAAGGACTGTCCAACAGTTGAGTTCTGTATAAATCAGCCAACCGCTCCGATTCTTTTTGGTTGGGAAAGGCATCAGAAACGATCAAGACAAACTCACCAGAATCAGGGATTTATGTAATAACGAGCTCGGGCAGAAATCCGAGACGCGTGCTTTTTTGCGTTGCAACACTTAGCACACGTTATCGCATGAATCAATTCAATGAACTGTGTGAAATAGTAAAATTATTGCGAATGAAACAATCGTTTTCAAATTGTGGCGTCAAAAAAACAAACTACTTAATAAATTTAAATTACTTACAAAGAGACGCCCTTCTCACCGCTTCAATGTCTTCGGGCAAAGTCATGGTCAACTCATTTCTGGCCAATGCCCTTCGAGAATGCTCCAGGCAAGCCGAGCGAATGGCTGGATTGCCAAAACCGGCCATGGCAACAAATGCCTTTTGCAACCGGATAGACACCTCGACCGTGCCCGCTGCATCCCTGGCCAATCCATTGAAAGCATCATCAAACATGTCAACTTCTCGAATGGAGGGAACGCTGATGCGGTCGTACACCACCGTGTCATCCGGGTTGTTGTCCCCACTGGCCCATTGATGAAAAAGTCGTGTGGCCGTGCCAATCACGTCAATGGCAGTGCCGGGATCATTCACCGCCGGGGACAAGGCCCGGCAGGCAATCTCGCACAAAACAATCAAGCCGAATCTAGGGTCTTGGTCGTAAGTTCGCTGATCGGCCAAGTAAAAGGCAGCCGCCAATTCAGCCAGGCAATCGATTTGCTGCTGGGGTGAGCCCTGTATAAAGGCCACCGGGTTAGCCGGCGTACAAAACTTGCCTGGCAAAACGACCATTTCGATTTCGATATCAAATTTTTCAGCACAGGCTTGCAACGACGGCATGTCGACGCGTTGCAAATACCCCACCTTTGACAAGACCAGCGGAACGCCCTGCAAAGTGGTGGAATTTGAACCTGGCTTACCACCAAGATAGGGTTGCTTTAACCGGCTGACAAATGACGCGGCCACGGCCACTTCAACTTTGTCAATGGTGTTACCCATGCGACCAAGGCGGGCAATGCTGTCCATCCACCGTATGAACGTGAGGATAACCAGGGCAAAAACCAGCACACTGACCACGAACAGTGCAAACCGGCCCGCGTGCTCGTACAGGTCGTTCTGAAGGGCCACCAATGACACAGCCCCATAAATGAACACGCCGATAAAAACAGACAGGGCGTTCTGCGAGGTGTCGTCTGCCAACACCACTGAAAAGGCGCGCGGCGTGGCGGAATTGCTGGCCGAGGCATAGGCAGTCACCATGGCCCCCACTGCAAACATGGCAATAACCAACATGCTGGAGGTGACCAAATTCAGCAAAGTCTCAATGGAATCAGTGCTGACATCGGGCACCCAGACGGACGCATTGGTTTGATCAGCCAATGTCGCCAAAAACGCAAAGGCAACTGACAGCAAACTGACCAGCAAGGGTTTCACCCAAAGCTTTTCGCGAATTCGGTTCCAGTGGAACAACAGGTTTTCCCGCATTGCTAAGTCCTTATTTCTTTTTGGCTACCCAGGCAAAATGCCTTTGCAAGGCTTCATCGGCGAGCAGTGTTTCGGCGCTTGAAAATTGCTTGGCCAACCGCATTTCATCATACAAATCATGAATACCATCGTGACAAAGCCTGCAAATATTGACGCCCTTGTTCAAAGTTTCTTTATCAAAGTTTTTTCGGTAAAAAGCACGTCGATGTAATTTTTTAGGAATGAGGTGATGAAAGGTTAGCGCAGCAAACCGTTTACAGCACAAACACTGACCACTTTTTAACCGGGAAGAAGGCATTGCTCACACCTGCCAAGCTCAAAGGTTTTTCTTCACCAAATCACGCATTCGGAGGGCATTCTCAGTACCTTCACCTTCCAGCCCCTCAACAACACCGGAACCGAGGTTTCCTCAAACTGCTTGGGCAAATACATGGGCTTACTTCACGATTTGAATTTGGGCTGGGTCGACTACAAGAATTCGGGTTTGATCCGCAAATTGCTCAATCAAACCTGACACCACAATGGTTTTACCAAAAAAGAATTTTGGCAAGTCGTGAATACCTTGATAGGAATACCAAGTGGCGACACGGCCATCAATGACCACAGTCAGGTTGGCAGAATCGCGAAAATTGGTGTGTGAATTGAGATCGACTTCATCACGATCAGTGCGAAGTTTGCTGGAGCGAACTTTCATTTGAACCTGGACTTCCTGATTCAATCGGGTAAGCGCCTTCTCTGCAGCGATCGGGGCTGCCTGAACCAGGCCGATGCCCGCCAAACCAGTCAAACCCGCCGATACGCACAGGGCAAGAAGCATGCGCCGCATGTTTTACTCCAAGGCATTTGTGTGGCTTTCAGTGTATATCAGCCTACAGCCAAACGACACGCACAATCATGTACCCGCCCAAGGCCAGTAGGCCTACAAAAAATACGGTTTTGAATGTTTCTGCACTTATTAGCGTTCGGCATTTTTGCCCGGCCAATACACCTGTCATGGTGGGAATCAAGCACAAAGTGGATTCCCAGGCCGCCGCCAGTTCGAACCGCCCTTTGAAATACAAACCCACCGCCAAGGCAAAAGTGCCCACGGTGAATACAAGCCCCAAGGCTTGCAGCAATTCATCTTTGCTCATACCCAATGAATTCATGTAGGGCGCAGAGGGCACTGACGACACCCCGGTTGCCCCAGCCAAAAAGCCGGTAAGCCCACCCACCAATGGCGACGCCCAACGTTCATTGCCTGCATTCACATGCATATTGAACTTGAACAAACCCAACATGGCGTACACGAACAACACCAAACCCAATGCCAGCGTGGCATAGGCTGGCGTGCTACCGGTTAATACGCCCACGCCGAAGGCTGCACCAATGCACACCATGATCAACAGCGCACTGAACCGGCGCAAGGCTTGCAGAAAACCGGGACCAACCAGCATTTGCCACACATTGCTCACCATGGAGGGCACCACGATTAATGCAGCCGCCTGCACGGGTGGCACAACCACGGCCATCAAGCCGATAGCAATCGGCGGCAGGCCCATGCCGGTCACACCTTTCACAAAACCTGCCACCAAAAAAGCCAGCCCCACAACCAGGGTGTAATCGTTCACTTCCAAAATTTGTCCTTTAGATTGGTACTGGGCTGGAATTGCCGCCATCGCCCAAAGCACGCTGCATGATGAGTGTGCCCACCCAGCGATTGAATTTGTAGCCCACGTTGGGCATGCGCCCTACTTCTTCGAAACCCAGCTTGCTGTGCAATTCAGCCGAACCGGCCGTGCCCCCTTGTGTAATGACGGCCACCATTTGACGCCAAGGGCCTAGTTCACACCGGCGAATGACCTCGCTTAGCAAAGCCGCGCCGATACCCTTGCCTTTGTGGCTTGGCGACAAATACACCGAGTCTTCAACCGCGTATCGATATGCGGGCCTGGGCCTGTAAGTGGCTGCATAGGCATACCCCACAATTTCAGCGTCAATTTCGGCAACCAGGTAGGGCAACTTTGTGTTCAGTATGGCTTGCCAGCGTGCACACATTTCTTCAAGTGTGGGAGGCACCAACTCGAAGGTGGCCAGTTCATGCAATACGTAGTGCGCGTACAGCGCGTGCACGACAGTCATGTCAGCCAAGGTGGCATCACGAATCGTAAGCATGGTGCTTATACCCACTTCACCACTGCAGGCGCTTCGTATTCCTTGAACGCTGCCAAAAGCTTGCTGGCATCAGTGTGTGCCATCAGCATGTTGCGGTGCTGCGGGCGAATAAAAGCCTCTGCATGTGCATGGTCCAGAAATGAAAGCAAGCCATCGTAATAACCGTTTACATTCAAGACACCCACAGGTTTGTGGTGGAAACTGAGTTGCGCCCAGGTCAGGATTTCAAACAATTCCTCGAAGGTTCCCAAGCCACCGGGCAAGGCGATAAAGCCATCGGACAATTCCGCCATCATGGCTTTGCGCTCGTGCATGTCACGGGTTACATAGAGCTCGGTGAGCGCGGGGTGAGCCAGTTCTTTGGTGACCAGTGTTTGAGGAATAACACCAACCGCACGCCCGCCAAGCCTTAACACCTCTTCAGCCACAGCCCCCATCAAGCCCAAATTGGATCCGCCATAGACCAGCCCCAGCTGGTTGGCCACCAGCGCTTGGGCCAAAGCCCTTGCGCCTTCGGCATACTCGACCCGGCTGCCCGAGCTTGAACCACAGTACACACAAATGTTTTTCATAAAGGTTCAAGCAAGAAGATGGGGCCACCCCCGATCGAAGAATCAAAAAAATCTGGAATGCAATGCATTAACCCAAGCCTGGCGTGCTTTAGCGGCCACTTGCGCCACTGGCTCGCCTGCTTGAACATTGGCGATTTTATCACCAAGGAAAGCTTTGTAATGCCCCTGTTCCACTTCTGCCACAGCATGATCTACACATTGGCTTAATGGACTGTCACCGAGCAAGTGTTGAATCAGGCGGTTCACTTGTTGCAAACGTGCTGGCTTGCGAAATACATCCACCCGATTAAAAAACTGGCCTGTCGCAGCGGCATCAAAATGAGCTTGCTGCGCGAAAGCATGACTAATCGACGCAACCACTGCCAAGTCCTCGGTATCGCGGGGCAAACGCCATGCTTTGGCAAGGGACTTGATTTGAGCAGGATTCAGGAAAAACCCCAGTGAATACACCCAACGGTCCTCGGCATTGTGCAAACCGTTCAAGCGATCGTACTCGGGTTTATCGAAGCCGGAAAACGGCACCTGACAGCTTGGGGCCAGTTCGCCCCAGGCATTTAATTTACCAATCAACTTCAGCATTCGCGAAGGCTTTTCTTCGCCCATGCCTTTGTGCAGCTCAGCGTAAATGCGCTCAGCCACCAAGTGTTTCAACTCGCCACTGTCGCGCAGTTCGCCGCACAGGGCCATTGTTTCTTCAGCCACTGAGAAATCAAGAAAACGCGCGAGAAAACGTGCCAATCGAAGCACGCGCAGCGGGTCTTCAGTAAAAGCGCTGCTGACATGGCGCATCAATTTGTTCTGAAGATCCTGAACGCCATTGAACGGATCGACCAGCGCACCAGTCGCACTCATGGCCATGGCGTTCACGGTGAAATCGCGCCGCGCCAAGTCTTCTTCCAGGGTGACCGAAGGGTCTGCGTGAAAGGTGAAACCCTTGTAACCATGGCCACTTTTTCGCTCGGTGCGGGCCAAGGCGTATTCTTCTTTGCTCACAGGGTGAAGAAACACGGGAAAATCTGCACCGACTGGCGTGAATCCTGCAACCAGCATATTGTCTACAGTGGCGCCGACAACAACCCAGTCTCGATCGCTGCTGGTACGGCCCATTAAGGCATCACGAACGGCACCGCCGACCACATAAACCTGCACAGTAGGCGGTAGTTGTGCGATCACGGAGTCAGTCTGAAAACCTTTTAGTTTGGGGTGAAAGGCCATGGGCAACACAGAAATCAATGTTGCCCAAGATTACCACCGAATCAAGCCAAGTGGCTTGAGGGCAAACGGGTGCGGTTGTGCTCACGCGTGTAATCAATTGACGGACCGGCAGGCACAACCCGGGTTGGGTTGATCATGTCGTGGCTGTAATAGTAATGCCGCTTGATGTGATAAAAATCGACTGTTTCGGCAACACCGGGCCACTGGTACAACTCGCGCACATAATTGGAAATGTTCGGAAAATCCTCAAGCCGTTGTCGATTGCATTTGAAATGGCCGTGGTATACGGCATCAAAACGAATCAGGGTGGTGAACAAACGCCAATCAGCCTCGGTGATTTGAGCACCCACCAAAAAGCGGTTGTTCTCAAGAATTTTCTCAATTGAATCGAGTGCCATGAACACGCCGTTGTAGGCTTCTTCGTAGGCGCCCTGTGTGGTTGCAAAACCGGCACGGTACACACCGTTGTTGATGTTGTCGTACACCAGGCCGTTGACGCGATCGATCATCGTACGCAAGTGCTCGGGGTAATAATCGTCGCTGTTCCCTGTCATTTCATTGAATGCGGAATTGAACATACGAATGATTTCCGACGATTCATTGCTGACAATTTGATTCGTTTTTTTACACCACAACACAGGCACAGTGACACGCCCCGAATAATCGCGTTTGTGGCGTGTGTAAATTTGATGCATGAAGTCACTGTTGAACAGGGCGTCGCCCGTGCTAGCCTCATCGGCATTGAAGGTCCAGCCGTTGCTGAGCATGTCAGGGCTGACCACCGACACGCCAATGTGACTTTCAAGATTTTTCAGTTTTCGGAAAATGAGTGTGCGGTGCGCCCAAGGGCAGGCCAAAGACACATAAAGATGATATCGACCACTTTCAGCCTTGAAGCCGCCCGCGCCTGTTGGCCCGGCACTGCCATCGGCGGTTACCCAGTTGCGAAGTTGCGCACTTTCGCGCTGAAATTTGCCACCACTGGAACTGGTGTCATACCACTTGTCATGCCACTGACCATCTACAAGCAAACCCATGTGTGTACTCCTTGAATTGCAACAACCAGCCTTAACCTTAGCAAAGCAGGCGCTTACAGTTGTTCAATATTCTTGAAGGTGTCGGCCACTTTTTCCCGAAGTGCAGTGCGTTGGGCATCATCCAGCCGCGCGATGTTCTTGGCCATCAGACCTGTACGCGGGTTGGCCGACAGCATTTTTTCATGCTGATCCAGAAAGCCCCAATACAGCGTTGTGAACGGGCAAGCCTTGTCGCCGATTTTTTCGGTCGGGTTGTATTTGCAACCAGTGCAATAGTTGCTCATGCGTTTGATGTATGCACCCGATGCAATGTAAGGCTTGCTGGTAAATCGCCCACCATTGGCAAACAAAGCCATGCCTGCCACGTTGGGTAGTTCAACCCACTCCACGGCATCCACGTACACGGCAAGAAACCAGTCTTCGACCTGTTGGGGAACAATACCGGCCAACAAGGCAAAATTACCAATCACCATCAAGCGTTGAATGTGGTGCGCGTAGCCATAATCAAGCGTTTGACCAATGGAATCTTTCAGGCAATTCATGTGGGTTTGCCCGGTCCAGAACCACTTGGGCAAGTTGTGATTAGCCTGCAGAAAGTTGTCCTCACGCATCTTGGGCATGTCGAGCCAATACACACCGCGCATGAATTCGCGCCAGCCCAGAATTTGACGGATGAATCCTTCCGCACTGGCCACATCCACCTTGCCTGCGCGGTATGCAGCCTCTGCTTTTTGAATCACTTCAAGTGGATGCAGCAAATGCAAGTTGATAGCACTCGACACCAAGGAATGCCAGCCAAATGGCGTGTTGGTCCACATGGCGTCCTGATAAGACCCGAAATTTGAAAATCGATGTTCGATGAATGTATCAAGCGCCTGCAAGGCCTGCGCGCGTGTTACCGGCCAAGCGAAGTTTTTCAGCGTGCCGGGGTGATCCGGAAAGTTTGCTTCAACCTCAGAAAACACGGCGTGGGTTATTTCATCAGGCTCAAAAAACTCAGGGGGCGTAATGTTGCCGGGGCCAGCTTTTGGAAACGCACTGCGATTGTCGGCATCATAGTTCCATTTGCCACCGGCTGGCTCACCGCCATCCATGAGTACACCCGTGCGCTTTCGCATTTCCCGATAAAAGTATTCCATGCGCATTTGCTTGTAGCCGCTGGCCCATCTCGCAAACTCTGCACGGCTACACAAATAATGCGTGTCTTCCAGCATGCGAAGTTTCAGGTTTTCGGACTTGGCCAGCTTTAAAAATTCCTGCTCCAGTCGCCATTCGCCGGGTTCAGCCATGTCCACACTGGTCAAGCCATGCTGTTTGCACAACGCAGCAATTTCCTGCACCAAGTTGTTTTGACCGGTGTCGCCAAGTTTGCGGTAGTGAACGGTGTAGCCGGCTTTGCGCAATTCTTCAGCAAAGTGGCGCATGGCACTGAGAAACAAGGCGATACGTACCTTGTGAACCCACACCACGGTTGACTCAACCGGTGATTCCACCATAAGGACTTCGGCTGATTCGGGAGGGTTGGCCAGGAGTGCCGGATTTTGAAGGTCGAGCTGATCGCCCAACACCACCACTGCTTTGACTTTGCTGCTCATATTATTGACTACTGCTTTTTTGGGGCTGCCTTGCGGCAGGCGTCTGAACAATACTTCACTTCATCCCAATTCTTGGCCCAGTTTTTTCGCCAAGTCATTTCCTTGCCGCAAGCCACGCAAGGCTTGCTGGGCAAATACGATTTGTTGCCCTTGTACGACTGCTGCTTACTGGCCACAACACTTACTGTTGACTGAATTTATTGCGCAGGCGCCAATCGGCAATCGACTCGCTGATGGACTCCAGGCTGGAGAGCAATACAAAGTCCTCGGAGGGCTTTTTGCGCAAGGCTGTCGAAGAACCGCCACACCAGATTTCAACCATTGGTGGCAATTTCTCTCGCAACTCGGCAACGGCCTCGAGCACCGCAGGCGAGCTTTGAATGACAGAGAAAGACAAGGCCACAATGTTGATATTCTGGGCTCGGGCGGCCAACACAATGTCATACGTTGGCGTTTGAGTTCCCAAGGAAACGCACTGTGCGCCTTCCATTGAAAAAATACATTCCGCCATCAACAAACCCAAGCCATGCAGCTCATTGGGCAGGGTGGTTAACAACACCCTGGGGCCTTTGCGCGTGGAGGGAATGGTGTTCAAGGCATTGCGCAACACAACTTGAATGGTTTCGGTATAAATGTGTTCTTCGAAAATTTCAAAGTAACCACGCGCCCAAGCATCGCCCACCATCGCATTAAGCGGAGCCACCACCTCAACCACAAAACGGCGCAAACCCATGGTGAGTGCAAGGCGCGACATGGTCTGTCGAAACTCCTCGGCGTCGTGTCGCTTGATCAATTCCATGTAGCCGTTCAGTTCATCGAGACTGTCTGGCGCCACATTCATGCGAGTGCCGGCACTGCTGACTTCAGCCAGCTTGACCAACTCATCGATGCTTAAACCTATGATTTTTCCGGGGCGGTGGCCGCCATCCAGAAGGCGCTTGATGACGCGAAGCTTTTCAACCTGATCGATCGAGTAAATGCGCTCGCCGAAGGAATCGCGCCCAGGTTGGGGAAAGTTGTAGCGTTTCTCCCAAACACGCAAGGTGTCTTTGGGCAAGCCGGTGTCCCGCTCGACTGCTGCAATTGAAAATGAGGGTTGGCTTAAATCTGCACGCTCATTCATACCTGAACCTGACCACGGTGAAACTTCAACATCTTTGTTTTGTCCTAGACAAATTGACTTGCCACACTGAACGAATAATAATGGAACTCAAAGCTTGATTACTAATCAAATTAGCATATTGGCTGAGATTTAACCACACATATAGAGACATTCAAGTGGAATTTATGCATTGTAAAGACAAGCGTCTGTCTAGTCCAGTCCGGGTAAACCTTGTGCACCGGTTTGCGGTCGTGACAATCGCGATGTTTGGCATTTTGCTGTGGAACTCGGCTCAGGCGTTGTCTGGCCAACAATGCCCAGCGTTGTTAAATCACCAATTCCCAAGGCTTCAAGACGAGAAGATGCTTTCCCTTTGCGATTTCAAGGGACAAGTGCTGTTAGTGGTGAATACGGCAAGTTTCTGTGGTTTTACTGGCCAATATGAGGAACTCGAAAAAGTACACCGGCAGTACAAGGAAAAAGGCTTTAGCGTGGTGGGTTTTCCATCGAGCGATTTTGGTAATCAGGAATACAAATCAAACCAAGAAATTGCGGCTTTTTGCAACAACACCTTCGGGGTGAAATTCCCGATGTTTGCAAAAACCGTGGTGAAAGGGGAATCGGCCAACCCGTTTTACAAACAATTGGCCCAAGCCAGCGGACAACAGCCCGGCTGGAATTTCCACAAATACCTGATTAACCGACAAGGACAAGTCGTGGAGACATTTAAAAGCAATGTTTCACCAACCAGCCCTGAGGTTACACAGGCAATACGCCGTGCACTCGATGCACATCCAATCACCAAGCAGTAATTATTATTGGAGCGCTTCATCATGAATGCACCGGATGGATTATTTTTACCTGACGAACAATCACGCGCAGACAAGCGAAACATTGCCATACAGCGTGTCGGCGTACGTGCGATCAAACACCCGATCATCGTTGAAACATTAGAAGGCCCCCAGCCCTCTGTGGCCACGATTGACATGTCGGTATTTTTGCCCGGCGATGTAAAAGGCACCCACATGTCGCGCTTTCTGGAAATTTTGCAATCGCAAGAAAGCGCACTGACCCCGCAAGGCATGAGGCAAATGATGCATGACATGCTTCAACGACTTGATTCGAGCGCGGGCACCATTACCATGAAGTTTCCCTACTTCGTGCGCAAGGTGGCACCCGTCTCGGGTGTTGCAAGTTTGCTGGATTATGAAGTCACGCTTGAAGCGGACAACAACGGCAAGTCCACGGATGTGTTCATGACCGTGGTGGTTCCAGTGACCAGCTTATGTCCTTGCTCCAAAAAGATTTCCGAGTACGGTGCTCACAACCAGCGTAGTCACATCACAATTCGGGCTTTGGTGGCAGACGGCATTGCGGTGGAAGAACTGATCCGCATGGCGGAAGAATCGGCCTCTTGCGAACTGTGGGGCTTGCTCAAGCGCCCTGACGAGAAATATGTGACCGAGCGCGCGTACGACAATCCGAAATTTGTTGAAGACTTGGTGCGCGACGTGGCCATTCGTTTGAGAGCCAGCAAAAAGGTTATGGCCTATCGAATTGAAAGTGAAAACTTTGAATCGATCCACAATCATTCTGCGGTGGCCTGGATAGAAGAGGACAAACGTCAAGAAAAGTAAGAAGTAAGAGGTTAGTTGGCCCTGGCTTCAAAAGCCGGGGTCAAATTCATTTACTGCAGTAAATAAAAGGTTAGGATGCTGGTAAAAACCCTTGCCTTTTTTCAACACCGAGTACAAATGACCAAGAATTCAAAAGAACTGCTGCCGAAAGTCGCCATTGTAGGTGGTGGTATTTCCGGTCTTACAGCCGCTTATGCGCTACGAGACCATGCACACACCACCCTGTTTGAGGCCAATGCGTACATTGGCGGCCACACCAACACGGTTGATATTGAAGTGGAAGGCAAGCAGGTTGCCGTGGACACCGGTTTTCTGGTTTACAACGAGCGCACCTACCCCAACCTGATCCGCTTGTTCGATGAGTTGGCGGTTGAAACCGTGGAATCGGACATGTCTTTTTCAGTATGTTTGCCCGAGCTGAACATTGAATGGGCTGGCACCAACCTGAATACTGTATTTGCGCAGCGCCGCAATTTGTTGCGCCCGCGCTTTCTGCGCATGTTGTTGGACATTGTGCGCTTCAACAAAGAAGCAACCGCCATGGTGGCTGATGCAGGTCGAGCCGCTCTTTTCCAGAGCAAGGCAAAAATGCACCTTGGTGATTATCTGGTTGAAGAAAAATACAGTGCAGAATTCCGCGACTGGTATTTGATACCCATGGCAGCGGCCATATGGTCTTGCCCCAGTGAGCAAATGCTGGCCTTTCCGCTAGCCACGTTCATTCAGTTTTGCCACAACCATGGTTTGCTGCAAGTCAACGACCGGCCCAAATGGTTCACCGTGAAAAACGGGGCACGCAATTACGTGCAAAAAATATTGCCTTTCGTCGATTTGGTCCACTCGAACACACCCGTACTTGAAGTTGACACCACGGGCACAAAACCCGCCGTGAAGACAAAGCTGGGCGAGCAGGAGTTTGACTATGTCATCGTGGCCTGCCACAGTGATGAGGCGCTGGGCATGCTGAAAGGCAACGACCTGCAAAAGGCGCAGTTGCAACACATTAAGTACCAGCCGAACGTGGCCTATCTGCACACCGACGTGAAGCTGATGCCCAAAACACGGAGTACCTGGTCATCGTGGAATTACTTGAGCGATGTGCTGAATCCGCAACCGAGCGTGTCGGTGACCTATTGGAGCAACTTGCTACAACCCCTGCCTGTTGAAAAGCCGATTTTTGTGACCTTGAACCCGATTATTCAACCTGACGCGAAGCAGGTATTTCGGGAAATTCATTACTCTCACCCAGTGTTCGATGTGCCGGCGGTTCAAGCACAACAGGTCTTAAGCGAACTTCAAGGCTTGAACAATGTCTACTTGGCAGGTGCGTGGATGAAATATGGTTTCCACGAAGATGGTCACACTTCGGGCTTGAATGCAGCGCGTGCGTTGATCGACAAACTGGCGAAAATCAAACAGAAGGCAGCTTGATGGCGCAAGAGCGTTTTCAACTCAGCAATGTAAAACTGGCTTGGGGCCTGGTGAAACATCACCGGTCACTTCCCAAGCCCAATGGCTTTACCACGGGCGCGTGCTTTGTGCGCCTGACATTCTCGACCCAGCATGAACCAAAACCAGCGCACGCTTACCCAGTGATCGATGGTCGGGGTTTGGTGTCGGTGTCTGCCAGCAATTATGGATTTGAATCCCACGCACTGAAGTTTCCTGAGTTTGTGACTGAACTGGTGTCCAAAGTTGAGGCAAAAACAGGCAGATCGCTTCAAGGTGAAGTGCATTTGCACACCTTTCCCAAAGTATTTGGCTATGTATTCAACCCAGTCAGCTTTTGGTACTTTCACGATGAAGCACAACAGTGTCGCGCTGTGATGTGCGAGGTGAACAACACCTTTGGTGAACGGCATTTTTACTTGCTCACTGCACCTGAAAGCCAGGCACCACTGAACAAGGGCATGTTGTTGCATGCCAGGAAGGAATTTCACGTTTCGCCTTTCTTCCCGGTTTCAGGGCGTTACGAGTTCAGGTTTGCCAGCAGTGCGAACCGAACCATGGCGCGAATCAACTACTTTGAAGGTCCCATTCAACAGCTCAGCACGAGTGTTAGCGGCGAACTGATGCATCCAAACACCCTGCTCTGGGGTAAAACCTTATTGAAATACGGCTGGTTTACATTGGCTGTAATCGCAAAAATTCATTGGCAAGCGGTGAAACTGCTGTTTAAAGGCGCGAAGTTTCATGGCAAGCCTGCCCCACCCCGTCAAACAATTACGCAGACTGAACTCGAAGCATGACTCAAGCCATTACTTTTTCCCAGTTTCAACTGCCCAGCCATGCACCGTCATCGGCACAGTGGACCCTGAAATTGCTGACCAAACTCAAGAAGGGACGCCTGGAGATTGTGACTCCTGAAGGCGTGCACCTGCTGTTTGGGGGCGAAGAAGACCAACCCAGTGCGAAAATCAAACTGAACTCGTGGGCTGTATGCCAGCGCGCACTGAAAGCGGGTGACATTGGTTTTGCCGAAGCCTACATTGCAGGCGAGTGGGAAACACATGACATTGCTTCGGTATTGGGCGTGTTTCTTGAAAACCGCAAAGCAGTGGAAACAGTGATTTATGGCAGTTTCCTGGGCAGTATTGCTTACAAAATCAAACATTTGTTGAATCGCAACACCAAGGCCCAGGCCAAGAAAAACATCCATGCCCACTACGACTTGGGCAACCCGTTCTACCAATTGTGGCTAGACCCCACAATGACTTATTCCAGCGCCCTTTTTGACGGCAACACCAGCCTGAGCCTGGAACAAGCGCAGCATGCCAAATACGAAGCCATGTTGAATTACCTGACACCCAAGACTGGCGAGCAGGTTCTGGAAATTGGATGTGGCTGGGGCGGATTCGCCGAGAAAGCATGCGCAGCAGGTGCCAGCCTGGTCGGTTTGACCCTGTCGACTGAACAACTGGCTTTTGCCAAAGCGCGTTTGGCAAAACAGGGTTTTGCTGAGCAGGCCGATTTCCGTCTTCAGGATTACAGGGATTGCCGTGGCCAATTCGACCACATAGCATCCATTGAAATGTTTGAAGCGGTGGGCGAAGAATATTGGCCCGCCTACTTCCAGTCGGTAAATCGCTTGCTGAAGAAAGGTGGCAAAGCTGCAATTCAAACCATTGTGATTCAAGACGAGCTGTTTGACCGTTATCGCAAAGGCACGGACTTTATTCAACAGTATATTTTCCCGGGCGGCATGTTGCCTTCACCCGCAAAATTCAGAGCCATGGCAGAAAAGCATGGATTGCGCGTGGTGTCGGAAAAAGCCTTCGGGAAAGACTATGCCGAGACATTGCGTCGCTGGCGCTCTCAGTTCATGAAAACGCTGGAGCAAGTAAAAAATCAGGGCTTTGACGATCCGTTCATTCGCACCTGGGAATTTTATTTGGCCTACTGCGAAGCTGGCTTTGAATATGAAAGCACCGATGTCATCCAGTTTTACCTCGAGAAGGTGGAAAACCAATGAAGTTGTTCCCGGCCCAGTTCATTCAACATGTTTTGCTAGGCCTGACCTTGCTGGGCACAGCGCCGCTGGCCCTGGCCAACAGCAATTTGAATGCGCCGCCCAAACAAGTCATTCAAACCATTGAGAACGCGAAACGGATGGGCCATGGCACGCTTCGCTGGTTTGGCCTGCGTGTTTACGACGGCCAATTGTGGTCCAACACCGACCCCGAAGGATTCAACTACAAGCGCGACCCCGCATGGCTTGAACTGAAATATGCCAGAGACTTTGATGGCAGCGACATTGCCGAACGCAGCATTGAGGAAATGGAAGAAATTGGCGCGGGCACCGAGGTGCAACGCCAGGGTTGGCTGGTGAAGTTGACATCAATCTTTCCAAATGTGGAAAAGGGGCACACCTTGAGTGCGCTATTCACGCCCGGCAAAGGCGTACTGTTTTTTCGCAATGGCCTGCCCCTGGCCAAAGTAGATGACCCGGAACTGGCCGAGGCGTTCATGGGCATTTGGTTGGACCCAAAAACCTCTGCGCCCGAAATGCGCCGCGAACTGATTGGCTTGAAGCGTTAATCACGGCCCCGCCGACATGAACCCAATGCCCCGAACCAGCGCCAAAGACCTGCTGAATTACGGCCTTCTGGGCTGGGCCTTGGGCGCCGTGGCAGTACCCATCTATATTCAGGTGCCCTACCTGTACTCCCGAATTTACGAAGTTCCATCGGCATGGGTGGGCATTATTTTGTTGTTGTCACGCCTGCTCGATGCTGTACTCGACCCCGCAATTGGTTTGTGGGTGGATCGCCGCAGCGGCCAGGGCAACCGGTACGCCCTTCCCCTGCTGCTTGCGGTGCCTTTGCTGTTGCTGGGTATGGCGGGTGTATTTTTTCCCTTGGGTAGCAACCCGACTGAATACGCAGCCAGCCTGATGGTGAGTTTGATTGTGGTGCACCTGGGCTACAGCTTTGCCAGCATTGCCTACCAAGCCTGGGGGGCAGAATTGGGCCACACCGACAAGGAACGGTCAACGTACGTGGCGGTGCGTGAAGGCGTGGGCATTCTGGGTGTGGTGTTCGCCGTGTCGTTGGCGCTTGAAACGAACGCAGGCCTGATATTCACGGTGTTCGCGGTGATGCTGGTGATAGGCATGTTCTTGCTCTTGAAGTTTTCACCCCAACCCGATCGTAGCGCGCAACAGCCGGTAAGTGCCCTGGCTCAAACATTCAACCATGTGCAAGCTGGCGCATTGGCGGCCATCCGCAAGGGGTTTGCCGATATTGTTCAACCTTTGCGCAGGCAAAACTTCCGAAAACTGATGGGTGTGTTTTTGTGCAATGGCCTGGCCGCTGCATTGCCCGCCACGCTGGTGCCTTTTTACATGCGTGACCGACTGGGTTTGGGCGATTCCGACCAATGGGTGCTTGCTGTGTACTTTTTGGTGGGTGCAGCATCCACTGTATTCTGGGTTTGGCTTTCCAGCAAAATCGGCCTGGCTCGGGCATGGCTCTTGGGCATGATTTTGTCCATTCCAGCCTTCATCATTGTGATCGTACTCGGAGAAGGCGACCTGGCGGGTTACCTGCTTGTGTGCATTGTCACTGGCTTTGCATTGGGCGCAGACCTGTCGCTGCCTGCCGCATTGGTGGCACGCTTGATTGAAGAAAACGGCGAGCGCGGCAAAACAGAAGGCACCTATTTCGGACTTTGGAACTGGATCAACAAATTCAATTTGGCGCTGGCACCCAGTTTTGCGCTGGGCACCTTGCAATGGTTCAGTTATTCGGCCGACATGGCAACAACCGAGACCTATCAAAACATGGGGCTGTTACAACAATTGGCCAACGACCCGCTGCTGTGGGTGTACGCCTTGGTGCCTTGTGCACTGAAGCTTCTGGCCATTGTGCTGTTGGGCCGTAGCGGCCTGGCCAGCCTGAACCAAACCACAAGCAACACAGCAATCGGGAGTACTGCATGATTTACGCACAACAATGGGCACGCAAGCTGCAACTGGCTTTCTTCGCCTTGGCCGGCGCACTGGTTTTAACAGCGTGCGCAAGCCCGCAACCCACCGACTATGCACAAGAAAAACCGGTGCTGGACCTGAAAGAATATTTCAATGGCACCATTGACGCCTGGGGTGTGTTTCAGGACCGATCTGGCAAAGTAGTGAAGCGGTTTACAGTGGTGATGAAATGCACTTGGGACGGCAACACCGGCGTGCTGGATGAAGACTTTACTTACTCCGACGGCACCACCCAAAAACGGGTGTGGACGCTGAAAAAAGACGGCAACAAATACACCGGCACGGCTGGCGATGTATTGGGGCAAGCCAACGGAGAAACTTCCGGCAATGCATTTCAATGGAAGTACACCATGCTGCTGCCCGTGGACGGCACCACCTACGAGGTGCAGTTCGACGACTGGATGTACCAGATGGACGACAAGGTGATGCTGAACCGTGCCACCATGAGCAAGTTCGGTATAGAGCTGGGTGAAGTATTACTTAGCTTTCGCAAACGCGACTGAGTACAAAACCGAGCGGCAAACTACAAAGGAAATCGCATGAGCTTTAATCCGAAACTGACCCAATGGCAAAACAAACGGGTGTGGCTGGTGGGTGCATCCACTGGTATCGGCGAAGCATTGGCCCGCCAACTCGACCAACTCGGCTGCAAGCAAATGTTGTCGGCCCGCAGCGCAGACAAACTGACCACTTTGGCGGGCGAATTGCAACATGCCACCGCCCTGCCACTGGACATTACCCAGCAAGCTGCTGTGAAAACGGCATTTGACAATGTCATTGCTGCGTGGGGAGGCGTGGATTTGATTGTGTTGATGGCGGGCACTTACTCGGAAATGTCGGTTGCTGAATTCGACATCGAGAAAGTGAAACAACAAATCGACGTGAACCTGAATGGCACCATGTACGTGCTGGCCAACGCGTTGCCCAAATTGCTCGAGCAAAAGTCAGGGCACCTGGCAATCGTGTCCAGTGTAGCCGGCTATCGAGGCCTGCCCAATTCACTGGCCTATGGCCCAACCAAGGCTGCGCTGATCAACCTGGCTGAGGCATTGCATGTCGAGTTAAAACCACTCCACGTGGGCGTGAGCGTGGTGAACCCGGGTTTTGTGGACACCCCACTGACCCGCAAAAATACCTTCCCAATGCCGTTCCTGATTACCGCTGAAAAAGCCGCACAGGAAATTATCACAGGCCTTGAGAAAGGTGAATTCGAAATTCACTTCCCCAAGGCATTCACACGCTCGCTGAGAACCTTGCGCGTGCTGCCGTATTCACTGTACTTTGCCGCGGTGCGCAAGCTGACTGCCAATAAAAACAAAGCGGAACTTGGCCATGAACAAAGCAAATAACGCCGCTGGCAAACCAGGCGGGCTTGCACCACTGGATCGTCAACAGTTGTCTGAACCCTTGCGCAGGCTGATTGATTTTTTTGAACACATCACTGAGCAAACAGTGGCAGACATGCCCAAATTTTATGCGGCTGATGCTTACTTCAAAGACCCGTTCAACGAAGTCAACCAGGTTGAGGACATCGCACGTATTTTTGGCGAGATGTTCCATCAGGTCAACAACCCACGCTTTGTGGTGCACACCGCATTTGAATCCGGCCAACAAGTATTCATGGCTTGGGACTTTCTGTTCGAAATGAAGCGCTTCAAGGCCGGGCAGGTGCAGTGCATCAAGGGTTCGTCGCACCTGTTGTTGAACCAAAACGGGCTTGTACAGTCCCATAGAGACTACTGGGACACGGCTGAAGAGCTCTACGAGAAGATCCCGGTGTTGGGAGGACTGATGCGCTGGCTAAAAAAGCAAGCGGGCTAAAAGCCCGAACCAGGCGGGTTTTGGCGTACACTTGTGCACATAAATGCCTTGTGTCACCAAATCTTCATGCGCTTCATGACATGTCTTGTTAAAATCACAAAGTCAAATCTATTCAGTGAAGGTGGAGCAACATGTTGTATCCAGAGTTATTCAGGTCATTGGAATCCGTTCGTTGGAACATGGAGAAGGACATCAATTGGGATCAATTCGATGCCTCCAGGTTGTCTGAAGAACAGGCCCAAACCATCAAAATGAATGCAATTACCGAGTGGTCAGCCTTGCCTGCCACTGAAATGTTTTTGCGAGACAACAAACACGACAGTGACTTTTCCGCCTTCATGTCGATCTGGTTTTTTGAAGAGCAGAAACACTCGCTGGTCCTGATGGAATACCTGCGTCGCTTCCGCCCCGACTTACTGCCCACCGAAGAAGAGCTGCATGCCGTGCGCTTTGAGTTCGACCCGGCACCACCGCTTGAAACACTGATGCTGCATTTTTGCGGCGAAATTCGCCTGAATCACTGGTATCGCTGCGCCTCGGACTGGCACACCGAACCCGTGATCAAGCAGATCTACAAAATTATTTCCCACGACGAAGCCCGCCACGGCGGTGCTTACCTGCGCTACATGAAAAAAGCCTTGGTCGAAGTGGGTGATGGTGCACGTGCGGCTTTCAGCAAAATTGGTGTGCTCATGGCTTCGGCTCGCCGCACCCAAAAGCCTTTGCACCCCACCAACCTGCATGTGAACAAAGACTTGTTCCCCAATGACACGGTGCAAAGCCGCCTGCCCGATCCCGATTGGCTGGAAAACTGGCTGGACGGTCAAATTCGCTTTGATGCCGACTGGGAAAAGAAAGTGGTTGACCGCATTTTGCACAACATGAGCTTGCTGTTTGAACGCACCTTTGAATCGGTGCAAGACCTGAACCGCTACCGCAAGGAAGTGATGGCGCGCTTGGGCGCAACAGAACCACCTGTTGGCAACGCAGCCTGATTTGATTGCACTATGACAACAACAGGAAAACCGGCACGCTTTGAAAAAAAGGTGTGCCACCCCAGCGAACTTGCAGAACGCGCCAAACAACTCAAAGGCCCCGTGGTATTTACCAACGGGGTTTTTGATTTGCTGCACCGTGGGCATGTCACTTACCTTGACCAGGCTGCGCAAGAAGGCCAAAGCCTGATCGTGGCAGTGAACTCGGATGAATCAGTCAAACGCCTGGGCAAAGGCCCAGACCGCCCCATTAACACGCAAGCTGATCGAATGTATGTGCTGGCGGCGCTGGAATGCGTGGCCCTGGTCACCTACTTCGAAGAAGACACCCCATTGAATGCAATTTTGGCGGCCCGACCCGATGTACTGGTGAAAGGCGGCGATTGGCCTGTTGAAAAAATGGTGGGTGCCAAAGAAGTTCAAAGTTGGGGGGGCACAGCGTTGTCTATCGCGTTTGAACACGAGCGCAGCACCACGGCCACGCTCGAAAAAATCCGTAAACTCTAAACCTTGCCAGGCGCAACGCTGGCCTGCGCAAATTGTTCAGGCAAACTGGCCACATGCAACGTGGTGGTTGGAAACGCTATTTCCGCACCGTGTTGCTCAATGATCTCGGCGATTTTCAGCAACACGTCCTGCTTTACTTCGTGGAACTTCACCCAAATTGTGGTTTTGGTAAAGGTATACACCAACAAATTCACACTTGAACCACCAAACTGGTTCAGGTTCACAATCAAGGTTTGATCGTCGTCAATTTCGTCGTGATCAATTAACATGCGTTTCACACCGTCTGCAATCGCTCTAACCTGGGCAATGTCGTCGTAACGCACACCAATGGTTTCCTGAATTCGACGGTGCGTCATACGCGATGGGTTTTCCAGGGAAATGGTACTGAAAGTGGCATTGGGCACGTACAGTGGGCGTTTGTCGAAAGTACGAATGCGGGTGAGTCGCCAGCCAATGTGCTCTACAGTGCCTTCAATGTTTTTATCCGGTGAACGCACCCAATCACCCACTACAAATGGGCGATCCATGTACACCGTTAAACCCCCAAAAAAATTGGCCAGCAAATCTTTGGCGGCAAAACCCACTGCAATACCGCCCACGCCACCAAAGGCAAGCACGCCTGAAATACTGAACCCCATATTTTGAAGAATCACCAGCACCGCGGTGATGATGATAGAGGCACGCAGCAACTTGCCAATTGCGCTCGCGGTGGTGGCATCAAGCGGTTCTTTGATCCGGTCGGGGTTTTGAAGCGCCACTTCAAACCGCTTTGCCAAACCAAACAAGAACCAGGTGATCAACACAATGATGCCAACCCGACGCGTGGGATCGATGAATTCGAAAATTTCGGCGTTGTTTGCCATGTGCGTAATTTTGGCCGCCCATGAAATACCCAACAGCCAAATCAGCAGCTTCAGTGGCTTGCGGGCACTTTCAAGAAATACATCATCCCAGGGATTGTTCGATTTTTCTGCAAGGCGCCCCAAATGATTGAACACCAAGCCAACAGAATAACTGACCAACAGGGTGAGAAAAACCACCGCGAAAACCTGGTACACCCACGTGTTGTAGGCCAAAAATTCAGGGGGCACACCCATGCCGACGAGCCATTCTTGTACGCTGGCAAAATTCATGACAACTCGTTCAATGAAACAAAAGAGACAGTGTAGAGAACCTGAAAAGCAAAAATGCCCCCGAGGGGGCATTTTTGGTGACTACATTTGACAGAAGTTTACTTCTTCTCGGCTTTTGCCTTACCGCTGGCCTTCGCATCGGCTTTCACGTTGGCGTTCACGTCGGCATTGGCCTTGACATCAGCGGCTGACTCCACTTGACCAGTGCGCTTACCAACTTCGCCTTTTGCTTCAGAATGCATGGCGCCAGCTTCATTGCGCATTTCATTGCCCTTGGACTTTGCGCCTTTCACTGCAGCGCTGGATTTGCCTTTCAAATCTGCGTTGGCATTTGCATTGGCATCCGCTTTGGCCTTGGCATCGGCGTTCAAAGAAACACCCGGCACTTCAGCGTTCACGCCAACACCAGTGTTCACACCCAAGCCCACCGCCATGGCGGAGGCCGAAAACATCAGGGTACTGGTGATAACGGCGAGTTTCAATGTAGTTTTTTTCATGGTTAAAGTCCCCTTGAAATTTTGTTTGGGAATCGAAATAACGGTTATGTTCCTTGGGCGGTTGACGACTTTCGCCAGAACTCGCTTTTTGCGACAACAGGATCTGGGTCAGGCCAAGCCAAACCCATGCGCTCCAGCGTGCCCACCAGGATTTCTGCCACCAGCATATTACGGAAACCTTTGTGGTCAGCAGGAATAATCCACCAGGGCGCCTGTTTGGTGCAGGTTTTTTCGAGCACCTGTTCGTAGGCATTGGCGTACATGCTGTAATTCTCGCCACAGTGAAGGTCTTTTTCAGTCAACTTCCAGCGTTTGTCGGGAGTTTCCCAACGCTCGACCATGCGTTGATGCTGTTCTTCGCGGGAAATATTCAGGAAAATTTTGAGCACTGTGGTGTCGGTTTCAACCAGCAAACGCTCAAAATCATTGGTCTGACGAAGGCGCTCTTCAATCCAGGTAGTCGACACATTGTCCTGAATAATCGGCATGATGATGCCATCGTAATGCGAGCGGTTGAAAATCACCGATTGCCCGGCACCGGGCACATGAGGATGAACGCGCCACAAAAAGTCATGCGCGGCTTCTTGCTCGGAAGGTTCTTTGAAGGACACCATGCGCAGGGCCATCGGGTGTACCGAACGCATAATGGCGCGGGCTGCACCATCTTTTCCAGCGGTGTCCATGCCTTGCAAGATAACCAGCAGCTTGTGTTCGCCTTGTGCATAAAGGCAAGTCAACAAATGGTTCAGTCGTTCCGACAACTGGTCGACGCGCTCGTGCATGTCCTCTTTGGAAGGCATGTCGCCGTAACGGGTAGGCCATTGACGCAAGCGAACCGCTTTGCCATTGACCATACAGGCCTGCCCTAAAATTTCCCACTGACTTTCAGGCACCAAGGCATCGGGCAATACTTTTTCAGAGCGCTTGGTTTCTTTGCGTTTGGTGACTTTGGCTTCAGGTTTGTTGTCTGCTTTGGTCATGCTGATCCAGGTTGTGCTTGTTTTCCACGGACTTTTGAATCTCGAACCGCACTTGTTCAAATGATTGGGCACGAACCTGACCAAAACCTTTCACCTGATTGAACAGGTCAAGAAGGTGCTCGGTCTGTTTGCTGTGCTGCAACATTGAAGGATTATTGTGCATCAGTTCCAACCAGGTTTCAAACCAACTCACCAGTAAAGTCTGGTTTTTACGCTCTAAACTTCCTCTAAATGGGTCAAATGCAGTGTTTCGCAAGTGGCGCAAAGTGGCCAAAACCTTGAGCACAGAGAAAAACCAGGGGCCCAATTTAATTTTTCTTGGGCGACTGCTGTGCCCGGCCAGCCAAGTGGGGGCAAAGTGAAAATACAGCTTGGCCCCCGGCTCAAATTGCGCCATGGTGTGCTGTTGCCAATCCGGGTTGGTGTGCAAGCGAGCCACTTCAAACTCGTCTTTGAAAGCCAACAATTTGAAATACGTGCTGCACAAGCGCACCCACTGGTATTGTAAACCCAGCGACTCAAAACCCGAACGCAAAGGCAATACCTTGGCGGTAAAACGGCTAGCGAGTTTCGCGTTTTGATACTGCGTCAACTCGGACTCATAGCGGGCCAGCTTGTCATTGTCGGTCTCTGATTTGGTGGCAGAAGCGGCCTGGTTGTTCAACAAATCCTGCAGAAGGTCAGGCTGGGTCACCGCCAGTCGACCCGCATCAAAAGCCATCAGGTTTTCATTCACTTTCACGCCATTTAATTCAATCGCTTTGCGCAGTGCAGCCAAGTGAAGGGGCAAACACCCCCGCTGCCATGCAGCACCCAAGAGCAAAGCGTTTGCATACACGGTGTCACCAAAAAGGTGCTCGGCCAGCCACTGGGCACGAATGGGCGAATACTGCCGCTGCGGCTCGTGCAAGGCGCGGGCAATGTCTGCATGCATTTGATCTACGGGGGCGCACCAGTCTCGCTGGGCAATAAAATCGGCGGTGGGAGACGTGTCGGTATTCACCACGGCGAACGCAGCGCTATTGAGTAATTCCAGAGTTTTCTCGTGCGCAGACACGACCAGGTCACCGCCTATCATCAAATCGGCTTCACCCACCGGAATTTTGGAGGACGCCAGGGTAATGCCCGCGGGCGCAAACTGCACATGAGAAAACACCGCACCGCCTTTTTGCGCCAAGCCAGCCATGTCCAGTGCCAATGCTTCCATACCCTGCAAATGCGCAGCCATGCCCAACCAGGCGCCAATTGTTACTACGCCCGTGCCACCTACGCCATTAATCAGCACCGAATAACGATGTTCAAGATCATCAGGGTGCAGGTGAAATGGCGGCTCCACGAGACTGGCACACGCTTTGGCAAGCGCATGGTGATGCCCGGAAACATCGGGCTTGCGCAACTCGCCACCTTCGACAGTCACCAGGCTAGGGCAAAGCCCTTCCAGGCAACTGTAGTCTTTGTTGCAAGTGGATTGGTTAATGGTTCGTTTGACGCCCCAGGGCGTTGAAACCGGCTCTATCGACAAACAATTGGAATGCTTCGAACAGTCGCCGCAGCCTTCGCACACGCGTGGATTGATCAATACACGCTTGGCTGGGTTAGGAAACATGGGTTTGCCTGTGGCTGGATCAGTTCGCTTGCGCCTGCGGCGTTTTTCCGAGGCACAGGTTTGCTCGTAAACCAGCACCGTGGTGCCTTTGATGTCGCGCAGCAGTTTTTGCACCGTGTCCATGTCGCGGCGGTCGAACACTTCAATACCTTCGGCTTTGGGGTCTTCGGCCAAATCGCGCAGGTGCACCCCAGGGTTGTCGCTGACAATCACAATTTTGGCAACGTCCTCGGCTGCCAGTTGGCGGGTAAGTTGTGCAACGGTCAGCGTGCCGTCAAGGTGCTGCCCGCCCGTCATGGCCACCGCATCGTTGTAGAGTAATTTGTAGGTGATGTTTACACCGGCGGCGACACTGGCCCGAATGGCCAGAATTCCGGAGTGGAAATAAGTGCCGTCACCCAGGTTGGCAAACACATGCTGTGTTTCGGTGAACGGTGCCTGGCCGATCCACGGCACTCCCTCTCCGCCCATTTGTGTGTAGGTTTGCGTGTTTCTGTCCATCCACACGGCCATGTAATGGCAACCGATACCCGCCATTGCGCGGCTTCCCTCGGGCACTTTGGTTGAAGTATTGTGTGGGCAACCTGAGCAAAAGTAAGGCTTGCGTTCCACTGGCACGTGGGCTGAATGCCCTACTTCATGACTGCGTTCAATGGTTTTGATTCGGCTTTCAATCAGTGCTGTGATGTCGGCAGGCAATTGCATGTGGCGCAAGCGTTTGGCAATTGCCAATGCAATTAATGCTGGGTCCAGTTCATAGTGGCTTGGTAACAGCCAGTTACCCTGGGGCAAAGACCACTCCCCGCCCTCTCGACCATCTTCGGCCAGCCTTTCGTCAAACTTGCCATACACCTTGGGGCGCACATCTTCTCGCCAGGCATACAGCTCTTCCTTGATTTGATACTCCACCAATTGACGCTTTTCTTCAATGACGAGAATCTCTTGCAAACCCTTCGCAAAGTCCCGTATACCCACTGCATCAAGTGGCCAAACCATGCCCACTTTGTAAACACGCAAACCAATTTCCGCGCATCGCTGGGGGCTTAAACCCAAATCATTCAAACTCTGCAAGGTGTCCTGAAAAGCCTTGCCCGTGGCCACAATGCCGAATCTTGCACACGGTGAATCAATCACCGTTCGATTAATTTTGTTTGCACGGCAAAAGGCCAGCGCTGCATACAGCTTGTGATCAATCAACCGGGCTTCTTGAGCCAGGGCAGTGTCGGGCCAGCGAATATTCAACCCACCGTCCGGCATGTCGAAATCGGTGGGAATCACCGTAGTGTGGCGCAGCAGATCAATGTCGACTGTCGCCGAACATTCAACCACGTCAGCCACTGTCTTCATGCCAACCCAAACTCCCGCATAGCGGCTCATGGCATAACCCAACACACCGAAGTCCAGAATTTCCTGCACATTGCTTGGAAACAAGACCGGAATCATGGCCGCTTTCAGTACATGGTCAGACTGATGCGGCAAGGTGGAGCTTTTTGCGGCGTGGTCATCGCCAGCCACCAGCAATACGCCTCCGTGTTTTGATGTGCCTGCTGCATTGGCATGCTTGAACACGTCGAGACTGCGATCTACACCGGGCCCCTTGCCGTACCAAAGACCAAATACGCCATCCACTTTTGCGCCCTGAAACAGATTGAGCTGCTGACTTCCCCACACCGATGTGGCGGCCAAGTCTTCATTGAGACCTGCCTGAAAATGAATGTTTGAAGGATCAAGAAATTGTTTTGCCGCCCAAAAAGCCTGATCAACCGCACCCAAAGGGGAGCCGCGGTAACCCGAGACAAAACCGCCCGTGTTCAGCCCGTTCTTCCGATCCAGTTCGGATTGAAGCAACATGAGGCGCACCAAAGCCTGGGTGCCGGTGATGTAAATTTTTCCCTGGGAAAGCGTGTACTTGTCACTGAGCGTGACTGCGCGATACTGCGGTTGGTGTGGGGCATTCATGAGCACTTTCCTCCACGAAACAGATAAGTTTCAGCGAGTGCGAGTTGCCTTGCGTATGCCTTGTGAGCGACACGAGGCCCTATCCCAGTGTTACACAGAGCTCACAGGGCTTCAAGCCCCTTGGTCGGGTTGAATGTCTTTCACGTTGTCGACGTTGAACATTTCTTCTGGTCTTGGATAGCTTTTTTTGGATTTGCGTGCGGGCAATTTCTCCCCAGAGAACAACTCGACCGCAGTGCGCGCAACTTCTTTCGTATCCAAGGCGGCGTAAGCAGACACCACCGCGGCACCCGCCAGCGGAATGATTCGCGATGCAGTGCGCTTGGCCACCCGCTCGAATACCGCCTGTCCAATTTGTTTTGTTACACGGACTGCGATATCCCGGCTTCCGCTGCGGGTAAATCGATCAATCAGATCAAGCACCGATTTGGCTGATTTCTCCTCATGTTCCAGCGGAATCGATCTTTCATACTCGCGCACGGCTGTGTCCGTGACATGACTGAAAAGACAAGTCATGAGTTCTTGTTCGGTCAGTGGCTTCTTGTGACCAAAAGTTACGGCAATGTCAGCAACCATTTGCGCCTGAATCCGCCACACAATGATCAGATCGGGCAATACGGTGAGCATTCCCAGTGGGCCCACGGGCAAAGCCAATCCGCCCGACACGGCAGCCGCCTTTGCACAGGCTTTTTGCGTAATTTCCTTGGCGCGTTCATAAGGCCGCTTGGCTTTACCCGGCTCTTTGGAAACGGGCATACCGCCTGTGAGAAAACCAAAGAAGGCATGGAGGGGCCCCATTAGGGCTCTGGGTAAATTGGTCTTTTGCATGAATAGTTAATCAAAGGCAAATTGTTTCTGACAGTAACAATCAACAAGTCACAGACTTGGTTTACTATCGTAACTCACAAGGCGTAATCAGTTTGGGTGAAATTCCCTAAGATTGCTGTGGTCCTTGGGGTCAAAATTGTGAATAGACGGTGCAATTCACGGTCTGATCTTGGCTTTGATCCATTTGGAGTACCCCTAACATGGGGGAATTCGACCTAGAGTTCGATATTTTCACACAGGAGTGAATGTCATGAGCAATGCAGCAAACAAACAGTTGGTTTTGAAACGCAAGGAAGAAGGCGCTTCCTTGATCGAGTACGCAGTAATCGCGGCTTTGGTTGTAGCGCTGGCAGTGGCTGGTTTTGCTACGTTGGGTGGTGGTCTTGAAACGGCATTCGGCAACATCGTTAACGCCCTGACCGGTGGTGAGTAAGATCCTCGCCATTAATGCACAGTGAACTTCAATATTCGGGCCAGATCTTCTCTTTGCCGCCGCACTGTTAAACAGCGCGGTGCCCAACTTGTTGAGCTGGCCCTGATGTTACCAATTGTACTCACAGTGATTTTTGCAATTGTGGGTTACAGCCTGTTGTTCATGGTGCAACACACGCTTAGTTCAGCAGTTTCACAGGCTGCACGAAGCGTTGCTGTTGCCGGTAGCACGGCCGACCCGGAAGCTGCGGCCAGGCAATTGTTGTTGAATTCCCTGCCCAGTGCAATGTACCCGGCGGGCTTTAGCTTTTCCACCGACCAATTGGCCGGTGCTGCTGATTGCGGCAACGCTTTGGGCGCGGGTACTAACCCAGCCTTGAGTTGCCTGGAATTTCGGGGGTTTTTTAACACTTCAGAAAATCCGTTTTTGTCCAATATTCCATTTGCAGATACTTTTTTTCCAGAACAACTCAGCGCCAGCGCTGTAGTTCTGTACCAGAACACCGACGCACTGTAAATTCTTCCGGGAGCCCTTCGCGACATGTCAGGAAAAACAAAAATACTCGCACTGCTGCTATTGGGAATCGGACTGATTTTCATGGTCATGGCCTTTTTGTCGGGTCAGAACGTGAAAAAAGGTGGTCAAGCCATCAAAACCGAGCTTGAGCGTTTCCCGGTGGTGGTCAGCACAGTTGAAATTCAATTTGGCAAGCCAGTGACGTCCGACATGTTGAAGGTCGAGAAATTTGCGATTGCCCCCAGTGGCTCGTTCACCGACATCGGCGATGTAATTGGCAAGAAGCCGCTGTTCAACATTGGCAAGGGCTTGCCAGTGACCAATCAATATTTTGAGTCAGGCGCGGTGGCTGCTGAAGTGCGTGAAGGTTATCGTGCTTTTGCCTTGCGTCTGGATGAAAACAACGTGGCCACCGCCAAGATCAAGGCCGGTGATTATGTCGATGTGTTCTCGATATTCAAATCTAACAGTCGCGACATTGAAGAAACAATTTCGCGATTGATCATGCCCAAACTGCGTGTGCTGTCTGTCGGCTCCCAGTTGGTGAATGCGCCAGAAACAACCAATGCCGCCAATGACAAGGATGTAAACAACCGCCAGGTCAGATTGAAAGCAATGATGGTTGAGGTGCCCACCGCAGACGTCAACACGTTGGCCATTGCGCAAACCCAGGGTGAATTGTTTGTGGTGTTGCGCAGCCCCGAGGAAGAAGAACTTCCTGACATGAGCAAGTACCCTCAACCTGACACCGTGCTAAAGCCTATTCCAGTCAAAGGCCCTGACGGTAAAGTACTGAAGGTCCAACCTCCCATTGAACTGAGCCCAAGTGACAAAGCCTTTGCAGGAACATCGCTGGGTAATACAGTGCTACCGGGCAGCAGCAACACAAAAGACAACAAGAAACCCGCGCAAACCACACGACGAGCAGCCGAACCGGCCACAGTTGAAGTGATTCGTGGCGGCGAAACAACCCGGGAAACAGCGCGATGAAGAACAACAACATCACCTTGAAAAGCGTGGTCGCAGCAATATCACTGATTGCCTGTGCAGGGCTGGTCAGCCCGCAAATTGCAGTTGGGCAAACACCTGCCGCGCCAAGTAGCGCAACGCCTTTTGTGCTCACTCTGAGCACAGGATTCCAAAAAGTCATCAGCCTGCCCGGCATACCGGCACGGGTGTCCATTGGCGACCCCAGCATTGCTTCGGTTACCGTACTTAAACCCACCGACCGTGGCGGCAAAAATGCGGGTGTATTGGTAACCGGTTTGAAAACCGGCTCTACATCGCTTTTGATTTGGGACCGTGGTGCCAGCATGGCCCGGGTAATCACTGTGGCTGTCACTGGCAAAGCGGCTGAAACCATATCAAACTTGAAAGACCTGAACCTTGAAACTGAAGGGCAGGTATTGAAATTGTCAGGCTCAACGCCCAATGTCAGTACCTATCAGCAAGCACGTGAAAGTTTGATCAAGCCAGGCAGTGATGGAAAACAAGCCGAGCTGATTGATCAGGCCACGATTCAAACGTCGGGCACCGTGCAAGTGGATGTGAAAGTGGTTGAATTCACCCGCAGTGAGTTGCAGCGCTTGGGCATTAACTTGACCGGACAATTTAATGGTGGCGAGTTCACCTATCAAATTGCCAATCCTGGCGCCAATGCCGGATCGGTAGCAAATGCGTTCGGATTGACTCTAAGTAATTTGGCAGGTGACTTGACAGCCAATTTGAATATTCTCCAAGCTGACGGTTACGCCAAAGTGCTCGCCGAGCCTTCTCTGATTGCCCAATCCGGTCAGGACGCATCGTTTCTCGCGGGTGGCGAAATTCCAATTCCCGTGCCTTCTGGCAACGGCACAATTGGTATTGAGTACAAAAAGTTTGGTGTCGGTTTAAGTTTCACACCCACCATTTTGTCGAACAAAACAATCGCCTTGAAAGTATCGCCTGAAGTCAGCGATCTCGACTTTTCTCGTGGCACGTCCATTCAAGGTGTGCTGGTTCCCGCCATCTTGACTCGCCGCGCCAGTACCACCGTTGAACTGGGTGAAAACCAAAGCTTTGTGATCGGTGGCTTGATTAGCCGAAACATTATTGCCAATGCCAACCGGGTACCCTGGTTGTCTGAAATTCCGATTTTGGGCGCCTTCTTCAAAGGCAACACCTACAGCCGGGAAGACAAAGAACTACTTATCATCGTTACGCCACGATTTGTAAAACCCCGTGCAGCAGACGCGCCCGCCTTGGCCCTTCCGGGTCAAAACGTTGGCATGCGCCCACGCAGCGTGTGGAGCCAACTCTTCCTGCCCGCCGCAACAGAGCCAGTTCCAGGCTTCACCAACAATTAAAGGGAATCAGCGATGCAACAAAGCATGCCCCGAATATTGTTCATCAGTGGGTCTGACTCCAATTGGCTTTGGTTGTCAGACGCAGTGGGCGATCGTTTTATGCTGGTGCGCGAATCTGGCACTTTCAGCGAAATTACCAAACGCGTAGGCCTGGTATCACCCAGTATGGCTGTGGTGGATTACTCGCCACAGGTCGGCCTGGACGCCACTCTGATCGTCAAGGAACTTCGAGAACTTGCACCCGACCTGCCTGTTGTGGCCATGGGCTCGAAAGACTCGACTGAAGACGTGGTCAATGCCCTGCGTTCTGGCGTAAAAGACTTTCTCAGCCTGGATTCCAGTGCAGGAGAAGTCACAAAAATTCTGACCGGCGTTGTTGAAAAAGCACCCAAACAAAGCAATGAGCGAAAAGGCTATGCCTTGGTTGTATTGGGTGGTCGCCAGGGTGTGGGTTCCACCACATTGGCAGTCAACCTGGCTGTGCAGCTGGCCAAACAAAACAAAGACAGCACTTTGCTGCTGGACTTTGGTTTGCCCTTGGGCGATGGCTTGGTGCATTTGCCAGCCGAAGACAAACAGGGCGCGATGGACTTTGTGGAATGTGTGCGCAACTTGAAACGCTTCGATGCCACCTTGGCAAAAACCGCGTTTCGCCGCAACAATGCCACCGGCGTGGCCATACTTTCACTGCCCAGAAACCTGGCCGACTTGCGTGACATTTCCGCGTCTGATGCATTGAAATTCCTGAACCTGATCAAATCCTTTTTCGAGAATATCGTGATTGATTTGTGCGGCTTCTCGAACATTGAATTTGTGGCCAGCCTGCTGCGAAGCGCTGATTCCACCATGGTGCTGACACCTCAGTCTGTACCCGGTATTGTGACCGCCGCTGAGCTGATCAAAGGCCTGAACGACAAAGGCATTGCAACCCAGACATTTGACCTGGTGGTCACGCCTTATCACAAAGACGTTGCGCTGGACGCAGAATCGATCGCCAAGAAACTGAACATTGAAACGGTACACACCCTGCCAGA
This sequence comes from Limnobacter sp. G6BE5S, assembly GCF_058448965.1. Taxonomy (NCBI): domain Bacteria; kingdom Pseudomonadati; phylum Pseudomonadota; class Betaproteobacteria; order Burkholderiales; family Burkholderiaceae; genus Limnobacter; species Limnobacter sp. G6BE5S. Next base: position 312,584 of record NZ_JBZFLM010000003.1, read on the forward strand.
CCGGCGCGCACCCCTGATCAATGCCGTCAACGGCGGTCAGGTATTGTCCGCAGCCGATTCGAAAGACCCGTATGCCAAAGCAGTCGCACAACTGCTCGACAGAGTGAATGCCAACCGCAAACACCTTGACGGACAGGGCGGCCTTGCAGGCACATTCAAGAAATGGTTCAACAAATGAGTGACATCATTTTCGGCCAGGAAGCGCCGCCCCCCAAGCCCTCGGAGCCTGAACACATTGAAGGCGCTGAGTCCAATGCAGCCAATTCAGCCGAGGACTTGCAGTTTGCCACCGCCAAAGTCAGCGACATGGACTCTGCGGTGTTGGCCGATGTGAAAGAAATGGCCCATGAACACATTCTGGCCATCATCGAGAAGAAAGGCGCTACTTTCGCCAAAATGGACAACAGCGCCCTTGAAAAATTTATTCAGGGTGAAGTGCAAAGTCTGATTTATGGCAAGCAGATTCCATTGAACGACTCCGAAGTAACCTTCGTGGCCGACTCGCTGTACAAGGAAATTGCAGGCTTTGGCCCACTTGAAGACCTGCTGGCCGATCCCAACGTTGAAGACGTCATGATCAATGGCTTTAAAGACGTGTATGTGTCCAAAATGGGTCGCATGGAACGCGTACAGGCCCGCTTTGTCGACAATGCCCACCTACTTCGCATTGTTCGCCGCATTCTGGCACCACTGGGCCGCCGGCTTGATGAATCCAGCCCCATGGTCGATGCCCGCCTGCCCGATGGCAGCCGGATCAACGTGATTATTTCTCCACTGGCCCGCGATGGCGTGGTGGTTTCCATTCGTAAATTCAGAAGCATCCCGCTGCGTGCAGACGACCTGATGGGTTTGGGCACCTTTGATGCCCGTGTGTACGAGCTTATGCAAGAGGCCGTTCGCAAACGTTGCAACCTGGTGGTCAGTGGTGCGACATCCACCGGCAAAACCTCCATGCTGAACGTGCTGGCCGAGTTTATTCCACCCGGCGAGCGCCTGATCACCATTGAAGACACCGCAGAATTGCAATTGAACCACCACCATGTGGTTCGCCTTGAAAGCCGCCCCGGTGGCCATGAGGGCGCGGGTGCAATTTCGATTCGCGACCTGGTAAAAAACAGCTTGCGCATGCGCCCGGACCGGGTTGTGGTGGGCGAGGTACGCGGTGCCGAGGTTCTCGACATGCTGCAAGCCATGAGTACTGGTCACGATGGGTCTATGGGCACCATTCACGCCTCGACGCCACGCGATTGCCTGCACCGCCTTGAAATGCTGTCTGGCTTTGCGGGCTTCACCGGCAATGAAATGAGTTTGCGCCGACAAATTGCATCGGCACTGGACCTGATTGTACAAATCGTGCGGCTGCCGTCTGGCAAACGCCGCATTTACAGCATCACGGAAGTGGCTGGCATTGTGGACGACAATATTTTGCTGCAAGACCTGTATCGCCATGAAAGCCGACTGGGCCCGGACGGTCAGGAACTGGACAACTGGGTCCCTGTGGTGCCTTATCCCAAAAACCCGAAAATCTCGCATATTCGCCTGACATGACATTCGGACTGATCGCCGCTGCCTTGGTATTCATCTCTCTGGCCCTGCTGTTGCTGGGCCGGGGTGCTGAAGAACAAAACCGCAAACTGGCGGAAAGTCGACTTGATGTCGCGTTGAGCAAATCCAGAGACCCATTGGCGCTGGAAAAAGATCCGCTTCGCAAAAAATACATTCCACAATGGATCACCGACAGCCTGATTTCAGCGGGCCTGTCGATCGACCGCGCATTGGGCATTCGTGTGGCCATGATCACACTGATACCGGCGCTGGCTGCTTTCGTTTTCCGGGGTGCCGCAAGTGCCGTCGGTGCACTCATTCTCGCCATTCTGGGCATTGCCGCTTATGTGTTGTATCGTCAGCGCAAACGCAGGCTGCAAATGCTAAGCCAATTGCCCAACTTTCTGGATGGCGTGGTGCGTGTAAGCGCGGTGGGTTACAGCCTGACTGTGTCATTCAACACCGCACTGGAAAACGCCGAACAACCCCTGAAGGAAGCGTTGGGGCTGGCTGTTCAAATGCAATATGCCGGCCTGGAACTGGACCAAGCCATGCACCGACTGTCGCGCGTGTATGGCCTGACGGAATTCAAGCTAATTGCATCCGTTGTTGCGCTGGCACTGAACTACGGTGGCAAAAGCGATATTTTGCTGGGCCGTTTGGCGCAGTACCTGCGCGACCGTGAACAACATCATCAGGAAATGTTGGCCATGTCCTCCGAGGCTCGCATGTCGGCAGTATTCATGTGCTGCCTGACACCCGCACTGGCCGGTATTATTCTGACGCTGAACCCTGCTTACCTGGGCACCATGTGGAACGACGATACAGGCCGCATGTTGCTGTTCGTCGCGGGACTGCTGCAAATTGCAGGCGCAGCGATTATTTATCGCATGGTCAAAAGCATTTAAGGGCGCCACCATGGACATGAACACATTTTTGGCGATTGGCATTTTCCTGTTGGGGCTGGGGTTTATCGGCCTGGCCTGGAGCCTGTTGAGCCAAAGCAACCGCAAAGAAAAAGCGCTGGCCCGAATTGATGAGTACACCGAACTTCGTCGCAGGGTTCAAAGCTCCGCTGCAGTGCGCAACCAGGTGCCCACCAGTGTGCTGACCGGAAGAATCGAAAGAATTGGCCAGCAATTCAGCAAAACCAAGGCATTTACCTACTTTGTAGAAGATGAAGACAAAAAACTTCTGGGACGGGCTGGCTTTGGACGTGAAGAGGACCTTAGCCGGTTTGTATTGATCCGAATCGCACTTGGACTCCTTGGTTTGGCCATCGGGCTTTTCCTGAACTGGGATGCAGGTTTCGGGCCCATTGCGATGATTCAGGTGGTGGCGGTCACGGGCATTGGTTTCATGGCCCCCAAGTGGTACCTGAAAACCGTGGGCGAGGGTCGGGAAGCCGCTTTTGAACGTGAATTGGTGGCCGTGGTCGATGTGATGCGTTTGTTGCAGGGTGTCGGCCTGAGCGTGGACCAGTCCATCGAAGTCATGACCTCGCAACTGTATGACCTGGTACCCATTACCGGCCGCATGTTGCGTAGATCCCGGGCTCAAGTCAAGTCGGGGGTGCCATGGATTGTCATGCTCAAGCGAATGAGCAACATGTACTCCAGCGACGAATTCAAATCATTTGTGCAGGTCTTGGAGCAAATCGAGAAGTTTGGCGGCGCTGTTCAGGAACCTCTGAAACAGTTCTCAGACCGACTCGTGGAAAAAGAAAGAGCCAATGCCAAAGAAACAATGGGCAAGCTGACTGTTAAACTGACGGGTGTCATGGTGATTACCATGCTGCCAGCACTTCTGATCATGACTGGCGGCCCGGGTATCATCTCCATTATTCGTGCATTTGAACGGGTCGGGGGTTAAAGCGTGTTGAGCAGTCGTCTAATTTTGGGGCATTTAAACCGGCAACTGGCCATGTTGGCACTGCCATTCATTCTGGCCGCCTGTGCAACTCCGCAACAGGCACCCAATGCACCTGCATCGGAACCGGCAATAACACCCAGTTCGCCCAACATTGGCGCTACCAGCCCTACTCAAGACGCGCTAATTGAAGCCGAGCGCAAAGAACTTGACCGTGAAGACGAGCAAACCAGAAAAGCCCGTGCCGAACGCGAGAAAAACCTGCACCTGAAACTCGTTCAAACCATGATTGAGCAAGACAATGCCTACGCAGCCTTGGCTCATCTGGATGCTTACGACCAGAAATGGGGATCAGACAGGCAGAGCAAACAATTGCGCGCCGATTCGCTGCGCAAGACCAGTCAGTTGGACCAGGCAGAGCTGGTGTACAAATCGCTGCTCAGCGGACAAGGCCAGCAAAAAAGCGGACCAGTCTGGTACGGATTGGGCAAAGTGGCCATTGAACGCGGCGACCTGAAAACAGCCGTGATTCGCCTGGAAAAATCGATTCAGGTGGATCCATTGAACATCAATGCTTACTCGGACCTTGGTTTGGTGTACCTGTTGGAAGGGCAAAAAGAACCCGCCTACAACACGCTGATGAAAGCCAACCAACTGGCCAGCGGTGATGCAAAGATCATGGCCAACCTTGCCCTTTGGGGTTTGGTGTTTGACGATTTCAACATGGCCATGGACATCGCCGACCGGCTGCAGTGGTCAGACAACACACGCAACCAAGTGATGTCACAAGCCAATTCCATCAAAAGGCGTTTGGACGCCAAAGGAAACCCACAATGAACCCGATCACGCCCTGGATATTGGCTGCACTCTTAGGTGCAGCACCCCTGCTCGTTAGTGCGCAAGACACAGCCAGCAACTCTCAAGGTACCTTATCCATTTCAGGCACCACCGATGCGGAAACCGGCTTGAGCACGCGCACTTGGCTAAAAGAACAAGCCGAAGGCATCAATCGGGGCGAAGTCGAAGCTTACAGCGCTGAATCAGCAGGTAAAGCGTATCGTGCTTACACCGACTCCATTGGCGCGAAAGATCAGAAAGCACCCGTGTCGCAAGTTTCAACCATCAAAACCAATTAAATTTTCAAGTGCTGCGCCTGCTGCTCAAACTGCTGTCTTTCGTCACTGGCCAACGGCTGTTGACGCCCGAGCAGGCAAAAAGCCAACAGCTTGAGCTTGACGATTTGCGAACCAAGCAAGTTGCACTGGAAACCTTGTCGAGCAAGCTACGTAGCGAACTGAAGCGCCAACAGGCTTTGGCACTTCAGCAGATCGAGAAAAACCAAGACTCACACAAACAAACAATGACTGCCCAACTGTCGGAAATAGACAGTCTGAAGGAGGCGCTCAGCCAGCTGAATCAAAGTGTCGACATCGAAACCCAGCGACAAATCAAAGAGAACAATGACTTGCTCAGCCAACTCAACTGGTTGTCTGGCACCATTGCGCACGACTTCCGGGCACCACTGCGCGCCATAGACGCCTATTCCTTTTTTCTGGCCGATGACCTGGGTGAAAATGCCCCCCCCGAAGCCAGCAAATCACTGGAGGAAATTCGCCGCAATGGCAAACGCATGGGCGTGCTGCTCGATGCCCTGATTGAATACCTGCGCTTGGGTGTTTGCCCATTGAATATCCAACTGCACGATTTGAACGACACCCTGATGCAGGTGGTGAATGAGCACTTTGACTTCTCGCCTGTGCCGATTGAAATTCAGGTTCACGGCAAGTGGCGTTTTGACAAACCCATGATGATGAAAGCCTTCAAAGAGCTGATCGACAATGCAGTGAAATTCTCCAGACCTGTGGAGTCGCCAAAAATCATCATCCGACAAAGCAGCGCCAATAATCTTGAAATTATCGACAACGGTGTGGGCTTCTCAGACACACACGGTGCCCAGAAATTTCAGCTATTTCACCGCATGCACGGCAACGATGAATTCGACGGCGAAGGCATTGGCCTGGCCACCGCTGAACGCATTGCTTCTCGCCATCACATCACCCTGAATTTGAACCGCGTGGGCAATCAAACTGTGGCCAGCCTGCAATTGCCCGAACACGGATCGAACTAAACCACCTTCGACAACAACTCCAGCAAACCCGGCAGCTTGCCCAAGTCACGCCTGGGCAGAGCATTGCGCACTTTGTTTCCGTCCGCAGAAGTGTCGACCAAAGCGGCACTGGGACCTGGCGAAGGTAAATTTCGAAACACCAAAACCACAGGGCTAATTGCGGTTTCACCCCGAATCAGGCTGCAACCAATTTGGCTACCGGTCAATTGCACCAAACTACCCGCCGGGTAAATACCCAACTCCTCGAGAATGATGGCTGTAAAGCAGCTGTACAAATGGTCCGCATGAGCAAACAAGTCTTTCACAGCCTGTTCAGCCGTGAAATTGTTGCGGTAGTCGCGCTGGGCCATTCTGGCATTAAATGAATCGCAAACACTCAACAACACCGACCCCACATTGTTGTTGGGTATCTGGTTTGGATAACCCGAACCATCCGGCAGTTCATGGTGCATGCGCACCGACTCAATCCAGATTTCATCCTTCACACCCAGCAATTTCAGCTTGTTCGCACTTTGCTCCGGGTGTTTGCGAATGGTCTCGCGCTGATCGCGCGACAAGGGCTCGGTTTGCGCCCGCAAGCGAGCTTGCAAGGTCAACATGCTGATGTTCATGGTCAACGCGGCTTTCAAATGCGAGGTAAGCTCACCGCCTGAAAACCGGTTACTGCACAAACCCACCCGAAACAGAGTCAAGGCCACCAGCATGTGGTGCATCACCGGGTAATCGTCGGCTGTGTGCCAAGCCAGGTAAGCATAGGCCAGGTCGAAATGATGAATGGCAATGTGCTTGAACCGCTCGGCAAGTTCGTCCATCACGACCACAAAGGTTTCAGGCTCTTCGTCCACCAGGGCCTTGGACAGCACCTTGTAGCAACAATCCAGCTCCTCAAACAAATCCTGTGCCTGAAGATACAGCAAGGTGGATTGGGTCAGTTCAGTTTCCAGCGCCACCAGGCTTTCACCCGCCACGCGTGTGGCAGGGTTGTAGCGTTTGCCGGAATACAAATACAAATGCTCGGGCGACAAAGACTTTCGTTGCAACAAAGGTTGCACCACCTGGGCATCTGAAATATTGATCAACATGGGGCAGACTCCTATTTGTCTTATTCATAACGTGTGAGCTGCCAAAAAAATGATCGCCCAATCGGTGGAGTCCACTTCGGGGATCTGCTGAACTGGGTCAAAAAAAGTGGTTTATTCGGAAAGTGGGGCGAAACACAAAAGTGAGATTCTTGGATCAAGTCAGATCCAGGTTCATCATCATGCAAACCATACAACTGCAAGCCACACCCAAACACGATTTTCGCTTTCCGGAAACCGTTGAGCTTCAAATGGCTGGCCCCTTACAGGGCAGTGATACCAACTTGGATGACGCACTGGCCGTAATTTTGCATGCCATCAGGCAAAGCAAAAACCCGAATGCCATGGACGCTTTGGGCACTTTGCTAGGCTATATGGAAACCCTTGAGAGAAAACAACAGGCCTGCCAAGGTACGGACACTTGGGTCACCTTGGCCAACCCGGTCACCATGAGCCTTTAACGTATTGACGATTCCGGACTGTAACCAGCAACACAAGTCCCTGCGCCAGAAAACCGAGACCGCTCCACATGGGCAGCGACAAGCCCCACAGGGGCGGATATGCCTCGGTGCACAACCCATCTGCAATAAACATATCGGGCCAGTACTGCACCCAAGGCAAGGCATTCAAAGTGTTTTGAAGTGGATCCACCCCGCAGGTTTGAGCCGGATTGGACAACACCCACACATGGTAAAAAGCCACACCTGCACCTGCTAAAAAGCCGAGCAACGTCAACACCACAAATACCTTGGACCACACGCTTTGACGACTGCTCAAGCCGATACCCAAGAAGCCCAATGCGGTTGCAAGATAGGCATAACGCTGAATAATGCACAGCGGACAGGGAAACCATTCCTTGCTGATTTGAAAGAACAGTGCGGCAGCCAACGCGCCCAAGCTGATAAACAGACCAAGGCTGGCCCAAGGCCGTGCGGAAGAATATTGCATCATTTATTACTTGCTTTGAACCCAATCTTGGGTTGATTGAAAAATGGTACTCATGGCTGACAAATAGCGCTGGGTTTCTTCGCCCAGCGGGTTGTGTTCCATGCAGAGAAATACAAATCTGAGTTTTTTAAATCCAATGGTGCCGGCAGCACCAGCACTTCGATGTGCCATGGACTTGAAAGCTTTTTCTTCCATCGCAAAGGGATCAAAACCTGGTACGAACCAGATCTCACGGGTTTCTTCAAAAAACTCTTGAGAAAATTCCTGCAGCATTTCAAGCCCCAGTTCATTTTCAAGACGTCCCCATTGATCAGAATCAATCAAGGGCTGTTGTTCAAGTTCTTGTTCGGAATACATGGCGGGTACTCATTGTTTGTTGTGTTTTTTTTAATTCCTACCCAAAGGATACTATTTCATTCATCAAACAAACGCCTTAAACGCCTATACTGAATCGTACTTCGTTGAATTTTCACTACCATCAAGACATGAGCAACGCATTAGAACAACTGAAACAAGTCACCACCGTAGTGGCTGACACAGGCGATTTTCAGGCCATTGCAGCCTTTTTGCCCCAAGACGCCACCACCAACCCCTCATTGATTTTAAAGGCAGTACAAAAACCGCAGTACATGCCTTTGCTGGAACAAATCAAGATCAAATATGGCCATGAGCCTTTGGAACTACAAACCGACCGGCTGTTGGTGGCTTTCGGCACTGAAATCCTGAAAATCATTCCAGGCCGGGTTTCCACTGAAGTGGATGCGCGGCTCAGCTTCGACACCGAGGCCACCATTGCCCGCGCCAAGCGAATTGTGTCGCTTTACAAAACAGAAGGCATTGACACCGAAAAACGGGTGTTGATCAAGATTGCATCCACGTGGGAAGGCATTCAGGCAGCAAAAGCACTGGAAGCCGAAGGCATTCACTGCAACCTGACTTTGCTGTTTTCACCCATTCAAGCTCACGCCTGTGCGCAAGCCGGTGTCCAACTGATTTCACCGTTTGTGGGCCGAATTTACGACTGGTACAAAAAGTCCGCAGGCAACACCTGGGACGAAGCGGCCAATGCGGGTGTGAACGACCCGGGCGTGCAATCGGTGCGCCGCATTTACGCCTATTACAAGCAAAATGGAATTCGCACCGAAGTGATGGGCGCAAGCTTTCGCAACGCGGGGCAAATCAAGGCACTGGCGGGTTGCGACCTGCTGACCATCAGCCCCGAACTGCTGGCCGAGTTGAAAGCCGATGAAGTGGCATTGAAAGTGGACTTGAACACCGAATGGGCACTTGCCCAAGCACGGGAAACCTTCCCGAACGGTGAAACCGCATTTCGCTTTGAACTGAATGCCGACGCCATGGGCACAGAAAAACTGGCCGAAGGCATTCGGGCATTTGTGAAAGATTCAATGACGCTGGATGAGTTGCTACTTAAATAACGCCGTCATCCACCATCCGCTGAATGTCTTCAGCTGAATACCCAAGGTCAGCCAACACCTGCGCATTGTGCTCCCCAAGCTTGGGCCCAAGCCAACGGGTTTGCCCTGGCGTGGCGCTGAGCTTGGGCACAATGCCGGGCACCTTCAGGGTACGGTCCTCGCCAAAGACATGTTCTTCGATCATGCCGCGTGCCGCAAATTGCGGATCATGCACAATGTCTTCGATGCTGTAAATTTTGCTGGCAGGCACATCGGCTTTTTCGAGTACATCCAGTGCCTCGTCAATGCTGCGTTCCTTGCACCATTGTGCAATTGTGTCGTCGATTAACTCGGTGTGGCGCACCCGGCCATCGTTGCTGGCCATGTCTGGGTTTTCAGCAAAATCGCTTCGGCCCATGGCCAGCATCAAACGCTTGAAAATGGCATCACCATTGCCGCCAATCACAATAAAACCACCGCAACCACAGGTGTACGTGTTCGAAGGCACAATGCCCGGCAAGCTGGCACCCGAACGTTTGCGCACCACGCCCGCGAAATCGTATTCCGGCAAAAGGCTTTCCATCATGTTGAACACTGACTCATACAAAGCCACATCCACCACTTGGCCCTTGCCTGTTTTGTGGCGGTGCTGAAGTGCCATCAGCGCACCGATGACCGCATGCAAACCTGCCAGGGAATCGCCAATTGAAATACCCACACGCACAGGCGGGCGGTCGGTGTCGCCACTCAAAAAACGCATGCCCCCAATCGATTCCGCAATGGCACCAAAACCCGGGCGATCTTTGTAGGGGCCTGTTTGCCCATAGCCACTTAGGCGCACCACAATCAGGGCAGGATTCATGGCCTGAAGTTGCTCAGGGCTTAAGCCCCATTTTTCAAGTTGGCCGGGGCGAAAATTCTCCACCAGCATGTCGGCACTTTCAATCAACTTGCGCAACACAGCAAGCCCTTCTTCGGCTTTTAAATTCAGCGTAATTGATTTTTTGTTGCGGGCCTGAACAGCCCACCACAATGAATTGCCCTCGTGCAGAACACGCCATTTGCGTATGGGGTCGCCACTTCCGGGCGTTTCAACCTTGATGACTTCCGCGCCAAACTCGCCGAGCATTCTGCTGGCAAAAGGGCCTGCAATCAAGGACCCCAATTCAAGCACACGAATACCAGTCAACGGGCCGTTTTGTGCGGTTTCGGAATTGCTGTGTTGGTCGGTCATGGAGATCAGCGTCAGTCGGAGTCAGTGCCCAACTGGCGGCGGTCCAACAGGGCCCGTGCCACAGTGCTGGGGTCGGTGTATTCAAGTTCGCCCCCAATGGGCACGCCACGGGCAAGGCGGCTCACCTTCAATGCCATGCGGCGAATGCGGTCGGTGAGAAATACAGCCGTGGCCTCGCCTTCATTGGTGAAGTTGGTGGCCAAAATCACTTCTTTCACTTCGCTGTCGTCCAGGCGCTGGCTCAGCTTGGGCCAATCCAGCGACTCAGGGCGCACACCATCGAGCGGCGAAGCGCGCCCCATGAGCACGTAGTAGTAACCACGGTAAGTTTGAGTGGCCTCAATGGCGGCCAAATCGGCAGGTGTTTCAACCACGCACAGCAAGCCGGGGTTGCGACGCGTGTCGCTGCAAATACTGCACACATCAGCATGGCAAAAGTTGTTGCACATGCTGCAGTGGCGAATTTCCGCCACCGCCTTCAACAACGATTCGCCCAAAGCCGTGGCGGCCTGGCGATCGTTTTGCAACAAATGAAAAGCCAGGCGTTGCGCCGACTTTGGCCCCACACCGGGCAAGCGCTTAAGCGCCTGCACCAGATCAACCAAGGGGTCGAGGCCATCGAAGGCGTCAAACGCGGAACGGCTCATGGGTGATAATTAAAATGGCATTTTGAAGCCGGGGGGCATGGGGAAGCCCGCCGTGACTGAAGACATTTTCTCAGTCATGGTTGCTTCGGCTTTGCGCACGGCGTCGTTAAACGCGGCGGCCACCAGGTCTTCCAGCATGTCTTTGTCTTCGCCCAACAGCGAGGGGTCAATGGTAATGCGCTTGCAATCGTGCTTGCAGGTCATGACCACTTTCACCATGCCACCACCGGATTGGCCTTCCACTTCCAATGCACCAATCTCGGCCTGCATCTTGGCCATTTTTTCCTGCATTTGCTGGGCTTGTTTCATCAAGCCGGCCAGTTGGCCTTTCATCATGTTCATATTGAATTCTCTCCTGTCAAATATCGGCTGGGCCTGTGTTGCTCAGCGTGCGTTCTGAACCTGAGACCACCGTTGCGCCCATCAAGTTCTGTATGTCTTTCAAAAACGGATCTGCCTGCAAAGCCTGTTTCGCGCCTTCCAGGGCCTGCCTGCGGGTTTCGCTTTGCACCGCATGCGCAGTTTGCTGCGCTTCGCCGAACTGCATTTGTAAACGCACGGTGCTGCCATAGTACTGACCAAGCGCAGCTTCAAGCCGGGTCACCATGCTTGGTTCAGTGTATGCCTTGATGGCGGTGCGCAACACAATTTGCAGCACATCGCCGTCGCGATTGGCTTCGACCAGCTCGGCCTGCACCAGCGCTTGGCGGGTCAAGCCCTTAGCTGGCACTTCCTGAGAAACTTGTGGCCAGTTGGCCGCACTGGGCAAATCACCACTGGCCGATTGTGCATGCACAGCTGGCAGCGTTGGCGCTGGTGCGGCTGGCTTCGCCTGGGCCACCGGCAAATCATCGGCAGTGTCCCAAGGCGGTGACTCATCAAAATTATCAGGCAACGAAGGCGTGGGTGCAGGCGGCGGTGCTGGCCGAGTGGCCAACGGAACAGCTTGCGGCACTTCAGCCTTGACCGGCGCAACAGGCACCGGTTTGCTGACCGGCTGAACAGGCACACTCGCTTTGGGTGCTACCGGTGCGAACGCTTTTGCCGACGCTGGGGCTGCACTGCCCGCCACGGCCACTTGCCCACCCGGCTTGAAAGCCAGCATGCGCACCAAGGCCATGGAAAAACCAATTGCTTCCTCGGGGGCCAAATGCAATTCAGCGCGGGCGTGGGTGGCAATTTGGTAAATCAATTGCAGGTCTTCTGCACCGAAAGCACCTTGCAGGTTTTGCAGGGCTGCTTGGTCGGGGTCGTCTGCATCGAGCCCACCCGCAAAATGCGCCACTGAAAGGCGATAGGCAATGGCAGCCAGTTCATCCAGAATGGCACCAAACGGCGCACTCGCGGTGGCCAAGGCATTGCTCAATTCCAGCAGGGCTTTGCCATCGCCCTGTGCCAGGGCTTGCAGCAACTGGTGCACCACTTGCTGGTCCACTGCGCCCAGCATGGTTCGCACGGTTTCTTCACCCACATGGCCTGCGCTGTAGGCAATGGCCTGGTCAGTCAGCGAAAGTGCATCGCGCACACTGCCACGGGCGGCTTTGGCCAACAGGCGCAAGGCACCAGGCTCAAAGGCAATTTGTTCTTCGGTCAGAATGTGCGCCAGGTGGTCGGCCAACTGATCAGGCGGCAATTGGCGCAAAGCGAACTGCAGGCAACGCGACAACACGGTGGCCGGGATTTTTTGCGGATCGGTGGTGGCCAAAATAAACAGCACATGGCCCGGCGGTTCTTCGAGCGTTTTCAGCATGGCATTGAAGGCGCTGGTGGACAGCATGTGCACCTCGTCAATGACATACACCTTGTAGCGGCCCGCAGTGGGTGCATACATGGCGTTTTCCAGCAGTGCACGCATTTCATCCACGCGCGTGTTGGTGGCCGCATCCACTTCCAGCAAATCGACAAAGCGCCCCTGGCTGATTTCAACGCAGGCCTGGCATTTGCCACAAGGCGTACGGCTGATGCCTTGTTCGCAGTTCACGGCACGCGCCAGAATTCGGGCGATGGTGGTTTTACCCACCCCGCGGGTGCCGGTGAACAAATAAGCGTGATGCAGGCGTTGATTGTCTAGCGCATGGGAAAGCGCTTTGACCACATGGGCTTGACCCACCAGCGAATCAAAGTCTCGCGGTCGCCATTTTCGAGCCAAAGCCTGGGAAACTGTTTGATTCATTCAGATTGGGTCCAAGAGTTGGGTCCAACAAAGTAAGAGGCGAGCCAGAACCCCGGCACTGACTTCACGGTTGTGGCTGCTTCCTTCCGGACCTGACCAAGTTGGCCGCTACGCCATGCGGGGAGGCCCGCCAAACTGAATTCTACACCGAAGTCAGCCAGTGAACTTCGCCGTGCCGGTCAATCAGTGCAGCTTGTGTGGGGGCTGGCTTGGCACCCTTGTTCAGGGTTTGATCAACTAAACCCACGTATTCAAGCACTTGTTGGGTGTAGCCCGGCAAATTGCCGGGGTTGACCGCCCATTTGTAATCCAGAACCAGAAATCGATCGGGCAACTCAAGCACCCGGTCGGCCCGCAAAGCGCGCCCATCGCCCAGCACCCATTCCAGTTCATTGAACACGCGGTTGTTGCTGGCACCCGCAGCATGTAACCACAACTGCAGATCAGCTTTGTTCACCAACTGGCGGCAAGCCTGTTGCACATCCTGCACTTCATCGTGCTGCAAGGGTTTGAACACCGCCTCGCAACGCACTTGCACCTTTGCCCACCAGTCGCCGAACTCCACAACAGCCAGCTCATCGACCCACTCCAGCGCTGCGTGCCAAGCGGTGCCCTTGCGTAACTCGGGCGTTGTAAGGCGTGGCACCACCTTGCCCACCGGCGTACTCAGGGCCTTCAGCACCGGAAACTGCGGGCGAACCCACGTTGCAGGTGGATCGAACAAACCAGTTAGTTCAATTTGAGCAGGACCATGCGCGGGCGACTTCGGCTGCGGCCAGGTGTCGTGCACGCGCGTGGCAAAAGGCAGCAGGCGCTCATACCACCCCTTGGTGGCACCGCGCTTGTCGCTGCCACTTAAGTGAATGGAGAACCGCGCGCGCGTTAGTGCCACGTACAACAAATGGTCTTCTTCATCGGCATAGGCCTGTTGTTCTATGGCTTGCGCAGCGGCCCTGCCGGGGCTGGGGCTGCTCAAATTGCCCATCACAGTGACCGAGTTGGGATGAGATTCACCCAAAGCCCAATCAATGAGCAAACCCGCATTGCTTCCGCCCGGCCTGGGCGAGGAATTCGCGTCGAACAACCACACATGATCTGCCTCCAAACCTTTGGCAGAATGCACAGTCATGATGCGCAGTACATCGGGGTTGTTCGCTGCGCCTTCGCTGTCTGAACTGGCATAGTTCCGCAGTTTTACAGCCTCATCAAATGCCTGCTGCACACTCGGAAAACGCCCTTTGTTCAAACCCAGCGCCCAGGCTTTCAGCCAATCCCAATGCTCGGCCATCATGACCCGCTGTCGGGGCGAAGCCGAATTCAAGTACTTTTCTGAAGCGTGTGTATCGGCCACCACCTTTGACAAGGTTTCGAACAAGGGCAAGGCACGCGCCATGTTCAACCAATTTGACAGTTGCGCATGCAGGGTCACCCATGGTTGCTCGTTTTGCTGGGCCAGGGTTTCAAGCGTGGCCCAAACAGTGTTGGCTTGCGTGGTTTTTCCCGCCTGAATCAATGCCTGAAACTGGGCTGAAGAAAGCCCGATCAGCGGACAACGCAGCAATTCCAACACATGCAAATTGACATGTGGATCATTCAAAAATCCCAATAGCGCAATCGTGTCCAGCCACACTTGCGAGGTGTAACGCTCACCCTTGTCTTTGATGGTGTAAGCCAGACCCGCTTCACGCAAAGCAGCCATCAGGGGCACACCACTTTTGTGGGCGCGCACCAGCACCATCACCTCACTTAAATTGTTGATGCTGCCATTGCCCAGCCATTGCTGCAGGGTTTGCACCACACGCTTCGCTTCATCGGGGCCGCCGTCTTCTTTCAGCAATTTGGGGTAAATGTTCAAACCACTTAGCGACGAATCACTTGCCCCAGCCAAACTGGCATGGGTACGAAAGGCTGTTTGGCCACGGGTTTGCCCCGGCTCAAACACAGTATTAACCACGTCAACCACCGCCTGCGCGCAACGCCGCGTGGTATCCGACTCGAGTGTTTTGGCTGCAAAGTTTTCAACCAGCCAAGTGCGAGCGTGGTTGAACAAACGCGCCTCTGCACGGCGAAAGCGGTAAATCGATTGCTTGGGGTCGCCCACCAAAAACACACTGGGTTTGTCATCGCCACTGTAATCTTGCAACCACAGCTTCAGAATATTCCACTGCACGGGATTGGTGTCTTGAAACTCGTCCACCAACAAATGACGAACGCGCGTGTCCAGTTTTTGTTGCATGTAGGCACGCTGCTCATCATTCATCAACATGGCCAATGCGGTGGCTTCAAGGTCATCGAAATCACACAAGCCCTGTTCCAGCTTGATCAACTTGTAGGTTTCAAAAAGCGGCTCGATCAATTGCGCCAATGCGGCTGTGGCCTGCATGTCGAGCTGGTCTTTTTCCAGCTGCAAGGCCTGCACGGTTTGCAGCGCCAAATCCTCCAGCGTTTGCACATATTCGGTGTCAACCACGCCGGCTTTCAACTGCCCGGCTGTGGGTTTGCTGAACGCTTTGCTGGGCTCATTTTTTGCGGTCAAACACACCGCTTTCAACTGCTCAAATGCGCTGGCAGCGTCGCCACCTTCCCGCAATTCAGTCAGCGCCTTTTCTATTTCCACAGCATTGCCCTGTTGCTTGGCTGTGCCCAAGGCCAGCCAGCGGGCGGCGGTGCCCCACTGCGCAAGGTAATGCTGGTTTTTCAAAACCTGCAGTGGCCAATCGTCACCCTCATCGATTCCAAACACGGTATTCAAGGGTGGCGCAACATTGTTGTGCAACCAAAGGCTGCAGGCCACGCGATTGGTCAACGCATGTTGCAGCACCTGGCGCACCACGGCGCGGTCCATTTGCGAGACCAAGGTATCGAAGGCGGGAAGCAAATCCGATTGTTGGTTCAGCAAGTTGACGGTGAACACATCAATGGCCTGGTCCATCCAGAACAGGGTTTGATCTGTGGGCTCGCTTTGCCGTGAAAAACCGCTGGCCAGCGGCGCCATTTGGCACAGCGATGCAAACCAGCCATGAAAGGTGTCTATGGTGACACCGCGGGAATTGGTCAGCACTTCGCCTGCCAGCGCACGCGCTTTTTTCAGGTTGGATTCAGTTGCGGGTGCGCCGCGTTCAATCAACAAGGCGCTCAGTTTGTCGTCACTGAACAAGGCGCATTCACGCAACAAGTCAAACAGGCGCTCTTGCATTTCCTGTGCGGCTTTGCGGGTAAAGGTAATTGCCAGAATCTGATCTGGTCGCGCTCCCTCGAGCAACAAGCGAAACAGGCGCGCGGTGAGCAACCAGGTTTTGCCACTGCCCGCACAGGCTTCAACCACAACACTGTTGGCTGGGTTACAGGCAGTGGCGGTGAAATTACTCATCTTCACCCTCCTCGCCCGCATCGCCACCATTGAATGCAGGGTGTGTTTCCGGCCGGCACACGCTGCGCACTGCGCAATATTCACAGGCATCGCCAGGGTTGGCCTGCCACACTGCCTGGCCTTCAAAAAATGAATTCAATTCCTGTGAAAGTTCACTGAGCAGCACATCGCCCCAGGATTCAAAACCTTGCTCTCGGTATTCATCGCTCAATGGCGGAAAACTGACCCAATCCACCTTGTCTTTGTGCAATCCCAAAAAATCGAGTTGCGCGCCCGGCTTATTCAACATGGCTTGGTAGGCGGGCAATTGCGGCTGGCTCAAGGGATCTGCCAACCGTTTTTTCAACACGGCAGGGTTGGTGAATTTGATGTCGGAAATGGCCAGTGAATCACCCCGCATGTCGAGCCTGTCGACTCGACCTTTCAACGCAAGCGACGCGCCACCTGGTTGAAGAACCAGCTTGTGCTCTACCTTCTGCTCGGCCCCCTTGAATTGCCAGCCCTGAATTTGACGTTCCATCAACTTGCCGGCAAGGCGCGGAACAATTTGATCAAAAAATTTCAGGAAGGGATAAACAGTGGCCTGCTGCGCCAACTCAAGGTTGTTCCAGACCAAGCGGGCCTGATCCAGCAAAGTTTGCTTCCAGGCCTGCAACTGGTTCACTGGCTGCCCTGGCAACACCATGTGTTGCGCCGTTTTTTCCAACACTTTGTGCACAAAAATACCGCGCAATTGTTCATAGCGCATGGCAGCCTCTTCGCGTTGCTGCGGCCAAGGCAGCGCATGCTTTAAACCAAAACGCAGGCGACAAGCGGCCCAATCGTCCAATGCGGTTACGCGGATTGAATCGGGCAGTGATCCCGCATTGCCCAAGGCCGTAATTTGCAGGGCCTGTTCCGCTTGTCTTTGCACTTCAATTTCAAGGTTGGCAGGTGTGCGGTGCCAGCTGCTCGACCAGTGTTGTTCAACACTGGCGCAATCGCGCAACACAATGTCAAGCCAAGTCAATTCGGGCAACAACATTTCAGGTTTGCCAGCCACCTGTGCACTGTGCAACAGGGTCACTTCGCTGCTGTGCAAAAGCAGTTCATAAAGCGCGGAAATTTTTTGAATGCGGGCCAAGCGTGGCCCTGGAAAACCCAGTTCCTGTGCCACGGCGGGTGGCAACAAACCAGGCGGACTTTCCTGAAAATGCGACTGCGCACAGCCCAACACCAACACGCGCTGAAATGGCCGCATGCGTGTACTCAGCAGCGGCACCATGCGCACCGGGCTTTCAATGTCGAGTGGGCGGAAACGCTGCGATTCGGCCCAACTGCGCCAGGCGGCCAAAAACTCCTTCGCATCAAATTCGGTTTCAGCAGGCACCTGTTGCATCAGGCCCAACACGGTCAGCAACTGCTGCCCTGCTTCATCGGGCTGCAATGCAAGGTCAAGGCCGTGTTTTTCAAACAAGGCTGCAAAAGCTGCAGCCCACTGCGCCAAGGTGTATCGGCTACCCGATTTGCCGAAAGCCCAGGGTTCCAAATGCTCAAGTGGCAGGCCGGTAAAGGGTTGGGTAACCGCCGTTAACTGCCCATGCTCAACAAATTGCTGCAACAGGTGGTCAAACCAGCCTGCCACGTTCGAGGTGGACAAACGCCAACCCGTGCGGTCGTCCACCAACACGCCAACATCGGCCAACAAACCCACCATGCGGCGCGCAGCCAATCGATCAAGCACGGCCACAGCTATTTCAGTGGTGGGGTCGGCGCGCAACCATTCCAGAATTTGATGGGCTGCTTGCTGAGCTTGCGTGGTTTCATCGGGCGCAACTTGTAACACCACCGGGTTGGGTTTTTCAGCAAAGCGACTGGCGCCCAAGGCTTGCCAGGGTTGGGGACCTTCAATGGCGGGCAATTTGAACACCTGCACCGGCACCCCGGGGTAAAACAACTCAAGCCAAAGGCCCGGCACGGTCTCGCCGTCGTCGAACCACGCCACTTGAAGTGGCTGCCTGCCCACGGGCTCTGCCGGCTTGGGCAATAAATCCATCAATTCTGCTTGATAGGTTTGGGCCAGTGTGGCCACCACTTGCGCCTCTTCCCAGGCAAAAGTGTTGTGCTCTGCGTACTCGGCCAGCGCGTTTGTGTTGCGTTTTTGCACCAACACCTGTCGCAAGGCCAACTCCAGGTATTCCTGCGCCAAACCCCACAACTGCGAGGGCGATGAACCACCGCCCAACAAGGGTAATTCACGCAACACCCCCACCAAATCGGCCTGCAAGGCCAACCACGGGCCCATGGCAGCGGGCTGGCTTAAACGGTCTGCTGTTTGCACCCAGGGCCCCAGTGCGGCAAGGCCGGCGTGGTGCTGCGCCCAACACCGTTTAAAGCTGCCCACCGTTTCAATACGGGGCATGACCCACAATACTTGCTGGGCATCCAGTTCCGATTGGGCCAGCCAATCGAATGCAAGCCTGAATGGTGTGGCTTGAAAAGGGTCAATGGAAATGATGTGTTGGGTCAAAACGCGTGTTTGGTTTGTGTTTCAGTTCGATTTCGCTGTACCATTCAGAATAGCATTTTCTTAAATGAAGAACTTTCATGGTCTGCGCGTGTGCTTTAATCACCCGGACACGCTTTGTGAACACCCCCAAAGCAATTACCCACTTGAGGATTTAAATGAGCAGTGACCTGATCAAACACGTCAGTGACGCATCTTTCGACAGCGATGTTTTGAGTACCGACGGCCCCGTGCTGGTGGATTACTGGGCTGAATGGTGTGGTCCTTGCAAAATGATTGCGCCCATTCTTGATGACCTGTCTTCGGAATACCAGGGCAAGTTGCAAATCGCCAAGCTGAATGTGGACGAGAATTCAGAAACACCCGCCAAATACGGCATTCGCGGCATTCCAACCTTGATGTTGTTCAAGAATGGTGCAGTGGTAGCCACGAAAGTAGGCGCCTTGTCCAAATCCCAGTTGGCCGCTTTCATCGACAGTCACCTGTAATACAATATTGTTTAAACCGCCCGGCGTGTGCCGGGCTTGAAAACCCCTCACCGCAGCAAAACTCCCACCCTTTGTCAACCTGTTTACCTCGCGGCGTTCGCCACCTACACAAATAGCCAAACATGTATCTATCTGAACTAAAAACGCAACACGTCTCTGCCCTGCTTGAAGTGGCTGGTGGCCTTGAAATTGAAAACGCCAACCGCATGCGCAAACAGGAATTGATGTTCGCCATTCTGAAAAAACGCGCCAAAAACGGCGAGCAAATTTTCGGCGACGGCGTGCTAGAAGTGCTGCCTGACGGCTTCGGCTTCCTGCGCTCACCTGAAACATCTTACCTGGCCAGCCCGGACGACATTTATATTTCGCCCAGCCAGATTCGCCGCTTCAACCTGCACACAGGTGACAGCATTGAAGGCGAGGTTCGCACCCCCAAAGACGGCGAACGTTACTTTGCGCTGGTGAAAGTGGACAAGGTCAACGGCGAAGCGCCCGAGGCCAGCAAGCACAAAATTCTGTTTGAAAACCTGACTCCATTGCACCCGAACCAGCCCCTGAAGCTGGAACGCGACATGCGGGGCGAGGAAAACAACACTGGCCGTATCATCGACCTGGTGGCGCCAATCGGAAAAGGCCAGCGTGGCCTGCTGGTGGCACCGCCCAAGTCGGGTAAAACAGTCATGTTGCAGCATATTGCACATGCCATTACCGCCAACCACCCCGACATCACTTTGATCGTTTTGCTGATCGACGAGCGTCCCGAAGAAGTAACAGAAATGATGCGCTCAGTGCGCGGCGAAGTAATTGCCTCGACATTCGATGAACCAGCAACCCGCCACGTGCAGGTTGCGGAAATGGTGATCGAGAAGGCCAAACGCTTGGTTGAACACAAGCGCGACGTGGTCATTTTGCTCGACTCGATTACACGCCTGGCCCGTGCGTACAACACCGTGGTACCTTCTTCCGGCAAGGTATTGACCGGTGGTGTAGACGCCAACGCCCTGCACCGCCCCAAGCGTTTCTTCGGCGCTGCCCGTAACATTGAGGAAGGTGGATCACTGACCATTATTGCCACTGCACTGGTTGACACCGGCAGCCGCATGGATGAAGTGATTTACGAAGAATTCAAGGGCACCGGCAACATGGAAATTCACATGGAACGCCGCATGGCGGAAAAACGTGTGTACCCAGCCATCAACATCAACCGTTCTTCCACACGTCGCGAAGAACTGCTGATCAAGCCCGATTTGCTGCAAAAGATTTGGGTGTTGCGCCGCTTGCTGCACGACATGGACGAAATCGCTGCAATGGAATTCTTGATGGACAAGATTCGCCAGACCAAGAACAACGCAGAGTTTTTCGAGATGATGAAGAAGTAATCCGCTTTGAAGTGAGGCGAGGTGAAGTTTGTCACCTCGCCAACTTATTCAATAACATCTGGTATTTTGGATAATCCAAAATGTCCAACGACCAGACCTGCTTGACCGACAATGTTGCTGTTGGTACCCCCTGTCCCCCTCCAAATGTGTTCATCGAAATGAATATGCGATACGCAGCAAAGCGTGTTGGCGCAATTCTTTCACCTTCCGACTTATTGTGGTTTTACAATCAGGTCAGAAACAAAGGTCCTTGGGATTTCAAGCAAAAAGGCCCTCAGTATGCCGACTTTGGTAACTTCCATTACGGCGCAATCGGTTATGCAATTGGTATACCTGAGCAAGTGTTGCTAAGAGCGGCTGGCTGGGCTCAAAGTAGAGCGGGAACCACACTCAATTCCTTTGGTGATTGGACTGACGATGCGCCGTATGGCGACGACCCAAGAGATCAAATACAGATTCTCAACGGAATCGACTTCGCTAAACGAAAAGGATACTGAGGATGAAATACTTGACGTATTTGACCTTCTTTGCAATTGTCGGCTGCCAACCCACGCCCTCCGAATTGATGAGGCTTTCAAGCACAGCAAACTCGGAAAGTAATCTTGCAGCCACATGGAGTGAAACCAGCGAAGGTGCGACCACCGACTTCGTGTACCGCCTGCACACTCACATCAACAGTTCACACCCTGAACTCGAAAAGAATAAAGAAATTCTGAGAACAAACAGCATTGTGGATACAACACTTGTATGGCAATCAAGGCAACTCTTAAAAATTACCTGCTTACGTGGAGATGTCTATTTTTGGATCAATAGAAGCATCATAGACGGCCAAGATATTCGAATTGAACTCGATAGCCAATGCTCTGAACCTGTGCGCGATCAATGGATCTATATTGAACCTGGCACCGGGACAGATAACCTTCCTGAAGTTATTCTTGCAGACCCACGCGTGCAGAAAAGCTTAAGTGCGGGAAATAACGCCTTAAACCCAAACACTGCGTTGCGCGTTCTTTATAACAATGAAAAAACAAAAGAGGTCATAGAAATTCATCAGGACTAGCCCTAGAACCTCAATTCACTGCACAATCAGGCTAGCCACCCACTAGGAGCGTTCACATGAATCGCGTTTTCTCTCTATTCACTTTAATGTTCGCACTGCTACTCAGCGGCTGCGGTTACAACACCATTCAAAGCAACGATGAACAAGTCAAAGCGGCTTGGGCTGAAGTGTTGAACCAATACCAGCGCCGCGCCGACCTGGTACCCAATCTGGTGAATGTGGTGAAAGCCGAGGCAAATTTCGAACAGGAAACACTGACACAGGTCGTGGAGGCACGCTCAAAAGCCACGTCCATTCAAGCCACTCCTGAATTGATCAACGACCCGGAAGCATTCAACAAATTCCAGCAGGCGCAAGGTGAACTCAGCGGTGCGTTGTCGCGCTTGTTGCTGATTACCGAGAACTACCCCAACCTGAAGGCCAATCAGGGCTTTCGGGATTTGCAAACACAGCTTGAGGGCACTGAGAACCGAATTACGGTGGCTCGCAACCGCTACATTAAATCCGTTCAGGAATACAACATCACCGTGCGCTCATTCCCCAACAACCTCACCGCGATGGTGATGGGTTATGCAGTAAAACCAAGCTTCACTGTTGAAAACGAAGCCGCTATTTCGAAGCCGCCCACTGTGGACTTCGGTACCAAGTGATGGTCGCTGTGAGCGATGCAATTGACCGGTTTTGGCTTTGTGGCTTGTTGGCGCTGGCACTCATTCCAGTGCCAGGCCTGCTGTGGGCACAAGAAGTACCAGTACCCCCATTAAGCGCTCAGGTGGTGGACACCACGGGTACCTTAAGCAGCGAGCAGCAAAGCGCACTGATTCAAAAACTACAGGCATTTGAAGCCAGCAAGGGCAGCCAGATTGCCGTGCTGCTGGTACCAACAACACAACCTGAAACGATTGAGCAATACGCCTTGCGTGTGGCCGAGAGTTGGAAAATTGGCCGCGAGAATATTGATGATGGGGCTATTTTGGTGGTGGCCCTGCAAGACCGGGCACTGCGTATTGAGGTGGGCTACGGGCTTGAAGGTGTGCTCACCGATCTCACGTCAAAACGCATTATTGACGAAATCATTGTTCCGCAATTTCGACAGGGCGACTTCGCGGGCGGCGTAACGGCTGGCGTAGACCAAATAATCAAGGTCATCGAAGGCGAGCCCTTGCCCGCCCCCGCTACCACTGGCACAACGAGTTCCTCCAGTACCATTGAAGACATTGCACCACTTCTGTTCATGGGAACACTTTTCATTGGTGGATTTTTACGCAAGGCCGTTGGAAAACTGCCTGCTGCCTTGGCCACCGGTGGATTGGTATTTGTGGTGGCCTGGCTGTTTGCGGGTGCTGTTATTTTTGCCGTGCTTGCCGCTGTGGTGGCAGCACTGCTGACATTGTTTGGTAATTCCGTGGGCGGCATTGGCGGCGGGCGTGGTGGATTCGGCCGTGGCGGTGGTGGCTTTGGCGGGGGCGGAGGCTTCGGTGGTGGTGGCGGCGGTTTTGGAGGCGGTGGTGCCTCGGGAAGGTGGTAAGCATGGGCATTGAACGCATTCTGAAACACCTGATGACAGCCGAGCGCCATGTGCGGCAAATTTTCTCGCCCATGCACCTGGAGCGCATTGCACAAACCATCAAGGCCAGTGAAACGCGGCACTCTGGGGAAATTCGATTTGCAGTGGAAAGTTCGATAGAACTTCAACCACTGTTACAAGGGCAAACACCTCGCCAACGCGCAATCGAGGTGTTCAGTGAATTGCACGTGTGGGATACGGAACTCAACAACGGCGTACTGATATACGTGTTGCTGGCGGACCATGCCATTGAAATTGTGGCGGACCGGGGTATTCATACCCAAGTGGGTACCCAGTACTGGGAAGAATTGTGCCGCACGATTCAATCTGAATTCGCCCAAGGGCATTACGCGGAAGGCGCACTGCGCGGCATTCAAGCCGTGAGCGAGAAATTGATTGAACACTTTCCACACGAAGGGGGTGGCAAGAACGAGCTTCCCGACACCCCAGTGGTAATTGGCTAATACAACACCCGATTACATGGGCTGTATGGGGCAACTCTTGGGCACGGTATAGCCCTCAGGCAAACTGCATTCCGAGGCCTTGCCATCCAGTGAGCAACGCACTTTTTTGAGCAAACGCAAGGCGCATCCATCGTACACGCCGTCTTTGCTCAAGCTGATGCGGGCTTCGCGCATCATGGTGGTGTATTCCAGCTTGTCGGCATCCGTCATTTTCAACCAGGCTTTGTCAGGAATCTGCCGATCGATTTTTTTAACAGCATTCAATGCCTTGGGCATTTCCTGGGCCACAAAGGCACGTAACTTTTGGCCTGAACCCGGCTGAAACTTGGACTTACGCAAAATGATTTGGTAAGTCACCATGGCCACGGGCAACTGAATGATTGCACCCTTCTTGCCCAGGCCTTTGTACAGCTCCAAGGGGGAATAGGCAATGGAAGGCGCCACGATAATGTCCACGGCACCGTTGTTGAACATCGACCCATAATTGGATACATCCGCAGCAATGGGCTGCGCGCCCACCTGCTCTATTAGCCGGCGTTGCGATTCGTCATGCGACAAAGCCGCCACACGCTTGCCTGCCGCTTTGGCCAATGAATTAATTTCACGGTCGCGCACAAACACATACGCCGTACCAAAGGGCAATACCCCGCCCACTTCAAAATCACTTTGCTGCATTACGGGTTGCAACTGTGGGCTGCCCATCGACTTTAAGGCCAACAGCACGGCATCATAATTTGGCAAACCACCCACGGCATCCAGGCTACCTGTGAAGCTGTTGTGCTTGCGCGTGCGAATTCCGGTTGCTACCAAGCCATCGCACACACCAATTTCAAAATCTTTCGTTGCAATCGACTCATTCGTGTACACCACGGGCTTGAAGCCGTAGCCGTTTTTTCGGCCTTCCAGTGCATATTCTTGCGCCAAATTAAATATGGGTCCTTTAGCACCCAATAAATCAAACACGCAAATGCTGGGTTCGTGGCCACTTACTGTTTGCGCGCGTGCAGTGGTTTGAAAGCCCAAAAAAACCAGCATCATCAAACTGAAAACGGCCGCAATGCGCAGACCGTTCTTAAAACATGGATTCATCATTTTTTTCCTGCCTGCAAGGTGCGAAGCGTAATGATTTGCGTCAGATTGATCAGTGTTTTGCTCATCATCCGGTGCCAAATCAAGTCGACTATCACTGCCTTGAATACGAGTCGCTTGGGCCCAATGCCCAAGCCGGGTTTTAAATAAAACAGATAGCGCCAGGTCACCAGGGTGCCGTCGCCGTCCTTCTCAAATTCAAATGAGCCTTTTGCATGGTCAAGCCAGTTCAGCAAAGGCTGGCTAAAACCGGTTCCTTTGTAAACAAACTGCCGATTCGGAACAAAGGCCAACACTTCTTCGTCAATCACAGCGCCACCCTTGAAGGTAATTCGCTGAATATCACCCACTTCATTGAACGATTTGCCCAGAATCATTTCTATACGGGTAATGGGCGCAATTAATGCGTCACTGTGAATATATTCATCCGCTTTCAAACGGGTGTACAAAGCAAAACAGTCCGCCAAAGGCACAGGGATTCGGCATGAACGCTGGATCATCAAGGGTGCTTGGGTCACAATGTTTCCTCTTTTATAGTTGAGTGCTGTGTATGTTTTTTACTCGTTTTTTTCCAGTTCTTACCAAGCTCAAAGCGCTTAAGACCCATAGCCGCATGTTGTGGCATGCTTTTCGGCATGCCGACACGCCCAAATGGATCAAGGGTTTCATGCTGGCTGTGGTGGTATACCTGTTCAGTCCAATCGACATGATTCCCGATTTTCTGGTGCTCTTTGGCATCACCGACGATTTGATCGTGATTAGCGCAGCCATGTGGTTTTTAGGCAAAGTGGTCCCGGAAAAGGTCAAAAACAGCATGCCTGTAGAACAAAGCAAGACGCAGCCTACGCAACAAAACACCGCGAAAGCATCCACTAATTTGCCTGCGACACCCGCTAAAACAAGCCCACTGAAGCCTTTCGGAATTATTCTGCTGCTGGGTTTACTCATTGCCGCTTTGGCCAGCCACCCTTGGGTACATGCGCAGCTTGGAAGCATTGGAGCATTTTTTTGAGAGTGGAAGTAACAGTTTTACTCTAGAACAATAAAAAAGCCCGGTGATTTCTCACCGGGCTTTCAAGCTTCTCAAGCCCTGCCTTTCAATGAAGGCAGTGATTATTGTTGAACAGTCAATCAGTGACCAGTTGCAACGCCTGCACCACGCGGGGTACGTACGTCTTCAACCAAGTGCTGAATGTGCTCTGGGGGTGGTGCTGTTACCTTGCTGACCAGGTAGGCCACGATAAAGTTAACAATCGCGCCCACGGTACCGAAGGCTTCAGGCGTAATGCCGAAGAAGCCGTTGGCGCCGCCCACCAAGTGCAGGTACTCAGTACCGTTGACAAACAAAATACCCTTGTGTGCAAACACGTAGAACAGGGTTACCGCCAAGCCACTCAACATACCCACGATTGCGCCCGCGGAGTTCATGGTCTTGGAGAAAATACCCATCATGATCACAGGGAACAAGCTTGATGCTGCAATACCGAAGGCCAAAGCCACAGTACCCGCCGCGAAGCCCGGTGGGTTCAAGCCCAAATAACCGGCCAGAACAATCGCGAAGGCCATGGAAATTTTACCGGCCAGCAATTCGTTCTTTTCAGAAATACTTGGATTGAACACACCCTTGATCAAGTCGTGAGACACAGCAGACGAAATCGCCAGCAACAAACCAGCAGCAGTCGACAACGCAGCAGCCAAACCACCAGCAGCCACCAAGGCGATCACCCAGTTGGGCAACAGTGCAATTTCAGGGTTGGCCAACACCATAATGTCGGCGTTCACTGTCATTTCGCTGCCTTTCCAGCCTGCTGCTTCAGCCTTGGCCAGGAATGCTTCGTTTTTGGACTTGTCGTTGTAGTACTGAATGCGACCATCACCGTTTTTGTCTTCAAACTTCAACAGGCCTGTAGTTTCCCAACGGCCCATCCAGGCTGGTTTCTTGTCGTTTTCCAAAGCTGCTTCAGGTGCAAACAAGTCGCCGCCTGTTGCCACGTTGGCGTTGACCGTTGCATGCAAGTTGTAACGGGCCATTGCGCCAACAGCAGGTGCAGTGGTGTACAAAATTGCGATGAACACCAATGCCCAACCAGCAGATGAACGCGCATCGGCCACTGTAGGTACAGTGAAGAAGCGAATGATCACGTGGGGCAGACCCGCGGTACCAATCATCAAGCTGACTGTGTAGAAGAACGTGTTCAGGTAGCTGCCGCCCGCGGGAGTCGTGGTGTACTGGTTAAAGCCCAGGTCCATCACCACTTTGTCCAAGGTAGCCAGCATGGGTTGGCTGTTGGCCAGCATGTCGGAACCCAGACCCAGTTGAGGCAATGGATTGCCTGTCAGGTTCAAGGAAATGAAGATGGCAGGAATGGTGTAAGCCATGATCAACACGCAGTACTGTGCGATCTGCGTGTAGGTAATGCCCTTCATACCGCCAAACACAGCGTACATGAACACAATACCCATACCTACATAAATACCCACTTCAGCGGACACGCCCAGGAATCGGGAGAAGGCCACACCCACACCGGTCATCTGTCCAATTACGTAAGTAATGGAAGCAACCAGCAAACAGATCACAGCCACTGTGCGTGCTGTGTTGGAGTAGTAACGATCACCGATGAACTGAGGCACCGTGAACTTGCCGAACTTGCGCAGGTACGGAGCCAGCAACATCGCCAGCAACACATAACCGCCGGTCCAGCCCATCAGGAATACGGAACCGCCGTAACCCATGTTGGCAATCAAACCGGCCATGGAAATGAACGAAGCAGCTGACATCCAGTCCGCTGCAGTCGCCATACCGTTGGCTACGGGGTGTACACCACCACCGGCCACATAAAATTCACCCGTGCTACCTGCACGAGCCCAAAACGCAATACCGAGGTACAGCGCAAAACTCAAACCCACGATCACGTAGGTGATTGTTTGCAAATCCATCAGCAATCTCCTTAGTTTTCGTGAACGTCGTGTTCGCGGTCAATCTGACCC
The DNA here is from genome assembly GCF_058448965.1 of Limnobacter sp. G6BE5S. Taxonomy (NCBI): domain Bacteria; kingdom Pseudomonadati; phylum Pseudomonadota; class Betaproteobacteria; order Burkholderiales; family Burkholderiaceae; genus Limnobacter; species Limnobacter sp. G6BE5S. The sequence continues at coordinate 340,533 of NZ_JBZFLM010000003.1, forward strand.
ATTTTCTTCGCGTAGTAGAAAATGAGAATAATGAACGTGTAGATAGAACCTTGTTGTGCAAACCAGAAGCCCAGTGGGTAACCACCAATGCTGAATTGATTGAGTTGCTCAACAAACAGAATGCCGGCGCCGTAAGAGACCAAAAACCACACGATCATGATTTTGGTCAACAGGCCGATTGTCGCTTTCCAGTAGGCATCACCGCCCTTTGGGTTGCTCATCGCTTGTCTCCTTTTTAAGGTTGTTGTTAACCGCAGGCACGGAATACGAAGTCACATCCCTCCCGAGCCTAGGCTTGCGAACGAGTATCAAAGCGAAAACTTACGCCAAACTGAAAGCCTGTCAGATAGGCAATCAAACCCATCCCCCCTGCATTACCCCCCTACCCAAATGTGCGATTCACAACAGCGGAAAAACTTCAATTGAACTGTGATTACCTGTTTTATCGGGTGATTGACCCAGCCAAGGCCCCACACAATGGTGTTTACCCCAATCGAGCCAACCCATTCTGATCAGCAAGGCAAACCATGACCCACAATACAGAGCAGACGCACAATCACCGTACTCATCTGTTCAATGCTTTGGCCAAGAGTCAAGCCTGCATTGAATTCGACCTGGACGGCAATGTTCTGTATGCCAACGAGAACTTTCTGAATGTTTTTGGCTACGCGCAAGAGGATGTACTGGGCAAGCACCACAGCCTGTTTTGCACTGCTGACACCGCTGAATCAGACGAATACCGACAATTTTGGGATAAATTGCGCGAGGGTACATTTCAAAGCGGCGAGTTTTTGCGACTGGATTCACAGGGCCAGGAGGTGTATATCCAGGCCAGCTACAACCCGGTACGGGACGACGACGGCAATTTGGTGTCGGTGATCAAGATTGCAAGCAACATTACAGAGGCCAAGAGCAAGTCACTTGAAAATGAAGGCAAAGTGGCTGCCATCGACAAAACCCAGGCGGTGATCGAATTTGACACCAGCGGCCGCATTCTGGCGGCCAACGACAATTTCCTGAACACCATGGGCTATCGCCTGCAGGAAATTGTGGGGCAACACCACCGCCAGTTTTGCGAAAAAAATTATGCAGAATCGGAGGAATACAGCAATTTCTGGAAAGACCTGGCTGCGGGCGAGTTCAAGTCTGGCGAATTCATGCGCGTGAACCGACAAGGCCGCCCTGTGTGGTTGCAAGCCACCTATACGCCCATTCTTGGCGTGAATGGCAAGCCGGTGAAAGTGGTTAAATTTGCAAGCGATATCACGGCCGCAAAAATCAAGGCCATTGAAGACGATGGCAAAGTCAGCGCCATGAACCGTTCACAAGGCATTATTGAATTTGACCTGGGTGGCAACATTTTGAATGCCAACGAGAATTTCCTGAGCTTGACCGGCTATTCGCTAGACGACATTGTGGGGCAACACCACAGCATGTTTGTCGACAAAGAAGAAAGCAGTGGCGGCGCCTACCGCGCTTTTTGGCGCAAGCTGGGGCAAGGCGAATTCGATTCGGGAGAATACCTGCGCGTGGGCAACCATGGCAAAAGAATCTGGATTCAAGCCAGCTACAACCCGATTCTTGACCTGGAAGGCAACCCCGTCAAAATCGTCAAGTTTTGCAGCGACATCACCGAATCCAAATTGCACGCAATTGAAACCCAGGCACGCATGGACTCTGTGTCCAGCACCAGTTGCATTCTTGAATTAAATGCCGAAGGGAAAATTCTTAGCAGCAATGAGTTGATACAGAAATCACTGGGTTACAGCCAAACAGACCTGGCCGACAAGTCGGAAGGCTTTTTGATGTTCGATGAAGAGCGCAACGACAGTAGCCACTTCAAGATCTGGAATGACCTGCGGGAAGGCAAGAACTTGGCTGGCGAATTCAGGTACAAGGGCGTGGGTGGAAAAGAGATTTGGCTTTCAGGTACCCGCAGCCCGGTGATTGGCTTGGACGGAAAATTGATCAAAGTGGTGCTGATGATCCACGACATCACCGAATCCAAACTGTCGCGACTGGATGCAGAAGGCAAACTGGGCGCAATTGATCGTTCGCAGGCCGTGATTGAATTCGACATGCAGGGCAAGGTGCTGTCAGCCAATGCCAACTTCCTGAATCTGATGGGTTACTCGGCTGAAGAAATCACGGGCCGCCACCACCGCATGTTTGTGGATGCCGCCTATGCAGCCACACCGCAGTACCAGGCCTTTTGGGAAAGCCTGGGCCGCGGTCAGTTTGAATCGGGAGAATACAAACGTGTGGCCAAGGGTGAGCGTGAGGTGTGGATTCAAGCCACCTACAACCCGATTTACGACCCACGCGGCAACCTGGTCAAAGTGGTGAAGTTTGCCAGCGACGTGACCAACAGCAAACTGAAAAACTCGGAATTTGAAGCCAAGGTAGAAGCGATCAATTTGGGTCAAGCCGTGATTGAATTTGACCTGGACGGCCATGTGCTCAATGCCAACCGCAACTTCCTGAACGCGATGGGCTATACCTCGCGAGAAATTCAAGGCCAGCACCACAGCATTTTCTGCACGCTGGAATACACACAAAGCGAAGAGTACCGCGACTTCTGGTTGAAACTGAACGAAGGAAAATTCGTCAGCGGTCGCTTTCACCGCGTGGGCAAGTTCAATCGGGATGTGTGGATTCAAGCCACCTACAACCCCATTCTGGATTTGAATGGCAACGTGGTCAAAGTAGTGAAGTACGCTTACGACGTAACGAAAGAAGTGATGTTGGAACAGGGTATCAACAAAAAGTCGGGCGAAATGCGGGAACGGGTTTCCAAACTAGTGGAAAGCATTACCGACATTTCCGGCAACTCGGCCACGGCCACTCAACTGGCACAAAAGGGCCTTGACGCGGCGAACCTGGGCAGCAGGGAATTGAAAAGATCCATTGCTGCAATCCATGCCATTCAGAACAGCTCCAGCAAGGTTTCCGAAATTGTGCGGGTCATTGGCGACATTGCGAACCAAACCAACTTGCTCGCATTCAACGCTGCCATTGAAGCTGCACGCGCCGGGCAACACGGCGTTGGGTTTTCAGTGGTGGCCGCCGAAGTGCGCAAGCTGGCTGAAAGCAGCTCAAGCGCTGCACGCGAGATCGCCACTCTGATTGAGGAATCGGTTGCGCAGGTTGAGGAAGGCGTAGAGGTAAGCCAGAACGCAGCACAAAGCTTTGACGGCATTTTGAGCAGCGTGACCGAGACCGGTGAAAGCGTGAAGCAAATTACCAGTTCAGCAGAACAGCAACGCGAGTTGGCCATTGCCGTGAACCGGCTGATTGAAGAACTGACTGGCGGACTTGAGAAACACACTGGCAGTAAAGCTGCATGAGTGATTTGAGCCAATACGAACAGGGCTTTGGTTCATTTCGAATTGGTGAAATGACCTTGGCCTTGCCCATGAAGTCGGTCAGGGAAGTGGTGCCCTTTCACCCACTCATGGCCTTGCCTTGCCCACAGCCCTGGATCAAAGGTGGCCTGAACTTGCGCGGCGTCAGCATTCCCGTACTCGATCTGGAATGCCTTTTGAACCGCCCTGGCCATGCCTATGCACCGGGCTGTATTTTGCTGATCGCCCACGAAAACAATTTGCTCGGTTTGATTGCCGACGAGGTCAAGGCCCTGTTTTTTGCAAACCCAGCCAATATGCACACGGTCAATTCCGCCGATTGTATTGGCAGCATTTTTGCTGGCAGCCTGATGAACAGCGAATTGAATCAACTGGTTCAGGTGCTTTCTACGCAAGCCTTGTTCGACTTGCCAGGTTTACCCAAAGCCAAAGACCCTGAGCCGCATCGCCAATCGCTTGAACTGCAAACATCGAATGAAGACACCGCGTTGAACACGCGAACACCGCTGATGTTGATGCAAAGCATGTCAACGCTGTTTGCGGTGAATCCCAAAGACATCGAAACCACGGTGGTCAACCCCGTGTTGCTGCCCAGTGAATACTCCGGTGGGTTTTACAAAGGCAATCTGGATTACCGGGAGCAAACCATTCCCGCAGTGGACCTGGCAAGCTATTTGGGCTTGGGCAATGCCGGTAAAACGCAATGCCCGGCGCAACAGGCGTTTGTGATTCGGGTAGCGGGTAACCCGCTTGCCTTGCTGATCGACAAAGTTCTGGACATTGTTCATGTGCCGCACAATTCAGTGATTGCATTGCCTGGCTTTGGTTTGCCCAAAGCGGCGCAACTTGAGGGGGCCTTGCCCTGTACGGTGTTTTCAAAAGAAGACCCGCATTCACAACGTGGCCCGCAGTACTTTGTGCTGTCTTGCCCGCGAATCAGCGAAGACCAGGAACTGATTGAACTGGCCGGTATTTTGGCCAAGGCCAGCGCGTCGGCCCAACTGGACGCAGCAAGTCAGCAAGGCAGGCCTGCCCACGGTTTAGACCGGTTGATGGTGTACCGTTTGGACACCGAATTTTCTACGCCAATTGAGCAAGTGCGGGAAGTACTTCCCTACCGGTCTGACATCGAAATTTTTGAGCGAAGCAACCCCATGCTCGGCATGCTGACTCACCGCGATGAATCCATTCCCGTATTTGACCTGGCTCAATGGCTGGGTGCAGCACGTCAAAGTCTGAATCATGAATCAAGTATTCTGGTGGTGAATGTGCATGGCGCAAGCGTGGGCTTTGCGGTTACTTCGCTGACAGCAATTGAAAATGCGCAGTGGGAACCCAACGTGCCTGTGTTGGGTGAGCAACGGCAACTAATGCATGGTCAATTGAAAACCACCCAGCGGCTTGCGCAAATTGGTGAAACCGATCATCAACGAATGGTCGAGGTAATCGACCTGCACCAGCAGGTGTTACTGATTCTCGACCAGTTTGGACTGGCGCCTACGGTGCCGCCTGAAGTGGCTGTGGAAGTTGTTGGGCATTCTGTGCACGCAGCGCATTGAATTCTTTCACAAACTCGTCGAAGCGGTCTTGCTCGATCGCTTCGCGCATTTCCCGCATCAATTCCAGGTAGTAGTGCAGGTTGTGCATGGTGTTAAGCTGCGCACCAAGAATTTCTTTGCTGCGATCGAGGTGATGCAAGTACGCCCGTGAGAAATTTTTGCAGGTGTAACAAGTACAGGTCGAATCGAGCGGGTTGTCATCGTTGCGAAATTTTGCGTTGCGAATGCGAATGTCGCCTGTGCGCGTAAATAGCCAACCATTGCGCGCGTTGCGGGTGGGCATCACGCAATCAAACATGTCAATGCCCTGCCCCACGGCATTCACCAAATCTTCTGGTGTGCCAACACCCATTAAATAACGGGGCTTGTTTTGGGGCAGCTTCGGCGCGGTGTGCGCCAAAATACGTTGCATGTCGTCTTTGGGTTCGCCAACAGACAAGCCACCAATTGCATAACCATCAAAGCCGATTTCTTCCAGACCTTGTAGCGAAATGTCGCGCAAGTCCTCGTACATACCGCCCTGCACAATACCAAACAAACCGTTGTTGTTATCCAGTGCATCGAATGAATCGCGAGACCGCCTGGCCCAGCGCATGGACATTTCCATGGACAGCCTTGCCTCGGTGTGGGTGGCAGGGTATGGCGTGCATTCGTCAAAAATCATGACGATGTCGGAATTCAACACCGTTTGAATTCGCATGCTTTCTTCAGGCGTAAGGAATAATTTGTCGCCGTTCACGGGGCTGCGAAAATGAACACCCTCTTCCTTGATTTTGCGCATGGCACCAAGGCTGAACACTTGAAAGCCGCCAGAATCGGTCAAAATTGGACCTTTCCAGCCCATGAACTGGTGAAGGCCTCCAAATTTTTCCATGATGTCCAGGCCCGGCCGCATCCACAAATGAAAGGTGTTACCCAGAATAATTTGCGCATTGATCTCGGTGAGGTCGCGCGGGGTCATGCCCTTCACGGTGCCATAGGTACCCACTGGCATGAAGATCGGCGTTTGAATGACGCCATGGGCTGTGGTGATTTCACCGCGTCGGGCCTTGCCCGAGGTGGTTTTGAGTTTGAAGAACAGTGCGCTCAAGGAAAATGCCTTTTTAGAATTGGCCGTATTTTAAATCATTTCAAGCACATGGGTCTGAAAACGACGATTTGAGTGCCGATTCCAGCAATTCAAGCACTTGTTTGGCACAATGGGGCCATTCGATACAAAAGAAGTACCCCATGCAATCACCTGCAAAACCCGAATTCATTCGCGCCGAGAAACGCGAAGGCGACGCCGAACTGGACGCGCATCTGTTTCGGCAAGCGCTGGCCCAGTTCGCCACTGGCATCACTATCATCACCACCAAAAATGCCGAAGGCAAATACGTGGGGGTCACTGCAAATTCTTTCAATTCCGTTTCTTTGCACCCACCTCTGGTGCTGTGGAGTTTGTCCAAAAAGGCCAGCAGCCACGACGCATTTGCTGTAGCCACGCACTACGGTGTCAGCGTGCTATCGGCAGATCAGGAAGAACTGTCGCATCACTTTTCTACCTTCAAAGGCGATCGCTTTGCCGGGCTTGAAGTGATCGAGGGGTTGGGTGGCGCACCGCTGATTCCCAATGCACTGGCTCACTTTGAATGCAAGGTGCGCAATCGCCATGACGAAGGCGACCATTTCATTATGGTGGGTGAGGTGTTGCGTTGCGATTTCCGGGAAGGCGAGGCCTTGGTGTATCGGTCGAGGAAGTACTTCCGGAACTGATCAAATTCTTGCTTGCTCGACAGCTGGTTTATTTAGCCCAACCAGCTTGGGTTCCGAGCTCTCGCCTGAAAACCTGTACTTCCCTTTTTGAGATTCACCCTGACTCACCTCGCTCGGCAAAAAGGCGGGCCGAGTCTCGGTGCCGGCCTTTGGCCGACCGTGGCGGGTGAATTCAAACGGGCAGGTTTTCTTGAAGGCGAGGCGATCGAAACACCGCCGCCGATTGGGCTGTAAATTCAGCCGCCGGTGACGCGGGGCTGAACTTGCAAGTGGTCGCACGATGACCAGTCAGAAAACTTGCCGGCTTGGCGCGCCGAGACAAACGATCGCGCCCTGGCGCGAAAGCCAAGACCCGACCGTTACTTTTGGAGGACTTGGCTTAGTGCAGGCTCAAGCAGACAAGCCGATATGCCAAGTTTTCGGGCAGCGGTGACCCTTCAAGTTCAGATCAAAAGTCGCCATTCAAGTGCTGCACAAGTAACTCACGCCGAGTTGGCAATAAACCCGCGCTTCAGCCGACTACCACCTTCTTCCGCCCTGGCACCAAAATCACAGCCATCGCACCAAGAATCAACACCAGCGCAACGAAGTCGGGCCAGTGCGGCACTTCGCCCAAAAAGAAGCTGCCAGCCATTACACCCACCACCGGAATGATCATGATGGACAAGCTCGACACGATTGGCGGCAATGATTTGGCCAGGCTAAACCAAGCCACTTGGCAAAATGCGAATACACCAAACGCGTTGTAGAAAATTGGCCACCACTGCGACCAACCCTGCGGCGCGCCCACATCGGTTCCTTCGAACCAAAACCCGGCCAAACCCATGGCCACAATGGTGGGGGGCATCATGGCATGCGTGAAGGTAAGTGCATGCAAACCGGTGGGGTAATGCCGAATCAAGGTGGTGCCCAAGCCCCAACTGGCGGCTGCAATCAACATAAGAACAACGCCCAACGGGCTGCCTGCAATTGCAGCAAATTCAGACGACAACAGCAACATGGCGGCCACCATGGCCAAAGCAAGTCCAATCCAGCCTCGCCTTCCTACGGGGTGCGCAAACATCAAACCGGTCAACACCACCCACACCGGCATGGTGTAGCCCAAAATGGCAGCACGCCCCGAGCTCAGTTCCTTCACGGCCAAAATACAAAACAGGTGCCAACCAATCATATTGGGAATGCACAGCAAGGCCAGCCTGCCCCACATTTCTCGCGGCACCTTCAGCGACACCTTCATTTGCCGGGCAACAAACCACATGGCCACCATGCCAAACACCATGCACAGGGCACGAAAATGCAAGGGTGGATACTGGGTCACCGCATATTTCATCACGGGCCAGTTCATTCCCCAAACGGCAGTAATGCCAAGGAGCAACTGGATTTGCGGTAGGGATAATTTTGCTGCAGGCACGAAAGTGAACGATCATTCAGTAAGGTGCCCCAGTGTAGTGCATCAGCCCTTGCTTGCCCCTAGGGGCTTGCCCTGATCCTGTACAATGGTGACATCTTTCAACTGTACACATGCGCAATGGCCAGCAATCGTTTTTCCGAGTTCAACACCTTTCCAGAACGCCTTGCGCACAGTTGGCAGCACAGCAATTCCATGTTGTGCGTGGGCCTTGACCCCGACATAACCCGCATGCCTCAGGGCTACGGCACAAGCCCTTCTGAAATCGAGCGCTTTTGCATGGAAATTGTGAAGGCCACGGCTGAATTTGCCTGCGCGTTCAAACCCCAAATTGCTTACTTTGCGGCCAACCGCGCCGAAGTAGCGCTAGAAAACATTCTGGCCTACGCCAATGAAGTTGCACCGCACGCCACCACCATTCTGGACGCCAAACGCGGCGACATTGGGGCCACCGCCAAGCAATACGCCATTGAGGCGTTCGAGCGCTACAAAGCCGACAGCGTAACCCTGAGCCCCTACATGGGCAGCGATTCAGTTGAGCCTTACCATGCCTATGCTGACCGCGGTCTTTTCCTGCTGTGCCGCACATCCAACCCCGGTGGCAACGACCTGCAATTTTTAAACACCGAGCACAGCGAACCGCTTTATCAAACCGTTGCCAAACTGGCGACCACCACCTGGAACCCGCACCAACAAGTGGGCCTGGTTGTGGGCGCCACCTACCCTGAAGAAATTAAAACCGTGCGCGGCATTGTGGGCGATGCACCACTGCTGGTGCCTGGCATTGGCGCACAGGGCGGCGACTTGCTGAACACCGTGAAAAACGGTTTGTGCAGCCAAGGCTGGGGCTTGTTGATCAATTCCTCTCGCGCCATCTTGTACGCCAGTCAAAAGGCCGATTTCGCCAGTGCCGCTGCACTTGAAGCCCGAAACACCCGTGACGCCATACAAGCCGCGAAAGCTGCGGCACTTTCAGGCTAAAATCAACACAACACACACCATTCGAGTTCAGGTAAAAAGAGCCACACTGGCCGGCCTGCACTGAGGAGACAGGGATGAAAATACTTCTGGCCGAAGACGACAGCTTGTTGTCTGAAGGTTTGTCGCAATCGTTGCGTCAGGCAGGTTATGCCGTGGATTGCATGTTCAAAGGCAGCGACGCCGACACAGCGCTAACCACCATGAACTACGACATTTTGATACTCGATTTGGGCTTGCCCAAAATGAGTGGGCTTGAAGTGTTGCGCCGCCTGCGGGCACGCAGCAACAACATGCCAGTATTGATACTGACAGCGGCCGATAGCGTGGAGCAACGCGTGCAAGGCCTCGATGCCGGTGCCGACGATTACATGGCCAAACCTTTCGACCTGAAAGAACTTGAAGCCCGTGTGCGAGCCCTGGCACGCCGTGGCACCGGTGGCGGAGCCAGCATTTGGAAACATGGCCCTTTGACCTTCGATCAGGTGGGACGCATTGCCTACATCAACGACGACATGCTCGACTTGTCAGCGCGTGAGGTGGGCCTGCTCGAAGTTCTGCTTCAGCGGGTAGGCCGCCTGGTCAGCAAAGAACAATTCGTCGATCACCTGTGTGAATGGGGCGAAGAAGTCAGCAACAACGCCATTGAGGTTTACATTCACCGCCTTCGCAAAAAAATTGAAGTCAACGGTGTGCGAATTGCCACCGTGCGCGGCTTGGGTTACTGCCTTGAAAAATACACCGAGAAAGAAGCCGCACCGAATGCCGATGCCAATACATAAAGCAGGTGCCTGATTGGCCTGGTACAAACGCAATCCGCTGGCCTCGGGCCAACAGCAACGGCGCTCACTGTTCGGTGAAATTCTGGACTGGATGCTGGCCCCGCTGTTGATTTTGTGGCCAATGAGCATTGGGGTCACCTACCTTGTGGCCAAATCCATCGCCAACGACCCCTTCGATCACATTCTCGACGACAAAATAACAGCCTTGGCCCAAGAGGTGGCCGCTCAGGCACCAAGCAACCAATTCAGTATTCCCAAAGAGGCCATGGAAATTTTACTGGCCGATGGCACCGACCAACTGCGTGCACAAGTATTGGGGAAAACCGGTGAGTTTTTGCTGGGCGATGAGCGCACCTTGCCAATTCCACAGCGCGAAGCCCGACAAATTGGCGTGGTTAATTTTCGGGACATTGTGGTCAATGGCGAAGACTTCCGCGCAGGCCACCTTTGGATTGAACTGCCCACCGTGGGCGAAAACCGTTTCATGCTGATACAGGTTGCGGAAACGCTGGGCAAACGCGACGGCTTGGCCAACGAAATCATCAAGGGCGTGATTCTGCCGCAGTTCGTCATTCTGCCCTTGGCCGTGTTGCTGGTGTGGTTTGGTCTGTCGCGCGGAATTGCACCATTGAACAGCTTGCTGGACATTATTCGCGCCCGCAAACCTGATGACCTGAGTGCGCTGCAAACCAAAGACACGCCCGAGGAATTGTTGCCTGTTATTACTGCGTTGAACGAACAACTGGAGCGATTGGAACAAACCATCGACACGCAAAAACGCTTTGTGGCCGATGCCGCCCACCAGTTGAAAACACCGTTGGCTGGCCTGCGCATGCAAGTTGAATTGCTGAGCGATGAAACCGACGAGGCAGCCAGGCTGCGCAGCCTGCGCCGACTGAAAGTGGGCACCGAACGATCCACCCGCCTGGTGAACCAGTTGCTGGCACTGGCCCGCACTGAAGCACCATCGGTGCTGCAATTTGAAAAACTTGATTTAACTCACATTGCGCGTACGGTGACCAGGGACTTTGTGCCCGAAGCCATGAACAAGCACATCGACCTGGGTGTGGAAGTACCCGATCACCCCGTGTACGTGAACGGCCAAACCCTGATGCTGACCGAGATGATGAAAAACCTGGTGGAAAACGCCTTGCGTTACACCCCCGAGGAAGGTTGCGTCACTGTGCGTGTCGATGACAGCCCACAGCGCGAAGCGATCGTGCTCGAGGTGGAGGACGACGGCCCCGGCATTCCTGAAAGTGAACGCAACCTGGTGTTTGACCGTTTCTATCGCGTGCTGGGCACCAGCGAGGACGGCTCGGGCCTTGGGCTGGCCATTGTGCAGGAAACCGCATTCCAGCACGACGCCAATGTAACCATTCATGACAATCCAAAATCAAACCACCCAGATCGATCGGGCACCGTAATGCGTGTCAGTTTCCCGCCGCGCTACCGGCAAATGGAAGATTGATTGCTTAAAATACAAATTCAACTTTTTTAGAAGCACCCGATGAGAGCAAAAGGCAGTGAATGGCACGCCCCTGAAGACGACAACCACAAACTGGCCAATTTGTGTGGCCCCGTGGATGCCAACCTTCGTCAAATTGAAGCCGCATTGAACGTAAAAATTGCGCGCCGCAACGGCACCTTGAATGTGGCAGGCGACAAAGAAAATGCCAAACAGGCTTTTATCCTGATCAATCACTTTTTTGAGAAAAGTGACAAGCCAGTGACCGCCGACGAAATTCAATTGGCATTGGTCGAACTGAAAAACACCAACGCCGTGGCCAGCGCCAAAAAAGAAATTCCGCTGATTGCCGGTGAAGACGAACCCGTGATCCTTAAAACCAAGAAGGGTGACCTGCAACCCCGCACCGCCCGCCAGAAGGATTATTTAAAGGCCGTGCTTGAACACGACCTGACCTTTGGCATTGGCCCTGCCGGTACCGGCAAAACTTATTTGGCTGTGGCCTGCGCAGTGGATGCGCTTGAGCGCGACAGCGTGAAACGAATCATTTTGACCCGCCCAGCGGTGGAGGCTGGCGAACGGCTGGGCTTTTTGCCAGGTGACCTGAACCAGAAAGTAGACCCCTACCTGCGCCCCTTGTACGATGCGCTGTACGACTTGGCAGGCTTTGACCGCGTGCAAAAATGGTTTGAACGCAATGTGATTGAAATTGCACCGCTGGCCTACATGCGTGGCCGCACTTTAAGCCATGCTTTCGTGATTCTGGACGAAGCCCAAAACACCACGCCCGAGCAAATGAAAATGTTTTTGACCCGAATCGGTTTTGGGAGCAAGGCAGTGATTACTGGCGACGTGACCCAAATTGACCTGCCACGCGGCCAACAAAGTGGCCTGGTTCAAACCCAGCACGTGCTGCGCAATGTCAAAGGCATTGCAATGACCTACTTCACCAGCGCGGATGTGGTGCGCCATCCACTGGTGGCCCGCATTGTTGAGGCCTACGAACGTTTCCACAACCCCGAACGAACCAACCCAGCTGACGAAATCAATGACGAGTAAAACCACCACACCGGTTGGCGTAGCCATTCAATGGGCTGTACATGCAGACCACCCACCATTTTCAGACGTGGACAACAGCCGCATTCGCCGCTGGGCCAAAGCCTGCTTCATGGACAGGGCTGAAATCACCATTCGCCTGGTGGGCGAAGAAGAAGGTCGACAACTGAACCACGATTTTCGCGGCAAAGACTACGCCACCAATGTGCTGACCTTTCCCATGGAGATGCCCGACCTGGGCCCGGATTCGGGCCTGCCCGTGTTCATGGCCGACATTGTGATATGCCCTGCCGTGGTAGAACGCGAGGCGGCTGAACAGGGTAAAAACCCAATTGATCACTTGGCCCATTTGATTGTTCACGGCTGCCTGCATGCCCAAGGCTATGTGCATGAAAGCGATAATCAGGCTGAGTTGATGGAAAACCGCGAAATCGAAATTCTAAAACGTTTCAAGATTTCAAACCCTTACGTGATATCAGGCAAAAAATAGTAGCTTTTTGCCGCCATAGGGCTTGACCACTTTTAAAAACTTGGCCATAATCGCGGTCTTCGGTTGAGGGCCAACGCCCAAAGCGAAATGTGGGTCGTTAGCTCAGCTGGTAGAGCAGAGGACTTTTAATCCTTTGGTCGTGAGTTCGAATCTCGCACGACCCACCACAAAATACAAAAAGCCTGAGTGTAAAAACTCAGGCTTTTTTCATTTTTGGCACACACACAAACTACCAACCGTCAAATCGAGTTAACCCCCCTACCCCATCAGCATAATACTGTTTTAATATACAGCCTTTCTGTGTTCGAATTCCTGTCCGTCAGAACCAATATCCAGTGTATTTCAATTCTCATAAAAGAGACGATTCACTGAATATTTGTTTACCTCAAACAGTTTTAAGCCATTTTTTAGCTATGATAGGAACGATCACATGACAATTTGTTCGCTTTTTGACCCAGAGGAACTCGCACTGATGAATGCTCCAGAGAACTTTCACTTTCAAGCACTCCTCACTCAAGTTCTTGAAATCAAATCCAAAACAGAATTAGCCAAGGCTCTTGGAGTTGGACCATGGACAGTGAGAAGATGGGAAAAGGGAGACAGTGTTCCTCCGTCTCAGAAAAGCGTAGCTATCCAGTTAAAACAGTTTCTTCCCAAAGAATCCTCTACAAATGAACCCGAACCGCCTTTTACCTTCATCGACTTGTTTGCTGGCGTCGGTGGCATTAGAAGAGCATTTGAGAACCAGGGCGGGAAATGTGTATTCACAAGCGAGTGGGACAGCTACGCCCAGAAAACGTATCGAGAAAACTACCAGCGTGACCATCACGAGATTTCTGGTGACATCACAAAGGTAGATACGATTGACATTCCAAATCACGACGTGTTGCTTGCAGGCTTTCCATGCCAGCCTTTCTCGATCGCAGGAGTATCCAAAAAGAACTCTCTAGGTCGTTCGCACGGTTTTCTGGATGAGACTCAAGGCACGCTGTTTTTTGATGTCGCCCGAATTATCAAAGACAAACGCCCACGAGCATTCCTGCTCGAGAACGTAAAAAACCTTGTATCGCACGATAAAGGCCGCACCTTTACCGTGATCAAGGAAACGCTTGAGAAAGACTTGGGCTACAAGATTCATTGCCGCGTTATCGATGGTGCTCATTTCACACCGCAACATCGCGAACGTATTTTGATTGCAGGCTTTACAGACCAGGTTGCCTTTGATTGGGATGCAATCCCACTGCCCGCGAAAGGCTCCAGAAAACTCAAGGAAATTTTGCACAAGACAGACGGTTCCGAACCCTACCTACCCTGGGATGAAAAGCGTTTCTTCGACCATGACAACAAGAAAGTGCAAGACAAATACACACTAACCCCGGGCCTTTGGACCTACCTGCAAAACTATGCAGCGAAACACAAAGCCAAAGGCAACGGCTTTGGATTTGGCTTGGTTGGCCCAGAAAGCACAACCAGAACCCTGTCTGCACGCTATTACAAAGACGGCTCGGAAATTCTTGTAGACCAAGGCAAGGAAAAGAACCCAAGACGCCTTACACCTCGCGAATGCGCCCGCCTGATGGGCTTCCCTGACGATTTCAAAATTCCGGTTTCTGATACCAGAGCTTACAAACAGTTTGGCAACTCTGTAGTTGTTGATGTGATGGAGCACGCTGCAAAATTAATGTGTCAGTTCGTGACGGAAGACATGCAACCTGAATTGCCACTTGTTCGTATGGCTGGATGACAGATGTAGTCGATTCAAAAACCCGAAGCAGGATGATGGCCGGGATAAAAGGCAAAAATACCCGGCCTGAAATTCTTGTGCGCTCTGCACTGCACAGGCAAGGCTTCCGGTTCAAACTGCATGACAAAACCCTGCCTGGTAAACCAGATCTTGTTCTCCCAAAATACAAAGCCATAATCAATATCCATGGGTGCTTTTGGCATGGCCATGATTGCAAATTCTTCAAAGTTCCCTCAACGCGCACAGCCTTCTGGCTCGCGAAAATTAACGGAAACAAATCGCGCGATGGTCTTCAGAAAGAAGCACTTCTGAAGCAAGGCTGGAGAGTACTCACAGTTTGGGAGTGCGCATTGCGGGGAAAAAAAGCTGATACTCTTCAACTAACAATAGATAGCATTTCCGCTTGGTTGATTAGTAAATCACCCACAGCGAGCATTGATACAAATGATTAAATTTCGACCACATACAGGACATTATTCGGTATGAAAAAGGGCTATCTCTCTGAGTACTTTAGCGGTGTTGCGGCAAAAACTTTGTCTGCTGTCGAGGCCGACCCAAGAAAGAGCAATCAACATGAATTTAATGGTGTCTCACGACTAAAATCTATTCTCGGTCCCAACAAGCGAACATTTCCCGCGCGCTTTGTTTACCTATGTGATGCAGAGGATGAAGCCCCTGCCTCGGCAGAAGGCTTTCTGACCTGGTATGACGCCAGGGCCGAACACCCCACCCGAAGTGAACACCGTCTTTACTTTCCAGCGACTCCTGTTTCGGACAAGTTTCGCGCAGGTGATCTGTTCGTAATTGGTCTTCGCCCAGATGGTTCTGCGCTATGTTTGATAGCAGAATCAAAATCAACGGCAGCTAACCAGATTCTTTGGTTATTTGGAATCAGCAGGGAAAACCTAGACGGCTTCAAAATCGTCGATAAAGAAGAAATCGATGAATACGAACTTGAGTATACATCTCGCTTGATACTTAGCGAGATAGGAATTGAATATGAACCTGAGCCTGAAATACAACCTTTGCTTGAATCCATACTCTCGAAATTCGGACCTATGTTTCCGCCAACAAGAACATTTTCTGAGTTCATAAGAAATACATGCAGGCTTGACGCAAGAGACGGGCCAGACGAAGTTCTTCTGGCATGGATGGACACTGAAGAGGCAGGATTTAGGGCATTGGAAAGGTATTTGATATCTGAACGCTTACAGGCTGGATTTAACGGCGAGGGAGGAACGGTTGATGTGGACGGTTTCATTTCATTCTCTCTAGGCGTGCAGAACCGACGCAAAAGCAGGGCAGGCTATGCGTTGGAGAATCATCTTGAAGCTGTGTTCACCGCCTACGGAATTCAGTACAGCAGAACAGCAGTAACGGAGAATAAAAGCAAACCAGATTTCATTTTTCCAGGCGTGGCTGAATACAAAGATGCTGCATTTCCTGAGGACAGATTAACGATGCTGGCAGCAAAGACCTCGGCCAAAGATCGCTGGAGGCAAATTCTTGGCGAGGCGGATCGGATTCCTACAAAGCACTTAATTACATTAGAGCCCAGTATTTCTGAAAATCAGACTGACGAGATGAAGGCTCGCAACGTGGCCTTAGTGCTGCCTCGTTTAATTCATGATTCATACTCTGCAGCACAAAGGCCATGGCTAATGGACGTTGAGTCTTTCGTATCAATGATCGCTGCTCGTCAAGAGAGATTTGGTCGCTGACCGTTGCTTCTTAAAAGACGCCCTTGTAAAGGCAGCAATTCTTGAGCAACCCCCAAAAAATGGGGGTTCACCTTGAATCGCACGGCTTTCCCTAGGCACTTTTTATCCTCACTGGACTATCCCGAGGGGAAGGCCCACTGCTGACCCGAAAGGGCCACATAAAAACGAGACTATTTTGTTCGCCGGCCTAGAAACCATCTGATCAATAGAATTTAAAACACGAATCAAATTTCTGCCGAAGTGACGACATATAGCCACAGAGATGGCTACAGTACGTACTCGCAGAATCGTAATTCCCCTTCAGACTTGATGAAGAAAATAAGCTGCGACCAACCCTTCTTAAATTAATAACTCCTCTTCTTTTTTATTTCCCAGACTGGGCTGCAAGAAAGCGAAAGAATCCCGCTTCCGGATATAACAAAGTACCCATAACCACTCCCCTGTCCAGAAGCCGGTTCTGCTGCTCACAGGAAGTCTCGGGCAGAAGAGCACATGCATGACATGCAGCAAGATTGCAATTGTCTGGCCCTTGGCCAGTGCTCTCGATACAAACAGGATCAGTCGAACACCAAGTAGACTTCTCCAACATTCGAGTGATTACCCCGTCCAGTAATCCTGGCTGCCCCATACGAACAAGCCCTCCCATTGTCCCCTCCGAATCGCCTGCAGCAGTGTAGATCAACACCCCTTCCATACCATTACTGCCCTCTGAACAGTAGATTCGCTCCCGCAACGAGGCCGATCCGTACCCGCACTCGAACACCAGCTCATTAATCAACAGATGCGCAAAAGTATGCAGCAGCACATAACGTGGCGTAACAATAAAGCCATCTTGACGACGACGCTTTCGCAGTTCACCAAGCTGCTGATTAAGCACATCCAGGCGCTTTATATGAAAGTCGTTAAAGCGGGCTTCCCAGTCTGCCAAAGCGGATTTTCTGAACTTCAAAAAGATACCTTCACCGCGTACGATAATCGCCGGAAGCCAGCTTAACCGTCTCGTCGCAATAAGGTTCCAGCGCTCCTCCTCTGTCAGAGACCCATTCGAAAAGATCCTGTTGTAGCCGCGGAAAGCTCTAGTCTCACGGAGCTTATGCAACAGCGAAATACGATCGAACGCCGTCTGAACAAGGCTACCGTATTCGGCGAGAGGAGCACTGCGGATCAGCAGGTTTGTCTTAGGTGAACCCTCTTGGCCGTCCTTACAAAAAACTCTGTACTCTGCGGCACGGTAGTTGTTCTCATCATCAGAAGATGCAGACTCCCCTTCTTGTTTATCCTGCTTTGCCACTCCGCTGTATTTCTCGTACCAGTCTTGTACCTGATGAACGAGTTCAGCGGGATCAATATCCCAGTCGGGCCGCGCCACCTTAATGATCTGAGACACGATTTCGCTGGTGACCTTTCCTGTCCCTTGGGCCTTAATGAGCTGAATGAGAGCAGCTGCAATCTTGCCATTGTCGGTCAGGAGATCGCGCAAATAGTGCCGGTTGAGCGCCTCAGCGAGGATCTCGGGATCGGCCCTAGAGTCAGGATAACGCTCGTTCAGAGCATTGCGCACCGAGCGGGACGACACTTTACCCCCGTCACGATCCAAAGCCCCGAGTAACAACTGGCGTTTTAAAGCGTGATCCTCCAGCAGATTCAGTACGTCGTCCGGAATGCTGGCATCTTCGATATCAGGTACGTAGATCGAGCTGACTACATCACTGTAGTAAAGATTAGAGGCTCCGCGCAGCAGCACATATAGCTGCTCACCACAACCGTGATCAGCCTCTGCACCACGTGCAAGTGCGGGATTCTGTCCGGTACACCGTATACCGATTCCCGCTAGGGGAGAATCGCCCTTACCGGGCTCGCCGCCTACGGCACCTGCCAAAGTTTTTCTGCCGCGAACCTTGATCTCTGAACCAACCCTCTCCTCAGCAACAATTTCAATCCCCTCTGCACCGGCTGAGCCTGTCGACCGTAGCCTTAACCACCGTTCTGGTCCTTCAGGACGCCATTCTGGATCATCAAGACGCAACCATTCCACCCAAGGAAAATCCTGCATATGGCCGTGAGCACAGGCTGCAACAAAACGCACCTGAACCGCCTTCCGCTTTTTATGCAACCGACCTCCGTCCGCCCCTCCTCCAGCGATGGGGCCCTCACATACGGGCGCACCTGCATCATGATGCCGCGCCTTGTACATTCTTCCGCAGTAAGGGCAGGCATGCCATAGCGGAAAACGAAGAAAGGGAATGGTCAGCCCAAGATTTACATCCGATACACCTCGTTCCCTCTTCCTGTGATCAGGAGGCAACATGAAGAAGTCGACGTTGAGCCGTCGGGCCAGCCTTGGCTCATCATCGATGCGAAACTCGTGTGATTCCGGTCGTGACGGATCGACCGGCCACGCATCCAAACCCGCATGAACGAGCGACGTTGGTCCCGGAAAATCCACCATGGCACCTACACCAAAAGGACTGATTGCCTGAGTACGTCTGACTGGCTTCATACGTCTTGCTCCCGGACTTCGTTAAACCAACCAGTAACGGCCGCTTCGCAGTTTGCATCCACGTTTCGGAGTGACGACAGCGTGGCCCAGCTGTGGTTATTCCATGTGGCGGGCATCTTGGTTCCAGCGGGGTGCATCAGAGAAGCGTTCTCAGGTGGCGGACCAAAATCTCCGTAGGTCTGGGGGTTCCATGCACGCCACTCCTCCAGCCGGTCTACCATCCGGTCCATCACGCCCGACAGCTCCTCAGGTGCCACGGCACTGACCCGCTCGCTTAGCACATTCTGAATCAGATCCCTCAACGGAGATCCTTCTTCCAAGGGATAAGGATCTGGAGTCTGCGCCTCATATTGCAATCGCCCTTTCTGACGGACCAGCGCGGCAATTAGGCCGTGAAGGGCTCTATCCATCGCTGGCGGGCTGAACGGGGTCACACTGGTCGGCTCGACATGGGCATACAGCTTCTGATGATAAGATCGAAAACGTTCGTAATGGCTTCGGTCCCGGGGCTTTGTCTGCCCGTAGAGGACGGTAACCAGGCCGGGTCGGTCTGCCTTTCGTCCAACCCGGCTTGTCACCTGAATGTACTGACTAGTAGTTTTTGGCTGCCCTACTACGGCCATCATGGCGAGGCGTGGAACATCCACACCAACTTCAATAATATTAGAGGCAAGGCACGCATCTATAACCTTCACAGGAAGAGGTTGTCTGGTACGAGCATCAATCGTCTGTATTTTTTGCTCTAGCATTGCAAGAATTTTGGGTACCTCGTCGCTCCGGATTCGACTGGTAAGCTCTTCTACATTCGTCAGCTTACGGGTACGCGCAATATCACTACCACAACGTGATTGAAGTACACGCAGATATTCCCGGATGTCAGAAGCAAACAACGTCGCTGCTCCGCCGAGCTCACGGATAGAGTTGAAAAAAACGAGTAGCGTCCACCAAGGATCCGCTTTATCAGCGGTGTCCCCTACAGATGCTGCACCCTGCATAAGTGAGGCAAAGCACCGGACTTGCGTCGTTTGGAGAGAACCATGACCAGGTGCCAGCACGCCAACGTATAGGCGACCGGGTTGCAAACTACCGTCACGGAAACGCGCCTGCTTGGCGAAAAAGGAATCGGCGGCATCAAGCCCTACAGGCGGAAACAGGCAAACCTCATTGCGCCCGTACAGGTTTCTGATCTGCTGATCAGCCCGGCTGATAGTGGCCGTGGAGGCTACGATCTTCGGCCTAATACCATCAGCAGATGTACAGAGATTCTCAATTACTGCTTCGTATGCACCAACCATTGATCCCAGCGGACCGGAAATCAGGTGCAACTCATCCTGAATTATAAGGGAAGGCGGCAAACCTGTATGATTGCCCTTATCATCGATTCCAAAGAGACGCCTTGCCTGTGGAGTCCATGCAAGAAGTGCAAACTTATCCACCGTCCCTATAATCAGGTCTGCTGGCTCCGCGTATAGATCCTCGTCGATCACCGTGATTGGAAGAGGTCGTGCACTTGGTTTTATGTCGGTCGTACCGCCAAAGTCACAGCGCGTGTCACCACAGCGATACATGACGCTGTTGATCCCCGGTCCACGGTGTTCCGCATAGCCGAAGACTAGCGACTTGTTGTTACCATAGGACACCGGACCGAATTCGGCGGCACACCACGGACAGCGTAGCAATACAAAAGGATTTTCCGCTGTTGCATCTTTTTGCAGCTTTTTCAGGGCGTTCACGGCATCTGCACGCTTGTTAGGGGTAGTACTTCCTCCGACCCACAAACCGATGCGAAAAACTCGCGTTCCGAGCTCAGAATGGGTGCGTCGCAGCACTTCCATTGCACAAAACAGCGTTGCAGCTCGTTGGAACTGCTGAGCCGTGAGGAGCCGCAGCGTGTAGCGCATCAGAACTGTCGCACCTGCCGATTTGCGACCTGTCAATGCGTTGAAAAACACGGTAAAAGCGGTTAATCCCAGATATGCCTCTGTCTTGCCCCCGCCAGTGGGAAACCAGATCAGGTCAACTATCTCCCTCTCGTCCGGAGCCTTTCCGGTGATGCCAGATAGGGACATGAGCAAGAATGCCAGCTGGAATGGACGCCAAAATCCTCTTTCCATATCGCCGCCAGCCGCGTCAACCACCTCAAAAGTCGGCACCCAACCGGCAAGTACCCCGCCACCGCTGAGCTGCGGCTGTCTGGTCGCTGACGCAGCGCGCAACTGAGCCAGGATCATAGCGTGATTGGCTAGTCTGAAGGCCTTTCCGACATCCGCGTCTGCAGTGATAAGCAAGAGGCCCGCCCGCATTCTCCTGAGGCAAATCTCACCTCGCTCAATAAGAAACGGTGCGGTCTTCTGCTGCTCCAGAGTAAGCTGGCTCATTTCCTCCCGGCGGCCGTATATCCAGCTTGCGTACGCCTCGACCAGCCTCTCAACATCAGCTATTCCGTCATCTCCGGGAATCAATCCTGCGAGCTTCCTCATACTGACTGCCAGCGACTGCCAGTCACCAGAGGAATTCTGTTGCTCAAGATCAGCGCTGGTGGCGGGCAGTTCATACATCGGCATGTAATCGGTCCAGACAGAGTCCACCTCAGCGGGCTGCCCGCTTTCCCAGTCCGCCGCACAACCGTGACCGATAGCAAAAGTGTGCGCATGACGGTACAGCACGCGGTTAATGTTCTCGTCGGATATCGGCGACGCATCCCGCTCTCCCGGCAGGATAGTTTCAGGATAGGGCCGGATACATCCGGAGCCAGGCCTGCCAGAGATCACGAAGCCAGCCTGAAAAAGGCAGTGTTCGTCTATACTCCGCTCTGCAGGCTTCCTCCGATTAATGAGGGAAACCGTCAGTAAGCGGTGATGTTCGCTTGGCATGCCTGGCCAAGTCCGCGCTATAACCACTAATTGCAGTTGAGCGAAAGGGCCTGAAACAGAATGCACCACTGGCTGAGCAGAAGCATATAAACTATCAGCCGTAACGGTAACAGTAGGGACCTGTCCCTTTTCATCGACAAGCGGACGTCGCAACCAAAGAGAGCGCTCATATGCCTTGTCTCCCACCAGCACTGGCAACCGCTGATAATATCCACTAGGATGCCGTTGTATCTCACTACCTGACAGACGTGCCGAATGCTCGATACGGATGCTAAAATCGTTAGTCTTCGATAGATCAATCACGAAGCTCAGACCGACAGCTGAGGGACGGAATGAGTTTGCAAGGCTTATATCGTAATCCCCATCGTCATCTGCCTCACCCCGTCTTGCACCTATCTTTTCTGCAGCGGCCACCGCTGTCTCTCTGGAGGAGTTGTCCTCATCGCTACTCACTCCTGCTGAGACAGCGATGTCAGTGCCCTCGGCAAGCTCAGATACACCAGCAGGGTACAATACCGCAGCACCATAACGCTTGACCGGACGATCCTGCCAGAGGATTTCCTCGCCGTCCGACTGGACGCGAGGACGATGAAACTCGTCATATGTCATCAGCTGCTTCCTGACGACCGGATCGGGCTTTCCCTGAGGATTAGGGCCAATTACTTCAGCCCTGAGCCCATTGAGAAGAGCAATTCGGCTTTTCAGATTCTCATCGAGTGACATAGGTCCTCTTTCTGTCTGGGTTTAGGATGCCGTGTCCAGTATCTGTCGCAGATTGGCAAGCACAGCGGTCTGATAAACGGGTGAGAGGCGGGACTGCATCAGTACGCTCAGATGCACCCTCGCCCGCGACATACCAACATACAGTAGAGCCTTTGATTGCTCGTCCTCCAATTTGTCCAAGTCCGTCAGAATAATGGCTGATGCCTCCAATCCTTTAAAGCGGTGCACTGATGTATAACGTACGGCAGACAGAGGACGGCGGGAGCCAGAGTTCATTTCTGATAGTTCAAATGGTAGATTATCCCTACTAAATAGCTGTGCAGCGCAGCTCTGGCCGGCGGTCCGTGACGACAGTACAATTATTTCATCGGGCCGAAAACGGTGAAGCAAGCGCTCAATTTCGGACTGCAACCTACGAGTCTGTGCTGTAGGACTGTCATAGAACACGGGATCAACCGTCCCTGTATCCGCCTCCTGCAGAAGCTTTCGATATCCGGGCGTGAGGCCAGATACCACCGTAAGGGTCTCAGCTACACGTCTCGCATTACGGCAATTGGTTGTCAGATTAAAAGTGGCGTGTGGACCCGCACGGTCCTTCAATATTCCCGGCGTCAGCGCACCAGATCCCGTACCGGCCGGCACATAGATGGCCTGGCGTTCAAAGTCGCCGAAAAAGACCCAGCGGCCGTTCTTCAGTCCTCCGGTCAACATCAGATCTAGCGCGTCCAGATATTCCGGAGTGATCAGATCCTGCGCCTCATCGAGAACAACCATATCGAATAGGGGCGAGCTGTCTACTTGAGTTAGGATATGTTCGCAGAATGCAGCAGGCAAGGTGGTTTTCCAGAAGTCCGGAGAGACTCCAACATATTCCTGCGAGGGGCACTGCTGCATGAGAAAACGGTGAAAGGTACCGGCATAAAACGGAATGGCGGCAGCATGTGCCTCTTGACGTAGTAAAGCAGCCTGCTCGTCCAGCCACTCACCGAGAAACTTATTAAAGCAGAACAGTCCCACCCGCTTACCCTGCCTGATCGCCTGACGCGCAGCCACGAGCGCCAGGAAGGTTTTCCCAGTGCCAGCGGGTCCCTTGAAGATGACACGATCATTTTCCGCCAGATGGTCCGCTGCATCCATCTGTTCGTCAGTAAAACGATGGATTGCTCGCTCAAGCCGCTCAATTTCTGTTCGGGCGCTTTCTTGGTACTCGAAGTCCCTTCGCAGCATTTCCGTGATGCGTTGTACGACGGCAGACCCCGGACGCGAACGGACTTCGTCGTACCACCTAGAAGAGCGCTGCCTTACGAAGACATGGGCCTTCTCCAATATTGCACCGATCAGTGTGGCTGGCGAGTTGTGAAGGAGATCTGATTTGTTTATAACCTGCCACGGGTGCCATTCTGGTGAGCGTTCCGAAAAATTGATTTCTGTGAATGCGACGGCAGAGAAGTAAAGCAGGCCAGCAAATGCAGCGTCGCTGTCGGCCAACCATTTCCTCAGGGAATGCATCGCACGGCTTACCTGCTTGAAAGGTCCTTCAGCAGAGGTACCGTAGGGGTAGACCCATGTTCCAGCCTCCCTCGACACATCACATGCCTTTACCTCAATACAAAGAATGCCGCTGCCAGGAACGATGACGATAAGATCGATCTCACCTTCCAGTTTGGTCAGATGGCGGCGTACTTCTAGCGAATGCAAGACAACCCAGCCATCGGTGCGAGGATCGTCACGCAGACGGTAAAACAGCTCCCTCTCACCAGAAGAGGCCCGCGCGGAAATTGTTGCAGGTATCAGTTTAGCCATGGAGTGCAGGTACTGTCTGTTCAAGCCGGAAGAGCCGGCTACGGGGCACGTCCACTACCGTGCGGTCAATTGCGGCGATCCGAAGAACGGACATTTCGCTTCCCTCGGCATGAGGAAGGGCTATCCGTGCTTCAGTCTCAATCTTTCGGCGGACTGCAGCCAGTTCATTAACCTTGGTAAGCAGCTCCCGGCGGATCTGCTGTCCCGCACGGTGATGGTAACTTTTCAGCTCCTCCATTTCACGCCATTTTTTATTAGCATATTGAACCGGGTCTCCGTGTTCGATCTCTCCGGCCTGTGTAACGGCTTTCATCAGCGCCACAAAATCTTCTGCTCGCTGGGGCGACATGACAACACTTCCAGCCCAGTTATAAATGTATCCGGGTGAGGTTACCTTCCCTCCCTCGGCACGCAGTAAGGCTGCAATTTTTTTCGGACCGTGCCGCAGCAACGCCGAGCGTAGTGCCGCCTTCCAAGCCAAAGCTGAAGCACGAAGGCCTGAACGATTAGCGCGCCTCAACAGAGCATCTGCCAGTTGCTCCACATAGTCGCCGCCACCAGAGGTGCGTATGACTACCAGATCGCCCTCTTCCAGAAGGTTGACTCTCTTTCGCGGTAAATCGTTTCCCGCTGTTCCTACGAGTCCGTCAAACAATTCGGAAACCTCAATAACCTTACCTTCGTCAGGTAGAAATGCCCCATAACCGTTGAAGAACACCGTAAATCGAGCCGCCTCCGTCTCTTCCTGATCATCAGCCACGTGTGTTCCATCAGGACGTAGGTTCACCCAATAACTCTGGGCAAGCCACTGATCTACATTTTCAAAGACGTCAGGAATATCAACAGCTTTAGTAACTACTTGTCTGCGCTCAGGAACTGTGTAAATAAAAGGCGCCGAAGCAGGCAAGACGGATCTCTCCGGCAGACCGACGCCCTCGCTCTCGTACCGGAGAAGATGAATCCTCCGTGCGCGACAACCGTGAACAGCATCACTTGCCAGCTGAGGCGCGCAATGCCGTAGTCCTGCAGGAATAATCAGCGTATCAAAGGTCACAAATTTAAGATCTCGGCGTGAGTCAACTGCCGAAACGTGCCTGTCAGGAATTGTAGCAAGAAGCTCTCGGAATTCTTCGGGCCAGCCTGGCACCGGTCCGGGGCACAGCGCAGTGAGGAGTCCGATCCTGTCTCCAGCACCGGACTGCAAGCACAGCTCGTTAAGCAAGGCCCACTTAGGGTTCTCAGCGATACCATAGAGTTGCTTCACTGTGCCGTTAATGTCAACTGCCAGCTGCCTGACAGACGGCAAAGTGTCTGCCATCCGAACCAGTCGATTACCGAGCTCTCGGATAGGCAGTGCAGGATGATCAAACGGAAGAAGAGTGAAGAGTACGGTTGAACGCAGCTGCCACACTACCCGCGCAACCGCAGCCTCGGTTGAGTCCATACGATCCAAAGCATTGTACAGAGAGCCTACTAGGCGTGTAAGCATGCGGACTGGTTCGAAGCCGACCGGGTGCAAATGTAGAACTGCCTCTTCCGCACAGCTAAAAACGTTGCTGCTGATCTGAAAAAAATCCTGACCGCGGCTCACTTCAATGTTTGCAGTTTTTTTAGGTATTACCTTCACTACGGACTTTTTCATGTTCGTCATTCCTGCAGAGGAATCCCACAGACAATGCACTCCACGCCTGCGGGAAGCATCTGCGGAATGGCCTGACAACCGGTTAGAAGGGCCGGACTCGACGCCTCCAACCATGCGAGCGAACGCCGCCTGAACTGCTCGTCGAATTCCGTACGGTCGAGAAAAGCAACGTATGCGCCCGCCTGCGTCACCTCCATGCAGTGCTCAAGTGAGCGAAAAGCAGTTGCACCGTCAAGGATACATACCGAAGCTATTGCCGGCTGATCCGTCAGACTGCGAGCGGTAATTAGTGCCGTCTTGGCATGAGCTTGGCCTCGCGGACTATCAATACCAAGGATTTTGCCGAGGTTGAACCGATGACGGATTCCAGAGTGTCCAAGATAGACACCTTCTGCTTCCCGCTGGAGTACGGCTGTTTCGCCGATGATCACGGACTCATTGGAAGGAGTGATGAACCACTTCCGGTCAAAGCCCGGGATAAGGGTCTCGAACAGCTCGCTGTGGCGGTGAATCGCTGTTTTGGCTCGCCCCCCCACGGACTGCAGCGTTATCGTGTATTCATGCAGATGACTGACGGACACTTGACGGATCACGTCTTTCTGTCGGATAAGAACAAATTCCTGATTATCAAGCCCTGGCACCCTAGTAAGTCCTTCGATGACGCCGTGAACCTGTTTTCCACCGGACTTGTTCCGGTCTTTCCTCTCTTGAATAAATACTTCGGTCCCAGGAGGCAGAGTTGTTAGCGATGTCCAGTCAAGTACCCCTGTCGTTATCTTGGCACCTGCCAGTTGGACACCAAATGCGGCTATTAAAGCCGTGGTGTGACGGGTCGGGGTCACAACTACAGCAAAATATCTGCGATCTTGGCGGACATTTGATCTCATCCACCAGCCAAGCCACAACAGAAACCCTGCCCATGCCGGTACTGGGCTTACTTTTTCAGCCTCGAGACCGGACAGAGTGAGCCCCGGACTGATTCCAATTGCATTCAGGTAATCGCTACCCGAAGCGCTTTGCCGTCCTCCGTCCCTAGCAGTGAGTGCATTTTCTATTGTCACAGCTTTATTTTATGTTTGAGTTGTTTATGGCCGGAACAACGTCCCGTATTAGAGTCAGCGAAAACCTCCGTTCTACGAGATTATTTCTGCTTATCAATGTATTTTTTATAGTAGCAGAATCCCCTTGTTTAGGACCGAATTTGTCTTTGCGCTCCATCTGAAGTCTTTTGAGTAACATGATAAAAGGTAGTAATTTGCAGCTACATCACGCGAGTAAAGCACCACTGACCTGCCCCGGATTTTTCGATCCAACGTGACTTAATTACAATGGTCTCTCAGCCAAGTGAGAGACGAGATGAAACGAGCCAGATTCAGTGATGAGCAGATTGTTCGAATCCTGAGAGAAACAGACAAAGACACGGTCGTGGAAGTGGCTAACCCGCCTCGTCAATCTTGAATGCCTTTGAACAATGAGGACATATGATTTCATGCATTACGGTAATACCCCCTAAAACTAGTTCACAACAAAATGTCTGAATTACCCTCGGAAATTCAGGTATTTATTAGTTTTCTCTCTTCTCTCTGGCGTCGACCTTTTGCTTATGGAGCGTGGAGAAGCGCAACTTCCCCGACGCACATTCATCGACAGAATAGAATTCGAAATCCTTCCTGATCATGGTGTTGACCTAGACGTTGAAAATTGGATTCTAACAGGGGGCAAATGCACCCCAATAAAATCAATTATTAATTCGCGACCGTCTGGCTCGTCCAGTCATTGCAATATTCCAAGTAATTAGCCCTTCGCGGCTTTGATTACACATCCAGCGTTCTACTGCAGCTACGATACCTTCATGATCATCTGCCAACGTGCAAAATCCAGATAAAGGTGGGCCTAAACGCTGCAAGTGCTGGGACAGTCGCTCACCGTCGATGCAACGTACTTCGTATCGTACGGATGGATTTGAGCTGAATTCGCGCTCAATGTGTTTCCAGCACTGACTGTGAAATAGCTGATTAACGGGAAGCTTGCTTTTATTCGCATATGAAATTGCGGGTGAGACACGCCAGCGGTCTTTGAGTCGATTTGCTGAGATGCCAACGTACTTGAGTTCTCCATCTTCGGCCCGCACCAGATACAAACAGGGTTTGAGTTGCTTCCAAGTAATCTCATCCAGAATTTCGTAGTTGGCTGTCTTCCATGGGCCATACCGTCCGTCGGTTTGAGGTACGTCTCTATGCCACATATTGGATTCGAGTCCCTTGATGCGAATGATTGGGGTAGCGGCTTCGAAAATTGAATTGCAGATAAGTTTTGTATCGATTGTGATGGCCATATTTTTCTTTTAGTGTTGGTTTCTTCGGGTGATAAAAATTAGTTTTGATCAAAGTGAGACAAGAGCGACCGTTGCTCTAGCCTGTGTTTGCAGGTCTGAATCAGAACCGCCAGGTCATAGTGCAAAACGCCAATAAATTTAGCCCATTGTTCCGTGTAGCTAAGAGGGATAGCAAGATTCCCTTCCTCAATGAGTGACTGAACTTTATTGATCCAAGGCTCGGGCGAAACGGCTCCTTTCAGAGCGCTTTGCTGCTGAACAGAAGCGTGTAAAAACTCCAACATATGCTCAGCGCTGTGAAACTGTTCCGGTAATCTAACTCTGACATCTTCAGTTTTCAGGGACACAGTATCTTTCCATCCACGGCTGATGAGCCAACTGCGTGCTTCAGCTTTGGAGACATACGTTCGATTTTCAAGCTTGAGGAGTGTTGGAAATCCCTCCATCTTTTTACTGGCCATGTTGCGTATCGTTTTCTCGTCCAGGTCTGAAAGTCGAGCCAAGTCCGTCAGAAAAAGTGCGGCTTCACCATTGATAACCGGGGTGTAAGCGGTAGTGTAATCAAGTCGAAATCGTGCATGATATTTTTCAACTACTTTGTTGACGACGCTAAATGATTGATTAACGCGAAATTCACAGTTGTTTTCTATGAAGTCGTCCATTTGTTGGAAAGCTGTCCAAAATGGCTGGCAACTCTCCTCCTCGTCCTCAGGCTGGTTGGAGGGATCATCAATTCCTTCCTCCCCATACTCATAAACCCTGATCAGCCATTGGAAGAGATCAGAGCGATTGAAGAAATCACGAACGGTTTTGTGCTGTAGCGCTTTCTCTAATGTCTGTTCACTTAACTCGTATCCGCAGATCTCATTCGGTAATTCAGTTTTCAATTCGAGATCAAAAATGCGCCATAGATTTGTATAGAAGCCGAGCATGAGAAGGCGTGCGTGAAGTAGGTAGTGTTCTTTTTGATTGTCCATTTTTTTCTCTGTTTATTCGTGTGGTACGGGATTAGTGCGCTCTGGCGGAAGTAACGATTTTGTCATCGGCCATAATTAAATAAAGTCCACTCAGTTGAGATTCCATCTGAGCGAATTGTTTGCTGCCGATATGTTCCCGGATTTCTTGTTTGGCAGTTTTATCGATATAAATGCTAATGCAACCGTGGCCAGCCTGTCTTTCTTGCCCAAATATTATGGCCAGTTCAAGTACTGAATCAGTGATTGCTCTTTGCGCGCATCGTTCCATAGCGTGTTGGCTTTTGTAAAAGATGGCACCTGCTTTGAATGATTTGGTATTGTTCATTTGTACCCTCGGCGTGATATTTGTTATATCCTTTGCATCATGCTGGTGATTCTACCGAAAAATTTAAATGTGTCAACAGGGATATCATAAATATCACTTTTTTCCAAACCGTACTTGGAAGCAGGGGAGAAAAGGCCGCGGCAAACAGTCAGGGACAGGCATGCCTCCTTCCTGAGAATTGACTGGAGAGATTTGTGGCTGATTCAAGGCACGCCCTAACTCAAGCTCAGCTAGCCGTGGAGACAACACGGCCTTATTGAACCGAGCTAGCTTTAATAGCTGTAATCGGCTTCACATTTCTTGCAGACTCAAAGAACAGGACAGCTGATTTCACCAAAAACCTCAACGTAGCCAGATCGTAGCTGTGCAGGGCTGCTTTATCACCAAATACACTCCACTAGACAAAGGCGAGCCAAGCTGGATGTGGCCCTAAGTGGGCCATTGGTTAAATTACTCAGGCTTTTTCATTTTTGGCGATCTGGTACCAAACTGGTACCCAAGACCATTCAATTCAGCCAAAGAAGGCAGACAAAAGTACTTTTCGCTGAGACTACGCCGCGATAAAAAACCAAGGGAATGGCTATTTGGCTGGCCAGATCGATGTGGCTTAAAATACCAACACCCCCTGAAATCACAATTAATCCAGATTAATTGGAAAAAATCGACAAATCAAAACTTTCAGCCATGGCTTTATAGCCAGTGCCGTTAGGGTGCACGGTGTCCCCACTGTCAAATGCAGGGTTGATCATGTTTGGGTAAGGCGCCCAAGAAAGCACAGAATCGAAATCCACAATTCCATCGCATTCACCACTACAGTTCCCGCCTTTCTTCACCCAATCATTGACCTTTTTTCTTTCTTCATTCGACATCGGAAAATATTGCAATCGGGGAGTGATGGTGGAAATGATGACCTTCTTTTTCAGATCATGACTTTTTTTGATCAAAGCCCTGAAATTACCCATGATCTGCTCCGCGGTAGAACCCAGCGGTGGGGGTAACGATAGGTCATTAGTCCCGGCGTATATCACAACATGCGAAATGCCTGTCTTATCCAGGATATCTCGATCAAAACGAGCAAGCACGTCTTCAGTCGTGTTCCCGCTGACACCTTCATTAACGACAGTCAATTTCTTGCCAGGTTGACCCATCAGCCTTACCGCGAGTACATCGCTCCACCGGTTGTGTTGATCAACATCGGAGCCAACTCCATCCACAACTGACCCACCCACGGCCACGATGGTGCCGGCAATGCCACTAGAAAAAACCGAAACTTCTTCAAGAAGCGGCATGGCTGTTGTTGCTGAGCGAAAACTGTTTGCGGAATTCTGACCAGTCAGGTCACCCGACCCAGGAGCACCAACATAAGACGTCAGATAAGCGGCACTGTCTTGACTGACTGCGGCTGAATCTTCGATGAAAACATCAACCACGATGTCTTTGAATGCTTCAGTGGCAAAACGAGTGGAATCACTGAACATGTCCTCGCCTGCCTGCAAGGTAAAACTTTTCTGGCCATTGAAGAATAGAGGAACGGTGCTTCCCTCAACGATTTGATCCCTCTCGCGCCTTTGCGACACGGTTACTGCGCCAATACGAACCGAATCATTGCCAAAAAAATTTCTAAGCTTGATGCGTAATTTGTCGCCACCGCCTGTTGGGTAGACAACAAGCCTCAGCGTTTGATTGTCGAACCGTGTGGTTGTAACACCGGTTTGTGCTGTGGCCCAAACTGCATACCAGTTCGCATCTTTGTTGGAATCACTTGCACTTGCTGTAGTTGTGCTCGATGAACTCAAGCTGGCTTGGGTATCGCTGCCTGATTCGCCACAACCCGCAATGAATTGCGCAAGTGTGAATAACACTGCCCATTTAAAAATACCTCGACATTCACCACAGACCTTGATCATTTTTTCCCACCTTATTCTGAATCAAATTTTATTGAATGGGATCGAATCGTTTTTTTAACAGGCCAGGTTGATATAAAACTTGTGTTGCAACCACTTTGAAAAGTCATACACAACAATCAGACTTCTGAAGCTTCAGCACGCAGTTTTTCCATGCCTTCGATCAACACATCAAGCACCATCTCTCGATTGACCATGCCACCGATGATCCAGTCTTCTACGATCCTTTCCACGTACCCAAGTAACCCACTTATACGCAGAATTTGCAGTGGCGATAACTTATTGAAACTTCGCCCGGCAATTGCCTCCATGATGGCCCTTCGCGCAGGAAGAGCCAGCTCAGCCACTTCTGGATGCCCAAAACCTCTTGTCATCCACAATTGATGCCCCCAAGGCGCCGAGGCCAAGACATCCAGGTAGCGTTCAAACTTTGACCTTAACGGTATTTCCGGATGAGCTACCAACGCGTCAATAACCCTCTCCAGCATGTTTTCCGCACAGCAGGCCAGCAGCTCACCGTAGGTTCCAAAATAATGGCGGGGCAAAGAGTTTGCTACACCAGCCTCTCGTGCAACAGCATCCAGAGAAAACCCTGAAAGCCCCTCTCGAACCAGAAGCCTGTGTGCCGCCTGCAATATTTCAGCCTTGCGTTTTTCAGGGGAAAGTCTGCGTGGCACAAAGCCCATCGAATCTGTCATGTTTTTACCAAACCACTTAAGCGTCAAAAGATCATGTCAGCATACTAAAAACAACATAAGACTTTCTGATTTGTTTCAGCTACAGGCACCTTTTCCTAAAGCAACCTTTTGTTCGAGTGGTAGATCTCTGGATGAAAAGCCCACTGAAACCCCGTAACACCCGGCTGCAATTTTCCAAGACTCCAGCTCAGGGTCCCAATAAGAAAGTTGTTTTGGGCTTACCTCAAACTCCAGCGACTCCATTGCATTCGGAGCCAACCTGGTCTTCTTGAAATCTTTTAGAACGACTTTGGGTTGGGGTACATCTGCCCTTGGGCTGGGTAGTGAAAGGTAAAGCTGTACAACGCTTGATCCGGGCCGGCTACCCGTATTCTTTAAAGAAACCCGAATACGGAGTTTGTCGCTACCCATTGTTTGCACTTTCAGATTTGAAAGCTCGAAACTCGTGTAAGAAAGTCCGTGACCAAATGGAAAAGCAGGCGTGATGTTTTGTTGATCAAACCAGCGGTAACCAATAAAGACACCTTCTGAATGAGACACCTTGTCATTCAAACCAGGATATCGATCTGGCTGACCAAACACCAAGTTGTCAGTTTCCTTGTCCGGAAAACTCAATGGTAATCTGCCTCCCGGATCAACATCACCGAACAGGATTCGGGCAATCGCCTTGCCCCCTTCTTGGCCTGGATACCATGACTGCAAAACCGCATTGACCTGATTTCTCCACGGTGTAATAACCACACCAGAAGTTTGAAGTACCACGACAGAATTTTTTTGAACGCTGGCAACTTCCCGGATCAGCGCATTCTGATCAGACACCGATGCGGGGTATTTGATAGGCGTACGGGACAAGGCATCCAACAAAGGGACCCCTATCAAACTGAAAGGCGGTGTTGTAAGAATCGGATCCAGAATCTGATTCAGAAACTGGTCAGCGTTGGCGTTTGACAGCAATGCTGGATCAAGTACATCTGCAAATGAACAATCCAGGCGCAAACACAATTTGTCCATGCCTTCTGTTGACTTGTCTGAAGCAAAAACAATCGCCAGGTCAGCCGCTGCTGCAAGGCTGCGGGCTTCATTCAAATCATTACCATCGATGTAGTCAATAGTGACCGAGGGCCCGGCACGCTGACGAATACTGTCAAGTGGGCTTACATAGCGGAAAGGATTAGTTGCCGAGGAGCCACCGCCACTGGGCCGATTCACCGCAGAAGAACCAATAATTGCGATGCGTTTGACGGAGGCGTTTATGGGCAAGGCACCTTGGTTCGTTAACAGAACCGTTCCCTCCTCCGCAACTTTTTGGGCCACTGCGGCATGTGCTTCGATGTCAATTTTTGAGTCATCCGCAACATACCTTTCACGGTCAAAAAATCCAAACTCAAAAAGCTTTGACAGTATGTTGAATACCCTTGCATCGATGTCGCTTTCATCAATTTCGCCACGCTGTAACGCTGCCTGCACCAACGGTTCAGCGTAATAGACCGGGATCGGCATTTCTATCTCGGTGCCCACCTTGATCGAATTGCTAGTGTCTTTCACGGCCTGGATATAATCAGAGACAATGAATCCCTTGAATCCCCACTCGCCTCGCAGAATGGTGTTGATCAAAAAGTCATTTGCACAAGTGGGACTTCCATTCATGGAGTTATATGAGCACATGACCGTGGCAGATTTACCATCGACCACCGCGGCTTCGAAGGGCGGTAAATAAAGCTCTCGCAGGGTTCGCTCATCAATCAGGTGGTCAACACGAGTTCTTCCCCCTATGAGGCTGGTCAATGGTGGCACACCGACCTGACCCTCTTGATGGTTCATCAGGTAATGCTTGGTGTTGGCCAACACCCCTTCTGACTGCGCGCCCTTGGTCCACTCCCTCGACATTTGAGCTGACAGCACAGGGTCTTCTCCAAAGGTCTCAAACACACGGCCTGCATATGGGTTTCTGGCCAAGTCTGGCACAGTGGCGTGGATCAGATCATTTCCTTTGTTTTTTACCTCATTGGCAACTGTTTGCCCGGTTTTTTTCGCCAGCTCGGGCATGAATGTAGAGGCCAGGCTAAGCGGAATTGGCATTGAAGTAGTTAGTCCACCGCGCACACCAACAGGGCCGTCCGACATTCTGAGGTCGGGCACACCCAACTCTGGAATTCCTTTCACCACCCCGACATAAGGGGTTGCCGTGAAAGTGGAAACAAGATCATCCCCGCCAAGCATTCCGATCTTCTGAGAAAGCGTCATGGCACCAATCAAAAGATTAGCCCGCTGCGCAGGCAACAACCTTACATCGCACCAAGGGCGTTCGCCCACATCACCACAAAAGCTGGACTGCTGCTGGGCTTGCGTTTGATTGCTGGACACCCTGGAGGCCGCTGAAGAACCTTGTTCGGAATCGCTCATGCAACCCGCGGCAATCAAAAGTATCCCACTCAAAGCGGCTAGCCGAATCATTGTCTTGTCTCCTGTGTAAACGGCGCTTTTGTATTGAAATTGCTTTCTATTTTTCAATTGCGCTTGAATGATTTTTTATACTATCATCTTATTGTTGGTCCATCAATAACGAAATAACCGATTAAGAAAGACCAGCAATACACAAAAAAAACCCGGGGAGGAGACATGACAAAAAAGGTCAGGCGCATATTGCTGCTCGCCACGCTGGCACTGCCTTGTGCATTGACGGCATGCTTTAGCGCAAGTGACCATCCTTCTTCAAACAACCGAAATTCAGGTCAATCGGTGGTTGACCCTTCGCAACAACCTACCCCTGTCAATGTGGCTCAAGCCGTTGTGCCAGTGGAAAACTGTGAAAGTACAGACACCCCTGAACGAGGACTACAAGGTCAGGTTTCACTGGTTGAACGAATTGCAGGCTTTGCAGGCGCAAACTGCAATTTGAAACTGATTGGTCGCTTTGAAGGGGATGGGGCAAGCCTGCAGCATGGCTCCTACAAACACTGTGCTTATTATGGGCAGGCCTACGCAGTGGCGGCGGTTGCACCCGACAGCCTCAGACGCCCAAGCTTGCGAACGCCTGGCGTGGTAGTTGTGAACGCAATTGACCCAAGTAACCCGAAAGCAGTTGCTTACCTGCAATCGCCTGCCATGCTGGATCCATGGGAGTCCCTGAAGGTACATGCCGGCCGGGGATTACTGGCTGCCGTCAATGGCACAAGCAGCACAAATGGCGGCCCTCAGTTTGATGTGTACGACATTGCAAAAGATTGCGCAAACCCTGTGCTGCTGGCCTCGATCACCATGGATGACATGAAACTCAAAGGGCATGAGGGCAACTGGGCCCCCGACGGATTGACCTACTACGGCGCAGACCTAGAGAACAAGATTTATTACGCAATCGATTTGTCAGACCCGACAAAACCCAAATACTTAACCCAATGGAAAGTGCCAGAACAAGATCTCGGTGTGCACGGCATGTCGTTCAGCAAGGACGGCACCCGTGGCTATTTCATCTTGCAGGGTCAAGGTGGCGCGAACGCCAGGAATGGCTTTGGAATCTATGATTTAACCGCAATTCAAAAACGTCAGAACAATCCGGAAGTGAGGTTGATTTCAACAGCGTTCTGGAATGATGGCGCATGGGCTCAACACACAGAACCATTCTCAATCAAAGGTCTCAAGTATCTTGTATCAATTGACGAGATGGGGTCAGATGGGGCGCAATCTGCTGCCGCGCGGTACACCACCTGTCAAACGGGGCGACCGGGATTTGGAATCCCGAGGATTTTTGACATCACCGATGAAAAGAACCCTACCCTTGTCTCGAAGTTGGCTCTTGAAATAGGACAGCTGGAAAACTGCTTGCAAGCCAGCACGGATAGCAGCACCTCGGTGATTTTTTCATACGACAGCCACTATTGCTCTGTGGACAATCCAGACAACGCCACCATGCTCGCCTGCAGTTATTTCAACTCGGGCCTTCGGCTTTTTGATATTCGAACACCACAGAAAGTCAAAGAAATTGCGTACTACAACCCGGCAATGACCCCCGGGTATAAAGCTGGGTCCGCCTACGCGGTGACCGGTTTGTGTGCGGGGGCTGACTGGAGTAGTTCACGCCCCACGATTGACACGGTCAAAGGTCAGATTTTGTTCACCTCGCAATGCGCCGGGTTTCAGATCCTGCAGATGAGCCCCTCCATCTTTCCCCTACGGTGATCAGGATGAAACCAGCCTCCATCAAAACCTTTTTGCAGTGTTCCACTACTTTGTTGATATTGGCCAGCGTGCTAAGCGCGTGCGGCAACGAAACACCTGCAAGGCCACAGGCCACCCGGCAAAATGTGAACTCCACAGGTTTGGAAACAATCAACGAACCGGCCCAGCAGTCTGCTGATTTTTCAAAGCCAGGAATCATCAGCAATCACACCTTCAACTCCGACAACCCATTGATTGGATCCCTGAATTATTCCGTCTACACCCCCGCCTCGTACAATCCGGACAAACCTGCACCGCTATTGCTGGCCATACATGGTTGCAACACCACCGCGCAAGAATTCATGGCATCCAGCGCCCTTCACCCAACAGCCGAACGAGAAGGAATCGTGGTGGTGTACCCGGATGTGCCTTTAAGAAACGAACCATTGAAATGCTGGCAATGGTTCAACCCGATCAGCCAGGTCAGAGGTTCTGGTGACCCGGCCTTGCTGGCAGGAATTACGCAAGAAATCATCGTGAACATGAACATCGACGAAGATCGTGTTTATGCACTTGGTATGTCGTCTGGCGCGATGATGACCAGCATATTGGGTGCAACCTACCCGGACGTGTACGCTGCAATTGCAGAAAACGCTGGTTGTGCATACCTAGCTGGCGCAACATGCGCATTCGTAGGCCCCACCCTTCCCGACGACACGCTGGGGCAACTTGCGTTCGACGCGATGGGAGAGCATGCCCGCGTAATGCCAGTGCTTCAATTACGCGGTGACCAAGACACCACCGTGCCTATCTCAAACAGTCCACAAGTAATCAACCAATGGCTTGCCACCAATAACTACGTGATGACAGGTACAGCGACAGCGCCTTTTGACAGGCAGCCCGACGTTACATTTCAGAATCAGAAAAGCAACGGGTATGCATTCACAGTCAGTCGCTATACCGACAAGCAAGGATGTTTACTTGTAGAGGACTGGGTCATTCATGGAATGGGGCATTTTTTCTCGGGTGGCAGCCCCAACACAGACGCCGCTGAATTTGCCGACCCCAAAGGTCCCATGATGGCAGAGATTTCCTGGCGCTTTCTTTCCCGTTACAAGCTGTCTGATTTCACGGATGGCTACAAACCAGCCAAAGCGGCATGCATAAAAGACCAGTAAGTCGGGTTTTCTTATCGCTTTTGCTTCTTCCCGCAGAAGTGTTCGCACACTCCTTTGGCAAGGTATACACATTGCCCATGCCCTTGCATGTCTATCTTGCAGGGGTGTCTTTTGCCCTTTTACTCTCTACTTTGGCTGCCGTATGGATGTACAGGGTTGACCATACAACATGCCGAAACATGAATGCTGCCGATCAACGGACAAAACCCTTGAAGCAACATTCGTGGATTTGGGTCAGCACTTTTTTGTTGATGATGTGCATGCTGACCTCGGCGATCGGAAACAGAAATCCATTTCTGAACATCAGCATGAATTTGTTCTGGATCGATTTTCTGCTCTTGTTCTTCTACATCAATTTTTTCGTCAACAAGTTTTCAGTCATCAATCCCTGGCAAGCAATCGTATTCTTTATTTTTGAAAAATTTCAAAAATTCTTGCCTGAGCCTGCTCCACAAGCTTCTGCTCCACTGCACCTGCTCACCCTGCCCATATTGTGCATGGTGGCTCTGTTTTCCATTGAGCTTTTGACACATGCAAACCCCCGTGCATTGGCGGTTTTTCTGTTGCTCTATCTGCTGATATCAATTTATGGCGCAAGCCGAATCGGGCCCGTGAGGTGGTTTAAAGACTACGATTTCTTCAACCTGTTCTTTGCTGTTTTCACGATTGCAAGGCTCAAGGATCGGCGGGCGCTTCGGCCACTTGAAACC
This sequence comes from Limnobacter sp. G6BE5S, assembly GCF_058448965.1. Classification (NCBI taxonomy): domain Bacteria; kingdom Pseudomonadati; phylum Pseudomonadota; class Betaproteobacteria; order Burkholderiales; family Burkholderiaceae; genus Limnobacter; species Limnobacter sp. G6BE5S. Next base: position 378,682 of record NZ_JBZFLM010000003.1, read on the forward strand.
TGTATCGTATTTTTCGTTCTGGCCACAACCACATTCGACGGAATCAAAGAATCATTGCTGTGGTTATCCATCTACTGGGGCGGTTTTTACCAGTCGGTTCTGAATGGCATGCTTGGGCTGCAATACAGCGCAGATTTCAAATTACTTCAAGCTGTGTTCACCACATTTGAGGCTTTTACACTCATCGTCATTGCCCCCATCGTCTATGTTTTGTTATTCGCATTCTTTTCTATTGCCACAGCACAAATTCTCAGCGTCAAGAATCAACTGCCCCAGTTATTTTTCAGCGCTGCCAGAAGTGTGATACCCATTGTTGTGACTTACCACGCGGCCCACTATCTCTCATTGCTGGGGGAGCAGGCTTTTCAGCTTCCATTCATGCTTGTTGACCCCTTTGGCTGGGGCTGGTTGCCTGAAATAAGTAATTTACGCCTAACCATGGCATGGACCTTCGACCCAGAGTGGGTCTGGTATGCACAGGTACTCCTGATTCTGGCGGGCCATGCATGGGGAGGAATCATGATTCATCACGCGATCGGTACGTATTCATCAACCTCAAACAGATTGCTTGTTGCACATTCGGGAGCCTTGCTATTGATGGTGAGCCTGACCACGATTGGCCTTTGGGTTCTGTCATTGCCAATCAATCCAAATTCTTGAGCGGCGATAACTCTGCTGGAGAGCCCAGCTGGATGAGCCCCTAGGCGGATCTTCGATTTATATACCCAGGCTTTTTTCATTCCTGTTCCCGTGACCGAAGTGTCGCCCTTTTTACATTACTGGCATTCTCACTGTCACAAACACATCTAAAACTTCCACACCTTCAGTAAGAGTAAATCACCACCAAATTTTGAACGGGGTTTGCCTGATGAATGTGAAGTCACTTCTCGCCTTGAGCGCAACAGCAGCACTCCTTTCCGCCTGTCTTTCAAGCGGCGAATCCACAACAACAACCAGCGGCGCTAGCCAGCCGGTCACGCCCAGTGAAACCCCGCTGCAGCTGTCTGAATTCTCGGTGGCCAATGGCTGCTTTGGATTGCAATCGGCGTTTAGTCGCCAGTTTGTGCAACCCGCCGCAGCCCGCTACGCCGCGGGACCCGCCACAGAAGCGGAAAACTTCACCATGCGGCCCACAGAATTGGGCAAATACCTGATTTACGGTAGCGACCGTCAAATGGTGACCGTGCAAGGCAACACCCTGGTGGCCAGCGCAGAACCCGCCAATGCAGCGGTGTGGCAAGCCAGTTTTGACCGGGCCAAAAGCCAGTTCAGCTTCACCGATTCAACAGGCCGGTTTTTGGCCTTGGACGAGACTTCCGGCTTGACCCTGGCCAATGCCGCCAGCGAGCGCACCGCCTTCAAGCTGGCACCGGCCAGTGATTGTGCCGCCTACCCTGAAATGCCCACCGCCATGGAAGGCACGCCCTACAAAGGTCGCGGCGAAAATCAGCCCATTGTTGGTTTTGCCGACACCCACACCCACATGGGCATGTCCAGCGAAATGTCATTGGATGGCAGTGTAGGCCCATCCGCAGGTGGCGTGCTGTACGGCGAAGTGGTGCACCGTTTTGGCATTCCCCATGCGCTGGGCAGTTGCGAGGGATTCCATGGTCCCAATGGCATTCGGGATGCCAACAACATTCTGGAAACCACGCCGGGCGCACAACACGATACGCAAGGCTGGCCAACCTTTGTGGACTGGCCCCGCCGCAATTTCCTGACCCACCAAGTGATGTACCACGCCTGGGTTGAACGTGCATGGCGCGCAGGCTTGCGCGTGATGGTGAACCACGGCACCAACATTGCGGCACTGTGCCGTATCGGTCAAACTTACTCAGGCAAACCCGAGGCGGATTGCGACGACATGGGCGTAGCTACAAAACAGGTGGAATACCTGTATGACGTGCAAGACTACATCGACGCCCAGTTTGGAGGGCCCGGCAAAGGCTGGTACCGAATTGTAAAAACACCAGCGGAAGCACGCCAAGTAGCAAACGAGGGCAAGCTGGCTGTGGTGCTAGGCGTGGAAGTAGCGCAGGTGTTCAACTGTGGCGTGACCATGTTGCCTGGTGGCGGGGAAATCCGCAAATGCGACCAAACACAGATTGATGCAGAAATAGAAAAGCTTTGGGCACTGGGTGCGCGCCACGTGTACCCCTTCCACGACATTGACAGTTCGCTGGGCGGCGCTGGTATTTTCAGTGGCGACGTAATCAACTTTCTGAATTTCCTGGACACGGGCGCCTTCTGGAAAACCACCGAATGTCGTGACTTCCCGGAGAACGAACCTTCAGTGCGCGAACCGGGTACCAATATGACGACTGCAGTTCCTGGTACTGGCAGCAATGCACTGACCACTATGCTGCTGGAGGCAGTGGGCGGTATTACACCGCTATACCCAGACGGCAAACGCTGTAATGCCCGAACGGTAACTGACCTTGGCAAGTATGCACTGACTGCCCTGATGAATCGTGGCTTTGTAATCGACATTGACCATGCGGCCTACCACAGCAAAGATGTGATGCTGGATTTGGCAGAAACCATGAATCCGCCCTACCCCATGGCCTCATCCCACGACGCCCATGGTGGTTTAACCAGCGACCAGGCAGTGCGCATGCTAAAAAGTGGCGGTGTGATTTACCCCTACAAAGGCAACGGCATCAAGCATGTGGAGTTTCTGGAAAAGCTGAAATTCTGGCGCAACAAGGCAGGGTTGAATAACACCCTGCTGGGCCTGGGTTATGGCGCAGATGGCAACGGCTTTGGTGGACACCCTGGTCCGCGCGGCGGCAACAGTGTGCCCGTTCAATATCCCTTCACCCTGTTCCGTGGTGAAGGCTGGGGCTCACGTTATCAATCACTGCCTGCCATGAAAGTCAATTTGCTGACCATACCTGAGAGTGGCAAGTTCTGGCACATCGACGAAGTGGGCATGGCGCACTATGGCATGGTGGCCGACTTTGTTGAAGAAGTTCGTCTTGAAGGTGGCGGCGAGGCCATCGACGCGCTGTACAACAGCGCCGAGACTTACGTGCGCATGTGGGAAAACGTGTACTACCGCAACAATCCGAAATGATTGCACGCTGGTTCACTGCGGTGCTGCTGGCAGCACCGGGTAGCGTGTGGGCACATGCATTTGGTGAACCAGTGCAGTTGCCCATGCCCTACGGGCTTTACATTGCGGGCTCGGTGCTGGCGCTTGTGTTGTCATTTCTGTTGCTGGCCCTCGCCGGTCGCTATTCCACCAACGGGCAATTCAAAGTACAACTGGCCTTGGTGGCGTGGCCTGCGAAGTGGGTTCATGCTGCGCGGGCAGCAGGTTCACTATTCTGGCTGAGCGCGTTGGCGTTTTGTATCGTGACCGGCCTTGTGGGCAGCAACGACAGCCACCGCAATATCAACATGACTTTCTTCTGGATCCTGTTTGTATTGGGTGGTTCCTACGCAGCCCTGTTGATTGGCGACTGGTACAAGTACCAACACCCATGGCGTTTTTTGTTGCCCGCCCGCTGGAAAGGTTTTTACAACTATCCAAAATGGCTTGGGCACTGGCCCGCGTTGGTTCAGTTGGTCACCCTGGTGTCGATCGAATTGTTTTTTCACAGCACGCCACGCAAATTGGCCTTGCTGCTGATCGCGTTTGGCGCGTTCAACTATGCAGGCATGCTGTTGTGGGGAACACGGCGCTGGCTGCAGCGCGGCGAGTTATTTGCCGTACTGTTTCGCTTGTTCGCCGCCTGTGCACCACTGCGCAGAACACGTGGTACCGACGGAAAATACCGCTGGCGATTCACGCTGCCTTTCTCTGACCTTCGCCACGCACGGCTGTGGCACCCCGCGCAATGCCTGTTTGTATTGTTTCTGCTGTCTTCCACTGCCTACGACGGGCTGCGGGAAACCGCGGTGTACTTCAACCTGTTTTGGCAAGACCCACTGGGGCTGTTGACCGCTGCATTTGGCGATCACCCCATGAAAATTTACCCCACAGTGCGCCCGTGGTTTATGGCCTGGGAAATTATTTTGTTGTTGGTTTCCCCGCTGTTCTACCTGCTGCTGTTCATCGCATTTCTAGCCTTGGGGCGAGTGTTGACCGGCGGGCAACAACCCATCGGCTTGCTGTTGCGCCGTTACTTGCCCAGCCTGGTACCCATTGCAGTGGTGTACCACTTCACGCATTACTACACCCTGCTGTTTAGTCAGGGTTTGAAAATTCGGGGTTTGGTGTCCGATCCATTCGGTTGGGGCTGGAATATTTTCGGCAATGCCATAACTGGCCGCCTGCCCTGGTTGCCCGACATGGCCAACATCTGGACCAGCCAGGTGGCGCTGATTCTGGCAGGGCATGTGGCAGCTGTGTGGTTAGCCCACCAGCAGGCGTTGCAACTTGAACGCAGCAACGGGCGCGCCACATTAAGCCAACTGCCCATGCTGGTGTTGATGGTGGTGTTCACCAGCGTGGGGCTTTGGATTCTGGCGCAGCCGCTGCAGGGTTAGATCACTGCGCCGGCATTTTCGTGGTGCGCAGGTACGGCAGCTTAATGTCAATTTCGCCAAATTTCTCAGTGGCCTGTTCATTGTTCAGCGACAAGGCCACGATCACATCCTGCCCTTGCAGCCAGTTGGCCGGTGTGGCAATTGGCTTGCCATAAGTAGTCTGGAGTGCATCCAGTGCACGCAACACTTCCGCAAAATTTCGGCCCACCGACATGGGGTAAGTCATGGACAACTGCATTTTCTTGTCTGGGCTGAAAATAAACACCACGCGCACGCTGGCAGAGTCTGCGGCAGTGCGACCATCGGGCAAATATGCATTGGCAGGCAGCATGTCCAGTGCTTTGGATACTTCAAGCGACTTGTCCGCAATAATCGGAAATGACGCTTTTGCGCCAGAAAACTTCTCGATATCACCTTTCCAATGCGTGTGCTCCTCCACGCCATCCACCGAAAGACCGATGACTTTGGTTCCGCGCTTTTTCCATTCCTCGGCCAACTGGGCCACTGCACCAAACTCGGTGGTGCACACAGGCGTGAAGTCTTTGGGGTGACTAAACAAAATGGTCCAGCTGTCGCCGATGAAATCGTGCAGCATGAATTTTCCCTGATCTGTTTCCAGGCTTAGGTTAGGCACCACATCATTGATTCTTAATCCCATTGCTTTCTCCTTGTTGAGGCATTTCACGAATTCAACTGCCGAAGCCTTTCAGCAAGACGGCAGTCAGCTCATTCAATGTCCCCAAGGGTACTCGTTTCTGAGGCGTCAATCCATTGGTGAAACCCATCGCCCTGAAACGATCCAGCAAGCGACTGTCTTTCGACACGATAAAAACAGGTACATCCCAGGGCGTGGGCTCTCGGGACACGCTGCCTGTGGGCTGGTGATCGCCGATCATGACATACACGGTTTCTCTGGGCTCGGGCTGACTGAAGTAACCCGCCAGCCACGTGTTGGTGTAGTTAATCGTGCGCAGGTAATCTGGCTTCATGTACTCCCAGTTCACGGGCTCGGCTTGCGCGCGTGCAGCTTCGGCGGCATCAAACGGTTGTGGGCCCAGTAATTTTTTCCAGTCGGACTGGTAAGGCGGCACTTGATGAAACGGGAAATGGCTGGAAATTGTGGGGAAAAAAGTGAAGCGAGGCTTGGCCGATTGATCACGTGGGTACAGCTGATCAACCCGGGCGGCAGCAAACTGGTCAGGAATTTTCCAAAAGCCAAATGCAGGGCCTTGGTAGTTCAAGGCTGGGCCATCAATGTATTGATCAAAGCTGTAAAAGGCGCGCTCAACCCATTCCCACCCCACTGAATGGTACAAACCAAATGTTTCATAACCATCACGTTCGAACACGTCCAGTAAGGTTGGGCGTTCGGTGGTCAGAAGTACGTCGTGCTTGCGCGAATCTTTCAGATCGATACCAGACAACACCGACAAATGAGCCAGGTCACTGGCACCGCCAATAGTTGGCGACACATAAAACGCGGACACCACATTGCGGCCACTGGCCAGTATGGACTTTTCAAGCTGTGCACGGGTTTGAGCGACCGCGGCCGACGAGTCCTTTTGGTCATACAACACGGCGCCATACGTTTCAAGAAATATCATGTGCACATCGCGTTTGTTCAATGCACCCAACACGGGTGCATCTGTTTTGGCCAAGGCCTCGTCAATCACCGTGCTGGCGGGCAAAAGTTGTGCGGCCCGGGAAGGTATCAAAATATCGCGCAGCTTTAAGGCTTCTTTCCAGTACACGGGCACCACTGCTTTGGAAACAAATGTGGGTTCGTCCGGGTTTTCCGAGTAATTGGCGATCACAATGACGCCAGCCAACAACAGCGCACTCCACAGCCACGGGGTTTTTGCCACAGGCTGAACCGCCTTGCTCACTGTGTTCATCGCCATTACCAACAAACGGTAATAAGCCCACACGACTGCGCAGGTCAACAGCACAACCAAGGCGGTAAGCCACACAGGCAAACCTTGAACAGTGACCCAAACAAAACGGGGAAGCTGGGGTACATCCCAGTAAAGGTTGACGGGGCGCCCCAACAAATTGGGCACCACGACATCGGCGTAATGCCCCACCGCCATCAACAAGTAAATTGCCGAAACAATGCTCAACGCCCGAAGGGTGGGCTTGCCAAACACGGCCACCCATGCCGACAACAGCATGAGCAAACACACGAACTCGGAAGACACACCAAGGTCGGGCAATACATAGACCGTGGGCCAAATGGCTGAAAAACAAAGCGTGGAATTTAAAAAGACCAGGGCCAGCAACACCTGACCACTGAAACGCCATTTTGAAACTTCCGCGCTTGTGCCAACGCCCAGGCCCAAGCCACCTCGCAGTGCGGTATCTGTTGAACTCATGACTGCTTTACACCAACTTCATTGTGCGCCGCGGCCCGTGTGGGCGCAGCACTGAGTAAGGAAACGACGAACGCCGCTACGAAGGGCAAACTCTGGGACACCAGAACCAGGCACCAGGCCAGGTTTTCTTTGGAATCGAAACCCAATTGAAAATAAATCACCCCTACCGCACACAACAACACAAACGCCAAAACAGATTCATCGCGGGCAGCATTCATGGCATAAAGAATGGCCATTCGGTTGGCCATTTTGGGTGTGCGAATGAACGGGATTTTACGGCCAACAAACAAACCCGACAAGGTGGCCCGCCCAATGGCATAGCTCAAAGACAGCCCGGCCAGGGTGGCTGCAAAGGCTGTTCGGAAACTGGCTTTGACTTGCACCAAATACAAGGTGAACAGTTTGGTGATTTTGAATAAAAAGAACATGATTGGCACAACACTGATCAGCAGCGGCGGTGCATTGAATGTCAATGGGTCAAAAAGCATTAAACCAGACCACACAATCGCCAACAGCGTGAAAACCAGATTGAGACCGTCTGCCACCCAGGGCAGCCAACCTGACACAAAGTGATACCGCTGACCTGCAGTCAGACTGCTGCGCCGAAAACCCAGAAGCTGGCCTGCGTGTTCACGCAAAATTTGCATGGCACCGTAGGCCCAGCGGTGTCGCTGTTTTTTGTAATCCGTGAATGTGTCGGGAATCAGGCCGTGTCCATAACTTTGGTCGATATACACTGCCTCGTGGCCTTGCTCAAAAATTCGCAAACCCAGCTCAGTGTCCTCAGTAATGGTACTCACGCCCCAGCAGCCAACCTTCTCCAACACAGACCGGCGAACCATGGTCATGGTGCCGTGTTGAATAATGGCATTTCGCTCATTGCGAGTGACCATGCCCAAATGGAAAAAACCCTTGTACTCCGCATAACACAACGACTTGAATGCACTGTCTGCACCGTCGCGGTAATCTTGCGGCGCCTGTACGATCGCAATCTCGGGTTTTTCGAACTGTGGCGCCAAATCGCTTAACCAGTGTGGCTGCACTTTGTAGTCTGCATCAATCACCGCCACCACTTCTGCATGCGGGCAGGTTCTTTCCAGCGCGTAATTCAAGGCTCCCGCCTTGTAACCGCTCAAGGGTTTTACGTGAAAGAAACGGAAGCGCTCACCCAACAACTGGCAATGCGCCTGCACAGGGCGCCAGGTATCATCGTCTTTCGTGTTGTTGTCCACCACGATTACCTCAAAATTCGGGTAATCCAACCTGGCCAAAGCATTCAAGGTGTCGATCAACATCTCAGGTGGCTCTTCATAAGCCGGCACATGCACAGACACGAATGGCCGGTACTTGGTGACCACTGAACTGTGTGAATCGGTGCGCGTGGGCAAGGTCAGCAATCTGCGTCGACTGGTGTACCACATGGCCTCAGCCCACTCATGGGCCTCCGACATCACAATGACAAAAACGCCCACCACACCCAACAACAAAAACACGGAAATGGCCACACTGACCCAGGTGTGGTACTGCAGGGTGAAGTCGTAAATGACATAAATGATCAAGGACGAAATAACGAAGGCATTGAAAATCAAAAATGTGCGCCCACTGTCTCGCAGGGTTCTGCTGTCAATCAGCAGCAGAAAAGTCATCATCAAAGCCACCACAATCGATGCAGCGGCCAACAACTTCCATTGCGGTATCGCAATAATCGGGCGGTCTGGCTCAAACTTCGGCTCACGGAATGAATCGAACACCCCCCAGTGCCCACCCACGCTGCCTTCAATGTCAGATTTCCACGGTTGGTCAAACGCCTCCATCACATAAAACACCATGTGCTCTTGTTCGGCGCGCGGAATGAAACGACGCAGAAATTTGGCCTGGTTGGCCTGCGATGCATCCGCCTGTTTGATTGAACGTCCGTTACTGGGCCAACCCACCTCGGTGACCACAATCGGTTTACCCGGGAAAGCCTCCTGCAAACGTTGGTAGGTGTTGATTGAAAAGTCCACGGCATTGTCCAGCGCAATGCCTTCCCAGAAGGGCAGCAGGTGAACCGCAAGGTAATCAACATGCTCAGCCAGTTCCGGGTTTTTCAACCACACATGCCAGGGCTCAGCCGTGCTCACCGGTATGTCTGTTGCACTGCGTACCTTGTCGAGGTAGGCAATCATTTGAGTCAGGTTCAGGTCCTCACGAAGCAAGGCCTCGTTGCCTGCGATCAGGCGCACCACATTGTAGGGTGGGCTGTGTGCAACGCTGAGCAAGCGATCCAGTTCTTTTTCATTGGCCTGCAGATCGGGGCTTAACCATGCACCCAAGGCGACATTGATGTTGTGCGTTTTGGCCAGTGCAGGAATTTCGCCAAAAATACCGGCCACTGTGTAGGTTCGAATGGCAAGCGTTTTACCGGCCAGCAAGGACAGGTCCCGATTAATGTCCTCAACCTTGGGTTCGATGTTGTCGATGGGGCTTTGCCCAGCCTGGTAAGGCGAAAATGCGAAGCCTGGGATAACCTGATTCCAGGGCGGTACCTGTTCAGGTTGGTTGATATAGCCATAACCTCCGACAACCAACAACACAAAGGCAAACAGTGCAAAAACGGAGGGCATGGGCGTACTGCTTTAAAATCGATTCAATGAATTCTATCTTGACCACGAAGATGCGCAAGAAGTTCTTTCAACACCGCATCGGGCCGCTCGGCCTGAAGAAAATGGCCACATTCGGACAGGGTACACGTTCGAACGCCTTTCGGAAAACATTGGGGCTCTACCATGGCAGGCAGCAATGCCGCTTGCATGCAACCATCGTTTTCACCGGCCATGACCAGGGTTGGCACAGCGAGCGGCTTTCTGGACAAGGCGTAAATTGAACGGGTCGCAGCGCGATGCAAGGTGAACAAGGAACGGTAGTACCTTGTTGCAGCCCAAGCCACGCCTGAATTCGAAAATACGTCAAATACCGCTTGAATCTCGGCTTCTGAATACTTCCATCCCGGTGACCAACTGTTCCACAGTGCGCGAATTCGACCAAACTGGTTGACCAACAATTTGGCTGGCGCATTGCTCGATTGCATTTCAAGCATGTAAGCCGATTGCCTGAGTTGCCGGGGCATTAAACGCCAGGCTCGCTCCACTTTTTGAAACGGTGGTATGGCCAACAGGCTCAGTGATTTCCAGGCCTGCGCATCGGTGGCAGCGGCGGCCATTGCGGCCACAGCACCCCAATCGTGCCCGACCAGGTGAACATCACGGCCTTCAAATTTTGCACGCCACGCCAACAGGTCCAGCCCGGCATTGAACGGATCGTAAGCCGCATCAGGATTTACCGAGCCCGGCGTGTACCCGCGAAGCCAGGGTCGCACCACTTGGTAGCCTGCCTGCACCAACCCTTCGGCCACGCCGTTCCAGCTGTGTGGTGTATCAGGAAAACCATGTACAAGCATGGCAACAGCGCCCTGTTCAGGACCGTCAACCAAAGCGCTGAGCAGCAAGTTGTCTCGCTGCAATTGTAGAACCGAACGGGTCATAGGGAGCGGCTGAAGTTGCCCCGGAAGAATGCCTCCAGACGGAAGGTCAAGGCCACATAGGGATCGCGATTGCCTTCGGTTGGAAAATGAATTTCCGGAATGATGTCCATGAACAAAACATTCTTGTGAATATCTCGGCGGTAGTGAGCCTGCAAAATATAATCCTTAATCGTGTTCTCGCCACGGTCTTCACCCACAACAATCAGGGCGTAACGCAAGGCAGTGCGTGAATCCAGCACCTTGTTAATTTCTGCGGTTTGAGAAAACACGGTGGAATCACGCCTTTCCTCGTACTCGGCATAGGTCTGAAAGCGTAAGGTGTTTTTCTCGTCGAGCGGCTTGTTGACATCAAAATTTGTTCGCACCTGCAAGCCGCGCTGATTGAACTGGGTCACCCGGCTTGAAGAATTGATTTGCCATTTGCTCTCGCTGAAATTCCACTGCCGCAGGGCGGAATAACGCACATAAGGGTCAAGTGGTGTACCAAATTTCACACCCAAACCCAAGCCTTGAACCCATGCTTTGGTTGGGTCCTTTGAAGAACGCTGCTCCAGGCCAACGGCGGAATTGTTGGTGCTGAATCGTTCGCCACCGCGCACCTCGCGGACGCCCTGCTCCGAAAGTCGGCTCAGGGGCTCTTCAATGTCACTTTCAATAATCAGGCGCAATCGCTTTTTGGTCGTGGGCAAGTCCACCCGGAAACGAACGCTGGGATCGATCTTGGACTCCCCGGGCTGAAGCCGGGTGTCCAGCGCAACGCGAAGAAAAGATTGGTTTTCTACAAACAGGCTGTCTTCCGTACCAAAAAACTGGTCGATGCCGCGTGCCGTGTCATCAACCATTTCAGTCAAGTCGTAATGCACTGGCTCAAAACGTTCTTGAAGCCAAACAGGCAAATCACTCTCAGTGTTCGCAGCGTGGGCCACATTGCCCAAAGTAAACACGCACAAACCAACTGCAACAACGGCGGGGCCTATTTTCAAAGCCTTCTCCTGATCAAGCTGTACTGCAGGTCAATACACGATACCAATTTACGCCTTTAAACAAGGGGGCGTAAGTACCCGGATCTTGTGATCAATGCTGCTAAACGGGGCGAATTCAAGCGTTTGAATTGCCGCCAACACCGCTTTTTCTGCGCAGCAGGCTGACCACCAAAGTGATCACCGTAATTGGCACCACAAAACTGAGCATGGTGTTTGAATACAACTCAAGTGCATCATGGCCCTGCGCATCCAGAATCAGGTAAACCACATAAGCGGTGTAGTAGGCCAAAAACACGCCACCCTCCCAACGTGCAATTTCCCGCCCGCTCAGAAAAATAGGCAAACAGGCAAACGCCACCGCCAAAAGCACCCACATGTCGAACGCCAACAGCGAAGGCGCGACTTGCAAGCCAAGCGGTGCGGCCACCAAACTTGAAATACCCAAGCACGCAAAAATATTGAATGTAGAACTGCCCACCACGTTGCCCACGGCAATGTCGCGTTCGCCCTTCAGTGCCGCAGCAATCGAGGTCGCCACCTCGGGCATGGAGGTACCGGCAGACACAATGGTCAACGCAATCACCACATCACTAACCCCCATGGCCTTCGCAAACACAACAGCGGAACCCACCAACCACTCCGAACCCAACACCAGCAAAACCAGACCCAACGCAATCAGTCCCAACTGCACGGGCAATCTGGAATCCCAACTGCCTTGATCAGCCGGGTGTAATTCTTCTTCAAATTCTGCCTGGGCTTCTTTGACCTGAGTTCGCGACTGAATAATGAGAAACGCGGTATAAGCCACCATGAGCACGGCGAGAATACCGCCATCACTCCAGGACAGTTGCCCGTCCAGACTTAACAAAAGCAAAAGCACAGAGGCACCAATCATGATGGGCACCTCTTGGCGGATCAATTGAAGATTAACCACCAAAGGGGTAATCAAGGCGCTTAAGCCCAAAATGAAAAGCACATTGAAAATATTGCTGCCCACCACGTTTCCGATGGCGATGTCTGTAGTACCTGCGATGACAGCACCAACTGAAACAGCAATTTCAGGCGCGCTTGTACCAAAGGCCACAACAGTCAACCCCACCACCAATGGTGAGATACCAAACGAGAAAGCCAAATTCGAAGCGCCGCGCACAAGCACATTGGCACCAAGCACCAACAGAACTAGACCGGCCACAAAGAAAAATACATCGACAAGCATTCAACTTCTCCTGCGCAACAACCCCATTGTGAGGGATGAGAATTCGCTCGATTTCTCACCCCGGAAGCATTTCTCGTACGATACAAATGTTACCGCCTGAATTCTATAAACGCATGAAACCTGTAATTTTCTGCCTCGAAGACTTTGAAATGCACCGTTTTCTTCTGGAAACGCATTTGACACGTCTACTCGCAGACCGGGTCGAGGTGAAATACTTCAGAAGCCTGTCGCAGTTAAAAGCCTCGCACGGCGGTTGCCAGTTGTTGATTTCCGACCTGAATGTGAGTGACTCCAAAGCAGAAAACACCGCCCGATTCCTGCTCGATTATTGCGAACACACTCCTGTCATTGTTCAATCCACTGAGGAGGACTTGCCAGGTCAACTGGAACAACAATCTGCAGGCCGCATTCAGGCCGCGGAAAAAGGGGGCCAAGGCCACCGGTTTACCGAAGCGATTGAACATTTCATGGCGCAGTTTGATCAAAAAGTGCTTTAAATGCCGAGCAGGCCTTACAACTTGTCACGGAAAATAAAGTAGGCCGCACCCACCAGGCAGAAACCGGCCCACAAGTAATCCAGCTTCAACGGTTCTTTCATGTAGAACACAGCAAAAGGCACAAACACGGTCAAGGTGATGATTTCCTGCATCACTTTCAGCTGCCCCACAGACAACACGGTGTATCCGATCCGGTTGGCAGGCACCTGGAACAGGTATTCAAACAAGGCAATTCCCCAACTCACCAATGCCGCAATAATCCATGGTTTCTGGCTCATGTCTTTCAAATGGGCATACCACGCAAACGTCATGAAAATATTGCTGATCAACAACATGGCAATGGTGACCGGCACAGCGGGCATGGCAACTCCAAATGAATTGACGAATCTGCGGTAGTGTAACCAAATTGCCGTACCGAGCGAATACGCTAAACACACTCAATTCCAAATAACGGTGCCATTGATTCGCCATGCTTAAATTTGTTAAAACATTGTTACTGACTTTTGCCCTGTCACTGAGCAGCACCAGCTTTGCCGCCGAGTTTGACCACAACTACTCAGCCTGGAACAACCTGCTGGCCAAACATGTGAAATGGCTACCCGACAACAAGCAAACTGCCGTTGATTACGCAGGATTTCAGAAAGACCGGCAGGCCTTGAAAGCGCTATTAAACGACTGGTCTGCCGTTGGCCAAACCGAGTTCAACAGCTTTTCGAAAAACCAGCAAATGGCTTTTTTAATCAATGCCTACAACGGTTTTACCATTGAGCTGATTTTGACCAAATACCCCAAAATCAAATCCATCAAAGACATTGGCGGCGTATTCAGCAGCCCATGGAAACAGGAGTTTTTTACGCTGCTGGGTCAAAAGCGCCACCTGGACTGGATTGAACACGAACAACTGCGCCCCAAATACAAGGAACCCAGAGTGCATGCTGCGGTAAACTGCGCCAGCCTGGGCTGCCCCGCTTTGCGCAACGAAGCGTTTACAGCCACAAAACTGAATGCACAACTTGACGACGGCATGCGCCGCTTTTTAGGTGATCCAAGCCGCAACCGGGTGAAGAACGGCGAACTTCAGATCAGCCCTATTTTCAAGTGGTTCGCCGAAGACTTCGAAAAGGGTCACCAGGGGTTCAATGAAGTGAAGGATGTATTTGCAAAATGGGCCAGGGAGATGTCAGCGGACTCGGAAATAGTGGATAAACTCGCATCCAAATCACTTCCTGTTGCGTATACAGAGTACGACTGGTCGCTTAACGACATCAAACGCTAACCCTACTTGCTATTCACATGCCTCATCCAAAAACACTGCTGCTGTTCAACTACGACTGGGATGAGCAAGGTGCAAACCGGCTTCGAACCCAGTGGCCCAGCGTGGTATCTGGTTTTGATTTATTCAGTTTCCCGAGTAATGCGCGCTTGGCCTGGTTTGACACCGAACGATTTGTAGCCAAAGCGGCCGTGTTCGCCAAATTGCACGGTGCCAAAGCAGTGGCCTCGAACCATGAGCAGTTTGGCGCGCTTTGTGCAGCCTTACTTGCCGAGAAAATGGGGTGGCCGGGCACACCTGTGAACGCCATTCTGGCCTGTCAACACAAGTTGTACGCCCGCAAGGTGTTGCAGCAAGTAGCCCCCGAGGCCAACTTGCCATTTGCCAGGCTTGACGCGGCATATGGCGGGCCTGTGCCCCAAGGCATTGACTATCCGCAATTTGTAAAACCGGTAAAAGCCGCGTTCTCGGTGCTGTCGCGACAGGTCAAGAATGCCGAGGAACTGCACGCCCACACCCGCTTTGGCCCCTGGGAGCTGTGGGTGATCAAGCATTTGGTGGAGCCCTTCGAACGTATTGCAAAAAAGCGACTGCCAGAAGCCGGAACCGCGCACAGCATGATGCTGGAAGCCCCCATGCGCGGTCGACAATACAACCTGGATGGCTATGTCTGGCAGGGTGATGTTCGCCCGCTTGGCGTGGTTGACGAGGTGATGTACCCGAACACCGACGCCTTCATGCGTTTTGAATACCCCAGCAGGTTGCAGGCAGACGTGCAGGCGCGAGCAGCCGACGTGGCACGACGTTTTCTGAATGCTGTGGGCTTTGATCACGGATTGTTCAACATGGAATTTTTCCATGACGAAGCCACCGACAAAATCACGGTGATCGAGTTCAACCCCCGCATGGCCTCGCAATTCTCGGATTTGTATTTGCGTGTCGACGGCATCGACCTGCACGAAATTGCATTTGCGCTGGCACACGGTATTGACCCTGCAACACTGACCCGCGCAGTGCCCACAGCCGGCGCTACAGCCAGCTTTGTTTACCGCTCCTTCAATCCCAAAGCCGCTGTACCATTTCCCGGTTTTGTGCAAAAAGCGGCCTTCCGCAAAGCATTTCCCGATGCCTTGCTGTTTGAGTACCCCAAAGACACCAAAGAACTGCACCGCGACTTCAAATGGCTGCGCAGCTACCGTTACGGCATTGTTCACCTGGGTGGAGAAAACCCGCGCGACTTGCGCCAGCGCTGCGAGCAGGCCAGCGCCCTGCTGGGTTGGCCTGCACCATATCTTGAAGATTTGCGGGAACAAGTCATTGATGCAGACAAATTGCCGACGGAACTGTTTGCAGGCAAACCAGTCAGTTAAAACACCAAATCGATTCAAACAAACAGGAGAAGTATTTTGACTTTGACACGCACACACAAACTTTTAATTACGGGCAGTTTGTTGTTGGGCTTGAGCGGTTGTACCGCAATGACGGCGCAAAACCCCTCTACCAAATTGAGCCCGGTGAATGCAGCTGAAGTGGCCGGAGATGACCGCGTCATGCTGTTTGGTGCCGACGTGGTGGCATACATCACTCAAAACGCTTATGTCCAGGGCAAGCCCGAGTTCAGCAGCACTTACCAGGAAGTGGATTTTCATTTCTCAAGCGCCGACCACAAAGCCTTGTTTGACGCAGAACCCACCAAATACATTCCCCAGTACGGCGGCTATTGCGCCAACGGGATTATGTTCGGCATCCCATGGGGCGGCAATGCAGCCGACTTCAAAGTGGTCGACGGAAAAACCTACATTTTCGGTGGATTCGTTTCACAAGCCGCCTTCGAACTTGAGCTTGATAAGAACATCGCTTTGGCCGACGATTACTGGGCCCAGGAAGTCAACGGCAACAACAGCTTTATCCAACGCGCAAAGCGCTTGGTGATCCGGGTACCCCACTATAAAACCGGGGAAGAACAGGCGGCCGAAGTTCAGGCCGCTGGAAAACTGGGCAGCTAAAAGTTAAAAAAACAACCGTACAAACATTTCACAGTTAAAAACCGAATTGTTTGTGCGATCATCAATTTTCGAGTTTTCTTCCAATCGTTCTATATAACGAGGTACTCATGAAAAGTTCAGCAATATCCGTTTCACGTCGTCTATTCTCTGTGGCAGCCATTGCACTGGCCGCTGGCTTTTCCGTCTCCGCACACGCCGAGCAGACTCTGAAAGTTTCCACCATTCCCGAAGAAGCAGCCACCGAGCAGATTCGTAAATTTGAGCCACTGGCCAATTACCTGTCCAAGGCAATCGGTATGAAGGTCGAATTCACACCGGTCAGCGACTACCCTGCTGCTGTTGAAGCACTGGCCAACAAAAAAGTTGACCTGGTTTGGTTGGGCGGCTTTACACACATTCAAGCATCACGTCGTTCTGGCGGAAAGGTTATTCCGATCGCCCAGCGTGTTGAAGACACCAAATTTCAGTCGGTCTTCATTGCCAAAACAGATTCCGGCATCAAATCCCTTCAAGACATGAAAGGCAAACAAGTGTCTTTCGGCTCCCAAAGCAGCACCTCGGGCCACTTGATGCCCCGCAATTTCCTGCTCGAAGCCGGCCTGGAACCTGAAACAGCATTCAAACGGGTTGCCTATTCCGGTGCGCACGATGCAACGATTGCCTCTGTTGTGAGCGGCAAAGTGGATGCTGCGGCGCTCGACATTACGGTATGGAAAAAATTTGTGGACTCCAATAAGGTCGACACCAATGCTGTGAATGTGTTTTACACCACGCCACCGTACTACAACTACAACTGGACTGTGCACGCCGACATGCGGGCTGATTTGCGCAATAAAATCCAGAAAGCCTTGTTTGACCTGGATCCAGCCGTACCTGAACATGCTGAAATCCTGAAATTGAACCGGGCCACACGTTACATCGACACCAAGCCCGAAAACTACAAAGGCCTCGAGGCTGCAGCGAAAAGCGCAGGCTTGTTATAATTGCAAGGAAGATGGGAGCCCATGCCGGGCTCTCGCAGTAGGATAGGGAAGGCAACGCAGTGAAACTTGAAATTCGGGACATCAATGCCTGCCACCCATCCGCCCCGCCGGGCAGCGTTCCGGCGATCAAAAAAATGAGTCTCCAAATCGGCAGCGGCGAACAAGTCGCGCTGATTGGCCCCTCTGGCGCTGGTAAAACAACCCTGCTACAGGTTCTCTCCTGCACACTAAAACCATTGGGTGGCGCAATTGAACTGCAAGGGCAGCAACCTTGGCAACTCAGCAAACGCAAGCTTCAAAAACTTCGCGGTCAATTGATCGTGGCACCACAAGTGCCCCCGTTACCACCGCGCCAAAGAGTAATCACCTCAATACTGGCTGGCCGGCTTCCTGCGATGAGTCTGATGCAAAGCATCAAGTCGATGTTTTATCCAGTGGATATTCCAGCCGCTCACAGTGCGCTAAGCAAACTGGATTTACCCGAGAAAATTTTTGAACGTGTGGACAGGCTCTCTGGTGGGGAACGCCAGCGTGTGGGTCTTGCACGCCTGTTCGTGTCACCAGCCCAATTGTGGTTGGTGGATGAACCCTTATCAGCGTTAGACCCCACACGGGCTCGTCTGGCCATGTCTGCATTGACTGAATCTGCGGCAGAAAAGGGAATTACACTGGTATGTACCCTGCACCAGGTTGACATGGCACTTGCATTTTTCAAGCGCATCGTTGGTTTGCGCAACGGGGAAATCGAGTTTGATCTGCCCACTGAACAAGTCACCCCAGCCATGTTGAAAAGTTTGTATTCACAATATGAACACGAGCTGCTCGGTGAAGTGGACCGCGAGTTAATTGAAAAGCAGTTCGAGAAAGTGACGCCTGCCGTGGTGGTCAACAATTGTCGATGAGCAGCTTACCTGTACACAACCCGCGGTTTGATGTGCCGCTGCGCGACCCTGCATGGCATCAACGCCTGTTCTGGATGGTTTTTGCCATCGTGTTGATTTGGCCTTTGGCGGTGGCTACCGAATTCCGTCCCGGGGTGCTGATTGAACCAGAGAACATGCGAATTAGCGCTGAATTCATCGGCAGCTTCTTTCCCCCTGTGCTCGAACCCGAATTACTTTGGCGAATAGTTGACGCCACCTGGACCACCGTCGCGATTGCCACCGCTGGCATGGTCATGGCTCTTACCATCGCCTTTCCGCTGACCATTTTGTCCACACGCGTGCTGTCGGTTTCTGCCATTTCTGGCCGCATGAACACCCTTCCATTTGTTGTTCGACAAGCCATTCGCTGGATGTTGATTTTCCTGCGCAGCATTCCCGAACTGGTGTGGGCCCTGGTATTTGTTCGCGTGGTGGGTTTGGGCCCAACGGCCGGTGTATTGGCTATTGCGCTGACCTACGGCGGCATGTTGGGCAAGGTATATGGGGAAATTCTGGAAAGCGGGGAAACTACGCCCACTGAAACCTTGTTGCGCAACGGCAGTGGGCGGTTGCAAGCATTTTTTTATGGCCTGTTGCCCCAAAACGTAATGGAACTAACTTCCTACACCGTGTATCGCTGGGAATGTGCGATTCGTTCCTCTGTGGTGCTGGGCTTTGTCGGTGCGGGCGGGCTGGGCCAGGAACTGGACAACTCCATGAAGATGTTCAATGGTGGCGAGGTCTCCACCATGTTGATCGTATTCATTTTGCTGGTTGCACTGGCTGATGCAGTTAGCGCGTTCTTCCGCAAGAGGCTGATATGAGCGCACGGCTTGATTCCATGCCCTGTCCGAGCAAAGCACCCGCCATCATGAGCGGCGGCACGGGATTATTGCTGCTGGCCATGCTATCGCTGATCATCGCTAGCTTCTGGACTTTGGGCCTGAAATGGGGAGACTTCCTTTCGTTCGAAGCATTCAAATCCATGGGGCGTTTCGTTGCTGAGTTTTTCCCCATGGAAACTGATTCAAAATTTCTCGGCAAAGTGGGCTGGGGAACCGTTGAAACCTTGGCCATGTCGCTCATGGGCACAGTACTGGCGGCTGTAGCCGGGCTGGCATTGGCCATTCCGGCCAGTAAGTTGCACAGCAGTGACAAAGGCCTGATGCGAACACCAACACGCTGGGTGCTCAATGCGCTGCGCTCCATTCCCGAATTGGTCTGGGCCGCGCTTTTATTGATTTCAGCGGGCTTGGGGCCATTTGCAGGCACACTGGCGTTGGCATTTCACACCACCGGTGTGTTGGGGCGATTGTTTGCTGAATCCATCGAAAACGCACCACAAGAACCCGCGGACGCCCTGCGTACGCAGGGAATAGGAAACCTGCGCGTGTTTTATTTCACCACCTTGCCGCAAGTGATCCCCCAGCTAATGAGCTACACCCTGTACCGATGGGAAAACAACATCCGAGCCGCTGCCATTCTAGGCGTGGTTGGTGCAGGTGGCCTCGGCCAGTTGCTGTCTTTCCACATGGGCTTGTTCCAGATGGGCAAGACTGCAACGATATTGGCTGCCATGCTACTGTTGGTTGCGATCGTAGACAGCATGAGCTATCACCTTCGCAGTCGAATGACCCGTTAATTGATCTGAGCCAATGACACCAACACCACAATTTATCCAGATTTACCAAGCCCAAGCTGACCACATTCGTGAAGAGTTACTAAGCGGCCTGCGCGCCAGCAAAGCACACACTTCACCCAAGTATCTCTACGACGAATTGGGCTCCAAACTGTTCGAGGCGATCACTTGCATACCTGAGTATTACCCCACCCGCACGGAAGCGCTGATTTTCAACAGCCACGGGCATGACATGGCACAGCAAGTGCCCAAAGGCGCTGCGTTCATTGACCTGGGTGCAGGCAATTGTGAAAAAGCAGCCCGGTTGTTCAATGTATTTCACCCAGACCGCTATGTCGCGGTGGACATTTCCGTGGACTTCCTGAAAGGCTCACTGGAATGCCTGCAACGCCAGTTTCCAGATCTGGAAATGAGTGGGGTGGGCATGGACTTCTCAACTGAATTGAATTTGCCAGCTGGCCTGGCTCTGAACCCTGCACAACCCCGGGTCATGTTTTACCCGGGATCCAGCATTGGCAACTTCACCCCCGAGGAAGCACTGCTGTTTCTGAAACAGGTAAAAACGGTGTGTGCAGCGGCATCGGATGGCGGCCTGTTGATCGGTGTTGACCTGGTGAAAAGCAAAGCTGTGCTTGAAGCGGCTTACGACGATGCCCTGGGCGTAACAGCTGCCTTCAACCGCAATATGTTGCTGCACTTCAACAAACTGGCTGGCACCAATTTCAAGCTGGAAGACTGGAAACACATTGGCCTGTTCAACACTGAACTCAACCGCATTGAAATGCACCTGGAAGCACTGCGGGATGTTTCGGTGAACTGGGAAGGTGGCGAGCGAGCCTTTGTAGAGGGTGAACGCATTCACACCGAGAATTCTTACAAGTGGACACTGACCGGATTTGAAGACTTGCTCAAGCGCGCAGGTTTTGTCGAGAGCAAAGCTTACACCGACCCGGAACAAAAATTTGCGGTGTTTTGGGCAAAGGCTTGAAAGTCCTTAGGCAGCAGCGAGTCGCCACAAGCTGGTGACTTCCTTGCAACGCGCATCAAACAAACCATCGGCAGAATCAAATGCCTTGCCGTGTTTCGGCTTGGCATCCATGCGGCTCAACACTTTCAAACCAGCCAGCTCGATCCAGCCCAGCAACTCTTCGCGTGTGCGCAGTTTCAGGTGTTCGGCCAAGTCGGACAAAATCAACCAGCCCTCACCGCCTGCATTCAAGTGCGCAGCCAAGCCCGCCAAAAACGCTTTCAGCATGCCGCTGTGTTCATCGTAAATGGCGCGTTCAATCGGTGAGGTGGGCTTGCCCGGCAACCACGGTGGGTTACACACAATCAAATCGGCTTTGTTTTCAGGAAACAGATCGGCTTGCACCACCTTCACCTGCTTGCCCATGCCCAAATTCTGAATATTGAATTGCGCACATTCCAGCGCACGCGGATCGTTGTCGGTGGCCACAATATTGCTCAACCAGCGGTGCGCCAACACAGCGGCCAGCACACCAGTACCAGTACCCACATCCACCGCCGAGCCATTGACTTCACAGGCTTTGGGCAATGGGGCTTTCAACACCAAATCCACATACTCGCCACGCACAGGCGAGAAGACACCGTAATACGGATGAATTCGATTATTGGGCGGATCGCCAAGCGCAGGCACATCCACGCCTTTTTTGCGCCATTCGTACGCACCCACCACGCCCATCATCTCCCGCAATGAACACACAATCATGGGGCCATCGGCCTGTGGCTCGCCCCATGCTTCAGTGCAAGCTGCCAACACATCGGGTGCGCGGCGCAGGGAAATGGTGTAATCGGCGTTAAACGGAATCAGGATTGAACCCAGAATACGTGCGCGCTGGGCTTGTGCCTGGCGGTACAAATGAAATTTTTGTGGGTATTCAACATCGGTCTTGCTCGCTTTGGCAGCTTTGCTTTTTTTGTGCTCGGCGCTTTTATCAACCCGGCGAACCAAGGCCTGCATCAATTGGCGGGCATTTTGAAAATCACTTTGCCACAGAAATACATTGCCCTCGCAGGCCAGTCGGTAAGCGGTGTCTGCGGTCAGCGTGTCGTCTGCCAGCATCACTTTGCCCGGCACGGCCAGGTTGCGCTCCGACTGCCAGCGTGCACGAAAGGTTTCTTCGCCCTTGGTCCATTGAATTACAGGGTTGTCTTGGGCTGGGTGCATGCGGGTTCTCGCGGTGATTGGCAGGGCATGGATCGTGTAAACTTCTTCAGGGTCGCAGTGTACCACTTTGGGTGGTTCGCGCCCCAATTTCCCCCCTGTCAAATTAAGTGGCTGTTGTCTTGATTAAACCGTCTGTTGTCATTGTTAGCCCTGCCCTTGCCGATTCCAACAACGGCAACTGGCAAACCGCCCGCCGCTGGCAGCTGTTTTTGTCCGAGCACTTCAATGTGCGCATTGTGAAACACTGGGAAAACACGCCTGCCACCGTTCACGATGCAGTCATGATTGCGCTACACGCACGCCGGTCTGCTGACTCTATTGCCGCTTGGGCACAAAGCCGTGGCATGACTGAACAAGGCAGCCCGGGCTTGGTGCTGGCCCTGACCGGGACCGACCTTTACCGCGACATTGAAACCGATGAAACCGCACAAAAGTCGCTGGCACTGGCGCAGCACTTGATCGTGCTGCAAGAAAAAGGCATCGAGAAACTGAACGAAGCACTGCACCCGAAAACCGCTGTGATCTTTCAGTCTACCTCGTCACGCAAAACACTGCCCAAACCCAAGCGCCGCTTGAAGGTGATCATGGTGGGCCATTTGCGCGATGAAAAAATGCCGCAAACCCTGATGGAAGCGGCGGTGCTGTTGCGTGGCTATCCGGAAATTTTCATTGACCACATTGGTGGCCCCCTGGACCCGGAACTGGCCCAAGCCGCTGAAGAAACCATGCAGGTGTGCCCCAACTACCGCTGGCTTGGCAACCAAGCCCACGGTGCAACCCGCACCCGTATTCAGCGTGCCCATGTGCTGGTACACGCCAGCAAAATGGAAGGTGGGGCGCATGTCATTATGGAAGCGGTGTGCAGCGGCACACCCGTGGTGGCCAGTTACATTGATGGCAACATTGGCATGCTGGGTGCAGGCTACCCCGGTTACTTTCCACTGGGCAATTCCCATGCACTGGCCAACATGCTGACCCAGTTGCTTGAAGACATTGTGAATCCGAAACCCTTGCCACCGGGTAAATCCAGTGTGTACACCAAGCTGAAAAACCAGTGCGCCGACCGGGCCAGGTTATTTGCACCTGAAAACGAACAAAACCAGTTAATTCGACTCGTACAACGAGCCAATCAAAACAACAACGAAGTAGAAGTACACCATGCAAACATCTGACCAACCCATTCTTCGTGACATCGTGCTGGTAGGCGGCGGCCACAGCCATGTGGGTGTGCTGCGCATGTTTGGCATGAAGCCGTGGCCCGGTGTGCGGCTTACCCTGATTTGTACCGACATTCACACCCCTTATTCCGGCATGCTGCCTGGCTACATTGCAGGCCATTACAGTTACGACGACGTACACATTGACCTGGGCCGACTGTGCGCCTTCGCAGGGGCAAGGCTGTTCAAAGACGAAGTGGTGGGCATAGACCGCGCCAATCAAAAAGTCATTTGCAAAAACCGCCCCCCGGTTGCTTACGATGCCCTGTCGATCAATATTGGCAGCACACCGCAAGTGCAACTGGTGCCAGGTGCCCTGGAAAACGCAGTGCCGGTCAAGCCGATTGCGCGTTTCAACCAACGCTGGGTCAATTTGCTTGAACGTGTAAAAACCCATGCTGGCAAAACCACCATTGCTGTGGTCGGTGGCGGTGCAGGCGGTGTAGAACTGGCCCTGGCCATGCAGTTTCGCTTGCGCAATGAATTAAGCACCATGGGCCGCAACCCCGACGAACTGGAATTTCACCTGTTCACCGCAGATGCCGATGTACTGCCCACCCACAACCCCGGTGTGCGCGCACGGTTCGAAAAAGTATTGAATGAACGTGGCGTGGTGCTGCACCGCGATGCGGAAGTGGTTCAGCTAGACGGCCACACCCTGCAAACCAAACAAGGCGAGCATTTACACGCCGACGAAATCATGTGGGTAACGCAAGCCGGTGGCGCTGCATGGCTGAAAAACACCGACCTTGAACTGGACGACCGCGGTTTCATCAGTGTGGGCCCTACCCTGCAAACCACGCGCGATCCAAAAATTTTTGCTGCAGGCGACATTGCCAATTTAACCAGCACACCGCTGGAAAAAGCGGGCGTGTTCGCGGTGCGCATGGGCAAACCATTGACCAAAAACCTGCACCTGTTTGTGCAGGGGATCGAGCTGCTGGAATACCGCCCCCAAAAAACCTGGCTGGCCTTGATCAGCACTGGCGACAAGTACGCGGTGGCATCCAAAGGAAATCTCGGTTTTGCGGGTGCTTGGGTGTGGCAGTGGAAAGACTGGATTGATCGCCGCTTCATGGCGAAGTTCAGCGAATTTCCCCAGATGGATCCGAATGCAAAACCCGCAGGTGGCAACACGCCCAACCTGGCACTCACGCAGGAAGAAAACCTTCAGGCCATTTCCGCAATTGCCATGCGCTGCGGTGGTTGCGGTGCCAAAGTGGGTTCCACGGTTTTATCTCGCGCCTTGGGTAACTTAAAGCCGGTGGATCGCGAAGATGTATTGGTGGGCCTGCACGCGCCCGACGATGCGGCCATTGTGAAAGTACCGCCCGGCAAAGCCATGGTGCACACAGTTGATTTTTTCCGGGCGTTTGTAGATGACCCCTATATTTTCGGCAAGGTGGCAGCCAACCACGCACTGGGCGACGTTTTTGCCATGGGTGGTGAAGCGCAATCGGCCACCGCCGTGGTGACCGTGCCACCCGGCCTTGAGTCCAAGGTAGAGGAATTGTTGTTCCAGATGATGAGCGGTGCCGTGGAAGTATTAAATGACGCTGGCTGCGCACTGGTGGGTGGACACACTGGCGAAGGCCGTGAACTGGCACTGGGTTTTGCAATCAATGGTTTGGTCGATGAAAACCTGGGCGGCGTGATGATCAAAGGCGGCATGCGCCCCGGCGATGCGATTTTGCTGACCAAGCCAATTGGAACCGGAACCCTGTTCGCCGCGCTGCCGCAGCTGAAAACCAAAGGTCGCTGGATTGATGCTGCACTGGAATCGATGGTGAAAAGTAATCGCGTAGGTGCTCAATGCCTGCGCGAATACGGATCCAAAGCCTGCACGGACTTGACTGGTTTTGGGCTGCTCGGCCACTTGGTGGAAATGACACGGCCTTCCGAAGTGGATGCTGAACTTGATTTAAGTGCCCTGCCCTTGCTGGACGGTGCCCTTGAAATGGTCAGTGCGGGCATTGTCAGTTCTCTGCAACCGGCCAATGTGCGTTTGCGCCGAGCCATTCGCAATCAGGCTGATTATGTGAACGATCCGCGCTACCCGCTAATTTTTGATCCACAAACCGCAGGTGGTTTGTTGGCGACAGTACCTGGCGAGCAGGCCGAGGCCTGTGTGGCCGCCTTAAAGAAACTGGGTTATGAACACACCGCGATTATTGGTCGAATTTTGCCGCAAGGCGATGCGATTGAACCGATTGTATTGAAAGGCTAAGGAAGCAGCGCATGCCCCATACAGTTCAACAACACTGGAAAAAAACAGCACTGCTGCTTGTCGCAGCTTTGCTGCTACTGGTGTGGCTGAACACTGATGTGTCCCTGCAAGACATGCTGATGGCTCAACGTGAACTGACCATGCACTTCATGGACAACCCCACGCTGGTCACCCTGATTTACTTCGGTGTGTTTGTTCTGCTCACCGCGCTGTGCCTGCCGGGTGCGGGCGTGCTGATGTTGGTGTGCGGTGGCTGCATGGGATTTGGTTTGTGTTTGGTGGTGTCTACTGCGGCGTCTGCCTTCGGCGCTTTGCTCACCATGCTGTTTGCGCGCCACTTTTTCCGGTCCTCGGTAGAAAGCAGATTTACCAACAAACTGAATGAGATCAACAAAGGCATTGAAAAAAACGAAGTGACTTACCTGCTCAGCCTGCGCTTGGCTCCCATCATCCCATTTGTTGCGTTCAATTTGCTGGCTGGCCTTACGCGGGTAAAACCATGGACCTTTCTGTGGACCAGTTTCCTGGGTATGTTGCCCGGCACCATGTTGTATGTAAATGCAGGCAGTGAACTGTCCAAGGTCAACAAGCTTGAAGAATTGATCTCGCTGGAAGTGGTGGTGTCGCTGACTGCACTGGCCTTGGTGCCGTTCCTGATTCAATGGGGAACGCGGCAGTTTCAACTACGCAAAGTTGCTTGAAAACCCAATCAGCTTGGATTTCAATCTCTCGCCTGAAAACCTGTATTTCCCTTTTTGAGATTCACCCTGACTCACCTCGCTCGGCAAAAGGGCGGGCCGAGTCTCGGTGCCGGCCTATGGCCGACCGCGGCGGGTGAATTCAAACGGGCAGGTTTTCTTGAAGGCGAGGCGATCGAAACTCCGCCGCCGATTGGGCATTGAACCGCGGTGAGTTGCGTGGTGGTGGAGAGACGCTGGCGCCGGATTAAGCCAACTCGGTAGTGGGAGTGCTTGGGGCGCACTTGAAGAAAACCGCCCCGTTTGAATTCACCCGCCACGGTCGGTCATGGGCCGACACCGAGACTCGGCCCGCCCTTTTGCCGAGCGAGGTGAGTCAGGGTGAATTTCAAAAAGGGATCAAGCGGTTTTCAGTGCGACACAAGTAACCCATGCCGAGTTGGCAAAAAACCTTATCGGATGTCGAACAACTCCACATCAAACACCAAGTCCGTATTGCCGGGAATTGGACCCGCACCACGTGCGCCGTATGCCGTGTCTGAAGGACAGAACACGATTGCACGATCACCCACCACCATTTCGCACAAGGCCTGTGTCCAGGCAGGAATCACGCGGTTCAGAGGGAAAGAGATTTTTTCATTGCGCTTAATAGAGCTGTCGAATACGCGACCGTCCAGAAAGGTGCCTTCATAGTGCACTTCAACGATGGAGTTTGGTGTAGGTTTTTGTGTGCCAGTACCGCGCTTTTTAAAAGTCAGCTTCACGCCGGAAGGCAGTACGAGTTCGTCGCCAGCAGCGGCATTGTTTGCAGTTGAATCAGTCACGGCTTTACCCCAGGTAAGAATTAAGACAAGCGCTTATTCTAACCCGGGGCGTTTAGCTGGCCTGGAATTCGACCTTGAAATCAATAGGTTTTGTAAGGTAGGAATTTGCCACTCATGTTGATGCTAACCCGATCACCCATGGGGTTGGGCTCACGCTGCAAGTCCATTTTGAAGTCGATGGCGCTCATGATGCCGTCACCAAACTCCTCGTGAATCAACTCCTTGAAGGTGGTGCCGTACACACTGATCAATTCATAGAAGCGATAGATCAACGGGTCGGTGGGCACGGCTGTTGGCAGTGATCCCTTGTAAGGCACCACTTGCAAACAATCCACTGCCTCGGGTGGCAAGGCCAAGTACTCACCAATTTTTTTGGCCTGTTCTTCAGTCAAGGTCATTTGGCCCAGCAGCGCGGCTGTGCTCCATTCCTTGGACTGGCCCAGTACCTTGGCGCAGTCGTCCCAAGTGCATTTTTTCTTGCGCTTGGCCAATACAATCATTTCGGTTACCTCGGTTCGTTTCATGGTGCACTCCTTTGAATCAAATTTAGTTGGGGTGTTGTCTCGGTGCTAACTTTCGTGTTGCTCAGGGCTTTCAAGCCAGGGCGTACCACTGGGGGTTGTTTGTGCAACTCGGCATTCAGCGTGTTGCCATCTGGTTCCGTCGCCGGCGCGGCGCGGTTCACCAAGAAATCAACCAGGTGATTGCGAATGGCGTAGTACTGCGCATCATGGTGCACGGTGCTTCGGGTGCGTTCGCGCGGCATGGTGTTTTCAACAATTTCCGCAATGCGGGCACGCGGGCCATGGCTCATCAGCATCACCTTGTCGGCCAGCAAAATGGCTTCGTCCACGTCGTGCGTAATCATGAACACTGTTTGACCGGTCGCCTTCACGATTTGCAACAACTCGTCTTGAATGGTGCCGCGGGTCAGTGCATCGAGCGCGCCGAATGGTTCATCAAGCAACAGCATTTGCGGCTGAATGGCAAATGCGCGGGCAATACCCACACGCTGCTTCATACCACCTGAAAGCTCGTGCGGTTTCTTGTTGGCCGCCTTGTTCAAACCCACCATGTCCAGGTACTTCATGGCGTGTTCGCTGATTTCCTCTGGCGACTTTTCAGGCCAACGCGACCGTACACCAAACTCCACATTCTTCAGCGCGGTCATCCAGGGCATCAGCGCATGGCTTTGAAACACAACGCCACGGTCCAGCGACGGGCCCACCACCTCTTTGCCGTTCATGATCACGTAGCCCTGAGTGGCTTCATCCAAGCCAGCCAGAATGTTCAGAATGGTGCTTTTGCCACAGCCCGAGTGGCCGATGATGCAGACAAACTCGCCTTTCTGAATGTCAAAGTTCACTGCCTCAAAAACAGGCGGCACGTTGGTGTCATCTGGTGCATAACTTTTTACCAAACCTTCCACCTGCAGAAAGGCCGCAGCTTTCTCAGTGGGCACCAGGTCTTTGCTGAATATCTTGTGTTCAGTCATTGTCATTGTTGTTTACTCCTTGTAGCTAACCAGCTTGGCCATGCGAGCCAGCAGCGTATCGAGCAACATGCCGATCAAGCCGATGAACAAAATGGCGCTGATGATGTTGGCAATCGACAGGTTGTTCCATTCGTTCCATACGAAGTAACCAATGCCTGTGCCGCCCACCAGCATTTCAGCGGCCACAATCACCAACCAGGCAATGCCAACAGAAATGCGCATGCCGGTCATGATGGTGGGGGCGGCTGCAGGCAATATCACTTGAAAAGCGGTGCGCAGCGAACTCACCTCCAAAGTTTTGGCGACGTTTAACCAATCGCGCCGAACCCCGGCCACACCAAAGGCGGTGTTCACCAACATGGGCCAAATCGAGCAAATAAAGATCACGAAAATGGCTGAAGTATCACTGTCTTGAATGGTGTACAAGGCCAGCGGCATCCAGGCCAAAGGCGACACTGGTTTCAGAATTTGAATGAAAGGATCAAGCGCCTTGTAAAGCAAAGGCGACATGCCAATCACAAAGCCCAAGGGAATGGCCACCAAGGCCGCCAAACCAAATCCCACCAACACGCGGAAAATGGAGTAGCCCAGTTGAATACCAATGCCTTTGTCGTTGGTGCCGCGATCGTAGAACGGGTCACTGACATGGCCCCACAACTTTGCACCCACATCACCCGGTGTGGGCAATGGGGTTTCTCCGCCCGTGGAAGCAGCCTGCCCGACCAGGGCAGCGTACTCGGGGTCTACGATCACTTCGGATTCCTCGGGCATTGTTGCAATGGTCCATATCGCCAGCATCACGACCAGGATCAATGCAGACAATGCCGATGGCGCCCATTTCTGATTCTTGAAACTTTTCATGCCGCTTATCCCTTGGTTCTGGAAATTGCGAAGCTGTTGAGGTATTCCTCCGGCTTCTTGGGATCGAAAGGTTTGCCCATCACGCTGAATTTTTTATCTAAACTGGGTGGCGCTTGCATGCCCAGCTCTTTCATCAAACGGGTTGCGTCCGTGGCCAGGAAAACATCTTTCGCAATCTTGTTGTAATCGATGTCGCCCTTGACTTGGCCCCAGCGTTTCATCTGCGTCAAAATCCAGATCGCAAAGCTTTGATACGGGAAGGGGTCGAAGTCGATACGCTGCGGGTCTTTCTGAATGCCACCCAAGCCATCCGCGTAGGTGCCTGTCAACACCTGCTCCACCACAGTCAGCGGCTGGTTGAGGTAATTGGTGGGCGCAATGGCCGCTGCAATTTCCTTTCGGTTCTCTGCTTTTCGAGCGTAGGCCGTGGCATCCAGCACAGCCTTCAACAGCGCCTTGTAGCTGTTCGGGTTTTGGGTCACAAATTCCTTGCTGGCGGCAAACGCACAGCATGGGTGCCCCGCCCAAATTTCTTTTGACAGAATGTGAATGAAACCCACACCGTCGTACACGGCACGCTGATTCACAGGGTCGGGCGCCAGGAAGCCGTCAATGTTGTCGGCCCGCATATTGGCCACCATTTCGGGAGGCGGTACCGAGCGAATTTGTACGTCACGGTCAGGATCCAAACCAGCTTCGGCCAGGTAGTAGCGCAACAGGTAGTTGTGCATGGAATAGTCAAAAGGCACCGCAAACTTGAAACCTTTCCAATCTTTGGGGTTGCGCTTGTCCTTGTGCTTCATCGCCAATGTAATGGCCTGACCATTGATATTTTCAACAGCTGGCATGGTCCACGGAATGGCGTTTGAACCCACGCCCATTGAAATGGCCAAAGGCATTGGGGACAACATGTGTGCTGCGTCGTATTCTTTGGCAAGCGCTTTGTCGCGCACCACCGCCCAACCCGCAGTTTTCACCACTTCAACATCCAGACCTTGCTTGGCATAAAAGCCCAAGGGCTGCGCCATGATGATGGGTGTTGCGCAGGTAATCGGAATAAAGCCGACTTTCAGCTTTTGCTTTTCCAAGGGGCCATTGCTTTGTGCAAATGCTTCTTTGGCTGCCGCCAACGGAAACATGCTGCCGATTGCAGCCATGGCCGTGCCACTGCCCACAGCACGCAGAAAATTGCGGCGCAATTGGTCGTTGGGAAACAGCGCATGCATCACTGCATTCTCAACAGCACGCTCTTCCATTTGCTGCACTGCCAATTGCTGATCATGCTCAGCCTGGCTGTTGTGTTGCCCACAGGCGCAGCGCATGCCGAGACGGGTGTTGGGGTCAAACGGGTTCTTGAAAAAAGACATGGTGAACTCCTAAGCGGTTTAAGCAACAATCAGGCTGAAGCGCGGTTCAAAGCGGGGCGAAAGTAATCAATGTCGTGCTGGTATTGCTGGTAGGCCTTGGTGTACTCCATCACTCGGGCCACCTCAGCGATAAACTCTTCGTCGTAACCTGCGCGGCGCAGCAAGTGAAAGCCAACTTCCATGCCGCTGGCGATTCCGCCACCGGTCACGATTCGACCTGCATCCACCACACGTGCATGGCTTACCTGGCAAGCGGGTGCAATTTCCGCAAGGCGGTCGATCGGGGTTTTACCCAAGTGCGACGCTTCAAGGCGATCGGGTTCTTTGCGATTGGTGGCAGCAAGGCCGTCGAGCAACCCCATGCGGGCATAGATCCACGAACCCGTGCACACACTGGTGAGCAAGCAGTTGTCAGGAAGGGTCCGAATGTAACGGTGCAAATTGCCATTGTTCATTTCTTGACGGGTACCAAAACCACCGGGAATCAGGAATGCATCCATGGCCGGTGTGTCAGAAAATGAATAGTTGGGCAGCACGGTAAAGCCCGCTTGCGTTTGCACAGGTCGCATGCTTTCAGCAACCAGGAACACTTCCAGTTCGGGATCAAAACGCTTGGCCACCGAGAACACACCGTAGGGGGCGGCGTAGTCCACCACCTCGCCCTCCTTGAATACGTACACACCCAGTCTGAAACCCTGCATTCTGGCCATTCGCGCTTCTCCAGCAACACTGCGTTGAATATGAATTCAGTATGCCGTGCCCGCTTTGGGCTGGGTATCACGCCATTTGTGATTGTGTTGTAGTGCTGCCCCTACAAGAAAACTACAGGCCGTGTTGCTTGGTGTAGTTCACAAGATCAACAAGATTTTTCAGTTCCAGTTTTTCGAACACGCGGGCCCGGTAAGTTGAAACCGTATTGCCCGAAAGGCAAAGCGCCTGTGCAATGTGTTGAACTGTTTCGCCTTGCGCCATCAAACGCAGCACCTGCATTTCGCGGTTGGACAATCGTTCATGCGGCGCACGGTCCGTGGGCTTGCGCAAATCATTCGCCATTAAATTGGCCGTAGCAGGGGTTAGGTACACTTGCCCCGCGCAGGCCATTTGAAGGGCCTGCGTCAACTCGGCGGGTGAGCATCCTTTATTCAGATAAGCATTGGCACCGCTGCGAATAGCCCGAAGGGCGAATTGGGTTTCTGGGTACACAGACAACATGACAACGCCCAGCTTTGGGAATTCGCTCCGTACACTTTTAAGCACATCGAACCCATCGCGCTCGCCGAGGGCCACGTCCAGCAGTATTGCGTCGAAATTGCCTTTGCGCAGTTTCTGCATGGCCTCCACGCCATCGGCTGCCTGCTCGCTAATGTACTGCCCACCAAACTCATCAAGAATCTGGACCAGTCCGCGGCGAATAATCATGTGGTCATCCACGATCAGAATATTCATTAGGCCAGTACCTCGGGCAAGCGCAGTTTGATGCAAACACCCTGCCCCAAAATTGAATCAATCGAGCAACGCGCACCAATGTCCCAAGCCCGCTCCTCAATACCCATCAAACCAAACCCGGCATTGAAGGTACGAACAGCCATGCCTCGACCATTGTCTTTGACCTGAAACACAACGGCACGTCCTTCGGTGTGAACCTGTACATCTACCCGGTTTGCATCGGCATGCTTACCGACATTGTTCAAGGCTTCTTGCAGAATTCGATACAAGGCCGTTTCCGTCGCTTTGCTCAAGCGGACATGTTCCAGTGCCGGGTCAATGTCGAGCGAGCTCACCACATTGGTGCGTTGTGCAAACTCGCCCAGCAAATGCTCCACTGCCGCCCACAAACCAAGATGATCAAGAACCCCCGGGCGGAGGTCGGAAAGTATTCGGCGCAAACTCTCCATTGCACCCTGTGCAAGGCTCAACATGCTTTCAATTCTCAGGGTTAGTTTTTCATCGTTTGCGCAACGATAGGAGAGCGCTTTCAACTCCAGATCAAATGCAGTCAACTTGGCGCCAAGATCGTCGTGCATTTCGCGAGCGATTCGGGTTCGCTCCTCTTCGCGAACAGTGGTCAGGTGTGCAGAAAGCCTGCGCATTCTGTCGTGTGCTTTTTGCAATTGTGCAGTGCGCTCAAACACGCGACGTTCCAACTCCACCTGTGCCGCCTGTCGAATATTTTGCGCTTCGACCCGTTCGGTGATGTCGTTGAACGTGACCACAGCGCCCACCACAGTTTGTTCTTCGAAGATTGGATAAGAAGCATACTCGGCGTGAAAGCAAGTACCGTCTCTGCGCCACAGCACTTCATTGTCCACGCGGCAACCCTTGTTCTCCTGAAAAGCTCTGAAAATATGGCACTCACAAACTGGCATCAAATCATTGTTGGCATACGAGTGGTGCATCAGGTAGTGCATGTTTCTGCCCAGCACTTCGTCGGCCGAGTAACCCAACATTTCCGCACCTGCTTTGTTGATAAAAACGCAGCGACCTTTGAGGTCGATGCCGTAAATACCTTCGCCGGTTGAATCGAGTAATAACTCAAGCTGCCTTCGCCAGGCAGCGTGATGGGAAAGTTTGGAAAGATGCTTGAACAAGGTGGTGCACCTGAAGTTAATTCAACATCAAACTAGCAAGAGCGGTGCCAATAAATATCAGAAAAAATTATGAAAATTTGCACACGGTTGGTGCGAAAAAAAAACGACAAAAGCTATTGAAAAATACACACAAACGGGTTGTTGATCATGTATTGATGAAAAAAGCTTTTCAGTTAATTAAATTTGATGTACACATAACTCACCACACCGTTTAAGGAAGGTTACACAACATGGTTACAACAGATCAAAAGCCAGTCGAAGCCGAGGCAAGCAAAACAACCCCAGCTCCTAAAAAACCAGCAGCAAGAAAACCCGCTGCAAAAAAACCAGCCGCTGCAAAACCTGCCGCAGCTAAAAAACCAGCAGCAGCAAAACCCGCCGCCGCGAAAAAACCAGCAGCAGCAAAACCCGCTGCAGCGAAAAAGCCAGCAGCTAAACCTGCCGCAGCTAAA
The DNA here is from genome assembly GCF_058448965.1 of Limnobacter sp. G6BE5S. Classification (NCBI taxonomy): domain Bacteria; kingdom Pseudomonadati; phylum Pseudomonadota; class Betaproteobacteria; order Burkholderiales; family Burkholderiaceae; genus Limnobacter; species Limnobacter sp. G6BE5S. Next base: position 412,508 of record NZ_JBZFLM010000003.1, read on the forward strand.
AAGCCAGCAGCGAAACCTGCTGCAGCCAAAAAGCCCGCCGCCGCAAAACCAGCCGCCAAGAAGCCGGCTGCTAAAAAACCTGCAGCGAAACCAGCAGCCAAGAAGCCAGTCACATCCCGCGCAAAGGCAGCCACTGCCAGCGTAGCGAATGCTGCAGCCAAAGCCAAGAAAACTGTGGCCAAAGCAAAGCCAGCTGCCAAGGCGAAAGCCGCAGCAGCCAAGTCAGTGTTTAGCGCAACAGACCGCAAGAAATTGTTGAGTGATGTTCAGAAGCAGATCAAGGACCTTGAGAAACAAGTCAAGGGCATGGTCAAGTCAGTTCAAACTGACGTGATCGCCAAGATCAAAAAGCAACTGGGCATGAAGTAATCCAGAAATAGCAAAAATAATAAGACCGCTACACGACCTTTCGTATGAAAGGTCTTCTGTAGACTTCATTAAAACCCGTTGTGCCAAAGCACCGCGGGTTTTTTATTGCCTGCTTACTTCAATGGATTCATCTGAGGATCGAAATTGTCCAGACTGGGATACGAGACCCGCGAGCGGGAACCCAATGTATCTACTGCAGTGTCGAGTTGCTCGAGCATTTCGACTCGAGCTTCTGGAGATATGTAAGGCACATGATAAGCAGCAAAGGGCTCAATCACATCGAACCCGGCATAACCCAGGCTGCCTCGCAGTACAGGGCGCAGCATGGTATTCAATTCGCCATGAATCGCCTCCTCACCAAACATGTGTTCCCGACCGCCCAAGGTAAAAGTCAACCAGGCCTGTTTGCCTTTCATCAAACCGCGGTCGTAGAAATTACGCCCCCCGTAAACCACGCCAGATAAAAATATGCGGTCAATCCAGCCTTTTAAAATAGCGGGCAAGGAAAACCAGTACAACGGAAAATTCAAGACAAGCAGGTCGCAATTTTTGAGCAGCTGCACTTCTTCCGCGATGTCTGCAGGCAGGGTATTGTTTTTTTCAGCGTGCCGTTGCTCCAGGGCATAGACCAGGTAGTCTGGATTGCCGCGGTCGGGAAAATCGCTGGCGCTGGCCACCGGGTTGAATTGCTTCGCATACAAGTCCGACACGGTCACGGTGTGGCCTTGTGCCTCGAAACGATCACGCATTCGTTTCATCATCGCGGTACAAAACGATTGCGGCTCGGGGTGGGCATGCACAATTAGAACATTCATGGCGTAGGTATCTTTGTGAAAATTGACCAGCCATCCTACCAAAATAAAAGGGGCAGCCTGGTGACAGGCTCCCCCTTTGCGATTCAAACCACTGTGCTTTTAAATCACGCCATACGCCAGCATCGCATCAGCCACCTTCACAAAGCCGCCCACATTCGCGCCTTTCAAATAGTCAATGTGACCATCTTCTTCGGCACCATACTTGACACAACGCATGTGAATATCGCCCATGATGGCACGCAGGCGTTGGTTCAGTTCATCGCGTGACCACGACAGGCGCATGCTGTTCTGGGTCATCTCCAAACCCGAGACAGCCACCCCACCTGCATTGGCTGCCTTCGAAGGTGCAAACAAAATTCGCGCTTTCTGGAACACATCAATGGCACCTTTTTCAGACGGCATGTTGGCGCCTTCAGACACACCCATGCAACCATTTTTAACCAGCAAGTCAGCTTCTTCCGCGTTGATTTCATTCTGGGTAGCGCAGGGGAAAGCCAGATCGCATGGAATATGCCAGGGACGCTTGTCCGCGATAAATTCCGCTTGCGGATACTTCTCTAGGTATTCACTGATGCGCGCGCGCTTCACTTCCTTGAGTTCTTTGATATGTGCCAGCTTTTCCAGAGTAATGCCGTCTTTGTCATGAAGCGTTCCGGAAGAATCCGACATGGTGATCACCTTGCCACCCAGTGTCAGAATTTTTTCAACTGCGTACTGCGCCACATTGCCCGAACCACTGACCGAACAAATCTTGCCGTCAAACTTCAGGCCCTTGTGGTTCAACATGTCTTCCATGAAATACACCACGCCATAACCGGTGGCTTCGACTCGAATTTCGCTGCCCCCAAACGCCAGGCCCTTGCCAGTAAGCACGCCCGTGAATTCATTACGAATTCTTTTGTATTGGCCAAACATGTAAGAAATCTCGCGACCACCCACACCAATATCACCTGCGGGTACATCGGTGAATGGACCAATGTGACGGGACAGCTCGGTCATGAAAGCCTGGCAAAAACGCATGATCTCGCGATCGCTTTTCCCTTTAGGATTGAAGTCTGAGCCACCCTTGCCACCACCCATTGGCAAACCGGTCAGGCTGTTCTTGAATGTTTGCTCGAAAGCGAGAAACTTCAGGATACTTTGAGTCACGTTGTCGTGAAAACGAATGCCACCTTTGTACGGGCCGATCGCATTGCTGTGCTGCACACGATAACCACGTTGGGTGCGCACATTGCCATGGTCATCTTCCCAGCACACGCGAAAACTGACAATGCGGTCAGGCTCGGTCAGCCGCTGCAAAATTTGCGCAGACTCATACTTCGGATTCTTCGCGACAAAAGGAATAATGTGCTGCGCAACTTCATGCACTGCTTGGTGAAACTCTGGTTCGCCGGGATTTCTGCGAATCAGTCCATTCATGAACTCTTCTAGTTCTGGCGAGCTGCTCATCTCTTATTCTCCTGTTAAAGGACGACATTGGACTGCGTGTAAGCAGTTTACCGAATCGATTGAAATTGAGCACTCTGGATTGCTGTGGATATCCCCAAAAAGTGGGCACAACCTAGGGGATAGCATGTGGACAAGTAGTCCAAGCCCTTCAAAACATGAGGAATTAGATGCCCTGACTAATTATTGTGCAGACTCGGTTCTGCAGCACTGTGTTTTTGAATCTGGGTATGCCGATAAATGATGGATGCCTCCATCCTGTTCTTGGCTTTGAGTCGCTCCAGGATGTCCTTCACATGGCCTTTGACAGTTTCTACGCTGATCTTTAAAAGCAGGGCAATTTCCTTGTTGCTGTGCCCGGCCCCAATCAACTCGAGCACTTCAACCTGCTTGTGGGTCAAGGCCTTGGAAAGCACAGGCATTTGGAGCAATTCAATATTGGCTTGACTCAAGCCCACCCGAATCAAGTCGATCATTTTTGAAAAGGGAGTGAATTTTGAAAATGCGATGAACCGATCCAGCTGGTGGCGTTTTAAGTGTCCCATCACCTTGTCGTCGTTCGCAGTAATCAATACCGGGATTTCCGGAAACAGGGTTTCGAACAAACCAATGAAAGTTTCAGCTTGCACATCGCGCAAATGAAAATCGGTGATGATCAGGGCGGGAAACTCTTCTATTGCATGGCGTGCCGCTTCTTTCAGCGTGGAGAATTGGCGGATACGGGCATGGGGTGCAATGTCCTTCACCATTTCGACCAAACCGAAACTAATGATCGGGTGATCATCGATCACATACACCACTTGCCGCTCCAGGCCTTCCAGTTTTTTAACCACCGCGCTTCTCACAGAAACAATTCACCATGATTTAACTTTAATTGACGAAGCGCCCACCCCGTGCGGCAAACAAACTTGATAAATCGATTCAAATCAGGGTTTCGAACAGTCGAATCAAAAAACCGTTGACACTATGTCAACGGTTAAACTAAGATCCACTCCATGAACTATGTGATCGAACGTCGAGAAGAAGAAAAGGAACGCCGCCGGGAAGAAATTCTGGACGCAGCCGAACTTGTTTTCTCTGAAAAGGGCTTTGACGTAGCCACCATGGACCAGGTTGCGCGCAAGGCGAGAGTGTCTCGCGCACTGGTGTATGTGTACTTCAAAGACAAAGCAGCCTTGCATTTGGCCATTTGCCTGCGGGGTTTGCGCATACTGCGCGAAATGTTTGAAGCCGTGCGAAAACAGCACGTCACCGGTGAGGAGCAAATCCGCGCCATTGGACATGCCTACATGCAGTTTTCTGAAGAATACCCCACACACTTTGCCGCAATGTCCAAGTTTGAAGCGTCTTCGCCCGACATGGCATTTGGCGATCCATGTAACTCTGCGCTCGAAATGATTCAAGCGGGACAAAAAGTGCATGAAGAAATGGTGCTTGCTTTGGCCACCGGCATGGTCGACAAAACGTTGCGTGCCGACCTTGAAAACCTGATGCAAATTTCAATCACCCTGTGGGGTTTCACGCACGGAACCATTCAGTTGGCACAAACCAAAGCCAACTTCATGGCAACCATGGGCATCTCCAAAGAGTCTTTCATGAATCAAGCTGTAGAGCTGGTCATGCAATCCCTGATCAACCGCAATTGCGGAGGCAAGAAATGATCGAACATTTTCTCCCAAGCGCCCATCGAAGGGGCGCTTTTTTTTACTCCTTGCTTGACAGACGTCTAATGGCTGCATTGCTGTTGATGGCCTTTCAAATTCAACAACCCAGTCAAGCCAACGCCCCCCTTGATGAGTACTTGAGCCAAGCCATGGCCAATAACCCGGCCTTGGCACAGGCCAGCTTCGAAGTCGAAGCTGAGCGACAGCGACTTGAAAATTTACGTGCGCGCTTTTACCCCAGCCTTGCCCTGCAGGCGCGGGCAAGCGTGGCCGAAGGCGGACGCACCATTGATTTTCCGGCAGGCGATTTGCTGAACCCGGTGTACGCCACGCTGAACGCACAGGCCATTGCGGCAGGTCAGCCCGCGCGATTCCCCACTGTTGAAAATCAATCCATACCGCTGCTGCGCCCCACAGAACAAGACACGCGCCTGATTGTGCGAGGGCCGATTTACGAACCCGTACTGGATCGCCAACTGCAAGCGCAAACCCAGGCAGTGGGCGCGCAAGAAGCCGCGCAGTTGCAGGTCAAAGAAGAATTGGTACGCGACCTGCATACCGCCTACTGGCAGTACGCGCAGGCCAGGGCCCGTATCAACATACTTGAATCGAGCTTGCGCACTTTGCAAGAGAACGAGCGTATCAACACGGTGCTGTACAAAGCCGGTGAAACCACACTGGATGCGCCCAAACGCGCCGAGGCCGAAACACTTGAAATTCAGGTGGCTTTGCGTCAAGCCCAAACACAGGCTTTGCTGGCCAAGGAATATTTCAACCTGCTGCGCTATGCGCCCAACAACAGTGTTGTTGAACTGCCGCAAGAAGACCTCAGCCCCAGTGCCATTGATACATTGCTGAACGAACTCACTCCGAAAACGCTGGGCACTACCCCTGCCCCGGCACTAACCCGACTCGAACGCAGCCTGGCCGCCCAACGCGCGCAGCTGGATGCCAGCCGGGCCACTTACAAACCCACGCTGGGTTATTCAGTTGAAGGCGGCTACCAGGGCCGCGACTACAGCACGGGTCCGAACACTGGCTTTGCCAGCGCATCGGTGGTTCTGAACTGGACCTTGGCCGATGCGGGCATTCGCAGCAGCGAGGTGGCACGCAGCCAGGCACAGGTGCAAGCACTCGAAGCGCGTGCGCGACAGGTCAACCGACAATTGCAACTGGCCAAATTGCAGGCCAAAGAAAACCTGTTGGTGTCGCTGGACAGCATTCAAGCCCGCATGGCCCAACAGGCGGCATCTGAGGAAAGCCTTCGAATCAACGAGCGAAAACGCGATGCGGGTGAAACCACACAAGTTGAATTTTTGAGCGCAGAACAAAGTGCCACAAGAGCGCGCCTTGGTTTGGTGACTGCGGTTTATCAAGCCCGAATCGATCACGCAATTTGGCAATACAACAACCGAAACATTCCCGAGCCAAGCCAACAGGAAGGAGCTCAACCATGAAACCCGTATCCGTCTTTTCAGCCCTCTCCCTTCTCGTTCTGGCCGCCTGTGGCCCGGCAACGCCCGAGGAAGCGCCTGCGGTGGAATACCGTTTGGTAAAAACCGAAACGGTGCAAACCGGGCCAGCCGCCAACCTGATTGAAGTTGCGGGCATTGGTGCGTTTCGCGATGAAACACGTTTAAGTTTTAAAGTGGGCGGTGTGATCGAAACAATCACAGTGCGCGAAGGTGAAACTGTGGCAAAAGGCCAGCGCCTTGCCGCACTGAACAAGCAAGACGTCAACGCTGCGCTTAGCCAAGCCAGCGCAGGATTTGACAAAGCACAACGCGATTTGCAACGCGGCAAAACATTGCGCGCTCAGGAAGTCATTTCCAGGGTGCAACTCGACAACCTTGAAACCGCTGCACAAGCGGCACGCGCGCAACTGAGCCAAGCGCAGTATGCAAGCCAGACTGCAGAAATTCAGGCACAGGCCAACGGCGTTATTCTGAAACGATTTGCCCAAACAGGCGAGGTCGTATCACCAGGTCAACCAATATTGCTGCTTGGCAGCAAAAGCAGCGGCTTTGTCATGAAAGCGAGCCTGGCTGACAAGCAGGCCATACACGTTCAACTGGGTGCAAAGGCAGAAGTGCAATTTGATGCGCTTCCCGGTGTCAAATGGCCGGCCAAGGTGATAGAGCTGAGCCAGGCGGCCGACCCCGCCACCGGCACCTACGGCGTGTTGGTTGAAGTGGACACGCGCGCCAATGAAAAGCTAAACCTGCTCTCGGGCATGCAAGGCCGTACCCGCATTGAACCTGCCAATTTCAGCGGCACCCGCAGTTACCTGCCCATTGAAGCTGTCGTGGAAGGTGACAACAAAGCCGCCTGGATATACACAATTCAAGCTGACAACACCGTGAAGCGCCAAACTGTTCAAGTGGCTTTTATACAAGGTGACCGCCTGGCCCTTCAGGACACATTGCCAGAAGGCACACGGGTGGTCAGTACCGGTGCAGCCTATCTGCACGACGGTGAAACCGTGAAAGTTCAGGAGTAAAGCAAATGAAACTCTCGGACTTTTCAATCAAGAATTACCAGTTCACGCTGGTGATTTTTTTCCTGCTGACCGCAATCGGTATCAGCGCCTATCAAAACATTCCCAGAACCGAAGACCCCTACTTCGACATCAGCGCGTTTCGCATCAACGTGATTTACCCCGGGGCCGACCCGCGCGAAATGGAGCAGCAAGTTGCCAAGCCCATTGAAGATGCACTTCGTAGCCTGGATGACTTGAAAGAAATGCTGTCAACCTCGCGAAACAGTGGTGGCGTGGTGTTTGTGCGTTTCAATGCAGAAGTGGATGTCGACAAAAAGTTCGACGAGGTCAACCGCGAGTTGAACAGCATTCGCGACAGCCTTCCGGCCGGCATTCAAAAACTGGAAATTGAGCGAATCAACCCGGGCTTCACCAACATCATTCAATATTCCCTGGTGTCTGAAACCGGCAGCTACGCCGACCTGGCCAACTATGCAGAGGATTTGTCAGAGGCCTTTGAGCGAATTTCTTCGGTACGCGAAAGCGAAAGCTGGGCCTATCCTGAACAGCAAGTGCGCGTTAGCCTGAACTTTAAAAAACTGGCAGAACTGGGACTGCAGGCAGCCGATGTGGCACGGGTTATTCAAGGCGAGTCGTTGAACATTCCAGGCGGCCCTGTTGAAGAAGGTGCACGCCGACTGAACGTACAAACATCAGGCCAGTACCGCAGCGTTGAGGAGATCAGAAACACAGTCATTGCAGGCACGGGTACGGGCGGCGATTTGGGTGGTCGCCTGGTTCGCGTAGGCGATGTGGCCGATGTGCAATGGGACTATGAAAACCAGGAAGTAATGGCCCGCTTCAATGGCCAGCGTGCGGTGTTTGTTACCGCCAACCAGAAAGACGAGCGCAATATTTTTGTGACCCAAAAAGCATTGCAGGAAACAGCAGACGAGTTCGAGAAAACATTGCCGCACAACATCAAGCTTGAACGCGGGTTTGAGCAATACAAAAACGTGGAGAAGCGAATTGATCGCCTGACCTTCGACTTTGGCCTTGCTGTAACGCTGGTGCTGATTACCTTGCTGCCACTGGGCTTGCGCGCCTCGGGCATTGTCATGGTGAGTGTACCGCTGTCCCTGCTTACCGGCCTGGCCTGTTTGTACTATGCCGGCTTTTCGCTCAACCAGCTTTCGATTGCAGGCCTTGTGGTTGCCCTGGGCTTGCTGGTTGACGATTCAATTGTGGTGATTGAAAACATTGCGCGTTACCTGCGCATGGGATACAACCGGGTGGATGCTGCACGCCTGGCAACCAAGCAAATTTCACTGGCTGTTTTGGGCTGCACTGCAACGCTGTTGTTTGCATTCCTGCCCCTGTTAATGCTGCCCGACAATGCCGGCAAGTTCATTCGCTCGCTGCCCGTTGCGGTGGTTTTCACCGTGATCGCATCCCTGTTTGTTGCGCTGACCATCATTCCGTTTTTGGCCAGCCGTGTGCTGAAAAAAGAGGAAAATGAACACGGCAACATTGTGCTGCAAAAGCTGATGGGGTTGATTGACAAAATTTACACCCCCCTGCTTCACCGCGCCTTGCAAACCCCGAAAACAGTGGTTACCGCTTCGCTGATCCTGTTTGTAGCCAGCCTCGGCCTGGCACCACTTATGGGTATGTCGCTGTTTCCCAAAGCGAATACACCCCAGTTTGTCATCGAAGTGGGCTTGCCTCCGGGCTCCAGCCTGACCGCCACCGACACCGTGGTGAAACAAGTTGAAAACAAGCTAAGCCAGTTCGACGAAATTACTGCTGTCATGGCCACGGTGGGTGAAGGCAATCCGCAAATTTATTACAACGTGTTCCAGCAAGACAAACAATCCAACGTGGGTGAACTGTTTGTTCAACTGAAGGAGTACAACGACGACACCCCCAAGCTGCTCGATACCATTCGCGGCGAGCTAAAAACCATTGCGGGTGCCAATTTGATTGTGCGTGAGTTCGAGAATGGACCGCCGATTGATGCGCCCATTGGTATCCGTTTGGTGGGCCCCGAAATTGAAACGCTTCGCGAATTGTCTGCACAGGTTGAGCGAATCATGCTGGCCACCCCGGGTACACAAAACGTCGACAATCCCCAGCGCACCGGGCGTAGCGACCTGCGCTTGAAAGTGAATTTCGAGAAAGCTGGTTTGCTGGGTGTGAACTCGGCCGAGTTGGACAAGGCTGTACGCTTGGCGATTGCAGGAGCCAATGCAGGGGAAATTCGCCAAAGCAACGGTGATGCCTACACCATCAGCGTACGAGGCCCTGCGGGCGCACGAAGCAGTTTGAGTGCGCTGGATGACTTTCATGTGATTGCCCGCACAGGGCAAGCCGTGCCGTTGACCCAACTCACCACGCTCGAACTGGACGACAACCTGAACAGCATTTACCGCTTTGACCGAGAGCGCGCAGTGCTACTCACCGCCTACACCCGCACGGGTTACAACACGGAAAAAATCAGCAACGAAGTGGCCAGGCAAATTGATGAAATGGGTCTGCCTACTGGATACCGCTACAAAATGGCCGGAGAAGTCAAAAGCCGACAGGAAAGCTTTGCAGGTTTTGGCACAGCCATTTTAGTTACCGTGTTCGGCATACTCGCCATTCTGGTGCTGGAATTTGGCAGCTTCAAAAGCACGCTGATTGTGCTGTTCGTGATTCCACTGGGAGTCACTGGGGGCATGGTGACGTTGTTCCTGACCGGCAACTCGCTCAGCTTCACGGCCATGATCGGTTTCATTGCGCTCATCGGGATTGAAATCAAGAACTCGATTTTGTTGGTGGACTTTACCAACCAGTTGCGCGAAGAAGGCAAGGGACTGGACGAATCGATTGAAGAAGCCGGCCGCACGCGCTTTCTGCCGATTTTGCTGACCAGCGCCACCGCTGTGGGCGGCCTGTTGCCACTGGCGTTACAAGGTGGCGGACTTTATTCGCCACTGGCGTGGGTCATTATTGGCGGATTGATTTCATCAACCTTTATTGGTCGCCTGGTCACCCCTGTGTTGTACAAGCTGTTGCCACCCGATCTGCAGAGGACATAGCCTAAGCCATTGATTTCACCTACAATACGGCCTCAATGCACAAGGACACCCTGAAATCATGAAAAAACCCGCAGGCCGCAATGGCAGCGCAGGCCGCAGTGGCGACTCGGGCCGTTCTGGCCCACCCGCACGCCCCAGCAACCGAAACAAAACAGCCGTGGCTGAGAAACCTGCCACGGCCGGTCGTGGCCGACCGGGTGCAGCAAGCAGCAAGGCAGCTGTACCGGCAAAACCCGACCGCAACCGTGCCGCCCTGCGCAGCGCCCCCACCGCCCCAACGGCAGGCACAGCGCGCCCACGCCGCAGCAAGGTGACTGGCACCAACACACTCGACATGCTGGACCCATTCGAGCCGCAACGATTGAGCAAGATCATGGCGGCCAAAGGACTGTGTTCCCGTCGCGAGGCCGATTACCTGATCGAAAACGGCTGGGTCCGTGTGAATGGCAAAGTAGTCGACGAACTGGGTGCCAAAGTGCTGCCCACCGTCACGATCGACCTGGACGCTCGCGCGAAAAATGTGCTGGGCAAACAAGTCACCATTTTGTATCACAAGCCGATTGGCGTGGTATCCGGTCAACCCGAAGGCCGCTACAAAGCCGCCATGGAATGCTTAAGCCTTGAAAACCAGGCGGATCGAAAAACATCCACTCCATTTCAGCCTGCCATGTTGAAAGGTTTGGCACCGGCTGGCCGCCTGGACATCGACTCCACGGGCTTGTTGGTATTGACACAAGACGGCCGCATTGCCAAGCAATTGATCGACGCCAACAGCACGGTGGAAAAAGAGTACCTGGTTCGAGTTGAAGGTGAATTGACTGACCGTGGGCTGGAAATGCTGCGTTATGGCCTGAGCCTGGACGGTGAAGCCCTGAAACCTGCCCGCGTGAGTTGGCAAAACGAGGACCAGCTTCGCTTCATTTTGAACGAAGGCAAAAAACGACAAATTCGCCGCATGTGCGAGATCGTGGGCCTAAGGGTCGTGGGCTTGAAACGGGTAAGAATTGGCCGCGTGATGCTCGGTGACCTGCCCGTGGGGCAGTGGCGTTTGCTGACCCCGGAGGAACGATTCTGAAGGGGTGAAAATCCACTCTATTCAGGTGATTGATTGGAAATAACTTCCGGTACTCTCGAAATTAACATTTGGACAAAGTCAATTTCGAGAATTCACCATGCATGCCCAGCACTCGGCCCTGAAACAACACGCCTCCCACACCCGGGTGCAACTACCCTCTAGCGGGTTTTTCGCATTTTTAAGCAAGCTGTCTGGCGCGGCAGCCAACGCCACTGATTTCGCCTCAATACGCATCAATGCCGACTGGCTGTGCGTGGTGGTCAGTTTTGTTTGCCTTGCATTTGCTGCGCTGGAAGGCTTTGCCTACAACAACATTGCCCAAGCCCTCGGCTGGGGAATTCCTTTGTTTCTAGGCAGCCTGGTGGTCACCCGGCTGTATGCAGGCCACCCCTTGACCATGCACATCAATGCGCTGCTGCTGGTCGGCATGGGCGCACTGCACGTGCACATTTCACGCGGTTTGCCTGAATATCATTTCAGTTTTTTCATGTTGCTGCCAGTCATGCTGGCCTATCGGGATACACGCCCCCTGCTCAGCATGGGCCTGTTCATTGTGATTCATCACATTGTGTTCGACATGCTTCAACAAGCTGGTTTCGACTGTTATATATTTCGCGGCCCCTTTTCAGGTCTGCCCGCAGTAGCCCTTCATAGTTTCTATATCGCCACCGAAGTGCTGCTGCTCACAGTGATTGCACAGGTGCTTCGCCAACACGCACTGGCTGCCGAAGAAAGCACCAAATTACTGGCCTATCTGGACAAAGAGAAAGGCATTAACCTGCGGGTTCGCGCACAAACCGATGAACTGGGCAGAACATCCCCCATGGGCCAGGTGTTCAATGATTACGCCGACAACATGGCGTTCGTGGTTGCTGCATTCAAAATGCTCCGGACCGACATTCGCGAATTGTCGCAAATTGCCAAAGAATTGGGCTCGGACAACAACCAGCAGCTGGAAGAGAGTTCGCTGGCTTCCAAAAAGCTGCGCGACTTCGTCCAAAGTCTGGGCAATCAAACACGCATGGGTCAAAGCACTGCTGAATTGTCCAAAAAGGTCACAGAGGACAGTTTTGATCTGCTCAATGAACTGAATCAATCTTTGGAGCAGTTGCAACGCATCAGCAAACAGGCATTTGATTCAAGCCAGCAAATACAGGCCTTGCACAAGGAAGTCCAGAAAGAGCTGTCGCCAGGCGCTGCCCAACAACTGCAAGCCACCCTGACAACACTGGACAATCTGAATGAGCGTACCAATGCTTTCATGGGCAGGATGGATGTTCTGAAAAGTGGTCTGAGTGCCATTGAAAATCAGCTGGTGTCGATCGACAGATCAACGCACCAATGGGTTGAAAATGGTCATGGCAATCAACGCCAGGGCTGGGAAGTTCTGGGTGCCATGGAAGGCATGCAAACGCGCACCGAGAGTGCATTCCGTACGCTGGCCAGCACGGTTCAAACCATTTTGCGCTCCGATGATTTGATGCGTGAAATGGAGAAGCGGCTTTCGAGGTTCGATGTATGAGCCTGAGCAATATTCTGGATGATCCACTGATCAATGAATTGCTGGACAGTGGAGCCTTTCGCTACGCCTTGTTGGGACACGTCACGGATGAACTCAGCCTGATCGCTGCAAGCAAACTGTTTCGGCAAGAACTGGGATTCAAATCGGGCGGTGAATTAATTGTGAGCCGGTATGGCATGTCCATTTACCGCGCCCTGTCCAACGCCTTGCTTCGCCAACAAGGCTGGACCGGCCATGTCAAGGTGAATGAGCAGTGGTTTCGTTTGCAAATGCTGGCCCATGGCGAATTTGGCGTGCTTCACGAACAAGAGGTCAAGCATGGCAAACCGTCATCGGCACTGCCAACGACCAACACCCCAGAGCAACGGCTTGATTCAGCCGAGAGCGCCGACAAAAAAATTCCAACCAGCGTGTTACTCAGTGTTGACGACAAAGGGCGAATCAAAAAGGTCAGCCCTTCGCTGGAGGAGTTTTTGGGGCAAAGCAGCGAACAACTGCAAAACCTGGATGCTGCAAACCTGGTGTTTCGAACCGATGTAGGTCAGTTCAAGCGGGTACTTGACCAGGTGAAATATCAAACCGGCTCTACCGATGGTTCCTTTCGCCTGCGCAACACCTTCAATGATGTGGTGTACTTCGACTGGACAGCTGCCTGTATTGGTGCAGACATTCTCCTGATTGGCCGTTCGAGCAATATTCATCTTGAAGAAGCCTTGCTGAAAAGCGAAGAACGAATCAACAACATTCTTGAGTCCATGGACGATGCATTTTTTGCCATCGACATGAATGGCTACGTGAACTACCTGAATGAGAAAGGCGCCGAATTGCTGGGCAAAAGTGCTGCACTTTTGCTGGGTCGAATGGTGTGGGAACGTGCCCCCCACTTGAAGAAAACACCGCTGTTTAAATATGTGAATCAGGCCAAAGGCAGCATGCAGCCTGAAACATTTCAGTGGCAAGACCCCGCCAATGACATGTGGTACCAAGTAAAGGCTTACCCCAGCGACGAGCTGATCTCGATTTTCTTCACCGACATCAGTTCGATCAAGCGCAGTGAAAGCAAAATGCGGCATCAAGCCACACACGATCCGTTAACGGGTCTTCCCAACCGCCTGGCCTTGTCGCAAACCCTGCAAGAACTGCTTGGCAACGACCAGGTTCAGGACTTCAAACTGGGCTTGCTGTTCATCGACCTGGACGGCTTTAAAGCGGTGAACGACACGCTTGGCCATGACCGGGGAGACGACCTGCTGATTGCCGTATCCAAACGCTTGCGCAGCGTGGTTCGAAGTTCAGACATTGTTGCCCGTTTGTCGGGCGACGAATTTGTAATCACCCTGCCCTACATTGCCGACCAAGACACCGCATTCAATGTGGGCCGCAAGGTGGTAGATGCCGTCAGCAAAAAACCGTTTGAGCTGGGTGAAAAGAAAATTTATGTGGGTGCCTCTGTGGGTGTGGCCCTGTTTCCAACCGATGCCACCGATGTTGAGGGCTTGCTGAAACATGCCGACATTGCGATGTATCAGGCCAAGCAGGCCGGGAAAAATACGGTGCGCGTGTTCCACACGAATATGAGTGCCACCTTGCAAACCAAGGTTGATCTGGAAAATGATTTGCACGATGCAATTTTGCACGACCGCATCGAATTGCATTACCAACCGCGATTCAATGCCAACGGCTCCATTTGTTCCGTTGAGGCCCTGGCTCGCATGCGTTCACGCACTGGCGAGCTGATTCCCCCTGCCCAGTTCATTCCGATCGCCGAGGAAACAGGACTGATCATTCCCATGGGTGAACAGGTCATGCGCAAAGCCTGCAAATGGCTGAAAGACACCAATAAAAAACTGAAGAATCCAATCAGTGTTTCTGTGAATGTATCGGGTATCCAATTGCTGGATGGCAAACTGTGCGGTACTGTCGAAAAGGTGCTTAAACTGAGTGGCCTGCCACCCAAACTGCTTGAGCTTGAATTGACCGAAACCGTATTGATGCAGAATCAGGACACTGTTTTACAAGACCTGAACCGCTTGCATGAACTGGGCGTTTCTTTGTCGATCGATGATTTCGGCACGGGTTATTCCTCGCTGGCCACCCTGCACCGCATGCCGGTTCAATCCATCAAACTCGACCGCTCGTTTGTGAGCAATTTGCCCAACAAAACCGACAGCGTTATCTTGTCCCGAACCGTATTGGCCATGGCGAAGGCGCTTGGCCTGGGCGTGGTGGCTGAAGGCGTTGAAACCGCCGAGCAACGGGACTTTCTGATTGAATCGGGTGTACTTGAACTACAGGGTTTTGGACTGGCCCGACCAATGACTGCCGACGACTCAAGGCAGTTTGTGTGGGCGCAGCAGATCACCAGCGACAAGGCGAAGAAAATTTTGGCGTAATATTTTTACCTCACGCCCGGCCTTCCGCCTTCGCATCTTCCAGGTCAAACTCAACCCCGAACCCGATTGACCCGCGAAACACTTTCACTTTGATCAAAGGTCCGACCGGGCGAAGCTGATCCCAAATCCAGCGGGCGATATTTTCCGAGGTGGGCAGCTCAATAAATTCATTCAAATAAGAATGATCAAGGCGCTTGTGCACAGCGCCCACCTGCTCGCTCAGCAGGCTTTCAGGCACCACATAACCATCTTTGGCTGGACCTTCAAACCACACCTCGGCGGTGTAGCTGTGCCCATGTAGACCGGGCCAGTCTGGCAATTGGTGGGCTACATCAAAGGTAAATTGCTTGAATACTTTCATGGCATTCCGATCACTTTGTGGGTTTGAACGCTCAAACGCCACTGGGGTTTGTGCAGGCAGGTTTGAATGGCCACCTGCATATTCTTTGCTTTCCTGGCTGGTTCAGCGTCGTCCATGGCTTGCACAAAATAATGCTCAAAATCCAGTTGACCCAATGCATCCAGGTCTTGGCCCAACTGCGGTACCACCACTTTCAATTCGTGGCCGGTGGTTTGCACCAGCTCACTGCCAAATTTCGGGCTGACGCAAATCCAGTCCACGCCCGCAGGCACAGGCAAGGTGCCGTTGGTTTCAATGGCAATCTCGAATCCCTGGGCATGCACTGCCTCAATCAAGGCTGTATCCAACTGCAGCGTGGGCTCTCCACCAGTAAACACCACATAGGGTCTGTTCCATGTTGAATCGCCTTCAAATGCATTGGCAATGGCCAGCGCCAGCGCTGCTGCATCCTTGAATTTGCCCCCACCCACGCCATCGGTGCCGACAAAATCCGTGTCACAAAACTTGCAAACAGCTGTTGCCCGGTCTTCTTCGCGACCCGTCCACAAATTACAGCCTGCAAACCGGCAAAATACAGCCGCCCTGCCAGCTTGGGCGCCTTCGCCTTGCAGGGTATAAAACATCTCTTTGACTGTGTATGTGGCCACGGCTTGATCGCTTGTTTGTTACAGGCGCAATGCTACTTGAATTGGGAAACAGTGCCCAGAAAATAGGCAAAAAAAATGCCCGATATGGTTAATCGGGCAAACCTCAGAAGCAAAAGAGGAGGGATGTGAGCCCTTAGTTTGCAAGCACCCCGATTTCCTTTCAACTAGATTTTTCGAGGCTTTCCTCGAAACTCCAAAGTTACATCCAAGGTTTTGGACTAGAAGAAAAACTCAAAAACCGCGGAAATATAACCACCGCTTTACTTTGCGTTAAGGCGGCTGTTTTCTTTTCTCGGATTAGAGTCAAACACCAAATCTGAAAGATTGTGGTGTGTGGCACCACAACCGTTTTATTCATCAACAAATATTCAACAATCAATCCCGCAAATCAGCCGGAATGTTGCCCCCGTTGTCCGCCAGTTTTTGAAGCACAGTTTTGTGCAGCCACATGTTCATGTGAGCAGAATCGCCCATTTTCTCGGCCGGGCATCCCAACTCAGCGGCCAATTCCTTGCGCGCTGCCAAACTGCCGTCCAATCCCAACAACTTCATCAAATCAACAATCGACACTTTCCAGTTCAATTTCTCTGGATTGGCTTTGGCCATGTTTTCCAACTTGTAACGTTAATTGACAATGTGAAGCAAACTCAGAATCAGCGATCTGCCCCAGAATCGTTGCGCAAGCAGGCTTCAAGCAAAGCACGCATTTTCTCCGCACCTTGCTCATTCATGCATTCAATATTGCGCTCCGGGATCAAATCAACTTCCGGGTAGCTGTCGATTGCGTCGCTCAAACTGTCTTCACGCAGCAGGTGAAGCATTGGGTAGGGGGAACGGTTCGTGTAGTTTTCGGCATCGTCAGGTTCTGTGCCGCCAAATTGATACTCCGGATGAAAGCTGGCCACTTGATACACACCTTCCAGGTCCATATCCACCAAGAGTTGGTCAGCCAATTCCAGAAAATCGTTGTACTGGTAAAAATCCTGCAATACCCGGGGATGAAGAAGCAAAGTGGTTTCCACTGATTCATCCACATTCAGCAGCGCCAATTCATGTGCCAGCTCATCCAGCAAAGTGGCTTCATCAACTGCCTGGCTCACCACAAAACGCACCCGGTTTTTCACCAATTCTCGTTTTGCGAATGGGCACAGGTTAAAGGCCACAACCACCTGCTCCACCCACAGCCGAGTGGCCTCGATCATTTCAGAATCGTTCACGGTACTCATTTAGAAAGGCAATTTAACGTCGGGGGCCACGGCAAGAATAGCCGCCTTGAATTCACCTTGAATGCGTGCCAATGCTTCATCACTGTCGGCTTCAAAGCGCATGACCACCACCGGTGTTGTATTGGACGGGCGTGCAAGCCCGAAGCCATCTGCATATTCTGCACGCACACCATCAATGGTATTCACGGATTCTGAAGTCGGAAACTTTCCTTCAGCTTGCAAGCGCTTGACGATTTCAAAGTTCACGCCTTCGGCAGTTTGCAACTGCAATTCAGGCGTGCTGGATGAGTTCGGGAGCGCATTCAATTCTGCGCTGGGATCACTGCCGCGCGACAGAATTTCAAGCAGACGCACACCTGCATACAGACCGTCATCAAAACCAAACCAGCGTTCTTTGAAAAACACGTGGCCACTCATCTCGCCAGCAAGCGGTGCCCCAGTTTCCTTTAACTTGGCTTTGATCAGGGAATGTCCTGTTTTCCACATCAAGGGTTCGCCGCCCGCTGCTTTCACAGCCTTGGCCACATGGCGCGTGCACTTAACATCGTAAATCACCATGGCACCCGGGTTGCGTGCGATCACATCGCGTGCAAACAAAATCAGCTGTCGATCGGGGTAAATGATTTCGCCGTCTTTGGTCACCACACCCAGGCGGTCACCGTCACCGTCAAAAGCCAAACCAATTTCAGCATCACCGTTTTTCACGCAGGCAATCAGGTCTTGCAGGTTCTCAGGGTGAGCAGGGTCGGGATGGTGGTTGGGAAAGTTGCCATCCACTTCACAAAACAATTCGGTGACATCACAGCCCAAGGCTTCGTACAGGGTTTTGGCAAATGCGCCAGCCACTCCGTTGCCGCAATCGACTGCAATTTTCATGGGGCGCGCCAGTTTAATGTGGCCCAGAATATTACCCAGGTAATCGGGCCACACATTCAGCTCGCGGTAGCCGCCACGCTGCACACCAGGCACCACGCCACGCACAGGCTTTTCATTTTGAATCCATTTCAGCAAACCCTGAATGGTATCGCCATACAGCGTTTCACCCGCCACCATCATTTTCAGGCCGTTGTACTGCGGGGGGTTGTGGCTGCCGGTGACCTGCACCCCGGTGCCATTGCCCAGCAAGAAGGTTGCAAAATAAACCAAGGGGGTGGCCACCATGCCAACATCCACAACATTCACACCGGCATCGCGAAACCCGTCAGCCAAAGCACCGCACAGGCGAGGGCCTGAGAGGCGACCGTCGCGCCCTACCACTGCCTCGTTCTTGCCACGGCTTAGTGCCAATTGCCCCAAAGCACGGCCTACGCAATAGGCTGCGTCCTCGGTCAATGTATCGTCCACAATGCCGCGAATGTCATAGGCCTTGAAAATGGAGGAGGAGATGCTCATGGGTGAATACCTGAATTAGTCGAATAAGGAAAAAGAAGACGCAATGGCCTTGTCGCATTGAAAGCACATACACAAGGCATAATACTACTTTCGTTGTTTTGGTTTGTTTTCAATATGGCCAACTATGTGATTGGCGACGTTCAAGGTTGTCTGGATTCTTTACTCAAGCTTTTGGACAAGGTGCAATTCAACCCCCAGCTTGACGAGCTGTGGTTTGCAGGCGACCTGGTGAATCGCGGCCCAAAATCGCGGGATACCCTGCGGTTTGTAAAAAGCCTGGGGGAACGCGCCCACGCCGTGCTGGGCAATCACGACTTGCACCTGTTGGCCCTGTGGTGCAACAGTGGCCGCAGCCACGAAAGCGACACCATTGCTGAAGTGGTCAACGCGCCCGACGGCCAGGAACTGGTTGATTGGCTACGCAGCCAGCCTTTGGCCTTGCGCCTGCCGAACGTTAACCACGCACTGCACAATGCTTTGCTGACGCATGCGGGCATTCTGGCCCAATGGAGTTTCAGCGATGCCGTTCAGTTGTCCGGTGAAGTGCAACAAATGCTGGCGGGCCCCGAATGGAAAACATTCATGGCCGAATTGTATGGCAACAAGCCCAATCGTTGGGACCCCACCCTCGAAGGATTTGATCGCCTGCGTTTGATTGTGAATGTGTTTACCCGCATGCGCATGGTGCGCGACGACGGCAAAATTGATTTCAAATACAAACTGGAACCTGCCGACGCGCCGCCCGACCTGAAGCCTTGGTTTGATACCCCACGCGAGTTTGCAAACGAAGGGCCAATTGTATTTGGACACTGGTCTACACTGGGGGCGCTGAAAAACAAGGCGGGATATTGTCTGGACACAGGTTGTGTGTGGGGCGGGCAACTGACGGCGCTGCGGCTTGAAGATGAAGCCATTATTCAGGTAGAAGCAGTCGAGCCACCCTTGCCTGCCATTCCTTAAACCCGGCCTACTCGCTTGAACTTGCACCACTGGTTTGCCGGCACAATTCACAGATCTTCAGGTGCGCTTCATCGCTGAGTTCATGCCGGGTTCGCCCATCGGTATCAATTGGTGCATGAATGTACAACTGCACCACGAAACCGGTCTTGCTGTTCATCAAAACCTGAATGTTCTCCAGCAGCGTTTGCTCGCCCACAAAGGCGGGCTCGGCTGAAAACTGTCCATCGGGGGTAAAGTACTGCAAGCTCACAGGCAACATAGGCACATGGGCCTGAATGGCGGGTTGCACAAAGTTGCTGTGGAAATGCAAAGGCGCATCGCCAGGCCCGGTTGTTCCTTCGGGAAACACAGCCACACAGCGCCCCGTGCCCAGCACTTTCACCGCAGCGTGAATCACATCGCGCACGGCGTGGCGTTTGCCCCGCTCAATAAACAGCGTGCCGCTGCGCTTGGCCAGCAAACCACCAATGGGCCATTTTGAAATTTCAGACTTGGCAATGAAGGTCACAGGATGAATGCTGTTGAACGCAAAAATATCGAGCCAGGACACATGGGTGCTGTAAAGCAAACAGGGTTGGTGAATGGCGTAATTTGATTCCGCCGATTCGTACACCACTTTCACCTGCACATTCAAAATGCCCAGTAATTGGCGTGCCCAACGCTTTTCAACGCCCTGCCTCAAAGCCTTGCCCAACAACGGCCAAAACACCAAAGCCACTACAAAACCGTACAACAGATGCGTCACCAGACGAAGCAACATGAACACTTTACGCATGCCTTGAAGTCCCTAAGCCTGAAAGCCCTTAAGCCGCCAACACTTTCATTTTGCTTTTATCAAGGCTGCTGTAGCCTACATTCCCGTTGACCATGGTCAGTTGTACTTTGCCCTGCATGGGAAAACCATTGAATGGCGTGTGTTTGCCCTGGCTGATCAAACTTGCTTCACCCACCACCCAGTCCACATCGGGGTTGAACAAACAAAGGTCTGCCGGCATGCCAGTGCGCAGGCTGCCTGCCTGAACTTTAATAATGTCGGCTGGGTTGCCGCACAACAATTCCACAATTCGAGCAGGCGGCACATTTTGCTCACGCATCCATTTCACCGCCAAGGTCAACAAGAGTTCAAGCCCGGTTGCACCGGCTTCGCTTTCGGCAAACGGCAATAACTTGGCGTCGTCGTCCACGGGGGTGTGGTCCGAGCAAATGGCATCAATGGTGCCATCGAGCAAACCGGCGCGAATGGCGTCCCGGTCGCGTTGTTCCCGCAAAGGCGGAATCAGGTGGGCATTGGGGTCGAAAAAGCCAATGTCCAAATCGGTCAAATGCACATGGTGAATTGCCACATCGCAAGTGACCGGCAAGCCTTCCGCCTTGGCTTGACGAACCAGCTCAATACCCTTGGCAGAACTGATGCGGCAAATGTGCATGCGCGTACCGGTGGCCCGCACAAGCTCAAAATAGGCCTGTAAAGCGATCGTTTCCGCCATCACGGGAATACCGCTCAAGCCCATGCGAGAAGCATAAGCACCCGCGTGGGCCACACCGCCTTTGCTGAAGTTGGGTTCGGTTGGGCGTAAAAAAACCGTGAGCCCAAAGTTGCGGGCGTACTTCATGGCTTGCAACAGCACCCGCAAATCGCGAATGGGCGATTCCGCCTGGCTGAAACCAACACAACCCGCTTCTGTCAGTTCGGCCATTTCGGTCAACGTTTCGCCACTTAAACCCGTGGTCAGGGCGCCCAGCGGGTACACCTTGGACAGGTTCAATTGGCGGGCCTTGAACTTGAGCATTTCGATCAAGCCAGGTTCGTCCAGCACGGGTTCTGTATCAGGTGGACACACCAGCGAGGTAATGCCACCCGCCATGGCCGCTTCCATTTCGCTTTCCAGCGTGGCGCGGTATTCATAGCCGGGCTCACGAAGGCGTGCAGACAAGTCCACCAGCCCGGGGAATACCCACAAGCCAGTGGCGTCAATGGTTTTGCTGGGCGCGAAGTCGGCGGGCATTTCACTTTTGGGGGCCACCGCCACCACGCGGCCTGCGGCCACGGCAACATCCATGATCGCATCGATACCGATGCTGGGGTCAATCACACGTCCGCCAGAAATCAACACTCGCATTGTTTGTCCTCGTTGTTCAATTTAAGCGCTTTTGCTGGACGACGCCAGAATACTCATCACCGCCATGCGCACCGCAATCCCGAAAGTCACCTGATTCAAGATCACGCTTTGGGGACCATCGGCCACCGCAGAATCAATTTCAACCCCGCGGTTCATGGGGCCTGGGTGCATAACAATTGCATCGGGTTTGGCATGGCGCAACTTCTCTTCGGTCAAACCAAAATGCTTGAAATATTCTTGGGCAGAAGGAATCAGCGCGCCTGTCATGCGCTCTTTCTGCAAGCGCAGCATGATGATGACATCGCAATCCCTGATGCCTTCCACCAGGTCGTGGCATACACGCACACCCATGTTGTCCAAGTGGTTTGGCAGCAAGGTGCTGGGGCCTACTGCGCGCACTTCCGGACAACCCAGCGTGGTCAATGCGTGAATATCTGAACGTGCCACCCGACTGTGCAAAATATCGCCAACAATCGCGACACGCAATTTGGTGAAATCTTTTTTGTAGTGGCGAATGGTGTACATGTCGAGCAGCGCTTGCGTGGGGTGGGCATGCCGACCATCGCCTGCGTTGATCACATGAATGGTGCCGCCACTGGTGCGGTTCAAGTGCTGGGCCATGAAGGTTGGCGCGCCGCTTTCCGAGTGGCGCATCACAAACATGTCAGCCGACATGGCTGCCAGGTTGTCGATGGTGTCGATCAGCGACTCACCCTTGCTGGTCGACGACGAACCAATGTTCAAGTTCACCACATCGGCGGACAAACGCTTGGCCGCAATCTCGAACGTGGTACGGGTTCGGGTGGAATTCTCAAAGAACACATTGAACACCGATTTACCGCGCAGTAAAGGGACTTGTTTCACTTCGCGATCGGTCACCGACAAAAATGACTCTGCCGTGTCCAGAATGCGATGGATCATCGCCTTGGGCAGCCCTTCAATACTCAACAGGTGAATCAGTTCACCCGCGGCGTTCAGTTGAGGGTTATTCAATTTGGTTTTACCTCCAGCTCCAGGCGGAAAGCACCTTGATCATCTTGGGTCAATACAAACGCTTCATTTGGTTTTAAGGGCAAGTGCTTGCCCACGTACTGTGCATCAATCGGCAACTCTCGGCCACCACGATCCAGCAACACGGCCAGCTCAATTTTTGCGGGGCGACCAAAATCGAACAGGTGATTCACAATGGCACGCGTGGTTCGACCGGTGTACAGCACATCGTCCACCAACAAAATGGTGCGTCCCTGTACGTCAAATGGAACCTCTGCAGGTTTGGGCGTCTCTTTTAACCCACGCTCGGAAAAGTCGTCACGGTAAAAAGCGCTGTCCAGAAATCCGCAAGGCAAGCTGAAGTTCAAGTCTTTGTGCAAGCGTTCAGCGATCCATGCGCCACCACTGTGAACGCCGATCAAACCCAATTCGGAGCGGTCAGGAAAGGCTTTCTCAATTTGATCTCGCAATCGGGCATACAGGGCTTCGGGGTTGGGCAGGCTCATCGTCCCTCCAGAAAAAATTGTTCCAGAATCAGGCAGGCACTGCCCATGTCGACTCGGCCCTTGTTCTCGCGGGCGGCCTTGCCTCCCATGCAGCTTTCCATGATCGCACTGGTGTAACGCTCGTCCACCATGGCACACGGCAGGGCAAAACGCCCCTCAAGTTGACGGGCAAAGCGTTCGCATCGAGTGGTTAATTCGTTGCTGGCACCGTCAGGCTGGCGTGGTACTCCCACCACCAAACCTTCTGGCTGCCATTCTTTGATCAAACTTTCAATTTTGCCAAATCGTTGATCGTCGTTTTGCGCCTCGACCACCGCCACACCGCTGGCCGTTTTGGTCAGCGAATTACCGAATGCGACACCAATTCGTTTTAATCCAAAATCAAAAGCCAGGTATTGGGTAGGCTTGGGTGTTTGCATCTTGTTACGCATGCCCCGCGGAACCGCTCATCAAGGCGGGGTCGATGCCCAGCATGGCGTAGGCGCTGGCAAATCGCTCTTCCAAAGGCGTGTCGAATAATATTTCGTGATTGGCCGAGACGGTCAGCCATGCATTCTGGGCAAGCTCTTCTTCAAGTTGCCCCTCGCCCCAACCCGCATAGCCCAAGGTGATCAGCCATTTGCCGGGCGCTTCGCCGCGGGCCACGGCTTCAAGAATATCGCGCGAGGTGGTCAGGGAAATTTCGTCGTTCACCTTCAGGGAGGAGTTCCAGCTCAAAGGCTCGGTGTGCAGCACAAAACCGCGCTCGGCGGCAACGGGCCCGCCCATCATGACCGGGTAATGCGTAGGCAAGTAGCCTTCAATGTCCACATTGATTTTCTCGAGCAAACCTTCAATGGGCAGGTCGGTTGGTCGGTTAATGACCAAACCCATGGCACCCTTGCCAGAGTGCTCACACAAATACACCACGGACCCCGCAAAACTGGGGTCGAGCATATTCGGCATGGCGATCAACAACTGACCAGACAAGCTAAATTCAGTGGGTGTAGAAATTTCGGTCTCGCTCATGCCAAAATTGTAATGCCTTTTAACTGTGCAAAAGTGGGTAGGCGTTCCTCTACCCTCCTTAAAGCGCACAGACCAACCCAATTTAAGTTGTTCCCCATGGCTGCATCACTTCTCGAGAACCACCCTTTATCTACCCAACCCAAGCCAGGCGAGTACGCCAAAGGTCTTGTTTGGTTCCGACGCGACTTGCGTACCCACGACAACGCCGCGCTGTTCTACGCCCTGAAGCACTGCAAACAGGTGCATTGCGTATTTGTTTTCGACAGAACCATTCTGGATGCACTAAGCAACAAAGCCGACCGCCGGGTTGAGTTCATTTGGGAAAGCTGCATGGCCTTGAAGAAAAAACTTCAGGACTTTGGCGGCGACCTGCACCTGGTGCACGACCACGCCGAGAAAACGATTCCCGAACTGGCTTTGAAACTGGGTGTGCAGGCCGTGTTCACCAACAAAGACTATGAACCGGCTGCCATTGACCGTGACATTACGGTTGGCAAAACCTTACAGGGCAAGGGTATTGAACTGTTCCGCTTTAAAGACCAGGCCATTTTTGAAGAGGACGAGGTTTTGACCCAGGCCGGTAAGTTTTTTAGTGTGTTTACGCCATTCAAAAACGCCTGCCTGAAAAAACTGGATGCATTCCACCTAACCCCCTACCCCAGCGAGGCGCACATTGATTCTTTGACGGCCGACAAGAACCTGCCGTCCCCCAGTCTGGAAGACATGGGATTCACGCGCACCAATTTGCTGGACATGATCAAACCCGGCGAAGAAGGTGCACTCGATGCATTTGAGGATTTTCTGGAGCGCATCGACAAATACAAGGACAAAAGAGACTTTCCTGCGGTGAAAGGGGTGAGCTACCTGAGTGTGCACAACCGCTTTGGCACCATTTCCATTCGCAGGCTGGCCAAGGCGGCCTATGACCGGTTCAAATTCGATGGCAGCGAAGGTGCCATGGGCTGGCTGAACGAGTTGATTTGGCGCGACTTCTACTTCCAGATCATTTACCACCGCCCCGATGCTGCCGAAAAAGCCTTTAAGCCTGAATACGACCAAATTCGCTGGGATGATGATGAGAAGGCAAAACGCCTTTTCAAGGCCTGGTGTGAAGGCAAGACAGGCTACCCCCTGGTCGACGCAGCGCAACGCCAATTGAACCAAACCGGCTTCCAGCACAACCGGCTACGCATGGTCACCGCCAGCTTTTTGACCAAAGACCTTGGGATTGACTGGCGCTGGGGCGAGCGTTATTTCGCTGAACAATTGAACGACTTTGACTTGTCCGCCAACAATGGTGGCTGGCAATGGGCTGCCAGCACAGGCTGCGATGCGCAACCCTACTTCCGCATATTCAACCCCCACAGTCAGTCTGAAAAATTTGACGCCGACGGCAAATTCATTCGCAAGTACTGCCCCGAACTGAGCAAGCTTTCCAACAAGTACATTCACAACCCCGCTGAATGCCCGCCGTTCGAGCTGCAAATGGCAGGGGTTGTGCTGGGCGAAACCTACCCAAGGCCTGTGGTGGAACATGATGTGGCGAGGAAGAAAACGCTTGAGCGATATGCAGTGGTGAAAAAACAGAAAGAGTGAAATCGGTTTTTGTCCGAACTTATGATGGTCAGTGCAAGTGCCTTCACCCATAATCAGCGGTGAAATTTCAAGCACACAAACGGATTCAATCAACAAGAAGGAGACAAAACAGTGAACGCTTACACCACCGTATTGCTTTACGCCGGATGGATTTTAGTTCTGGCGTTGTTCTATGCCCTGCCGCGGGTGCCCCAAGCCTTGCTGGGCCAAAAGCGTATTGACAGCTGGGAGCGTGGCAAAGAACCAATCGACCCGATGTTCTTGCAGCGAGCAAAATCTGCCCACCTGAATTGCCTGGAAAACTTCCCGGTGTTTGCAGGCGTTGTGGCGATGGCTGGGCTAATGGGTGAAATTGAAGCGATCAGCGCGATTGCCGTGTTTGTTCTGTACGCCCGCATCGCGCAAAGCATTTCACATCTTCTTGGCACTTCATTTATTTTGGTAATGCTACGCGCTACCTTCTTCTTGATTCAAGTGTTCATCACCTTGTACATGGTGTACTTGTTGGTCTGCTAAGCAACACCCCACAAATAAAAAAACCGCCTTGGGTGCAAACCCGGGCGGTTTTTTTATGGAACAAGTTCTCTGAAAAAAGCACTAATGATTGTTAAAAACATACATTTAAGGTATAAATTTTATACCAATTCCGAACTTTGAATTTGATTCGACCAAAAGCAGAAGTAACCACACAAAACACGGAATCGACTTTGTCGAAGCACAAGCACTTTGGGCAGATCCGTGTTTGATACAGATCGATGCAAAAACAGTCGATGAACCCCGATCAATCGCGATTGGACGAATTGATTCAAAAATCTGGACTGCTGTGTTTACCAGACGAAATGGCAATCTTCGAATCATCTCGGTGAGACGTGCACGAAATGAAGAGGTCGCTTTATATGAAAGCTAAAACATTTGATAAAAAATTTGATGAAGGCGCAGCCAACATCACCGAACATTTAGACCTAGGGTCGGCACACCGTCCAAATCAGCAAAGACGCGTCAATGTCGATTTCCCGGAGTGGATGATTGAATCTCTGGACAGAGAGGCAAACAGGGTGGGCGTGACTCGTCAATCCATCATCAAAGTGTGGTTGGCCGAGCGACTAGAAGAACAAGCCGCAATCTACAATATTGCAACACAGAAAAAATAAGCCCCCGCTTGAACCTGAGCGGGGCTTTACTCGCAACAGTGAACTTACTTAATCGCCGCAAACGCCTTGTCAATCGCCACCTTGGTGGCCTCAACCACTGAATCGTCGTGCGTCACCGACACAAACCCAGCCTCGTAAGCCGACGGCGCCAGGTAAACTCCGGCATCCAACATAGCGTGAAAAAATTTGTTGAAGCGATCCCGATTCGACGCACTCACTTCCGCAAAACTGGTGGGTACTTTTTCGCTGAAATAAATGCCGAACATGCCGCCAATGCTGTCTGCACAGAAGGTTTCGCCATGCGCATACGCCACCTGGTTAAAGGCCTCCACCAATTTGCGGGTTTGAGTTTCCAGCTTTTCGTAAAAGCCTTCCTGCTTAAGCAGGCACATGGTGGTTAAACCTGCAGCCACCGCAACCGGGTTGCCACTCAAAGTACCCGCTTGGTAAACAGGTCCCAACGGCGCAATACAGGCCATGATGTCTTTGCGACCACCGAATGCACCCATGGGCATGCCGCCACCAATAATTTTGCCTAGCGTGGTCAAATCAGGCGTGATGCCGTACACGCCCTGCACACCTTGCGGCCCCACGCGGAAACCAGTCATCACCTCGTCAAATATCAGCACGGCTCCATGCTGGGTGCACAAGTCGCGCAAAGTATTCAAAAACTCGCGCGTGGGCTTGATCAAATTCATATTGCCCGCTACCGGCTCTACGATGACACAGGCAATGCTGCTGCCGCCGGCCTTGAACAACGCGTGTAACTGCTCCACATTGTTGTAGTCCAGCACGCGCGTGTGCTTGGCAAAATCTTCAGGCACACCGGCCGAGGTGGGGTTGCCAAAAGTCAACAAACCAGAACCCGCCTTCACCAACAAGCTGTCGGCATGGCCGTGGTAACAGCCTTCGAATTTCACAATGGTGTCGCGGCCTGTAAAGCCACGGGCCAATCGAATGGCACTCATGGTGGCTTCGGTACCGGAACTGACCAGGCGCACCTGCTCCAGCGAAGGCAACATCTCGCACAGCGTTTCAGCCATCACAATTTCGCCCTCGGTGGGCGCGCCAAAGCTCAAACCACCCACAGCGGCTTCTTGCACTGCCTTGATTACGTCCGGGTGGGCGTGGCCCAATACAGCGGGGCCCCACGAGCCAATGTAGTCGATGTAGCGTTTGTCATCCGCGTCCCACACATAAGGGCCATTCGCACGCTTGAAAAATCGGGGTGTACCACCAACAGAACGAAAAGCACGCACGGGTGAATTCACACCGCCAGGAATTGTTTTTTGTGCGCGTTCAAACAGCACTTCGTTTTGGCTCACTTCTTGACCACTCATTGTTGAAACTCCAAATTATTAATACTGCGTTTCCACTGCATCCACCCACTGCTGCGCCACACTGCAAACCTGCGCCCCATCCGGCTTCACGCCAAACAAACCATTCACCACCGCCACCGCATGGGCACCAGCTTTCATCAACTCGGGCACATGCGCCAGTGTTATTCCACCAATGGCCACTGTGGGCACCCCCAAGTCGCGGGCCTTTGACAACAACTCGAGTTCAGCCCGCACCGCATTGGGCTTGGTGCCGCTGGGGTACATGGCACCAAAGGCCACGTAGCTTGCGCCATTGCGCACAGCTTGTTCTGCCAGTTCAAACTGATTGTAGCAAGAAGCACCCACCACCCATTTGGCCCCAAGGCGGCTTCGCGCCTGCGAGATGGCTTCGTCGGTTTTGCCCAGATGCACACCCACCAGCGCGCCACCGTCAAATTTTGAAAACTCGCCAGAGGGCACATCATTCAAAATCAGTGCCGCATCGTACTTCTCGCACAGGGAGTTCAGTTGCCCGACAAACTCAATCAACTCTGCTTGGTTCCAATTTTTTTGTCTGCACTGAAACAAGCGCACGCCACCCTCCAGCGCAGCAGCCACACAATCCACAATTGCATCGGGGGTCCAGATGGCGGAGCGTTCAGGGGTAATTGCATACACCCCTCGAACAAGCGCATTGGTCGGCTCATTGGCGAGCTCACTCATCTTCATCCTCTCCCAAATGCTGCATCAGGTGCATGCGGTCAGGAATCAACTGCCCTTGACCCACGGCGAACCCGTAACTCAAGGCCTGCCAGGTGTATTCCAGCGCCAATTCAACCGCTTCCTGCACACTTAAACCCTGCCCAAGGCCCACGGCGCAAGCACTGGCCAATGTACAGCCAGAGCCATGGTATTGCCCGGGAAGGCGCTCACAGGGAAATTCAACAAGCTGCTTGCCTGCCACATACAATCGGTTGACCACATCGCCTGAGTCCAGGTGCTCGCCTTTCAACAGCACCGCCTTGCAACCCATTTGCAGCAGGCGTTCAGCCGCCTCGTCAATATTTTTAGCCCCGGTGAATGCCTTGGCCTCGGGCCAATTCGGAGTTAACAGGTCAACCACCGGGAATAGCTCGTTTCTGTAACTATCAAACAAGTCCTGTCCGCCAAAAGCATCTCCACGCCCGGAAGCCCGCACGGGGTCAACCACCAGTGGCACATGGGGCCATAAGGCTTTGGCCTTCAACACCGCGGCCACCGCCGCCGAACTGCCCAACACACCGGTTTTGAGCGCACTTGGCGCGACACCGTCCTCAAGCAAGACGTTAAACTGGGCATTGATCCAGTCGGCCGAACATGGCTCGAAGCGCTGAACACCCACGGTATTCTGAGCCGTCAGCCCGGTAAGGATGGTCAAAGGATGTGCGCCAAGCGCCGAAACTGTCAGGGCATCAGCTTGCAAACCCGCGCCAGCAGTGGGATCCGATGCTGAAAAGGTCAGCACCAAGGGTACGGTCAGTGTCATTCAAAACCCAAAAAAAACCGACAACCTTTGTAGTCGGCTGCCAAACTCAGTATTATCCACCCGTTGCAATTTTTTTTCTGGAAGTAGCTCAGAATGAATACTTGGATTTGTTTGATTTGCGGTTGGGTATACGATGAAGCCGCTGGCGTGCCCGATGAAGGCATTGCTCCTGGCACCAAATGGGAAGATGTTCCACCAAACTGGGTTTGCCCGGAATGCGGGGCCCGCAAAGAAGATTTCGAGATGACTCAAATCTAAAAACCAAAAAACCATGGATCAATGACCGAACAACCAGCCGACCCTGCCAAAGCGTTTGAAGACCACGCCCCAACGCCGGTCAGGCCCAAGTTTGTTCGGCAACTGGGTCAGTTTTCTGCGGGCTTGCTGGTCGCAGCTTTGGTCTTGTTGGTGGCCGGTTTGTTTGCCAAAAGCCAATCGGACAACATTCGCAATACCCAACTGACCCAAATCAACCTGGTGGAAGGCCGCGTTCAACAAGAATTGCTGGCGCTCAATGGCCCGGGCAGTGAAACCGTGCAACCTCAGGGTTTAAAAGCCCTGCTGGGAATTGGCCAACAGGTCAGCCAGCAAAACAAGGGAATCCAGTGGTTCGGTGGCCTGCACAGCCAAACCTTGCAGGTGTTGTTAACGCAAAGTATTGAAGCACTCTCGCGCCCGGTCGCAGGCATTGATTCAAACCTGGACACGCAGCGCCAACTGGAAATCCAGTTGCGCCTTGACACCCTGCCCAAACTCGCACAACTCAAATCGCACATTGCCCAAGCCACCAACGGCTATCTGGTCTTGCTATTCGGCTTGACCACATTGTTGGCAGCGATCGGCGTTGCCTTGGGTATTCAATGGAACACCCACCGAAAAACCCTGGCCCTAAGCCGCAGGGTGCAAATGTTAAGCCGGGCACTGCACAGCCAACAAGAAAACGACCAGAAACGGGAAGGTGCGCATGCAGCTTTGGAAGGCGTATTAAAAGCACTCAACAGCAACCAGCAACTGGAACACCGTGGCACGCTGATGCAAATTGGGCAGCAGCTGGAGGAATTGAATCAAAGTGGACGTGCCGTGTTGCAGTTCGCCAAATCATTCCACCAGTTGTCTACCCAAGGTACACAGGTGGTGAAATCCACCCTCAACAGTGAGCAACGCAACGCCAAGGCCGAAAACCACATGGAAATCATGCAAACCCAGCTCGAAGGTTTGCGCTCCGACATTCGAAGTGCGGCACAGGGTTTGCGCAAGGCGGGCGAAGTAAGCCGACAACTTTTAGGCCGGCTTGACGCATCGCAAATGGAATTGACCCTGACAGAACCGGAAAACAGCCGGCAATTGCAGCAATTGGTGGAGCAAAGCCAGCAGGCCCTGAAAGAATCCATTGAAGGTTTGGTGCTGGCCAGCCAGAAAATCAATATGGGCCAACATGAATCGAACAAGTTGGCCGAGTACATGGCCGTAAATCAAACCGCTTGGTCCAACTTGCTCAGCCAGGTTGAACAGGTTGCTGAATCTGCGTCGCAAGAATCTGAAAGTGCCTTGCGGCTGGCCAAACGGCTGATGGAGAAAAGCCAACAGACCGCGCTGGCTTCACCGGGCAATCAAGCCGCCAAGGCACCACCGCAACTGCTGCCCTGACCCGCCGTGCAACCGTAGCAATGGTCGCCCACCACCACCTCGATGGAATCCAAAGCAGTTTGCGTTAAATCAGCCAAAGTCAGCGCCCGGCCTTGCGAATCACGCACCGGCCAACCCAACTGTTGATTGAAGTCGCAATCGTACAGTGTGCCCTCGTAGTCGATCGACACCAAACTGCGGCACATGACCGCGTCCAGATTGCTTTCCCGGTAGGCGCCTTTCAGCGTATTCATGTACGTTTCAAACGTACCTTTGCTGATCAAGGTGCTGCCAAAACGGGCAATCGGCATGTTGGTAATGGTCACCAAACCGGTGAAGCGAATACCAAACTTCTCAAACAAAACTGCCTTGTAATCAGCTTCCAGCGCCTCTTGCGGGGGTGGCAAGGCAGGACCTTGCGGGTTGAACACCAGTGTCAAGCGCAGCCTGTCGCCATAGCCCAAGGCGTTCAGCTTTTGCAAGCCCGCAATACTGGCATCAAATACGCCCTTGCCGCGCTGCTTGTCTACGTTGTCCTCGAGGTAACACGGCAATGAAGCGAAGATTTCAACTTCGTTGTCGGCCAAAAACTGGGCAAGGTCTTCATAACCCGGTTCGCTCAAAATGGTCAGGTTGCAGCGATCAATCACATGCACACCCGCCTTGCGGGCCGCAACCACCAGGCGCTTGAAGCGCGGGTTCATTTCGGGTGCGCCACCGGTTAAATCAAGCTTTTTCACCCAACCCTGATCCATCAGGGTAATCAGCTGATCAATTTGCTCGTCTTGCATCAACTCGGTGCGATTGGGGCCTGCATTCACATGGCAGTGGGTACAACTTTGATTGCACAGGTAACCCAAATTGACCTGAATGGTTTCCAGGTTCAAGCGCTTTACGCTAGGGAAGGTGGTACTTTTCAACAAATGAACTACTGAGTGCATGTAGGCTCCGGTTTCTGTGCGCCGCGCGGTTATTTCGTTTTCAGATAATGAGAGAATCAATGCTCGGAAGCAAGATTGATGCAGTTTATTTATCGCGTTAATCGATAGTAACAAACTTACATAAGCTCATTCGCTCAAGCCATGATTCAAGTTACAGTCAACGGTGAAAATCGTGAATTACCGAACAACAGCACGGTTGCCCACTTGGTGGAAAGCCTCCAGTTAACCGGTAAACGCATTGCTGTAGAACTCAACGGCGAAATTGTGCCAAAAAGCCAGCACGCCACCACAACCATCAGCCAAGGGGCCAATCTGGAAATTGTGGTCGCAGTGGGCGGCGGCTAAACCATCAGGAGCAGTACCCAACATGCAAAACACCAAGGACACATGGAAAGTAGGTCACCGTGAGTTCACCAGCCGTTTGCTGGTGGGCACTGGCAAATACGCCAGCATGGAAGAAACCCGCGAGGCCATCACTGAAAGTGGCTCCGAAATTGTAACTGTGGCCATACGCCGTACCAACATCGGCCAAAACGCCGGCGAAGCCAGCCTGCTCGACTACATTTCACCCAGCCAATTCACCTACCTGCCCAACTCCGCGGGTTGCTACACGGCCAAAGACGCAGTGCGTACCCTGCGACTTGGCCGCGAATTGCTCGACGGCCACAACCTGTGCAAGCTCGAAGTGCTGGGCGACCCCACCAACCTGTACCCCGACATGGAAGAAACATTGGTGGCCGCCAAAGAACTGGTGGCCGATGGTTTCGACGTGATGGTGTATTGCTCCGACGACCCCATTTACGCCCGCAAGCTTGAAGATGTGGGCTGTTTGGCCATTATGCCGCTGGCTTCCCTGATCGGCTCAGGCATGGGCATTTTGAACCCGTGGAACATCAACCTGATTCTGGAAAAAGCGCAAGTGCCGGTGATCGTGGACGCTGGCGTGGGCACCGCTTCCGATGCAGCCATTGCCATGGAACTGGGTTGCGCCGGTGTACTCATGAACACCGCGATTGCCAAGGCCCAAAACCCGGTACAAATGGCGCGCGCCATGCGTTTGGCCACACAGGCCGGTCGCGAGGCCTTTCTTGCAGGTAGAATGCCGAAAAAGTTTTACACAGCCAGCCCTTCTTCCCCAGTGGAAGGCGTTATTTCATCCAGCTCAAAATGACAGACCAAACCCCCGACATTCCGTTTCGCGACCAGCACATTAAAAGTTTTGTGAAACGTCGGGGGCATATTTCACGCGCCCAAGAACGTGCTATAGAAGACGGCATGCCCAAATGGGGCATCGCCTACAGCGCACAGGCTCAAATTGATTTCAGCAAACAATGGGGCACCGCCGGCCAGCCCAATTGGCTGGAAATTGGTTTTGGCATGGGCGAAACCACCGCCAAAATAGCCAAGACACATCCCCATGTGAACTACCTGGGCGTAGAAATTTACACCGCCGGCGTGGGTTCGCTGATCAAGAAAATCGAAGAAGACGGCATTGAAAACATTCGCATCATTTCACACGATGTGGTCGATGTGTTGCGTGACATGATTCCAGACGCCAGCCTGGACAAAGTTCTGCTGTACTTCCCCGACCCCTGGCGCAAAGCCCGTCACCACAAACGGCGCCTGATTCAACCTGAGTTTGTCGCCAAGCTTGCAACGAAGATGAAGCCAGGTGGTGTGCTGCACTGCGCCACCGACTGGGAAAACTACGCCCACCACATGCACGATGTACTCAGTGTGGCACCCCACTGGAAAAATATGGCTGATGCGCCTTTTGCACCACGCCCCGACGACAGGCCACTGACCAAGTTCGAAAACCGAGGTCTGAAATTGGGCCATGGCGTTTGGGACCTCCTGTACCAGGTACGCTGAAGCACAAACAGACCTCCCCTCTTGCGGTATGCCTTGCCGAGCCTGAATTTGCTTTAATCAGGCTCAACCTCGCAAATTCTATACGGCATGCTTTCATCGAAAAAAAACGGGCTGTTGCGTGCATTCATCTCCAACAGCGCCGTCATATCGCTCAATTCACGCACGCTATTGGTTTGCGTCACCGCCTTGTTGGCCCTGTCGCTCTGCATTTACGCCATTTTGAACAATCAGTTCAGCGCACAGCATGCTGAACACATCGACCAATTACTCATGGCGAAAGCGCAAGCCATCGACCACAGCGACCACACAGGGCACGACCACGCCCTGGCCATGACACCGGTCTATTACCACTCCGGCAATCTTGAAGGTGCGCAGGGTACGTCGCATTGGCCCAAAGGCTGCGAATTGGTGCCCACACTACCCGGGTCTGAAATTCGTCGTTTTCAATGCGGAAATGGCATCCGTCTGCATGCCCTTCAGGCCATGCTTCCGCCTGAACACGCGGCAGGCCAGGTCATCACCTTGTGGGCAACACACATTCCCAATGCCTCATTGTTGAACATGCAGCTGGAGGATCTCCTTGGTCTCGCCGCCCTGATGCTGGTCATCAGCACTTTGTGCAGTCGCTGGATCAGTCAATCCATTACCCAACCTTTGGGCGAAATTACCGCCAGTGCGCAACTGATGGCCGACGGTAACTACGATTGGCGGCTTTCCGAGAGCTCAATTGGCGAAATCAACCAACTGGCGTTCACATTCAACCACATGGCCAAAAGCCTGCAAGAACGCGACAAAGTCATTCGGCGAACCGCGTACAAAGACCAGCTGACCGGACTGGACAACCGCGCGTATTTGACGCTCGCATTAAGGGAGCGAACACAAAGCGCCCGCGAGCCATTGAGTATTGTGATTTGGGGCATCGATAACCTGGACAATATCAATGAAGTGCTGGGACATGATGTTGCCGACAAAGTGTTAATCAAAGTGGCACGCAAGGCCAGTCGCATTTGTCAGGAAAACCTGGTGATTGCACGGCTTGAAGGCAATATTTTCTGCATGTTGTTGCCGCGAGAGCTGCTTGAAAACATGTTGAAAAAGCACACCCTGAAACGCATGCTTCACGGTTCACTGCGGGTGCAAGACTACCAGCTGGATATTCAAAGCCACGCTGGCCTTGCGCATTACCCCGAGCACGGCCAATGCCCCGAGACACTGATGCGCAGGGCAGAAATCGCCCGCCAACTGGCCAAGAAAACACGCCAAACCAGCATTGTGTTCGAGGCCCGGCTTGAACAACGCTCAGCCAACCGCCTTGAGCTGATTGCCCAACTGCGCAGGGCCATCACCGACGACGAGTTTTGTCTGTACTTTCAGCCCAAGCTAAACCTTCGAACCAACAGCATCAATCAGGCGGAGGTGTTGTTGCGCTGGAATCACCCCACCCACGGTTTGATTGCGCCGGGCGCCTTTATCGAACTAGCAGAGCAAACAGGCATGATTCGCGACATTACCCGCCTGGTCCTCAAGCAAACCTACGCCATCATCAATCTGTGCGCGAATCAAAACATCAGGCTGTCGGTGAACCTGTCCGCCATGGATCTGGAAGACTTCAGCCTGATTGATTTCATGCAACACATGCACAGCAGGCAACCCGACGCCTCACGCCATATTGTGCTGGAAATCACCGAAAGCGCTGCGATGCGAGACCCCGAGCAAGCGCTGGACATACTGAATCAACTTGCCGCCATGCATTTTCAGATTGCGGTGGACGACTTTGGCACGGGCTACTCCTCCCTGGCTTATTTGAAACGCTTTCCGGTGACTGAACTTAAAATTGATCGCTCCCTGGTACAGGGCGCAGACATTGATACCGATGGACAAATCATTCTTGAATCAACCATTGAAATGGGACACATCATGGGTCTGCTGGTGACGACCGAAGGCGTAGAGACACAAGCCGAATACGAACTGGTCAAAAAACTGGGGGCCGACTATGTTCAAG
This sequence comes from Limnobacter sp. G6BE5S, assembly GCF_058448965.1. Classification (NCBI taxonomy): domain Bacteria; kingdom Pseudomonadati; phylum Pseudomonadota; class Betaproteobacteria; order Burkholderiales; family Burkholderiaceae; genus Limnobacter; species Limnobacter sp. G6BE5S. Next base: position 448,596 of record NZ_JBZFLM010000003.1, read on the forward strand.
GCTTCTGGTTGTCCAAACCCATGTCATTTGACGAATTCAAATTGAAACACCTGATTGGCAATCATGATCAGATGGTTCATCAACTCTAAACGCTTCAAATAGCACCTCAAATCTGGCTGTATTTGACCCGAGCGCGCTCTGCTTCGATATGATGTTGACATGACCATTCACACACCCAAAGCATCACCGTGAAAATGAAACAGTTCGACGTCGCCATCATCGGCAGTGGTTTAGCAGGACTCACCACAGCCCTGCAATTGGCTGACAAGCTCAAAGTGGCCATTATCTGCAAACGCTCTGTGTCTGACTCTGCCAGCCGCTGGGCACAGGGTGGCATTGCCGCTGTGCGCGACCCCGCAGACAGCGTTGCCGAGCACGTGCAAGACACCCTGGTGGCAGGTGGCGGCCTGTGTGAACGTGATGCAGTGCAATTCATTCTTGAAAATGCATCGAAATCCATCGACTGGCTGGTGGAACAGGGCGTGCCTTTTTCTCGTGAAGACGAAGAAGGCCCGAGTAACACCGAACCCAACGGCTTTCACCTGACACGCGAAGGTGGCCACAGCCGCCGGCGAATTCTGCATGTGGCCGATGCCACAGGGGACGCCGTACAAACCACACTAGAAGCCAAGGCACGCAACCACCCAAACATTCAATTGTTTGAACACCACATGGTGATCGACCTGATCACCGGAGACAGGTTGAGCGAGAAAAAAGCCGGCATTTTGGGTGCGTACATACTGGATGAGCAATCACAGCGCGTGCTCACCCTGACCTGCCCCTACATTGTGTTGGCCTGCGGTGGCGCGGGCAAGGTGTACAACTACACCACCAACCCCGACACGGCAACCGGCGACGGCATTGCCATGGCCTGGCGTGCTGGCTGCAGAATTTCCAACATGGAATTCATTCAGTTTCACCCCACCTGCCTGTACCACCCTTACGCCAAAAGCTTTTTGATCACCGAAGCAGTCCGTGGTGAGGGCGGCCTGTTGAAACTGCCCGACGGCACCCGTTTCATGCCCGAACACGATGAACGTGCCGAACTGGCACCGCGTGACGTCGTGGCCCGCGCCATCGACTTTGAAATGAAGAAACGCGGTCTGGATTGCGTGTACCTGGACATCAGCCACGAACCAGCCGATAAGCTGAAAAAGCACTTCCCGACCATTTACAAGCGCTGCCTTGAACTGGGCATCGACATCACCAAGCAAGGCATTCCTGTGGTGCCCGCAGCGCATTACACCTGTGGTGGCGTGGTCACCGACCACAACGCCCGCACCGACATTCCCGGCCTGTACGCCGTGGGCGAAACCGCCTACACCGGCCTGCACGGTGCCAACCGCCTGGCCAGCAACAGCTTGCTGGAATGTGTGGTGTTGGGGCAAGCCGCCGCCAACCACATTTTGACCAAACCCCACCGCGAAACCATGGGCTTGCCTGACTGGGACGAAAGCCGGGTGACCGACCCCGACGAAGAGGTGGTGATTTCCCACAATTGGGCAGAACTGCGCCAAACCATGTGGAACTACGTGGGTATTGTGAGAACCGACAAACGCCTGGAGCGCGCGCAGCACCGCATTCAATTGCTTCGCGAGGAAATTCTCGAGTTTTACAGCAATTTCCGGGTCAGCCGGGATTTGCTTGAACTGCGCAACCTGGTGGACGTGGCCGACCTGATTGTGACCAGCGCACTAAGCCGAAAGGAAAGCCGTGGTTTGCACTTCAGTGCCGATTATCCAGGCACATTGCCAAAAGCATTCCCCACGGTGTTGCAGCGACCCAAGAAAAAGTGAGTGCGGCAGCGACTGCTTGTCGCTTGCCAGGCTGCCGGTTTGGATCAACCGGCTCTTAATCCAGAACCCGCAACGAGTAATCCACCGCCGTCACGTCTTTCGTCAGCGATCCAATCGAAATGCGATCAACGCCTGTTTCTGCAATTGCGCGCACCGTGTGCTCATTCACTCCGCCCGAGGCTTCCAGAACAGCCCTGCCCTTGTTCAATTCAACCGCCACGCGCATGGCTTCAAGGCCAAAGTTGTCCAGCAGCACCGACTTGGCACCGGCCTGCAACGCCTCTTCAAGCTGCACCAAACTTTCCACTTCAATTTGCACACTTACATGCGGCGCACCCAGCGCGTCGGCACTCGCCAACACCTGTGAAATACCACCCGCTGCTGCAATGTGGTTTTCCTTGATCAAAATGCCATCGTACAAAGCCAGGCGTTGATTCAAACCGCCACCCACACGCACTGCATACTTCTGCGCCAAGCGCATGCCTGGCAGGGTTTTACGGGTGTCCAGAATGGACGCGTTGGTGCCCTCAATCAAATGTACAAAATGGCGGGTGCGGGTGGCCACGGCAGAAAGCAGCTGCAAATAATTCATCGCAGAACGCTCGGCCGTCAACAAAGGGCGGGCATGCGCATCAATTTCACACACCACCGTGCCAGCTTGCACCTCGTGCCCCTCTGGAACCTGCCAGCGCACCAAAGAATCCGGGCACAGCGCATTGAACACGCCATTGAACCAGTCTTGGCCACACACCACAGCCTTGTCGCGGCACAGCAGTTGCGCTTTGCAACGCTTTCCTTCGGGTACCAGCAAACCAGTCCAATCGGTGTTGCCCATGTCCTCGGCAATGGCATCGTGTACATTTTTCAACAACGCCAGTTCAAGCGCGGGTCCAAAAGATTGAAACAATTCCGAACGACTCATGCTGGCCCCACTCCCTTATGCGCCTGCTCAAGGCGGCCTTGGCCACGTGGCCCTGAAATACCATGTGTTTTGGCAAAATCCAGCATTCGGTCAATGCAACGGTAAGCTTGCTTGCCCAGTGCCAGGTCCACCTGCACCTCGCCCACACCACTATCAAACCCGGTTTTCAACACATCGCGCAGATTCTGCAAACCATTCATGGCCATCCACGGGCAGTGGGCGCAACTTTTACAGGTGGCTGAGTTGCCGGCAGTGGGTGCTTCGATCAAATGTTTACCTGGCGCAAACTGTCGCATTTTATGAAGAATGCCGTTGTCAGTGGCAACAATGTAAGTGTTCACACCCGAGGTTTGAGTGGCCTTGATCAGTTGCGTGGTGGAACCCACCACATCGGCCAGCGCAACCACGTCGGCTGGTGACTCTGGGTGCACCAACACCATGGCTTCGGGGTGCTGGGCCTTCAACAGTTTCAGTTCCTCCGCCTTGAATTCGTCGTGTACAAGGCACGAGCCCTGCCACAGCAACATGTCTGCCCCGGTCTGTTTTTGAATGTAATGGCCCAAATGCCGATCGGGTGCCCAAATCAGCTTTTGACCCTGCGCATGCAAGTGCCCAACAATGTCCAAAGCAATACTTGAGGTGACCATCCAGTCTGCGCGCGCTTTCACGGCTGCACTGGTGTTGGCGTACACCACCACCGTGCGATCGGGGTGCTGGTCGCAAAAAGCATTGAACTCATCCGAGGGACACCCCAGGTCGAGTGAGCATGTCGCATCCAGATCAGGCATGAATACCCGCTTCTCGGGATTCAAAATTTTGCTGGTTTCACCCATAAAACGCACACCAGCCACCACCAGGTTCTGCTGCTTGCTCTCGCGTCCAAAACGCGCCATTTCCAGCGAATCGGACACACAACCGCCGGTTTCTTCGGCCAAATCCTGCAGTTCAGCGTCCACGTAATAATGCGCAACCAGCACGGCATCGCGCGCTTTGAGCAAAGCCTTGATTTCCGCTTTCAGTGCAGCCCTTTCTTCAGGCCCGGGCTGCTGGGGCACGCGGGCCCACGCTTGGGATGGTTTACAACTTGTGGCAGGGCTGGCCTGTGATGGCAAATCGAACTCAACAGGCTTGATGTCTACTTGATTCACGGAACGCTCGGTTGGTGACAAGGAAAGTCCATATTTTACTCCCTTGGCCCTCGAAAATCCTGTGAACCCAGAACGAAGGGCGATCTGAACTTTTAGGTAACCCCCGTCACTCAAAGGGAGCATTTTGATTAATGCGACAACGCTCGTCGCCCAACTGCCCGATCCCCGTTGTCTTTTCTAGCCCTCATCAATATTCCTGGAGCACTCTTCATGTTGAAGCAATCCCTAAAATCGTTATCCATTCTGGCTGCCTTGCTGTCCATGCACTCCGTTGCATCTGCCACCTGTCAAGGCAACGACTGTCAAGTTGAAATCGACGCCAACATTGACTTTGACAGCAGCTATTATTTGAGCGAAAACCACAACGGCATTTTCATTCAAAGCAACACCGGCACCAATGCTGCAATCGTTGACCTGCAAAACGTGGTCATGCGCGACAACGGCAATATCACAGGCTCCGCGCAAGCAGTGGGCAACAACATTGCCATTTCACTCAGCGCCTCCTCGACCGTGCCTGTTCGTCACGTCTCACAGAGCAATTACGGCGATCAACTGGCCTCCGTCAATGTGTCCCAGCGCAGCACCTCCAAAACTGGCGAAGTACTGATCGAAGCCGTTTCAATTGGCAACAACTTCAGCCTGAACCTGGACAATGCCAGCCTGGCTGAATTGTCAGTGGCCCAGTGCAACGTGAGCGACAACGTGGCTGTGGCCGAATACCGTTGGGACCCCACCCGCCTGACCGCTTCTGCTACAGCAGTAGGCAACAACATTTCAATTGGCAGTGCTCGTCCTTAATTGAACTTTTTTCCCCCAAGCGACAACCTACAGCCAAAGGTCGCTTGGGGTGAATTCCTACCCAAAGCCCCCTCAAGAAACCAAGGAACCACTCGAATGAAATTACTCAAAATCTGTATTGCCACACTGGCCTTCAGCTTTGGCGGCGCATTCGCCCAAACCTTTGAAGGCAACGTCAGCTCATTCGAAACACCCTATGGCATGCGCAGCGTAACCGACATTGACTCCCCCGCAGGCACCCGCCGCGACGCCAATTTCAACCGCACCCAAGTTGACTCTCCAGGCTGGGGATTCGCATCCACCGCCATTGGCAACCTGATCAATGTGCAAACCGAAGGCAACAACAACACCGTTGTCATTAATGCGACCCAAATCAACAACGGCTCTCAAAACGCCACGATTGACGGCGGTTTCTGAGAACCCACGTCACGCACTGATACTGAATAAACAAAGGCCCACTATGTTCTGCTACCCGCTTCCAAAATTTGCATTTATTTCGGTGCTTGCTGCATCGGCCAGTGCATGCACAACACTACCCTCCTTCAGTGAAGCGGAGTATGTCAGCCCCTTCGACGGCGCAAGCGTGGTGGAAAACACAACCCGCTACAGTCCCGCGCTTGAATGCCTCAAGCCCATGGTGGGCGGGCGCGGCCCCAATTCAAAACGATTCGCAGTTGGCCGGGTCAGCGACTTCACGGGCAAGGAAGATTTGGTCAACGGCAAGCGCATCACACAGGGTGCTGCCTTGATGGTCATTTCCGCTTTGGCAAAAACCGGGGTCCCAATCGTTGAGCGATTCGACACCACCATCGCCGACATGGAACTGAAGTACGCCGACAACAAGTTGATTACAGACAACCCCGACAGCAAAGCACACCGGCAAATTTTTTCAGGCACCCTGCCGGGTTCGGACTATCACATTGTGGGAGGCATCACAGAAGTGAACTACAACATTCGCAGCGGAAGCATTGAATCGTCCATTCGCTTCATTGGTGCCGCAGCCCGCTACTTTGTCATGAACGTGGCGGTCGACCTGCGCGTCGTGAATACAAAAACGCTTGAAGTTGTGAACATACAAAGTCTTCAGAAACAAATTATCGGCACAGAATTAAATGGCGGCTATTTCCGACTATTCAGTGATGGTTTGGTCGATATCAATTCAGCCGAGCGCACCCAAGAACCCATTCAAAAAGGCGTTCGCATGGTGATTGAACACGCGGTATTCAATATGCTGACCGAGATGAATAATTTGTCGGCGCAAAGTTGTGCGCGGCTAAGTACCGCTGAATCAACTGCCAAATCACCCACTCAATCACGTGCGAACAACCCAATCGTACTTACCCCGCCACCGGCAGAAACATCATCAAAACAAGACCCCAACATTGTGATCGACCCATACACCGGGGAAATCATTCGCGAAGCGAGCAATCGCAACACCGCGGGCTCATCGCAAAGTGAAGTGACTGAATTGAAAGGCTTGTTTGGCAATGGCAACAACGCTGCAACCGCGCCACAAGAATCAACAAGCAACACCACCCGCGAAATGCAGGAAAAACTGCTGTGGGGCAATCGCCCACAAATTCGATAGAAAAACACACACCCAACAAAAAAGCCTCAGCATGTGCTGAGGCTTTTTTGTTGCCGGCTTGGCGATCAGGCCGATTCGTCGGTTTGTTCTTCTTCGCGAATCGGTGAGGCCAAAATCTTGTCGATTCGCTTTTGGTCCATGTCCACCACTTCAAAACGCCAACCGTCCCAATCAACAGTGTCGCCGGTGGCCGGCAAACGCCCAGTCAACAGCATCACCATGCCACTCAAGGTGTGGTAGCGCCCCTTCTCTTCTTCCGGAACGCTCTTGATATTCAAGGTGTCTTTCAATTCCAAAATGGCAATTGCGCCGTCCAGCAGCCACGAGCCATCGTCTCGCAACACCGCCCACGAGTCTTCCTTGTTGTGCGGGGTAAATTCACCAGTCAGGGCTTCCATCAAATCGTGCAAGGTCACAATGCCTTCAAGTTCGCCATACTCGTCAATCACAAAGGCAATGTCCATGTTGTTGCTGCGGAACTGGGTCAACAGCTCCATACCCGTCAAGGTTTCAGGAACAAACACACATTGCTGCAAGTTGGTGGAGAAGTCAGGCATTTTGCCCTGTGCAGCATAAGCCAGCGCCTGCTTGGCATGAATGACACCAATCAGGTTGTCCAGGCTGCCATCCACCACGGGGAAGCGCGAGTACTCCGACTCAATAACTCGCTTCAGGTTCTCTTCCTGGGGCAGGCGAATGTCGAGGTACAGCACATCGGAACGGGGAATCATGAGTGAACCCAGCTGCCGGTCATCCAGACGGAATACGTTGCGCAGCATGGTGTGTTCGCTGCTTTCAATCACGCCAGAAACAGAGCCCTCATCGAGCATGGCATGAATTTCTTCCTCGGTGACGCCGTTGTCTGTGTTTTCCTTGACACCCATAATGCGCAGCAAACCACGGGTAGAAAAAGACAAAAACATCACGAAGGGGCGTGTGGCAATCGCCAGAATTTGCATGGGTCTTGCAACCAGGCGGGCAATCGCCTCGGGGCTGATCTGCCCCAAACGCTTGGGCACCAGTTCGCCGACTACAATGGACACATACGTCACGCCCACCACCACAATGGCTGTGGAAACAACATCGGTCAGCGCCACTTCCAACCCGAAAGTTTGCAGCCAAAGGGCGAGTGGCTTGGCCAATACTGCCTCGCCCACAATACCGCTCAACACGCCGATCGATGTAATGCCAATTTGAACGGTGGACAAAAATTTTGTGGGATCTTCAGACAACTTGAGCGCAACTGCAGCAGATTTGTCGCCTTCTGCTGCCAATTTCACCAAACGCGCCTTTCTGGCTGTCACCAGTGCGATCTCGGACATGGCAAACAAACCATTGGTCACGATCAAACCCAGCAGAATCAGCACTTCCATGAGGAATCTCCTTGACCCATAGGCGAAGCAAGGGCGGCAAACGCAAGGCTTGATCGAGCATTTTTAGGCTGGAAGGACTTGGAGAACTGGTGCGCTACATGCGCTTTGAAAAGGTTTGCCACTGACGGCGAGTTGAAGTTTGAACAACTTCGACAACTGGAACTATCCATAGACGGTCGGGAAAGGCCCGAGCACTCCTGTAATAAAAAAACACCGCCTAATCGTACAAAGACGACGGGGCGGTGTCAATTTATCTTTTAAAAATCAGGTCTTGTGGTAAATCTCAGACCCTTTCTTGATGAACTCGATGGATTTCTCTTCCATCCCCTTGCTCAGGGCGTCTTTTTCAGAAACACCCAGCTTTTCGGCGTATTCGCGCACGTCCTGGGTAATTTTCATGGAGCAGAAGTGCGGACCACACATGGAGCAGAAGTGCGCCACCTTCATGCTCTGTTTGGGCAAAGTTTCATCGTGATACTCACGAGCCGTGTCTGGGTCCAGACCCAAATTGAACTGATCGTCCCAGCGGAATTCGAAACGTGCTTTCGATAACGCGTTGTCCCGAATTTGAGCACCAGGGTGCCCCTTGGCCAAATCGGCGGCATGTGCAGCAATTTTGTAAGTGATGATGCCGTCTTTCACGTCCTTCTTGTTTGGCAAGCCCAGGTGTTCCTTGGGCGTGACGTAACACAGCATGGCGCAACCGTACCAGCCAATTTGCGCCGCACCAATCCCGCTGGTGATGTGGTCATAACCGGGAGCAATGTCGGTGGTCAGCGGGCCGAGGGTGTAGAACGGCGCTTCATGGCATTCTTTCAGCTGAATGTCCATGTTTTCCTTGATCAACTGCATGGGCACGTGGCCCGGGCCTTCAATCATCACCTGCACATCGTGCTTCCAGGCCACCTGGGTCAACTCGCCCAGAGTACGAAGCTCGCTCAATTGGGCCTCATCGTTAGCGTCCCACACGGAACCGGGGCGCAGACCATCGCCCAGCGAGAAGCTGACGTCGTAGGCCTTCATGATTTCGCAAATGTCTTCGAAGTGCTCGTACAAGAAGCTTTCTTTGTGGTGAGCCAGGCACCACTTCGCCATGATTGAACCACCGCGAGACACAATACCGGTCATGCGGCTGGCTGTCATGGGCACATAGGCCAGGCGCACACCCGCGTGAATGGTGAAGTAGTCCACGCCCTGCTCCGCCTGTTCGATCAAGGTGTCGCGGAAAATTTCCCAGGTCAGGTCTTCTGCCTTGCCATTGACCTTTTCCAAGGCCTGGTAAATGGGCACGGTACCAATGGGCACGGGGCTGTTACGCAAAATCCATTCGCGGGTTTCATGAATGTGCTTGCCCGTGGACAAGTCCATGACCGTGTCACCGCCCCAGCGAATTGACCAGGTCATTTTTTCCACTTCCTCGCCGATCGAGGAAGAAACAGCCGAATTGCCAATGTTGGCGTTGATTTTCACCAGGAAATTTCGGCCAATAATCATGGGCTCAACTTCAGGGTGATTGATGTTCAAGGGGATAATGGCGCGGCCACGGGCAATTTCATCGCGCACAAATTCAGGCGTGATTTGCTCAGGAATCGAGGCACCAAACGATTCGCCTGGATGTTGACGGGTCAGCAGGTCAACCATTTTGGCGCCAATTTTGCCGCCAGCGTGTTTCAGGCTTTCAATGTATTCCTGGCGGCGCATGTTTTCGCGAATGGCCACGTATTCCATTTCAGGCGTAATAATGCCTTGGCGTGCGTAATGCATTTGCGTCACGTTCTTGCCAGCCTTGGCTTTGCGGGGTTTGCGCTGCAAGTTAAAACGCAACTCGGTCAGCTTGGGGTCGTTCAAGCGCTCAATGCCGTATTCGGAACTTGGACCGTCCAGCATCTCGGTGTCACCGCGCTCGTCAATCCAGGCGTTGCGAATGGCCGGAAGACCTGAACGAATATCGATTTTTGCATCGGGGTCGGTGTAAATGCCCGAGCAGTCGTACACATAAATTGGCGGGTTCTTCTCGCCACCGAATGAGGTAGAGGTGTCGTCTTGCGAAATCTCACGCATCGGCACCTGAATGTCGGGTCGAGAACCCTGCACATAGACCTTGCGGGAATTGGGAAGTGGCTTGACCGCAGCTTGGTCAACCTTGGCGGTTGCGGCTAGAAAATCTGGATTGGCGCTCATGAATACTCCTGTTGGGCGTGTATCGTGTTCGTGCCGGGTGCATGATCATTCCACCCGACCACCCACAAGGAGAAAGGCCAGTGAAACGCTTCCTGCAAACAGCATTATCTGCACAGGTGTGAGGGTTTTTCTCACCCGGCAACAATTTGCCAGGACCCCTGCGTTAAACTCAAACAAGCTCAAAGTATAGGCCCGCGCCAGCAACACCTCAATACGCGGTTTGCACAAGACGCTCTTTTTGTTCAACTTTCTCGGATCACGCAATTTCATGGGCAACAGACTCAGTTCAATCACCACCCGCACCGGCGACGATGGCACCACTGGCTTGGCCGATGGCAGCCGTTTGGCCAAAAACGATCTTCGCGTTCATGCCATGGGCGATGTCGATGAACTGAACAGTCACATTGGCTTGATCTTGACCGAGGCGCTACCTGAACGCCTGGCCACAGAACTGACCCGCATTCAGCATGATTTGTTCGATTTGGGTGCAGCCCTGTGCATGCCCGGCTTTGATGTATTTCCGCAGCAAGCCGTGAGTAGGCTTGAAGACCTGATCAAGGAATTCAATGAACCCCTGCCCCGCCTTGAAGAATTTATTCTGCCTGGCGGCAGCAAAGCCTCTGCTTACGCCCACATTGCCCGCACGGTGTGCCGCAGGGCAGAGCGGGTGCTGGTGGATTTGAACCAGCAACAAAAACAGCCTGAAGACCTGCTGCTCTACATGAACCGCTTGTCCGATTTCCTGTTTGTGGCCTCACGCTGGATTCACCACAAAAAAGGCGTGCGGGATGTGCAATGGAAAAAAGGGTTTAACCGGCCTGAATCAGTTTAGTTGCCCGCGTCCGTAGACTGCTGATCGTCCACTGGGCCTACTTTCTTTGGTTTTGGCGGGAAGAAAAATGCGCCAGGATTTTTCAAAAAATAACCAGCAACCTTGCGCGTCAGCAGAAAGACCCCAAGGTGGTGAACGCCGCGCGCCTTCACCGCAGTGTATAAAGCAAGCGCAAAACTGACGGATAGATTACCCGCACCGATCAAGGCCACGCCGCCCAAAGCAAATAACAAGCCATACACCCCATACTCAAATCCACCCGCCTGCATGGAATATCCCACCTGGGCTGAAGAAAACGCAAAGTGAGTGGTATCAATCGGCAAACCCAACAAAAAGCCGATAAAACCGAGAGAGCCCAACATGAGCCCTAAAAAGAGGCTTCCCATGATGGCTCCAAGGTTATGCTCCGCGTAGTCAGCGAGCCTCGCAAGTTTTTGTACACCCAATATTTTTCGTAACCAGATTACTTTTCGAATGCGCAGGGGAACCCTTTCGTAAATACACAGGTTGTCATAATAACCAGAGACCACACCGGTTAAAAACAAGGCAATACCAGCCATGGCGGCATGAGGAATGGCCATAGACATGATCGGGTTAACCTGATGCAGAAAGAGCTCGCGCTTTTCTTCATCAATCGGTGGAGAGCCGAACAACATAGTCCACGCATATCCAATCAAGAGCGCTGTTGAAAATGCCAGCAACATATTTCCGGCAATCGCAATAAACTGAGTTCTTGCCACTTGAGCAATCAGATCCACCACGCTATCCATGGACCTCAAGCGCCCATTGCGTGAATCAATTGCGGAGGCTATTCGAGCCGCTGTCATAGCGGGCTGTTTGGTAGCCACGGTACCATGCAGCAAATGAATCACGACGAAACAGGCACCATAGTTCAAACTGAAGATCATGGCTTCCCAAAACGGGGGCAACTTAAGGGCAACCATCCACACTTTGATAAATGCAAATATTGCGATAACAAAGCCACCGATCACGGCTGCTTTTCCCATCTGCCAGTATTCAGCCGGGGATTCTGCTGTGTAGTGTTCTCCCGCTTTGCTGGCATGTTCTGTTATTCGCAAAGCCAGCTTGTCAGTTAAACCCTCCCACAAGTCAGCAATCGAATGCTTTCTATTTTCTTCCCGGGTCAGAGTACAAAAAAAGCCCACACAACTTTGCACCCGGTTCTCGGTGGGCAAGGCTCCAGTCAGCTGAAGTAATTTACGCATACGTGCGATTGACTGCTCCAGTCGAATCAAATGCATACTTAATGTGACCGAAATACCCAATACCTTGGCTTGTGCGTAAGCCCGCTTGATTTGGTCCGTGCATTGATCCAGCAACACATCCAGATGATCACCTAAATCCGCCAATGACTCGTGCTGGTTCAAGCGTTCGTGAGCCTGCGCTATCATGGCGCGGAGTTCCAGGTGCTGCTCGACGAATGGAGATGTATGGCGATCGGACATGCCAAGGCAGCGGACCACCTCGGCCTCAATGCCCAAAGCCGCAATCCGGACTGCGAGCATTTCCAGAGCCTCGAGCATTTCATGTTGGATTCGCAGCCAGATGGGCAACTTTGGATCAAGCCATTCAAGCAGAAAGAAGAGTCGCGTCCAGCTCTCGGTGCTTATGGACTCAAGCCATTCGTGGTCATCGGCTTTCGGGAACATTAAGTTGAGCGACTCTCGAACGGTCTTGTCGTCCACAGTGGCAGGCAAAAGGCGCTGAAAAATCCTGCTTTTCATCGCCTTGCCAAACGTCTCGCTTCCGAGGATACCCAGCTCCGCAAAGGTATAACGGTAACGGGATTCCTTCAGGAACTGCTCAACGTAGCCCTTGACCTGCACACGCAGGTCATTGGACTGCTCAAGCGCTTCCACCAGCATGGAAAATCGCCGCTCAATTTCGAAGTCGGAGCCGGGAGCCCCCTCTCGAAACCATTCCATAAGGTGGCACAGGTGGGCAATGTCCGCCTCGTGCTCGGTGTCTGGGCTCATCCCGTTCAGGATGGTCAGCAGCGCACCTCGAATGTTGTAATTTGGGTTCGTTGCCATATTCTGAATACCTAGTCCGACGGCTAGTGTACCCGATGAATTGGCTATTTACTCCAACTGTCCTTCAGGGTGGTGGCCCGGTTAAACACCGGGTTTTCCAGAGTATGGTCTTTCAAATCGGGCACAAAGTAGCCATGGCGCTCGAATTGATACACCGTGCCTGACCAGGCATCTTTCAAGCCCGCTTCCAGATAGGCTTTCACTTCGGTCAGTGAATTGGGGTTCAGGCTGTCCATGAAGTTCTTGCCGCCAGAATCAGGATGCTCTTCGGTAAACAAACGATCGTAAAGGCGCACGGTGGCAGGCAGGCAATCCTCTGAATCCACCCAGTGAATATTGCCCTTTACCTTGTAAGTGTCGGCGCCGGGGGTACCCGATTTGCTGTCCAGAAACACCTGGGCGTGCACGGCAATCACCTTGCCGTTTTCATCTTTGTCGCAGCCCGTGCACTCGATCACATAGCCATAACGCAGGCGCACCTTGTTGCCGGGGAACAAACGGAAAAACTTTTTCTCGGGATTCTCCTGAAAATCTTCCGCCTCAATCCACAAGCGCTTGCCAATCGTGAACTGGCGTGTGCCCCAATGCGGTTGGTGCGGGTGAACAGGTGCGGTGCATAAATCAGCCCAGTCATCGTCGACGTTGTCCAGAATCAAGGGGATGGGGTCAAGTACCGCCACCGCACGGTGAGCCACGGGGTCGAGCGTGTCGCGCAAAGCGCCTTCCAGCACTGAGTAGTCAATCCAGGAGTCGGACTTGGACACACCAATGCGGGCGCAAAACAGCTGAATGGCCTCAGGCGTATAGCCACGGCGGCGCAAACCCACGATGGTGGGCATACGGGGGTCGTCCCAGCCACTGAGTTTGTTTTCAGTTACCAATTGCTGCAATTTGCGCTTGCTGGTCACCACATAACTCAAGTTCAAGCGGGCAAACTCCACTTGCTTGGGTAGCGGGTGGCTCAATATGGGTTTGATCAGGCTGCCATCCGCTGCCGTGTGCTCTGCCGCAAGATTGCGGAGAAGCCAGTCGTAGAACGGCCGCTGATCTTCAAACTCAAGCGTACAAAACGAGTGGGTAATGCGCTCAAGCGCGTCTTCAATGGGGTGCGCAAACGTGTACATGGGGTAAATGCACCATTCATCGGCCGTGCGGTGGTGAAAAGCGCGGCGAATGCGGTAAATGGCCGGGTCGCGCATGTTCATGTTCGGGCTGGCCATGTCAATTTTTGCACGCAGCACGGCAGCGCCATCGGGCAACTCGCCTGCACGCATGGCGCGGAAACGCGCCAAACTCTCGGCGACCGGACGATTGCGGAATGGAGAATCCACACCCGCTTGCGTTAAGGTGCCGCGATTGGCACGCATGTCATCGGCATTTTGTTCGTCCACATAAGCCAAGCCAGCCTGGATCAAAAATTCCGCGGCCAAGTACATGAAATCGAAGTAATCGCTGGCGTAATACAAGTTGTCGTCGCCGAAGTTTTCCCAGCGAAAGCCCAACCAATGCACGGCATCCAGTATGGAATCGGCGAATTCTTCGCTTTCCTTCTCGGGGTTGGTGTCGTCGAAGCGCATGTGGCAGGCGCCGCCGTATTCTTTGGCCAAGCCAAAGTTCACGCAAATGGCTTTGGCATGGCCCACATGCAAGTAGCCATTGGGCTCGGGCGGAAAACGCAAGCGTATTGCTGCAGGGTCAGCGGGTGCGCCCTCATGTACGTCTGCACCGCCAGGCTTACCAGCCCATGGGCGCGACTGATACTCGGGCTTTTTCAAGTCCGCATCAATGATGTTGCGAAGGAAATTGGAAGCTGGGGCGTTGTCAGCCCCGGCATTGGTGTTTTTGTTTGCAGAATCAGACATCAGCACATCCTGTTGGCGAATGCGCTGATGTTAGCAAAAACAAGCCTTAGGCAACGGCCAAGGCCTCGCCCTTCTTGGAAGAAATTCCAGTAAATGCGAAATCCAGCTCAGGCTGTTTGCCGTTCATGATTGAAGCAATTGAACGACCTGAGCCACAAGAGTGAGTCCAGCCGAGCGTGCCATGGCCAGTATTGAGGTACAGGTTTGAAATTTTGGACACGCCAATGTAGGGCACGTTGGATGGCGTGGCAGGGCGCAAACCGGTCCAGTACACGGCCTTCTCGGGGTCGGCCATGCCGGGGAACAGTTCCATGACGCGGCGGGTAATGGCCTTGCAACGCACATCGTTCAATTCCGTGCTGTAGCCATTCAATTCGGCGGTGCCGGCAATGCGCAACTTGTCGCCCAAACGGCTGAACACCAGTTTGTACTCGTCGTCGGTCAGGCTAACCTGGGGCGCCTTGCTCGCATCGTCGATCTGCAAAGTGGCTGAATATCCCTTGGCAGGGTAAATCAACAAATCCACGCCCAAGTCTTTTACCAGCATTGGGCTGTAACTGCCCATGCACAGCAAGTACTTGTCGGCTTTCAGTACTTGAACCTGACCATCAGCGCCGCGTACACGCACACCGCTGATTTGGCCACCTTCAGTGTCCAGGCCCAGAATGGCTGTGTCGTACTTGAACTCAACGCCTTTGGCTGCACACAGCTTGGACAGGTTTTGCGTAAACACGTGTGCATCGCCGCTTTCATCTGCATCGGTGAATGTTGCACCGGCAATTTTGTCTTTCACAGTGGCCAAGGCGGGCTCAAGGCGGACAGCTTCTTCAGCGCTGATCACTTTGCGATCACAGCCGAATTCACGCATGATTTCAGCAGGTTCCAGGGCATCATCAAATTCTTGCTGGTTGGTGTAAAAGTGCAAAATGCCCTTGGTCAGGCAGTTGTATTCAATACCAGTCTCGGTACGCAATTCTTGCAGGGTGTCGCGGCTGAAAGTGCCCAAATTCACCATTTGAATGATGTTGTGACGGGTTTTTTCAGGGGTACATTCACGCAGAAACTGCATGCCCCAGCGCCATTGGCGGGCATCTGCGCGCAAACGGAACAGCAGCGGCGCATCTTCGCGCATTAGCCACTTCAGCACTTTTTTCGGCGCACCGGGGTTGGCCCAGGGTTCGGCATGAGAAACTGAAATTTGGCCGCCATTGGCAAAGGAGGTTTCCATGCCGGCTGCAGGCTGACGATCCACCACGGTGACGTCAAAACCTTCTTTTTTCAAAAACCAGGCGGAAGTAATGCCGGTAACACCAGCACCAAGAACAATAGCTTTCATGAGAATAGGCTCCACGAACAGTAAAAAGGGCTTTCGGCAAACCATTTGCCTTGTAGCCCCTCTCTGTCCGTTTGCCTGAAAGATTCACAACGGGTTGCGTTGCTTGCCTCTTCGGCGGCTGTACTTACGCGGCGATTGGCCGCGCACAGCGCTCTCCAGATTTGAATTTCTGAACCTGTACTGAAGCCTGAGCGTTCATGGGGATTGCGCCTTCGGCGAACCGGCAAACATACATGCCAGTTACTCTCCAGATTCAACCTTCCATTGTACTCCTGTGAATCTGGAGAAGCCAGTCTAAATTACTGCTTCAATGAGTCACGAATTTCACGCAACAACAGAACGTCCTCGGGCGTGGGGGGCGGTGCAGCAGGCGCTGCAGGCTCTTCTTTGGCCAAGGAAGCGGTGAGCTTGGCCACCTGACGTACCATCATGAAAATAATGAAAGCCAAAATGATGAAGTTGATCAATACAGACACAAAGTTGCCATACGCCAACACAGGAATACCAGCAGCTTTTACCGCAGCCAGTGTGGGCTCTACTCCCGCGGGCAGTTCTGTCAAGGGAAGGTACAAGTTTGAGAAATCAAGCTTGCCAAAAATACGCCCCACGATCGGCATGATTACGTCGTCGACCAGGCTTTTAACAATGCCGCTGAACGCCCCACCAATAATCACCGCCACGGCCAAATCAACCACATTGCCTTTTACTGCAAACGCCTTGAAGTCTTTGAGCAAACTCACGTTGCCTCCTGTTGAGTGTATACAAATGTAAAAGTCCAATACCCGCGCAGATTATCGCCGTGGATTCCTTTCAGGGCAATACGGCAGGTGCACGGTGGTGATAAAATCGCACCTCTTTGATTCAACAACAGAAAGTGAGCCATGGCAGGACACAGTAAATGGGCCAACATTCAACACCGCAAAAACCGCCAAGATGAAAAGCGCGGCAAGGTGTGGACCAAAATCATTCGTGAAGTCAGCGTGGCAGCCCGAGTGGGCGGCGGCGATGTGGCCACGAACCCGCGTTTGCGCCTGGCCATGGAAAAAGCGGCTGACGCCAACATGCCCAAGGACAACGTGCAACGGGCGATTGCAAAAGCCACAGGTGAAGCCGAGGGCGTAAATTACGAGGAAATTCGCTACGAAGGTTATGGTGTGGGTGGCGCAGCCGTAATTATTGACTGCATGACCGACAACAAAGTACGCACCGTGGCCGAAGTTCGCCATGCGCTGACCAAGCACGGCGGCAATTTGGGCACCGACGGCTCGGTGTCGTTTATGTTCAAGCATTGCGGCCAGTTTATTTTCGCGCCAGGCCACAGCGAAGACGCGATTATGGAAGTTGCTCTTGAAAACGGTGCTGACGACGTGGTGACATCAGAGGACGGTGTAATCGAAGTGACCTGCCCCGTGCCCGAGTTTCACACCCTGAAAACTGCATTTGAAGCCGCCGACATGAAGTTCGAAAACGCGGAACTGACCATGAAGCCAGCCAGCGAAACCGAACTGGAAGGCGACGATGCCGTTCGCATGCAGAAGATTATTGACATGCTGGAGGACCTGGACGACGTGCAGCAGGTTTACACCAACGTGATCATCAACGAATAAAAAGTACGGAGCACTACACACATGAAAATTTTGGTGATTGGATCAGGTGGCCGCGAACACGCCATGGCGTGGCGCATTTGCCAAACCCCCGGCGTAACGAAAGTATTTGTTGCTCCCGGCAATGGTGGCACTGCCCTTGAAGCCAAAATGGAAAATGTGGCCATCAGCGACCTAGCTGAACTGGCCGACTTCGCGACCAAAGAACAGGTACACCTGACCGTGGTGGGCCCGGAAGCCCCCTTGGCCGCGGGTGTGGTCGATTTGTTCCGCCAACGTGGTTTGCGTATTTTTGGCCCAGCCAAATTGGCCGCTCAACTGGAAAGCTCGAAGGACTACGCCAAGGCCTTCATGAAGCGGCACAAAATTCCCACCGCAGAATACGAAACATTCACCGAGGCGGCCAAGGCCCACGACTACGTGAACGCCAAGGGGGCACCCATTGTGATCAAAGCCGATGGTTTGGCTGCGGGCAAAGGCGTTGTTGTCGCCATGAGCCTGGAAGAAGCCCACCAGGCCATTGACGACATGTTGCTGGGCAACAGCATGGGCAGTGCCGGTTCACGCGTGGTGGTTGAGGAGTTTCTTGAAGGTGAAGAAGCCAGCTTCATCGTGATGGTCGACGGAGTGAACGCCTTGGCCATGGCCAGCAGCCAGGACCACAAACGCCTTCTGGATGGCGACCAAGGCCCGAACACGGGCGGTATGGGTGCTTACAGCCCAGCACCGGTGGTTACGCCCACCATGCACGCCCGCGTCATGCGCGAAGTCATTTACCCCACCATTGCCGGCATGAAAAAAGACGGCCTGGTGTACACCGGCTTTTTGTACGCCGGCCTGATGATCGACGACAAAAACGACATCAAAGTGCTGGAATTCAACTGCCGCATGGGCGACCCCGAAACCCAACCCATCATGATGCGCTTGAAAAGCGACTTCGTGAATTTGCTCGACCATGCCATTGATGGCACGCTCGACCAAGTGGAAGCCGAATGGGACCGCCGCACCGCGCTGGGCGTAGTGATTGCCGCCCACAACTACCCACAAACCCCGCGCGCAGGCGATGAAATCACCTTGCGTGCCGAAGCCAGCGACGAGGCTGTTGTATTCCATGCGGGTACCGTTGAGCAAAACGGAAAAGCGGTTACCTCCGGTGGTCGTGTGTTGTGCGCAACCGCATTGGGCGACACCGTGCGCCAAGCCCAGGCCAAAGCCTATGAACTGGTCGACACCATCAGTTTCGACGGCATGCAGTTCCGTAGCGACATCGGCTACCGGGCAATCAATCGCAAGTAATCAGGACTCACTACCATGACACCAGCTGAGCTGAATCAGGTGAAACAATACCTTCAAGGGCTTCAAGCCAGCATTGTTGAAGGCATTGGTCAGTTTGAAAGCAAGCCGTTTTTGAACGACTCCTGGGAACGTGCCGAGGGCGGTGGCGGTTGCAGCCGTGTACTGGAAGAAGGCAGTTTGCTTGAACGTGGTGGCGTTAACTTCAGCCACGTGATGGGCGACAAATTGCCCGGCTCGGCCACAGCCAGCCGCCAAGGCTTGGCTGGCGCCAGCTTTGAAGCCATGGGCGTTTCCCTGGTATTTCACCCCCGCAACCCCTATGTGCCCACCGTGCACATGAATGTACGCCTGTTTGCAGCCACCACAGTGGAAGGTGAATCGGTGTGGTGGTTCGGCGGCGGCATGGATTTGACCCCCTATTACGGATTCGAGGAAGACGCAAAGCACTTTCACCAAAGCTGTAAAAATGCGCTCGATCCGTTCGGTGCGCATTACCACGCCAAATTCAAGAAATGGTGCGACGAATATTTTTACCTGAAACACCGCAAAGAACCGCGCGGCGTGGGTGGCGTGTTTTTCGATGACTTTTCCGAGCTGGGGTTCGAACAAAGTTTCGCGATGACCCGCAGCGTAGGCGATGCCTTCCTGAAAGGCTACTTGCCCATTGTAAAGCGTCGCATGAACATGGCCTACGGCGAACGTGAACGCGACTTTCAGGCCTATCGCCGTGGTCGCTACGTTGAATTCAATTTGGTATTCGACCGGGGCACACTGTTTGGCCTGCAAAGCGGCGGGCGCACTGAATCCATTTTGATGAGCATGCCACCCCAGGTGAAATGGCGTTATGACTGGCAACCCGAAGCGGGCAGCGCCGAAGCACGGCTATACACCGATTTTTTGGTGGACAAGGATTGGTTGGGTTAACCCAGAACCAACCCAACCCCACCGCTTGTGGTGACACCTTTTTCAATCCAAAACTCGGCATGTTAGCTTGCTTGGTTATTGACTGAACAAGAGTTAAACCATGCCATTAATGATTCGCCAAGGCGACACCACCAGCCACGGCGGCACCGTGCTGGAAGGCTTTCCGTTTTACACCGTCGAAGGCCGTGCAGTGGCCGCCATGGGCCACAAGGTAGCTTGCCCCTTGTGCAAGGGAGTGTTCCCGATTGCACAAGGTAACCCGACCCACACATTCAATGGCGCACCTTTGGCTTACGAGGGTATGAAAACCGCCTGCGGGGCAACGCTAATTGCCTCACAAACCAGCACCACCCACACCTCGCCAACGGGTTCCATTGCCCGGGTGGCCGAACAGCAAATTCCCGACAACCCACTGGGCAATCAAACTGAAGATAAAGTGGTGCAATTCGTAATTCGCCACCATGAAACCCAAGAACCTTTGGAAGGTGTGCCTTACAGCATCAAATTGTCCACCGGCGCAACGGAAACAGGCCATTCCAACGCCGAGGGCCTGACCCAAAAACTGGTGGTGAAGAAAACCGTTAAAGCTGAATTGATTGTTCACGCCATGCCATGACCAACAATTGCTTTCCCCACTTGATCAGCGACGACCTTCCGTTGCACAAAGGCGCACACACGCTTGACAAGTGCAAGTGCTACAGCACCGACCGCTACGACAACACCGAAAAATTGATCGCGGTGGTGGAGGTGCTAACCTGCGACTGCCTGTGGCGCATTTACCAGCGCGAAGCCGAGCACATTGTTGCCCCGGGCGGCGTGTTGATTGCCGACCCGATTGCGCGCAACCGGCGCATCAACGCCGCCTATGCCGCGCTGTGGCGGGCTGACGACCGGTTTGAGTGGGCCGGGCTTGCTGCGTTTGCGTCCAAGCAAGTGGGCTGTGGCCTGCTGCACGCAGCAACCGGCATGGAACAGATCAACAGAGCAGGCTTCGTTTAATCGGACAGTTTTTGTGGATTTTTAATAAAGATCCAGCACTGCGGGTTAAGCGGCCAATGCCGCAACTTGGCTGACGA
>NZ_JBZFLM010000004.1:0-369085 GCF_058448965.1 Limnobacter sp. G6BE5S
TCGTCAGCCAAGTTGCGGCATTGGCCGCTTAACCCGCAGTGCTGGATCTTTATTAAAAATCCACAAAAACTGTCCGATTAAACGAAGCCTGCTCTATCAAGCATTACCTCAAACGAGCCTCAAGATGGGCGTAACATTTCACTACTATCATGACTAACAACTGGTCGGGTTCTGAGGTCGAAGCAGCAGTTGCTGACTATTTCTACATGCTTCGTCTTGAGTTGACGGGGAATAAATACAACAAAACCGGGCATCGGCGCGCCTTGATGGAGCAGCTAAATAATCGCTCCAATGGCTCAATTGAATTAAAGCATCAGAACATCAGTGCCGTCTTGATCGAGATGGGTATTCCATACATCGACGGCTACAAGCCCCGGTCCAACTATCAGCGCTCACTGTTGCCTGCGGTGGTGGCTGATTACCTCAAGGCTAATCCAGAGCTTCAGCGCCTGTTTGCTGCAGATTCGGAGGTAACGCCCGCTATTCCAAGCGTGGAAGACTTCTTGGCGGCCTGGGACGAGCCACCCAAACCGGAAGATCGAAAAACACCTACCATTTCAGAGCCGCGAGCCATCTACAACCCCGGTGGTGCTAACTACTTGGAGCGCGAGGCTAGAAACCAATCTCTCGGGGAAGCAGGCGAGCAGTTCGTTCTTAATTTTGAGCGTGCTCGCCTGATCAAGGCCGGTAAGGATTCACTTGCTGACCGTATCGAGCAAATCTCGATCACAGTTGGACCATCTGCTGGTTTTGACATCAAGTCTTTCGAGGAAAACGGCACAGATCGGTACATCGAAGCAAAAACTACGAAGTATGGAAAAAACACGCCATTCTTCGTTACGCCAAATGAACTTCAGTTTTCGCGAGACAATGCATCGAGGTACTACCTGTACCGCTTGTTCAAGTTCCGCAACGGTCCACGCCTCTTTGGATTGAGTGGATATATTGAAGATCGGTGCATACTCGAACCGTCTGAGTTTATTGCGAGGCTGGGGTGGAATTAAACAAGGCGGTAACTGAGACGTTTCCCTTGTGCCCCATTTTTTATTCCCGAGAACAGGTATTCCATAAAACGCTCCTCAGATTACGCGTTGGAACCAGCTATGATTGACGAGGCAAAATTCAATCGCTTTTCTATCGCACTCAGGGATTTTGAGAGGGCAGAGGCGTTTATCAAGGAAGCAAGAAATCATCAGTACGGCGGCCTGGTGCATGAAGCATTGGTGTTATCGGCAATAGTCTGTTACTACCGGCCGTTCACCAATAATGAAAGAAATCCGAACTCCGCCGCTGCGAGCAGGTTAGAGCTATCGGACTTTTCACCCCTATCGCGAGATCAGCTCGACATTCATGAGACATGTAAGGAGCTCAGGAACAAAGCGCTGGCTCATGCTGAAATAACTCATCATCCAACGAAGTTAGATCGAGAGAATGGAGTAATTTCTAGCCCTGTCTTCAGCCTCGTAGGTAAAGCACCTCTACTCGAGGAGATGTCAGAACTGATCGGAAAGTTGATAAGGCAGTGCCATGACAAAAGGGCAGACTATGTGAATTCAGTACGTAACACCCCCTAATAATTTGCTGTAATGAATGGCAATGAGGGGCTCCGCTGAGCTCAAACATTAAAACCAATAGGAAGTAGCTTTTGTCACTAGATGCAGCAAAGAGAGAAATAGAGTCAGCAAAGCGTGCTTTAAGCAATATGAAGACTGCGACATCATTCGAAGTCTTCGATGAGGAGTGGCGTGATTTTTTAAACTGTTTGGAAAAGGCATGGAACAAAACTGAAAGAGGGTGTCAGCCCGTAAGGAACGAGTTTCAACCATGGCAAGGGAGGTTTTCTTGTCTAAGAAAAAAAGACATGTTACTTCGTTATTTAAAGCAAGCTCGTGATGCTGATAACCACTCTATTCAAGAAGTAGCGAAGGTAAAGTCGGGTTACAGGACTATGAACTTCTTAAATCCAAAGGGTGGTTTTATAAAGCACATGGAAATGCGTGGTGGTGCGGTTATCAGCTACGAGGGAGATCCAATGGTCGTTACAGACCATCCCCCCACTGTCGAGGTCGTGCGTGTAAAAAATTCGGGCCACTGGTATAACCCCCCGACGTCACATCTAGATCAACCAGTTACTTCTCATCACCCTGTCGCAATTGCTGAGCTAGGGTTAAAGTTCTACGAGAAATTTGTTAATGAAGCAGAGGAAAAATTTTGGAAGCAAAAGCCTTAACCAGTGCAGTAACCAGCACACTCAATACGTTACGCCTGCTACGCAAAAGTTAGAGTTTCTCACTACTCAGCACAAACACCCCCCAACCCACCAATAAAAAAACCGAACCCCAGTCACCCAAGGTTCGGTTTTTCTAAACTACATCAACCCCAAAACACTCACTTCAAAGGCTTGTAACGCACTCGCTTCGGGCGCGCACCTTCTTCACCCAGTCGCTTGATTTTGTCAGCTTCGTATTCCTGGAAGTTGCCATCAAAGAACACCCACTGTGAATCGCCTTCACAGGAAAGAATGTGCGTGGCAATGCGGTCCAGGAACCAGCGGTCGTGCGATGTCACCAGCACAGTGCCCGCAAATTCCAGCAGCGCGTCTTCCAGCGAACGCAGTGTTTCAACGTCCAGGTCGTTCGAGGGTTCGTCCAGCAGCAACACGTTGCCGCCGGAAATCAGTGTTTTGGCCAAGTGCAAGCGTCCACGTTCACCGCCCGACAAATTGCCGATCAACTTTTGCTGATCGCCACCCTTGAAGTTAAAGCGGCCCAGGTAGGCACGTGAGGGCATTTCGAACTTGCCCACTGTCAGCACATCGGAACCTTCAGCCACGCCGTCGAACACAGTTTTGTCGTTGGGCAAAGAGTCACGGGTTTGGTCCACCACGGCCATGCGAACGGTAGAACCAATCTTGATGGTGCCGCTGGTAGGCTGTTCAGTGCCTGCCAGCATTTTGAACAGCGTGGATTTACCCGCACCGTTGGGGCCAATTACACCAACAATTGCGCCGGGTGGTACTTTAAAGCTGAGGTTATCGATCAGCAAGCGATCGCCAAAGGCTTTGCTCACGTTCTCAAACTCAAATACTTCGTTGCCCAAACGCTCTGCCACGGGAATGAAAATTTCCTGTGTTTCATTGCGTTTTTGGTATTCATGGCTCGACAATTCTTCAAAGCGTGCAATACGCGCTTTGGATTTGGCCTGGCGACCCTTTGGGTTTTGGCGAACCCATTCCAGTTCTTTTTTCAGCGCTTTTTGGCGCGCGCTTTCGCTGCTTTCTTCCTGCTTCAGGCGATCCTGTTTCTGGTCAAGCCATGAACTGTAGTTGCCTTTCCATGGAATGCCAGATCCACGGTCCAGTTCCAGAATCCATTCGGCAGCGTTGTCCAAAAAGTAGCGATCGTGGGTTACAGCGACCACGGTGCCAGGGAATTTGTGAAGGAACTGTTCCAGCCAATGCACCGATTCCGCATCCAGGTGGTTGGTGGGTTCGTCGAGCAGCAACATGTCGGGTTTGCTCATCAGCAGGCGACACAGGGCCACGCGGCGCTTTTCACCGCCCGACAAGTTGGCTACGTTGGCTTCCCAAGGTGGCAGGCGCAGTGAATCGGCTGCAATTTCCATCAGGTGCTCTGCATCGTTGCCTGCGGCTGAAATAACCGCTTCCCACTTGGCCTGTTCTTCAGCCAGTTTGTCAAAGTCAGCGTCAGGGTCTGCATAGGCAGCGTAAATTTCTTCCAGCTTTTGCTGAGCCATGCCCAGTTCACCCAAGCCTTCTTCAACTGCTTGGCGCACCGTGTGCTCGGGGTTCAGTTCCGGTTCCTGGCTCAAGTACCCAATGTTCAAATTGGGCATGGGCACTGCTTCGCCTTCAATGTCTTTGTCCACACCCGCCATAATTTTAAGCAGGGTGGATTTGCCAGAGCCGTTCAAGCCCAGCACACCAATTTTTGCGCCGGGGAAAAAGCTCAGCGAAATGTTTTTCAAGATCTGGCGCTTGGGGGGAACAATTTTCCCCACGCGGTTCATGCTGTAGACGTACTGGGCCATTCGGTTTCCAATTCAATAGGTTTAACGTTGCCGCAATTTTAAATCATCGCAGGCAGTTGGGGGGTTAAAGCTTGGCGTTCTTTGCTGGCCTCACCCAGCAAGGCCATGCCCAGCAGTGCGCCATCCTTGCCCTTGAACAAGGCTTTCACGCCATTCTCATCGGCTGTAATTTCCCATTCACCTTCATGCTCGGGCAGGGGTGGGTTGACCACAGCGGGGCAATCGGGCGTTTTAATGCTCACCGGCATGGCGGGGAATTTGATGTCGGTCGGCTTGCCAGCCAGGGTTTGTGCCATGGCACGGGCGGCTTGCATCACCGGCATAATGTAGGGCAACACAAACTTGCCCAGGTATTCGGCGCAATCGCCAAGCGCGTAAATGTGTTCGTTGCTGGTTTGGCCAAGGCTGTTCACCACCACACCACGCGCCACATTCAATCCTGTTTTGGCAGCCAAATCGATACGTGGCTTCAATCCCACTGCAGACAGCACCAAATCGGCCTGTGTGGTTTCACCGGTGGAATCGGTCAATGTGTAGCTTGCGCCCGATTTTGCAATGTTGCTGACCGTGCGGCCCAGCTTCCAGCTCACGCCTTTTTCCGCCAGCTTGTTTTGCATGAATGTGCTGGCTTGCTCGGGCAGCAGTCGCGCCAAGGGGCGATCAGCCAGATCAAACACGGTGGTGTGAATGTTGGCCTTCAGCAAATCATTGGCGAATTCACAACCAATCAAACCGGCACCCAACACGGCTACTTCTTGCTTGCCGTCCAACAGTTTTCTGAATTCAGCGTAATCATTCAGATCGTTCACGCTGATAACGTCGGCGGCTCCATCGCCTTCAATGGGCAGTTTGAGGGTGTCTGCGCCCAAGGCCAATACCAGGTTGTCATAGCTGAATTCGCCCGCACTGCTGCTTAACTTGCGCGCAGCGGCATCCACTGAGTTCACCGTGGTGTTGGCCACCAGTTCAACTTTTTGTTGCTCAGCAAATTTTGCAGCGGGCGTCATCACCAGGGTTTCTGCCGTTTTTCCGCTGGCCAATGCATTGCTCAACATGGGTTTGGAATAAAAGTCGCCGCTGTCGGCTGTGATCAGGCGAATTTCTGCTTCCGGGTCGGCTTTGCGAAGTTCTCGAACCAAAGTCCAAGCGGCCACGCCGCTGCCAATGATGGTGGTGTTCATAGTTTTAATCCTGTGTGTTGCACGTGAATTGCAATAGTCAA
The DNA here is from genome assembly GCF_058448965.1 of Limnobacter sp. G6BE5S. Classification (NCBI taxonomy): domain Bacteria; kingdom Pseudomonadati; phylum Pseudomonadota; class Betaproteobacteria; order Burkholderiales; family Burkholderiaceae; genus Limnobacter; species Limnobacter sp. G6BE5S. The sequence goes on from NZ_JBZFLM010000004.1 coordinate 5,273, forward strand.
TATCTATAATTGATTTTTATTGATCACGAATTGCTATCGTAAACATTGGGTACTGGCATTGTAAGCGCAATCCAAATGTATACGGGTGTTTACCAAACAGAGTGGCATTGGTTAAGATGCGCGTAGACATTCGATTTTCAAGCCTGCATCTAGAGTAGGCTTGCTGCATTCCTTTATTATCAAACGACTTTCACACAATACACATCAAAGGGAGACAACTTTGAGTACATTTGATCGCATCGGCACTTCTCGTTTTATCAAAACTGCGGCCTTGGCGCTTTCCGTCACTGTTCTGGCCGCTTGCGGATCAATTACAGGCGTCAAAGACATCCCCGAATATCTTGATTCTGACTTTGAACATGTCGGCCCACGCGAATTCATCACCAACATTGATTTGGCCCGAATCAAGCTGGGCATGTCGCCGCTTCAAGTGCAAAACCGATTGGGCATGCCCATGCTAAGTGAAAAGGATCAAGATGATCGCTGGGACTACATCTTGAAAAAAGGGCAGGGCGCCAATGAAGAGTTCGTGCCTTACGCAGTTTATTTTAAAGACCAGAAAGTGGTTCGTCTTGCGCCATTGACGCCTCCGCCTCCCCCGGTGGCTGAGGCTTCAGCCGAAGCACCGGTAGTGGATGCTTCTGCAGTTGTTGCACCTGAAGCCAGCGCTGGCGAAGTGATGGCACCTGAGCCCAGCCTGGCTGTTGGTGCCGATGTGGGCGATGCTGCAACGATCAACGACATGTTAAGCAATTGGGCAGCCGCATGGTCTTCCAAAGACGTTCAAGGTTATTTGGGTTTCTACGCGGACACCTTTGAGCATGGTAAAAAGTCTCGCAGTGCTTGGGAAAGTCAGCGCCGCGCGCGTTTGTCTGACAAGGAATCAATTTCGGTAACTGTGTCCGATGTTCAAATTGATGTGCAGTCCGAAGCCTTGGCCACGGTCAAGTTTAAGCAGGACTATTCATCCAACCGTTACAAGGACTCGGGCATTAAAGTGCTGACTTTGTCCAAAGCCAGCGGCACCTGGAAAATTCAACGCGAAGAATTCCAGAAATAAATTGCGTTGTTCCATTTGATGAGATCCCCTCGAGGCGACTTGCTCCGAGGGGATTTTTTATGATGGTACCGATCAGTGTCACTCACTGTAATTGAGTTTGTTCACTCTCATTGATTTCCCGTAAGGTCATCGACTTTCAACTGTTGCTGACACCCGAGAAACTTTTATGAACAAACGCGATTTTATCAAGCTGACCGCTTTGGCTGCCGGCATGTCTTCTTTGGCTCCCACAGCTTTGGCGCTCGACTTTGGCAAAATGCTGAATGCAGGTGCCGGTCTGGCCAAGTCGGCCAGTATTTCCGATGATGAGCTGAACGCATATTTCGACCAAATGACTGTTCAGTACGACAAGCAGAACAAAATTGCGGATGAAAAATCCGCGTATGGAAAACGTCTTCAAACGCTGGTCAAAGGTCTTGAAACTGAAGACGGATTGAAGCTGAATTTCAAGGTCTATGAAACACCGGAAGTCAATGCCTTTGCAATGGCCAATGGCACGATTCGAGTTTACAGTGGCTTGCTGGATTTGATGACTGACGATGAGGTGCGTTACGTGATTGGCCATGAAATTGGTCACGTGAAAGCGGGGCACACCAAGGCACGAATTCAAACTGCGATACGAACCAGTGCACTCCGGGAAGCTGCCTCAGCCACCGGTGGCAATGTGTCCGCCTTGGCCGATTCTCAGTTGGGTGATTTGTTCGAGAAAGTCATTCGTGCCCAGCACTCGCAGGGCAACGAAAATGAAGCAGATGACTACGCCATGGCGTTTATGAAACGCCGCAGCTACAACTCCAAGGCCACGGTAAGCGCTTTGGAAAAGTTGGCAAAGATATCTGAAGGATCCAGCGCCGGTTGGTTGTCAACTCACCCGGCGCCAGCTGCACGCGCTGAGCGTATGAAGAATCAATTGGCTTGAATTACTGTTCAAAAATTTGAATTTTTCCGCACCCGTCGAGACGCTCTACCAAATCACTGCCCATCAATTTCGATGGCGTGTAGGCACCACCAGCCACATTCTTTTCCATCAAAATAAAGCTGGCCACTGCCAATGATCCCATCACCGTCAGCGAATAACCGTTGGCGGTTTTAACGCGCGCGACTACCTTCTTGCCTTCGGCATTGGTGGCTTCACCCCAAACATACGCAGGCATTTTTGCACGTTGTTCCTCATTCGGGCCTTCAACCTTTGCAGCTTGTTTTTTCAGAATTCCCTGTACAAGCGACATGCCAAGAATTGGGCGTGCCAGGTTAGCGGCGCGCATCATGCGCACTGATTTTGGCGAGGAGGGAATGTACACCTCGATGTTACGAATGCCGGTGCTATGGAATGCGGTAGATACATCGCCCCAAGGAATCGTGACTGCAAACTTGGTGCCATTGCCAAAATTGATTTCTCGGGTGCTGTAGCCCAAGCCCACGGCCTTGATTTCACCGCCTTCACGCACGCGGCCACCCAGTTTCATGGCCTCCACGGTGGTTTTGGCGGTACCTGCTGACAAACCACTTCTGGAATCAAAACCCAAGGCCAAATGTGTGGCATCGGGCAGTGTTTCATGTAGGCGGGCAGCAACGCAATCTGTTGGAATCACATCAAAACCCACGCCGGGGCACAACACAATTTTCTGTTTGCGCGCCTTGCCGCTTAGCGACTGGGCCAGTTCGAACACTGAAATTTCACCGGTAATGTCAAGGTAGTGTGTTTTGGTCTGAAGGCAAGCCATCATCATGGGCTCGGCGGTTTCTGAAAACGGACCCGCGCAGTGCAGCACCAGGTCGACTTCATTCAAGCCTTCCAGAATTTCAGCCTCGTCACTCAGCGAGAAAACCCGGCTGGGCAAACTCAATTGATTGGCCAGGGCTGTTACCGCCGCTTCATTGCGGCCTGCCAAAATGGGGCGCATGCCGCGTTTGGCGGCTTCACATGCAATCATTTCACCGGTGTAACCATTGGCACCGTAAATCATCCAGGGCATTGCGTCTCCTAAAGCGCTTTGGAGCCCTCAGTGGGGCTCCCTTGTTGTTGTGTTCAAGATTCCAGTTTGGCTTTTACGCGATCAAGGAAGGTACCAACCTGCGCGTCAAATTCCGATTTCACAATACCTTCTGCAATTCCTTTCATCAGGCGAGGCACTGGCATTTCGAACTCACCAGTCGAGCGGAACGAAATTGTACATGCCTTGGGGCTGTCTTCTTTAATGACCCAGCCGCCCGATACGGTGGCATTGCCTTCGCCTGGAACAGGGTTCCAGTCAATTTTGGATGCGCCATCGTTGGTGTACTTCACAGCATACTTAACCTGGTGCGAAATACCTGCTGCGCCAATCTTCGCCATTTCCCAGCGCCACACGGCATCGCCAAGATCCACAATTTTGTCCAGCTTGGGAAACAGGGAAACGGTGTCCGCAACATCCGCCAACTGGTCAAACGCCTTTTTGGCACTGCAAGCCACTTTGAACGATTTTTCGATTTTTACATTCACGTTAACTGCCATATTTCCCTCGCTTTTTATTGTGGATGTTGTACTGCATGGGTTGAAGTGTATCGGTTAATTGGCGCGCTTGTTAGCCCGATGAGGCAACTGGGTGGCGCTTCATTGGGGGCTTGTGAAATCTGGTGAATTACCGGGTTCAACTAAAAACAACTGTGTTGCGCTGCACCGTTTTTCTGGTCTTCTGGAACTGTTGCCTATGCTTGCTCTTGTTTGTTTTTTAAAAAACTTATGTTGCATTGCAATGTAAATCATTGATTTTTTTCGAACTAAGTCTCTAGAAAAGTCGCTGTTTTTTTGGTGCAATGAGGTTGACAGTTGTTCACTGAAAGCGCATGTTACGCCTAAGTAACTTAGAAGTAACTTTGATGACATTCAAGGGGTATAAACATGTCAAATTCACTTTTCGCCGTTTTCTCAGCCGTTGTGCTGATCGGCCTCGTCTACAGCGGTGCAAACCTGCTGACCTTCACCGCCGCCATTGGCGCGTCTGCGCTGGGCTTCTACGCCTTGGGCGGCTTGGGTGAACTCGGTCTGATCGTGTTCGCTGCCATTTACCTTCCCATCGCAGTGGTACTGAACGTATCCAGCTTGCGCCGTGGTGTTTTGACTGCGCCTATTTTCAAGGCCTTCAGTAAGGCACTGCCTGCCATGAGCCCAACTGAAAAAGACGCGCTCGAAGCGGGTGACACCTGGTGGGAAGCCGAAATGTTCGGTGGCAAGCCAGATTGGTCCAAGCTGATGAACGTCAAGTACACCGAGCTGACCGCCGATGAAAAGTCTTACCTGGACAACGAGACAGAAGAGCTGTGCAAAATGCTCGACGACTGGAAGATCACTTTCGAGTTGAAAGACCTGCCTCAAGAAGTCTGGGATTTCATGGGCAAGAATAAATTCTTTGCCATGTTGATTGCCAAAGAACACGGCGGTTTGGGATTCTCCCCCTACGCGCAAAGCTGCGTAGTGGCGAAAATTGCCACCCGCTCATTGACCGCATCGGTCACCGTGATGGTTCCCAACTCTTTGGGCCCAGGCGAGTTGATCATGCACTACGGCACGCAAGAGCAAAAAGACTACTGGTTGCCACGTTTGGTGGATGGCCGTGAAATTCCCTGTTTTGGTTTGACTGGCCCTGAAGTAGGCTCCGACGCATCTGCAATTCCCGATACAGGCGTTGTTGTCAAGCGCGTGGTCGACGGCAAAGAAGAGCTGGGTATCGTGTTGAACTTCAGCAAGCGCTACATCACCTTGGCACCAGTGGCCACGGTGGTTGGTTTGGCATTCAAGCTGAAAGATCCACAAGGCCTGCTGGGCGACAAATCCAAAGTCGATTACGGCATTACCTGCGCCTTGTTGCCAGCTGACACGCCGAATGTACAAATTGGTCGTCGTCATTTCCCCGGTGCTGTTTTCATGAACGGCCCCATCATTGGTAACGACGTCTACATTCCATTGAACGCCATCATTGGTGGCCGTGAAATGGCCGGCAAAGGCTGGAGAATGCTGGTTGAGTGTTTGTCAGCAGGCCGTGGCATTTCCTTGCCCGCCTTGTCGGCAGCCTCTGGTTGGGGCATGTACCTGGCCACTGGTGCGTATGCACGCATTCGTCGCCAGTTCAAAATGCCAATTGGCCGCTTTGAAGGTGTTCAGGAAGCAACCGGTAAAATCGGTGGCCTGACCTACAAGCTGGAAGCCTCTCGCGTGTTGACCGCAACAGCCTGTGCAGAATGTGCACCTTCTGTGGTTACCGCCATGATGAAATACCACATGACTGAAATGATGCGCGAGATCATCCTGCGCTCCATGGACGTGCACGGTGGCCGCACTGTTATTCTTGGCCCACGCAACTACCTGGGTCAGGCTTATCAGGCCATGCCAGTGGCTATCACAGTTGAAGGCGCGAACATCATGACGCGTAACCTCATCGTGTTTGGTCAGGGCGCAATTCGCTGTCATCCTTGGGTATTGAAGGAAATGCAGGCAGCCCAGAACCCCAACAAAGAAGAAGGTCTGCGTGATTTCGACACAGCATTCTTCGGTCACTTGGGCCATATTTTCAACCGCGCCATGCGTGCCCTGGTACTTGGTTTGAGTGGCAACCGTTTGGCAAAAAGCCCGGTCAGTGGTCCCATGGCCGACTATGCCAAAGCCATTGAGCGTCGTTCCGCTGCACTGGCATTCACAGCCGACGTGGCCATGGGTGTATTGGGGGGCGAACTGAAGCGTCGCGAGCGCTTGTCGGCCCGTTTGGGCGACGTGCTAAGCCACCTTTACATGGCCACAGCCGTGCTGAAGTATTTTGAAACCAACGGTCGCTTGGCTGACGAGTTGCCGCATGCACAGTGGGCGATTGAAGACTCATTGTTCGAAATCGACAAAGCGTTCACCGAGTTCAACCGCAACTTCCCCAACAAGGCCATTGGCAAGCTGCTGAGCTTTGTGGCCTACCCCTTGGGTATGGGCAAATCCAAAGGCCCAAGTGACAAAACCAATGCTGAAGTTGCCGAGTTGCTGATGACACGCAATGCATTTGCAGAACGTCTGCTCGACAAAGTATTCGTCGGCGAAGGTTTGTCAGACCCAACTGGTCGCATTCTTGAAGCTGCTGACAAGCTGTTGTCCATTGAGCCTGGTTACAGCAACTTCCTGAAAGCTGTGTCTTCGGGCAAAGTGATCGGTGAAGGTCTGGAAGATCAACTGAAAGACGCTGTGGCCAAGAACCTGATTAGTCCTGATTTGGCCCAAGGCATTCGTGAATACGAGCCAATTCGTTTCGACGCGATCCTGACCGATGACTTCAGCAAAGACTATTTGCGCACCAATGGTCAAATTCCTGACGAAATCATTGAAGCCAAGCCAGTGACCGAGTACAAAGCAGCTGCTTGATTTTAAAGGCAAGTTTTTTGCAACATTTCTGTTGTAGTAAAAACGCCAAAGAAAGCCCCTCGCGTGAGGGGCTTTTTTTATTTCTCGCACGGAATATTTTGCGCTATGCTCAATGCATGGCAATTCAATTGATTCGTGACAAACGATTTGGTGCTTTCTTCTGGACGCAGTTTCTCGGTGCGTTCAACGACAATCTTTTGAAGTTTGCCGTCACGCTTGCCGTCACTTACAACGATGCACTTCGCGGCAGTTTTTCACCCGGTTTGTTGATCAACCTGATCGCTGCTTTGTTCATCCTTCCATTCGTATTATTTTCGGCCACCAGTGGGCAGCTTGCCGACAAATTCGACAAAACCAAAGTCATGCGTTTGGCCAAGTGGTTAGAACCCCCCATTGTTTTGATCACCGCAGCTGGCTTTCTTCTGAACTCGGTTGAACTGCTCATACTCGGTGTGTTTTTACTGGGCACACAGTCTGCATTTTTTGGCCCCGCAAAATACGCTTATTTGCCCGAACAACTCAAGTCCAGCGAACTGGTCATGGCCAATGCCTTGGTAGAGTCCGCCACCTTCATGGCTATTTTGCTCGGCACCATTGCAGCGGGCAGCTTGATGAGTCAAGACGCAGGCAATCTTGCCGTTTACATCGTCTGTGGATTTGGTTTTGTGGTGGCTTTGATGGGGGTTTATCAAGCCAGGCAAATGCCACTAACGCCTTCGCACTCACCCGACTTGAAAGTGAACTGGAACCTGTTCACAGAGACCTGGCGCAACGTGCGTTTCGCCACCAATTTGCCCAAGGTGTGGCCAGCCTTGTTGGGCATTTCATGGCTTTGGTTTGTGGGTGCTACTTATTTGACCCAGTTTCCGCTGTTGTCGAAAACCCTGCTCAACGCAAGTCCGGGTGTGGCCACAGTGTTGCTGTTTGCATTCACGGTGGGCCTGGGTATTGGCGCATTCCTCTGCGAGAAGTGGTCGCGCAAACGCATTGAAATGGGTTTGGTGTTGTGGGGGCTGGTCGTGATGATTGTTGCTGGCGGCCTGTTGCACTGGGTATTGGTGGCTTATCAAACCAATCCCGATCAGCAAACCGTGGTGGCTTTCTTTGGTCAATTGCACAATTTGTCTGTGCTGGGCCTTTTTGTGCTGATCAGCATTGGCGTGGGTTTATACAGCGTGCCCTTGTACGCCACCATGCAGGCCTTTGCACCCAAGGAAAGCCGCTCGCGCGTGGTGTCGGCCAATAACATTATCAATTCCTTCTTTATGGTGGTGTCTGCAGGGTTTGCAATTGCAATTTTGTTGGCAATGAAAGGTGAGGTGCTTTGGGTATTCACCGCGGTCACTGCAATCAATGTGGTGGTTTTGGGTTTGTGGTTGTTCAAGCAGCCCTATGTGGTGCTGCGTGCCCAGTTGCTTTTGAAAGTGCCGGGTCGGCAGTTGCCACGCATTGAAAATATGGACCATGTGGGCGATTCAGGTGGCAGCCTGATCGTGTTTCCAACCTTGCTTCACGAAAACTATTTGCAGCGCATGGCCGGCTTGCCCATAGAAATGACTGTGGTGCTCTCCGGGCGCCTGAAGCCTTCCCGATTTGTGAACCGATTGCGCAAACATGGCTTCGTACTTGAATTCAGCAAGTTGTCTGAAATTGATACCCAGAAGGAATTAATCAAGGCGATTGCGTTACATATACAACAAGGCAAGTCAATTGCCATCGACAAACCCATGTTTGAGTTGCTGCGCAAGCAGTATCGCCTTGATGACATGCCCGGCGTGTTGGCCAAAAAGGGTGTGGTCATGAATGTGCTCGAGTTTCTGGAAGAGCAGGGGCAACAAAAATTTGAAAAAAGTGCAATTTCTCAAACGGTCTGGCGTCTAAATAAAAGGGAAGCTCTAACCGCTTCAGGGGTTTAATGCCCCAATCGATAGGGAGATAGTGGGAACGGCATGGTTAACCTGAAAGTGTTGCAAGCACCAAAACAGCACAAAAATGTAAATAAATAAGCTGGCTTGTTTTTTGCAACTTTTTCGGAAGATGAGATTGATTGCTTTGGGCGCGAAATAGGTTCACGGCCGAAGTAAAAGGCAAAGAAGCGTTGTGCAGGAGGACATCATGAACACAGAGCTTGAACCGCGTGATTTGAATTCCAGCGAATCTGACATTTTTGGTCAGTTTCAGTCCCGTTTTGCAGCTTTGCAGCAAACCGAGATGAGCCTCGAAGAATACCTCGACCTGTGCAAAGCCGACCCGCTCACCTACGCCAGCGCTGCCGAACGCATGTTGCACGCCATCGGCGAACCCGAAGTGATCAACACCCGCCACGATCCACGTCTGTCCCGAGTTTTTGCAAACCGTGTGGTGCGCCGTTATCCCTCGTTCAAAGAGTTTTACGGCATGGAAGAAGTGATTGAAAACATCGTCGCTTATTTCCGCCATGCCGCACAGGGGCTCGAAGAACGCAAGCAGGTGCTTTATCTGCTTGGCCCTGTCGGCAGTGCCAAATCCTCTCTGGCTGAGCGTCTGAAAGCGCTGATGGAGCAGCAGCCCATTTACGCGCTCAAGGGCTCACCCATTAATGAGTCGCCACTGGGCTTGTTTGATCCAGTTCAGTTTGGCGCTTCACTGGAAGACAAATACGGCATTCCACGTCGTTACCTAACCGGTATTGCCAGCCCCTGGGCCACCAAACGCCTTGACGAATTCGGAGGCGACCTGCGCAAGTTCCGGGTGGTCCGCCTGATGCCTTCGACTTTGAACCAGATCGCGATCAGCAAGACCGAGCCCGGTGATGAAAACAACCAGGACATTTCTGCCTTGGTGGGCAAGGTCGACATTCGCATGTTGAACCAGTTCAGCCAAGACGATCCCGATGCTTACAGCTTCAGTGGTGGTTTGTGTTTGGCCAACCAGGGTTTGCTTGAATTTGTGGAAATGTTCAAGGCACCCATCAAGATGCTGCACCCCTTGCTCACCGCCACGCAGGAACGCAACTTCAAAGGCACGGAAGGCTTTGGCTCCATTCCCTTTGACGGCATTATTTTGGCTCACAGCAACGAATCTGAATGGCAGCAATTCCGTAACAACAAAACCAACGAAGCGTTTCTTGATCGTGTCTACATCGTGAAGGTGCCGTATTGCCTGCGTGTATCCGAAGAAGTGAAGATTTACGAGAAATTGCTGGAACATTCTTCCCTGAACAAGGCAGCCTGCGCACCGGGAACCCTGAACATGATGGCGCAGTTCAGTGTGTTGACTCGCCTGAAAGAGCCTGCCAACAGCAACCTGTTCAGCAAGATGCGCGTGTACGACGGTGAGAACCTGAAAGACGTCGATCCGCATGCCAAACCAATTCAGGAATACCGTGATCAGTCCGGGCCCGACGAGGGCATGAATGGATCATCCACGCGTTGGGCTTACAAAGTGTTGTCCAAGGTGTTCAACTTTGACCACCATGAAGTGGCTGCCAACCCAGTACACCTGTTGTATGTGCTGGAGCAGCAAGTCATTAAAGACAACCTGCCCGAGGAACAAACCCGCAAGTACCTTGATTTCATCAAGAGCTACTTGACACCCAAGTACGCAGAATTCGTGGCCAAGGAAATTCAAACAGCCTATCTGGAGAGTTACAGCGAGTACGGGCAAAACCTGTTCGAGCGTTATATTCAGTTTGCTGACAAGTGGATTCAGAACGAAGAATTCCGCGACCCGGCCACGGGACAAATTTTTGATCGTGACTCATTGAACGAAGAGCTGAACCGCATTGAAAAACCTGCGGGTATTGCCAATCCCAAAGACTTCCGCAATGAGGTGGTCAACTTTGTGTTGCGTGCACAGGCCAGCAATTCCGGCACCATGCCCGCATGGACGAGTTACGAAAAGTTGCGCGAAGTGATCGAGCGAAGCATGTTCTCGAAAACTGAAGACTTGCTGCCCGTGATTTCTTTCGATCACAAAGGATCCAAAGAAAGTCAGGAAAAGCATGAAAACTTCGTGGACCGTATGGTGGCCAAAGGTTATACCGAGAAACAGGTTCGCCTGTTGGTAGAGTGGCATTTGCGCGTGAAAAAGGCGTCTTGATCACGCAAAAAGCATAAAGGAGTTTGCCATGGGCGATTCAACCATTATTGATCGCAGGCTCAACGGCAAAAACAGAAGCTTGCCCAATCGCGAGCGCTTTATTCGGCGTTATAAAACACAGCTGAAAAAGGCGGTCGCTGACGTGGCTGGTGAGTCATCCATCTCCGATGTCAGCGGAGACGGACGTGTGAAAGTGCGGATTCCCACTCGGGAAGTGTCCGAGCCCACTTTCATTTTCGGTCAGGGTGGCGATGTGGAGCATGTGGTGCCAGGCAATCGCGACTTTGTGCCAGGCGATCGAATTCCAAGGCCCAGTGGCGGTGGTGAAGGGCAGGGTGGCGGAAAACCTGGCAAGGGCGAGGGCGAAGATGGTTTCACCTTCGTGTTGTCTCGTGAAGAGTTCTTGAATCTTTACTTCGATGACCTGGAGTTGCCTGAACTGTTGAAGCGTGAAATTTCCTCGGTAAAGCGTATGAAAAGCCGCAACGCTGGTTATTCACGCACGGGCGCACCCACCTCGCTTTCTGTGTTGCGCACCATGAAGGCCTCACTCATGCGCCGAGTCGCGCTTGAGCCTCGCGACGAAGAGGATGAAGAGGAAGACGAAGAAAAGGGACAGCTCGATTTGCTGGAGGATCCCAAGAAAAAACCTTATGTGCCCTTTCTCGACGAAGTCGACTTGCGTTATCGCAATCGCGTAACGTATCCCGAGCCGTCAACCAATGCCGTCATTTTCTGTCTCATGGACGTGTCTGCCTCCATGGATGAGGCCAAGAAAGATTTGGCCAAACGCTTTTATACCTTGTTGTATCTGTTCCTTACTCGCAAATATGAAGAGGTGAAGCTGGTTTTCATTCGCCACACCGATGAAGCCGAAGAGGTCAGCGAAGAAGACTTTTTCTACGGCAAAAAAAGTGGTGGCACCGAAATCATGCCTGCCATGGAATTAATGCATCACATCATCGAAACCCGCTATCCCGGCAGCGCATGGAATGTGTACGTGGCGCAAGCCTCTGACGGTGACGCCACCTCGCGCGACGCGCGGGCCAGCGCGGAGTATCTCTCTTCCAAAATCATGCCGCATGTGCGTTACTACGCATACGTGGAAACCATGCCTACACCCATGTTCGGCATGGCCCGTGCGTCCGATTTGTGGGAAAGTTTTGAACGTCTGGAAGACAGCTTTGCCGGGCACTTTGCCATGCGCAAGTTGTTCAACCGCCGCGACATTTACCCTGTGTTTCGTGGCTTGTTTGAGAAGAAAGAAGTCGCCTTTGGGCGCTAGGAGTAGCAACAATGGCCCAACAACTTGACTTGGCCGGCAATGAGTGGACATTTGATCTGCTGCGCGACATTGACACGCAGCTGCACGACATTGCTGCCAACCAATACAAGCTCGACACCTTTCCCAATCAGATCGAAGTGATCAGCGCCGAGCAAATGCTGGATGCCTATTCCAGTGGCGCCATGCCGGTGATGTATCCACACTGGAGCTATGGTAAATCTTTCTCGGTGAATGAGCATCTCTATGAAACAGGTCAGCAAAACCTGGCCTACGAGGTGGTGATTAACTCCAACCCCTGCATTTCCTACCTCATGGAAGAGAACACCATGACCATGCAGACCTTGGTCATTGCGCATGCCTGTTATGGGCACAATTCTTTCTTCAAGGGGAACTACCTGTTCAGGCAGTGGACCCAGGCCGACGCCATTATCGATTACCTGGTGTTTGCCAAAAAGTATGTGATGGAATGCGAAGAAAAGTACGGCATCGATGCGGTAGAGGAAGTACTGGATGCAGCACATGCCATCCAGCATTTCGGCGTAGATCGTTACAAGCGTCGATTTGAGTCAGAGGCCTCGCTGAAAGTAAAACGTGATGACCTTGCTGAAGAAAAGCGTCGGCAGTATGACGAAATCATGGCCAAAGTATCGCCTGTCGAAGCCGCTCAAATTGAACGCCGACAAGACAACTACCCAAGAGAGCCCGTTGAGAATATTTTGTACTTTATCGAGAAGGAAGCCCCCAAACTTCGCGATTGGGAACGTGAACTGGTGCGCATTGTCCGCAAGATGTCCCAGTACTTTTACCCACAGGGGCAGACCAAAGTCATGAACGAAGGGTGGGCCAGCTTCTGGCATTACACCCTGCTGAATACCCTTTACGACGAGAAGTTGGTGTCCGATGGATTCATGCTGGAGTTCCTGACCTCGCACACCAATGTGGTATTTCAACCCGATTCCCGCGATGGGCGTTTTCGTGCCTTGAACCCCTATGCATTGGGTTTCGCCATGTTTAGCGACATTCGCCGCATGTGCGAAAAACCCACCGAAGAGGACAAGCGCTGGTTTCCTGAATTGGCCGGCAGCGGCAACTGGTTAAAGGCGGTTGACTTTGCCATGCGCAATTTCAAGGATGAGTCGTTCATTCGTCAGTTTTTATCACCCAAGGTGATTCGTGATTTCCGTTTGTTTACCATCGCAGATCACAAAACTGAAAGTGACTTGTTTATCGACTGTATTCACAACGATGAAGGCTACAAACGAATCCGCACCCTGTTGGCCAACCAGTATTCACGCGAAAGCATGGTGCCCGACATCCAGGTGACTTCCTATGCACGCATGACAGATCGGTCATTAACGCTGACCCACATGAGCCGCCGAGGAAGACCACTGAACATTGATGAGGCCGAGAAAACACTGGCCCAAGTGGAGCGTTTGTGGGGATTTCCTGTGCTTCTGGAAACCTCGGATGCGCATTGAAACCCAAGTCAAGCATCAGGCAAAGCTTGATCTCTCTGGCTCTGTTGCGCCGTTTGAGCTTGAGCTGCCAGACATGCCTGCTTCTGTATGGGCCAGTCCCGACCTGTTGCGGTCGCGGTTTCATCTTGAAGCGGCACGTTTTTTTGAGTGCGAGTCAGTTCTGGCGGTTACAGGCATAGACAGCGGCATCTCCGCGCTTGCACGCTTGTTTCAAACTTGGTACGGGTCGATGCGGGTGGTCTTGGCCGAGCCCAGTTTCGATCAGTGGGACAAACGCTTTCGCAGAGCAAATCATGTTGTGCTCGATTGGCCCGTGGAACTGGTGCTCGAAGGCGAAATTCCAGAGTGCGATGTGGTGGTGTTGGGGCGCCCGGTTAACCCAAGCTGCCAAATGATCACGATTGCCCAAATCAAGCCACTTGCACGAAAGCTTCGGGAACAGGGCGGTTGGCTTATCCTGGACGAAGCCTATCTGGACTGGACCGGAGAAGAGTCCTATGCCTCCTTTATCGAAGCCGAACCCGCCATTGTGCTTCGCTCCGTGGCACCTTTTTCTGGTTTGGCAGGTGCAAACCTGGCATTTGTGTGTGGCCCCAAGGCCGTGTGTACAGCGCTGCTCAACGAGGTCGGTACTCAAGCGGTGTCATCGCCGCAATGGTGGCTGGCGCTGCAATATTTTGCTGCCGAAGGCTGGAGAGCAGCGCAGTTGATTCGACTCGATGCAGTGTGCAAAAGGCTGGAGTCGCTTTGGCGAGTTCGATTGGACGAGCAGGTTCAAATTCGCAAAGGTGGCTACTACATCAGTTTTACCCACCCGAAAAATGAACAGTGGGCGACCGACCTGGAACACATGGGAATTCTGGTGCGAACCTACCCCACAGAGGACTGTATTTTGCGTTGTGGCGTACCGCGGTCGGAGGACGATTGGCATCGCCTCGAGAACGCGGTCAATTCGCTTGGTGACTAGTTGTGGCGCATTACTTCTTCAATGCCGCGTTCCCGTGGCTTGGTTGAAACCAACAGTGTTTTTGCCAAGCGGTCTTGGGGAAATTGCCCGTTTTTGTCGAAAAACGAATAAATGAATGCAATGCCTGTCAGGTTGAAAAACCAGCAAAGCACGTAGCGCAGCATGGCTTGCGCCAGCCCAACTCGTTCGCCGTTTTCTTTGACCAAACGAATGTGCCATGTTTTCATAGCCAGGGTTTGGCCGCCATGGCGCCAAAACCACACAAAATACAAGCCCAGCACTGCGAAAAACCACCACTGGCGAGCATCCCGCAGGTACAGCGCATGCCGGCTTTGGGTGAGGGTGTCGAAAAAGTAGCCTGCAATGAACAAAACGCCGAACAACAGCATGCTTTCATACAGCATGCTGGCAAGTCGGCGTTTTCGGCTGGGGCTGATCAGCCCGTTGTTGAGTAGTCGTTCCATTTCGTCATTTTATCGCTGACGCGCATTGGAAATGGAGCGGGGGTTTTAATTCAGCGAGGGTTTGTTGCTTTTTCCCTTGAATTCATCGCGCTGTTTTTTGTCCAGGCTTTGATAGCTGTTCCAGCTTGAGTTTCGCTCACCTTGGCGTTTTTCCTTCAAGGCCTTGTAGTTTTCACGAGCAGCCGCTTTTTCTCTGGGGCTCAGTTCGCTCCAGCTGCTTACCCGTTCACGCATAATGGCCTGGCGCTCGGCTGGTTCACTTTCGTATTTTCGACCTACTTTCAGCCAGCGTTCTTGCTGTGCGTTGGTCATTGAGTTCCAGTCGTTCTGCAGGGGAGAGAGCAATTCCTGTTGTTTGGCCGACAATTTCGACCAGTCGGTCGCAGCCAAAGCCTGACCACTTTGCAGACTCAGCACCAAAAGCAAGCCCAAAGTCATCAATCCGGAATAGAGTCTAATCATGATCGTACCCCTCAATCCTTAAAATGCTAGATCGACGTAGTGAAGTCGGCGGGTAGTGAATCCATCCATTGTTCAATTCCGTCTTCAGCCGGAATTGCATTTTTTTTCTGCAATTCAGTGGCGTAATTGATGAATCCAGGATCCAGGTAGGCGTCTGGCGGAAGGTCATCGGACAAAATAGCGGCGTCCAGATCGGCTGTTTCCGAAATACGAGCATCTGAGTTTTCCAGGCCAAACTGCGCCACACCGAACGCGGCACCCGCAATAAATAGTGCGCTGACCGCCATGGACAGGGCTGGGCGATTAAACCACTCGGAAAACTGTTGAAATAAACCACCGATTGGGCCGGCACCGGTCTGTTTGGATTTGACTGCACTGCCGTGTTTTTCGGCGTGCAGTTGCACCGATTGGGCGATTGCAAGATTCAAGCGTTCTTGGATATGGGGCGGAACTTGACATGCCGACTCATCAAGTAGCCTTTTTACTACATTTGCGGTTAGCCGATCTTCATTCATTCCCGAAACCCCTGTTGCCTCAATACCAGTGCCAATGCCTTTGTCGCTCTGGAGCAATGTGTTTTCACACTGCCTTCCGAGCATCCCATGATCTCTGCAGTTTCTGCCAAGTCCATCTCTTCCCAATAACGCAAGATGAATGCCTGGCGTTGACGCTCCGGCAAATTTGCGATGGCTTCTTCGATGGCGGCCATATTTTGTGACTGTTCAATTTCGTCCTGGGCGCTCGCGTTCTGAGATTCATCCTGTGCGAGAAGGTTCTCAAGCACGTCGTAATCTTCTTCATCTTTCTTCTGAAAGCTTGAAAACAGGGTCGTCCAGGTATTTCTGACCTTCTGGCGTCGGTGGTAGTCCAAGACCGTGTTCTGCAAAATGCGGGTAAACAGCATTGGCAGTTCTTCTTTGGGCTTGTCGCCATACTTGTCGGAAAGCTTCATCATGCTTTCCTGCACCAGGTCCATCGCGCTTTCTTGGTTTTTAACGGCAAAAAACGCCTGGCGATAAGCCCGGTGCGACACCTCTTTCAAAAAGTCCTCTAATTCTCGCGTGCTTGCCATAAATGTGTGTGTCGAGGTGGTGTCAGAGGGGTTTGGGGGTCGAGGCGAGAATGATTCGCAATATTTAACAATACGGCATGATATCAAAGCCGCAGGCTTTTTTCTTGACCCACGGCGGGCTTCGCACTAAGATCTCGTTCTACCCTGTTTTTGTCTCTAGTTAATCAACATACCCTTGTTGTTTTAGCGAAAGACGCGCTAGGGCGCTGAACTTGTAGTTCAGAAGCCCATGGCCAACCTGCCCGACATAATCGGGTTGTGATCGCCAGCGCTTTGCGACATGTCCATACCCACAAGGTTGTTCATTTTCAAAAAGCCTGTGCCCCACGGCAATGCGATCCAGGAAGGCATCCGACCAATGTCCCGTGGATTTTGTCAGGATTTTTTTAAAATGGAATATACCGGCGCGGAAATCGTTGTCAAATGTCTGGAAGAAGAGGGCGTCAAGCACGTTTTCGGTTACCCAGGCGGAGCAGTACTCTACATCTACGATGCCATCTTCAAGCAAGACGGCTTCGAACATATTCTGGTACGTCACGAACAAGCTGCAGTTCATGCAGCCGATGCCTATTCGCGCTCAAGCGACAAGGTGGGTGTTTGTCTCGTTACTTCAGGCCCCGGCCTCACCAATGCTGTAACCGGCATTGCCACTGCCTACATGGATTCAATTCCCATGGTGATTTTGTCTGGTCAGGTGCCCACGCACGCGATCGGTCAGGATGCATTCCAGGAATGTGACACCGTGGGTATTACACGCCCTTGCGTTAAGCACAACTTCCTTGTGAAAGATGTGAAAGACCTCGCGCGTGTCATGAAAGAAGCGTTTTACATCGCCCGTACAGGTCGCCCAGGCCCAGTACTGGTGGATATCCCCAAAGACATCACCATTCACAAAACCGCTTTTGATTACTCTGAGCCCGTGAAAATGCGCTCGTACAACCCCGTGGTCAAGGGCCACCAGGGTCAAATCAAAAAAGCCGTGCAAATGATTCTGGAAGCCGAGCGCCCCATGATCTATTCCGGCGGTGGCGTTATTTTGGGCGATGCATCTGCTGAACTGACACGTTTGGTTGAATGGGTCGGTGCACCTTGTACCAACACCCTGATGGGTTTGGGCGCATTCAAGGCCAGCGACAAGAAGTTCATGGGCATGCCAGGCATGCACGGCACTTATGAAGCCAACCTTGCCATGCAAAACTGCGACGTGTTGATCGCCGTGGGTGCCCGTTTCGACGATCGAGTCATTGGTAACCCAAAAGATTTCGCGTCCATCCCCCGCAAAATCATTCACATCGATATCGATCCGTCCTCAATCTCCAAGCGCGTCAAGGTGGATGTGCCTATCGTGGGCAACATCAAAGACGTGCTGGTTGACCTGATCCAATTGCTTGAAGAAAGTGGCAAGCGCGTTGATCAAGGCAAGCTGCAGGGCTGGTGGGAACAGGTTGAGAAATGGCGTGGCCGCAAGTGTTTGGACTACGCAAAGTCCGACGAGTTGATCAAGCCACAGTTCGTGGTTGAAAAGCTGTGGGAAGTCACCAATGGTGATGCCTTTGTGACATCCGACGTGGGTCAGCACCAAATGTGGGCTGCTCAGTACTATCGCTTCGACAAGCCGCGCCGCTGGATCAACTCGGGTGGTTTGGGCACCATGGGCGTGGGCTTGCCTTACGCCATGGGTGTTCAAATGGCCAACCCCGATGCGCAAGTGGCCTGTATTACGGGTGAAGCGTCTATTCAGATGAACATTCAGGAATTGTCCACCTGCTTCCAATACCATTTCACACCGAAAATCGTGAACTTGAACAACCGGTATCTGGGCATGGTTCGCCAGTGGCAACAGCTTGATTATGGCTCACGCTACTCGGAAAGCTACATGGATGCGCTGCCTGACTTCGTCAAGTTGGTGGAGGCGTATGGCCACATCGGTATGCAGATCACCAAGCCATCCGATGTCGAGCCCGCCCTGCGTGAGGCGTTTGGCAAGTACAAAGACCGTTTGGTGTTCATGGACTTCATCACCGACCGCACCGAGAACGTGTGGCCCATGGTGAAGGCTGGCAAGGGCTTGTCCGAAATGCTGCTGGGTTCGGAAGAACTTTAACAAGGAGATGGCAAATATGAGACACATTATTTCCGTTCTCCTCGAGAACGAACCAGGTGCGTTGTCCCGCGTGGTGGGGTTATTTTCTGCCCGCGGATACAACATTGAAACCCTGACCGTTGCCCCCACAGAAGACGAAACCATGTCACGCATGACCATTGTCACTGTCGGTTCCGATGACATCATCGAGCAGATCACCAAACACCTTAACCGCTTGATTGAAGTGGTTAAAGTGGTTGATCTAAGTGATGGTGCGCATATTGAACGTGAGCTGATGCTGGTAAAATTGCGTGCAGTTGGCAAAGAGCGTGAAGAATTGAAGCGCACTGCGGATATTTTCCGTGGCCGCATCATTGATGTCACCGAGAAAAGCTACACGATTGAGTTGACTGGCAACAAATCCAAGCTGGATGCATTCTTGGACTCGATCGATCGCACCGCCATTCTGGAAACAGTCCGTACGGGCAGTTCCGGCATTGGCCGCGGCGAACGAATTCTGCGCGTCTGAAAGATGAATTTAAATACCTGAATCAAAAGGAAAATGACATGAAAGTTTATTACGACAAAGACGCGGATCTTTCCCTGATCCAGAAGAAGAAAGTATCCATCATTGGTTACGGTTCACAAGGTCACGCCCACGCACAAAACCTGCGCGATTCTGGCGTAGAAGTAGTTGTTGGTTTGCGTAAAGGCGGTGCATCCTGGTCCAAAGCTGAAGGTGCTGGCTTGAAAGTGAAAGAAGTGGCCGACGCGGTAAAAGAAGCCGACGTGGTCATGATTTTGCTGCCCGATGAAAACATTCCCGACGTGTACAACAAGGAAGTTGCTCCAAACATCAAGCCTGGTGCAGCTTTGGCTTTCGCCCACGGCTTCAACGTGCATTACAACCAGGTTGTACCCCGCGCCGACATCGACGTCATCATGATCGCCCCCAAAGGTCCAGGCCACACCGTGCGCTCTGAATACCTGAAAGGTGGTGGCGTGCCTTCACTGATCGCGATTTATCAAGACACCACCGGCAATGCTCACGATATCGCTTTGGCCTATGCCGCAGCAAACGGCGGTACAAAAGGTGGCGTAATCGAGACCAACTTCCGTGAAGAAACCGAAACAGACTTGTTCGGTGAGCAAGCTGTGTTGTGTGGCGGTGCAGTTGAACTGGTGAAGGCTGGTTTCGAAACTTTGGTTGAAGCAGGTTACGCACCTGAAATGGCTTATTTCGAATGCCTGCATGAACTGAAGCTAATTGTTGACCTGATGTACGAAGGCGGCATTGCCAACATGAACTACTCCATTTCCAACAATGCGGAATATGGTGAGTATGTAACTGGCAACCGCGTGATTGCAGACCAGGCCCGTGCTGCCATGAAAGAATGTTTGAACAACATTCAGAACGGTGAATACGCCAAGCGTTTCATTCTGGAAGGCAAAACCAACTACCCGGAAATGACGGCGCGTCGCCGCTTGAATGCACAGCACCCCATCGAAATCGTGGGTGCGCAGCTGCGCGGCATGATGCCCTGGATCAGCAAAAACAAGTTGGTTGATCAGTCCAAGAACTAATCTGCCGCTTGACTGCTTTACGGAAAACCCACAGTCTGAAAGTGCTGTGGGTTTTTTGTTTTCTGGCCAAATGGGGGTTCACTTCGGATTCTTATTGAGCAATTCGCACAAAACTTACCGCACTTGGTCATTTTGGCTTATAAAATCTGCACTATAACCATTCACAACAAAGAGCTATGAACTACCCACATCCCATCATTGCCCGCGAGGGCTGGCCTTTTCTTGCAATCGTTGCTGTTTTGGCGCTTGCCCTTCAGTCTTTTGGCCTCACGTTTCTATCGGTCGTGGCGTGGATTCTGTTCATCTTTGTCCTGCAGTTTTTCCGTGATCCTCCCCGTTACATTCCCGCACAGAAAAATGCGGTTGTGTCGCCAGCAGATGGTCGCATCGTTGCTGTTGAGCGCGTAGAAGATCCTTACGCCCAGCGTGAAGCCTTGAAAATTTCCGTGTTCATGAATGTATTCAATGTGCACTCCAACCGAATTCCAATTGGTGGTGAAATCAAGTCAGTGGATTATTTCCCCGGTTTGTTTGTGAATGCAGACCTGGACAAGGCGAGTACCCAAAATGAGCGCAACGCAATTGTGATTCACACTGAAAGTGGCGCTACCGTAACTGCTGTTCAGGTTGCCGGCTTGATCGCGCGTCGAATTCTTTGTTACGTCAAACCCACAGAGGCTGTTGAGAAAGGACAGCGTTACGGATTTATTCGTTTCGGTTCCCGTGTCGATGTTTATTTGCCAACTGATTCAGTGCCCAAAGTGGCAATTGGCGACAAGGTTTCAGCTTCGTCAACCGTGTTGGCCGAGTTGGTGTCCTGATTATGCGATTCAAGCGGAATAAAAACCGTTTTGGAGCACCGCGCGCGTTTTCAAACGCGGCTTCGCGCCCGGCAGGCAAGCCCCACAAGGGCGTTTATTTGTTGCCCAACCTGTTTACCACGGCGGCTCTGTTTAGCGGTTTTTATGGCATTGTCATGGCCATGGGTCAACAATTCACCGCTGCAGCGGTTGCCATTTTCGCTGCCTTGGTACTTGACAGCCTGGATGGTCGAGTTGCCCGAATGACCAACACCCAAAGTGCATTTGGTGCCGAATACGACAGCTTGGCAGACATGGTGTCGTTTGGTGCAGCCCCAGCACTGATTATTTATGAGTGGTCGCTCAGCGGCATGGGCAAACTGGGTTGGGTTGCCGCTTTTGTTTATCTGGCAGGTGCCGCTTTGCGCCTGGCCCGTTTCAACACCAATGCGGCAGTCGTCGACAAAGCCTGGTTCCAAGGTTTGCCCAGCCCTGCCGCAGCGGCACTGGTCACCGGTTTTGTGTGGGTGATGGACGACGCCAAAATGGCAGGTGCCGAGTTGGATTGGTTGGCCTGGGGTATCACCTTCTACGCAGGTATTACCATGGTGTCCAACGTGCCTTTCTTCAGCGGCAAAGACTTCCATTTCCGCCGCAGTGTGCCTTTCTTGGTGCTGGCCTTGATTCCCCTCGTGTTTGCGCTCGTGTCCCAAGACCCGCCCAAGGTGTTGTTCGGCGTATTTGTGTTGTACGGTCTTTCTGGCTATGTCGTTTACCTGGTCCGGAAGGTGAAGGGGCAGGGCCTTAAGGGCATGGATATCGAAAGAGACGAACACTTTTAATTCGTGTCATTCAGGCCGGATACGCTGTATTCGGCCCTTCACGGGTTCCCCGCAATACCGCTTCACGCCTGCATTGTTGTATCCTTAGAACATAATCAGGAGAACAGCATGTCAGACCGCCTCATCATATTCGACACTACTTTGCGCGACGGCGAACAAAGCCCTGGCGCCTCGATGACCCGTGAAGAAAAAATCCGTATTGCCAAGCAACTTGAGAAGTTGAAAGTTGACGTGATCGAGGCCGGTTTTGCCGCCTCCAGCAACGGCGATTTCGAGGCGATCAAGTCCATTGCCTCGGTCATCAAAGAATCCACAGTGTGTTCTTTGGCCCGCGCCAATGACAAAGACATCATGCGTGCTGGCGACGCATTGGCTCCAGCTGAGCGCCGCCGCATTCACACCTTTATTGCCACTTCGCCTTTGCACATGGAAGTGAAGTTGCGCATGACGCCTGATCAGGTTTTGGAGCAGGCCGTCAAGGCTGTAAAGCTGGCCCTGCAGTACACCGATGATGTTGAGTTTTCGGCTGAAGATGGCTACCGCTCTGAATTGCCATTTCTGGCCAAAGTCTGCGAGGCCGTGATCAAGGCGGGTGCAAAAACCATCAATATTCCCGACACGGTTGGTTATGCAGTGCCTTCCTTGTATGGCGAATTCATGCGCGATCTTCGCACCATGACCCCAAATAGCGACAAAGCCGTCTGGTCTGTTCATTGCCACAACGACTTGGGCATGGCAGTGGCCAATTCTTTGGCCGGCGTGGCCATTGGTGGTGCGCGCCAGGTGGAGTGCACAATCAATGGTTTGGGTGAGCGGGCGGGCAATTGCTCCCTAGAGGAAATTGTCATGGCAGTTAAAACCCGCCGAGACTTCTTCAATATGGATGTGGGCATCGACACCACGCAAATCGTCTCGGCCAGCCGATTGGTCAGCAATATCACCGGCTTTGTGGTTCAGCCCAACAAAGCGATTGTGGGAGCCAATGCATTTGCGCATGCTTCCGGCATTCATCAGGATGGCGTACTGAAAGCCCGCCAAACCTATGAAATCATGACTGCTGAGGATGTCGGCTGGTCTGCCAACAAAATTGTGCTGGGCAAGCTGTCTGGTCGCAATGCCTTCAAGCAGCGTCTTGAGGCGCTGGGTATTGAAATGGAAAGCGAACAGGCTTTGAACGATACTTTCCAGCGATTCAAGGATTTGGCCGATCGCAAAGCCGAAATTTTTGATGAAGACATTCATGCCTTGGTGTCGGGTGATGGCGCTGGTGGCGAATCTGAACATTATCGCTATGTGTCTTTGGTCCAGCACTCCGAAACCGGAGAACGCCCCAAGGCAAGGGTGGTGTTCTCAATTGAAGGTCGGGAGGTCATTTCTGAAAGCCAGGGCAACGGACCAGTGGACGCCACAGTGAAGGCCATCGAGGCTGAAGTGCAAAGCGGTGCTGAACTCTTGCTCTTCTCTGTCAATGGCATTACTTCCGGTACCACTGAATCTCAGGGCGAAGTCACCATGCGCTTGCAAAAGGGTGGTCGAATAGTCAATGGTGTGGGGGCAGATCCCGATATTGTGGTCGCATCGGCCAAAGCCTATTTGTCAGCTTTGAACAAATTGCAGTCAAAACACGAAAAGTTGAATCCACAGGTTTGATTTTTACCGGTTTTCCCCTACAATAGCGGGTTCAGGTGACCACCTTTTAAAACGGGTGGTCTTTTTACACGGAACAGCGGTCTGAACAGTGGCTGCTAGTTCACGCAAGTGGAGTAATAAAGATGTCAGAAATCAATAAAGCGGCAATTCTCGCCGAATATCAACGCGCCAAGGGCGACACAGGTTCTCCCGAGGTTCAAGTAGCATTGTTGACAGCCCGAATCAACTCGTTGACCGATCACTTCAAGGCCAACGCCAAAGACCATCACTCACGCCGCGGTTTGCTGCGCATGGTGTCTCGTCGTCGTAAGCTGCTTGATTACCTCAAGCGCAAAAACGCAGATGCTTACCGCAACCTGATCAGCAGCTTGGGTCTACGCAAGTAATTGGTCGCTGCTACAAGCCGTTGATTTGACTCAAATGCCTGCAACCCCGGTTGTGGGCATTTGTGTTTTAAAACTGACGGGCTCTCGCATCCGGGTATTGGCCCGGCGAGATTACTAAAAGGAAAAGACAAAGTGTTTGAAATTCATAAAGAAACCTTCCAGTATGGTCAACACACAGTGACCCTGGAAACCGGTGAAATCGCCCGCCAGGCGGGTGGCTCTGTCATCGTAACCGTAGACGACACCGTCGTATTGGCCACTGTTGTAGCCGCCAAGTCTGCCAAACCCGGTCAAGACTTTTTCCCCTTGACCGTTGATTACGTTGAAAAATTCTATGCCGCTGGCCGTATTCCCGGCGGTTTCTTCAAGCGCGAAGGCAAGGGCACTGAACAAGAAACCCTGAACGCACGCTTGATTGATCGCCCATTGCGCCCCATGTTCCCTGAAGGCTTCTTCAATGAAGTGCAGGTTGTGCTCACGGTCATGTCGATTAACCCTGAGATCAATCCAGACATTCCGGCCATGCTGGGTGCGTCTGCTGCATTGTCCATCGCTGGCATTCCATTCAATGGCCCAGTGGGCGGTGCGCGTGTTGGTTACATCAACGATCAGTACGTATTGAACCCCACAGCCACACAGTTGAAAGACAGCAAGATGGACCTGATTGTTGCAGGTACCGAAGCTGCTGTGCTGATGGTTGAATCTGAAGCGCATGAGTTGTCTGAAGAAATCATGTTGGGCGGCATCATGTTCGGTCACGAACAAATGCAAACCGCAATCAATGCCATTCACGCGCTGACCGCCAAAGCCGGTAAGCCGGAATGGGACTGGAAAGCTGCACCTGTGAACGAGCCTTTGGTGGCTGCAGTGACAGAACTGGCTGGCGAAAAGCTGGCTGCCGCTTACAAAATGACTGAAAAGCAGGCCCGTAGCCAGCGCCTGAAAGAAATTTCAGCAGAAGTGGCTGCCGAACTGCCTTCCAAGCTGACTGAAGAGCAACGCGCTGATGTTTCCAATGCTGACGTTAGCGACATCATGTTTGGTCTTGAAGCGAAAATTGTTCGCGGTCAAATCCTGAATGGCGAGCCACGCATTGATGGTCGCGACACACGCACTGTTCGTCCAATTACTGTTCGCACTGGCGTGCTGCCACGCGCGCACGGTTCGGCCCTGTTCACACGCGGTGAAACACAGGCTTTGGTTGTGACCACCTTGGGTACCGGCCGCGATGAACAAATGATTGATGCAGTGGCCGGTGAATACCGTGACCGCTTCATGTTTCATTACAACATGCCCCCGTACGCCACCGGCGAATGTGGCCGCATGGGCGCGCCCAAGCGTCGTGAAATTGGTCATGGCCGCTTGGCACGTCGCGCAGTAGAAATGATGTTGCCCGCACCTGAAGACTTCCAGTACACCATGCGCGTGGTGTCTGAAATCACCGAATCCAATGGCTCAAGTTCCATGGCTTCCGTGTGTGGCGGCGCATTGTCCCTGATGGACGCAGGTGTTCCATTGAAGCAGTTGGTGGCTGGTATTGCCATGGGCTTGATCAAGGAAGACAACAAGTTCGCTGTTCTTACAGACATTTTGGGTGATGAAGATCACTTGGGCGACATGGACTTCAAGGTGGCTGGCTCTGAAAACGGTGTGACTGCGCTGCAGATGGACATCAAGATTCAAGGCATTACCAAAGAAATCATGCAAGTTGCATTGGCACAAGCTCGCGAAGGCCGCATGCATATCCTGGGCATCATGAAAGAGGCCACAGGTGGCAATGTGGGTGAGTTGTCTGCCTACGCGCCACGCATGATCACCATGAAGATCAATCCTGAGAAAATTCGTGACGTAATTGGCAAGGGTGGTGCAACCATTCGCGGCATTACCGAGCAAACAGGCGCAAGTATCGACATCAAGGAAGATGGTTCAATCACCATCGCCTCTGTTGATGGTGACGCAGGCGAGCGCGCCAAGAAGCTGATCGAAGACATCACGGCTGAAGTGGAAGTGGGTGCCGTGTACGAAGGCACCGTGCTGAAGCTACTCGATTTCGGCGCCATCGTCAGCGTATTGCCAGGCAAGGATGGTCTGTTGCACATCTCGCAAATTGCCAACGAACGTGTGAACACCGTTGGCGATTTCCTGAAAGAAGGCCAGGTTGTGAAGGTTAAAGTGCTTGAGGCCGATGAAAAAGGTCGCCTGCGCTTGTCCATGAAAGCCCTGTTGGCTCCCGAGGCTCCTGCTGAGCAGGCCGCCGAAGGTCCCAGCGAAGGTTAATGAGTACAGCAGCCCCGCAACTGCCTGTCAGTATGAGGGCAGTGGGAGTGAAGGCCCCCGGTGGTGTCGATCAGCTTGAGTTGATTGAATTACCGGTTCCTTCGCCCATGCCAGGTGAGGTGCTAATTCAGGTCAAGGCCGCCGGGGTGAATCGCCCCGATGTGTTGCAACGCCTGGGTTTGTACCCGCCACCCGCCGATGCCAATCCCAATTTGGGGCTGGAAGTGTCGGGTGTGGTTGTGGCTGTGGGGCAGGGCGTACCTGAAAGCCATTTGGGCGAACCCGTCATGGCTTTGTGCAATGGCGGTGGTTATGCGGAGTATGCATGCGTGCCCGCAAGGCAGTGCATGCAAATTCCCAAAGGTTTAAGTTTCACCGAGGCGGCCAGTTTGCCCGAGGTGTACATGACCGTTTGGCAAAACCTGTTTTTGAAAGGTGCTGCCAGGGCTGGTCAAACAGTATTGATTCATGGGGGCAGTAGTGGCATTGGCACCGCTGCCATCCAGTTGTGCAAGAAACATGGATTGCGCACTTTTGTAACTGTGGGCAGTCAGGAAAAAGCAGATTTTTGCACCGCTTTGGGGGCTGAAAGGGCCTACCTGTACAAAACCCAGGATTGGGAGCAGCAGGTGTTGCAGGATACACAGCAACAGGGTGTCGACTTGATTCTCGACATGGTGGCTGGCGATTATCTGAACAAAGATTTGAACTGCGCGAAACCGCAGGGCATGGTGATCGTGATTGCATTGCTGGGCGGACGTTTCGCCAATATTGACGCTGCAAAACTGATGACCAAACAAGTGGTTTTGACTGGAACTACCTTGCGGCCTCGTTCCGCTGAATTCAAGGCGGATTTGGCGCGGCAGGTCGAGCGGGAATTAATAGAGGGTTTTTCTGCGCAAGTGCTGAAATCGCTGGTGCAAGCCACTTTCACACTTGCTGATGTTGCCAAGGCTCACCAGTTGATGGAGTCAGGTAACGCCTTGGGAAAAATTGTGCTCAATATCGAGAATCAAGAAAAGGAATCAGAAAGAGCATGAGTGAAACATCCAAACACAATTCAAGAAAGAAATTGGTGGCTGGTAACTGGAAAATGAACGGTGACTTCGACTCGAATGAGGCGCTTGTTCTTGGGTTCCTGCCCGAAGTAGACGATCAGGTTGACGTGTCTGTATTTTGCCCGTTTCCTTATCTGGCCCAACTAGGAAAGTTGCTGGAAGATCAAGCAGTTATCTTCGGCGCGCAGGATGTGTCAGCAAAATCCAGTGGAGCCTACACCGGCGAGGTGTCAGTCGAAATGCTGAAGGAATTCGGGGTCAAGCAGGTGTTGGTGGGCCACTCAGAACGTCGCCAGTACCACGCAGAAACCAGCGCAACTGTTGCACAAAAAGCGGTCGCGGCCCTTCAAGGTGACATCACGCCGATTGTGTGTGTGGGTGAAACGCTGGCAGAGCGCGAAGCCGGGCAGGTAGAGGCTGTGATCGCCTCCCAATTGGATCCGGTTGTTGAGCATTGCTCGAAATTTGTTGAAAACGGCGCCTGGAATCTGGTGATTGCCTATGAGCCGGTTTGGGCCATTGGCACTGGCGTTACGGCCAGTCCGGAGCAAGCGCAAGAGGTGCACGCCATGATTCGTGCCCGACTGAATGCCATGTTGGGGCCAGAAGTAGCCCAGAGCACCCGAATTTTGTACGGCGGAAGTGTAAAGCCGGGCAATGCAAGCGAGATTTTTTCAAAAGTTGACATTGATGGTGGCCTAATTGGTGGTGCAGCTTTGTCTTCTGATGATTTCTCTGGAATAATACGCGCCGCGAGAGGTTAAATAATTTATGAGCATATTCAATTCATTCTTGGTGATCATGCAGATCATCTCTGCAATCGCCGTTATCGTTCTGGTTTTGTTGCAGCACGGCAAGGGCGCAGACATGGGCGCAGCCTTCGGCAGCGGCTCATCTGGCAGCCTGTTTGGTGCAACTGGATCGGCGAATTTCTTGAGCCGGGCCACAGGCTTTTGTGCTACAATCTTTCTGCTTTGCACACTGGGTTTGGCCTTTTATTCAAGGGCTGGCGTTGAAGCGGAATCCGGTGGTGTAATGGAGGCCATTCAGGCTTCTCCAGTAGAGGGAACGGCAACCCCTACGGAGACCAAACCGGCTGAACCAAAAACGCCCGTGCAGGATATTCCAAAGTAATTTATTGCAAAGCAATTTATTGCGCTGCAATGATATGCCGACGTGGTGGAATTGGTAGACACGCTATCTTGAGGGGGTAGTGGCCACAGGCTGTACGAGTTCGAGTCTCGTCGTCGGCACCAAGGTTTAAATCAAAGCCGGTCTTGTACATAACGACCGGCTTTTTTTCGGGCTAATCGAAGGCTATTAGGGTTTACACGGGAGTCACAGTGAATTTAGAGTCTTATTTTCCAGTGTTAATGTTCATCCTTGTGGGGATCAGTGTCGGCGGTGGTGCCATGCTAGTTGGTCGTATCCTTGCCCCCCACCGCCCAGACGGGCAAAAACTTTCCCCCTACGAATGTGGTTTCGAGGCGTTTGAAGACGCCCGCATGCAATTCGACGTGCGTTACTACCTTGTTGCCATTCTTTTTATTCTGTTCGATCTCGAAATCGCGTTTCTCTTCCCCTGGGCTGTGGCTTACAGGGAAATTGGTCCTGTTGGTTTCTGGGCCATGATGATTTTCCTGGGTGTTCTGGTGGTGGGTTTCATTTACGAATGGACCCGCGGTGCGCTGGATTGGGAATAAATTGGCCAATAAGCGGGCTATTTACGGGCAAATAATCGCCCCACTTTCGTGAAGGTAGTAAGCAAATGGGTATTGACGGTGTTTTAAACGAAGGTTTTATCACCACCACGGCTGATAAATTGATCAACTGGGGCCGTACTGGCTCGCTTTGGCCGATGACCTTTGGCTTGGCTTGTTGTGCGGTGGAAATGATGCATGCGGGTGCCAGTCGCTACGACCTGGATCGTTTTGGCATTATTTTTCGACCGAGTCCACGTCAATCCGACCTCATGATTGTGGCGGGCACGCTGTGTAACAAAATGGCGCCAGCCTTGCGCAAAGTGTACGACCAAATGGCTGAGCCACGTTGGGTGCTGTCCATGGGTTCGTGTGCCAATGGTGGTGGTTATTATCACTACTCTTATTCGGTTGTTCGCGGTTGCGATCGCATCGTGCCAGTTGATGTGTACGTGCCGGGCTGCCCTCCCACAGCGGAAGCGCTCATGTATGGTCTGCTGCAATTGCAGAACAAGATCAAAACCACTTCCACCATTGCGCGATAAGGGGTTCTATTTATGACACAGAACCAGACTTTAAGCCTTGAAAAGTTGAGCGCTGATCTGCTCGCTGCGCTCGGTGATCGCATCGTTGAATGCAAGCTTGCTTTCGGTGAAGTCAATTTGACGGTGAAGGCCGATTCTTATTTCGAGTCTTGCACCATTCTTCGCGATGACGAAACCCTGCAGTTTGAGCAATTAATTGACTTGTGTGGTCTTGATCGCAGTGAATATGGCAATGAATTGAACGAATCCCAGCGTTTCTGGGTGGTGTGTCAGTTGTTGTCTGTATCGAAAAACCTGCGCGTGCGCCTGAAGGTGTGTTGCCCCGATGACGATTTGCCCACCGTGGCCTCTGTGATCGACGTGTGGTCTTCGGCCAATTGGTACGAGCGCGAAGCCTTCGACTTGTATGGCATCGTATTCGAAGGTCACCCCGACTTGCGCCGCATTTTGACTGACTATGGTTTTGTGGGGCATCCGTTCCGCAAAGACTTTCCTTTGTCTGGCCATGTCGAAATGCGCTACGACCCTGAATTAGGTCGTGTGGTGTACCAACCCGTCACCATTGAGCCGCGTGAAATTACACCCCGCATCATTCGCGAACCTCAATACGGTGGAGCGAAATAATCATGGCTGAAATTAAAAATTACACTCTGAACTTTGGTCCTCAGCACCCGGCAGCACACGGTGTGTTGCGCCTGGTGCTCGAGCTGGATGGCGAAGTCGTCCAGCGCGCAGACCCGCACATTGGCCTGTTGCACCGTGGCACTGAAAAGCTGGCAGAGCACAAAACTTTTATTCAATCATTGCCTTACATGGACCGCCTTGATTACGTGTCCATGATGTGCAATGAGCATGCTTACTGCATGGCCATTGAAAAGCTGTTGAACATCGAAGTGCCTGTTCGCGCGCAATACATTCGCGTCATGTTCGATGAAATCACCCGTATCCTGAATCACCTGCTGTGGTTGGGTGCGCACGGCCTTGATGTGGGCGCCATGGCAGTATTTCTGTATGCCTTCCGTGAACGTGAAGACCTGATGGACTGCTACGAAGCGGTTTCCGGGGCACGTTTACACGCAGCCTATTACCGCCCGGGTGGCGTGTATCGCGATTTGCCTGATCGCATGCCCCAGTACAAGCCGTCCAAGGTGCGTTCTGCCAAGAAAGTGGATGAGTTGAACAAGAACCGACAAGGTTCCGTGCTCGATTTTATTGACGATTTCACCCAGCGGTTTCCGAAGTATGTGGACGAATACGAAACCCTGTTGACCGACAACCGCATCTGGAAACAGCGTTTGGTCGGCGTGGGTGTGGTTACGCCTGAACGTGCCTTGTCCATGGGCTTTACCGGCCCCATGCTGCGTGGCTCGGGTATCGCCTGGGACTTGCGCAAAAAGCAACCTTATGAAGTGTACGACCGCATGGATTTTGATATTCCAGTGGGCAAAAACGGCGATTGCTACGACCGTTACCTGGTGCGCGTTGAAGAAATGCGCCAGTCGAACAAAATCATCAAGCAGTGTGTTGCGTGGTTGCGTGCCAACCCTGGCCCAGTCATGAGCGACAACCACAAGGTAACGCCGCCCAAGCGCGTGGACATGAAAACCAATATGGAAGAATTGATCCACCACTTCAAGTTGTTCACAGAGGGCATGCATGTGCCTGAGGGTGAGTCATACGCAGCGGTTGAACATCCGAAGGGTGAGTTTGGTATTTACCTGGTCGCTGACGGTGCAAACAAGCCATATCGCTTGAAGATTCGTGCCCCTGGTTTTGCGCACCTGCAAGGTTTGGACGAAATGTCTCGCGGCCACATGTTGGCCGACGTGGTGACCATTATTGGTACCCAAGACATTGTGTTCGGTGAAATTGATCGCTAAGGATTGAATTGAATCATGAAGTTGAGCGAAAACACCTATCGTTTGATAGACAAAGAACTGACCAAGTATCCTGCTGACCAGAAGATTTCAGCGGTCATGGCGGGCTTGCGTATTGCGCAAGTGGAATTGGGTTGGTTGCCTACCGATGCCATTGAGGCTGTTGCCGAATACCTGGAAATCCAACCGATCGCAGCCTACGAAGTGGCCACGTTCTACAACATGTACGACACCAAGAAAGTTGGTAAGTCGAAAATTGTTGTGTGCACGAACCTTCCCTGTGCATTGTCGGGTGGTACGGATGCAGCTGAGTACTTGAAGAAGAAACTGGGTATTGATTACAACGAAACCACCAAAGACGGCTTGTTCACCCTGAAAGAAGGTGAGTGCATGGGCGCCTGCGGCGATTCCCCAGTCATGTTGGTGAACAACCACCGCATGTGCAGTTTCATGAGCACCGAGAAAATCGATGCGTTGGTAGAGGAGTTGAAGTCATGACTTGTTTGCACGGACGACACATTAACCCGGTAATTCTGGCTGGTCTTGATGGCAGTAACTGGGATCTGAAAGGTTACGAGGCGCGTGGCGGGTACAAGGCCCTGCGCAAAATTCTGACTGAAGGCATTTCTCAGGAAGACGTCATTGCTGAGGTCAAAAAATCGGCCTTGCGTGGTCGCGGAGGCGCAGGCTTCCCCACGGGTTTGAAGTGGAGCTTCATGCCTCGCCAGTTTCCGGGCCAAAAGTATTTGGCATGTAATTCGGATGAAGGCGAACCCGGTACATTCAAAGACCGCGACATTTTGCGCTACAACCCGCATTCCGTGATTGAAGGCATGGCCATTGCCGCCTACGCCATGGGCATTACCGTGGGTTACAACTACATCCACGGCGAGATCTGGGAAACATACGAACGCTTTGAAGAAGCGCTGGAGCAGGCTCGTGCGGCTGGTTACCTTGGTGACAACATCATGGGGTCAACCTTCAGCTTCCAACTGCATGCGCACCAGGGTTATGGCGCGTACATTTGCGGTGAAGAAACCGCATTGATCGAATCGATTGAAGGCAAGAAAGGCCAGCCCCGCTTCAAGCCGCCATTCCCGGCGTCTTATGGCATTTATGGCAAGCCCACCACGATCAATAACACTGAAACATTTGCGGCCGTGCCGTTCATTATTCAAAACGGTGGTGACTGGTTCCTGGAACTGGGCAAGCCCAACAACGGTGGTACGAAAATTTTCTCGATTTCCGGCGACGTTGAAAAACCCGGCAACTACGAGATTCCCTTGGGTACTCCATTTGCAACCCTGCTTGAAATGGCGGGTGGCATGAAGGGTGGCCGTAAAATCAAGGCCGTGATCCCCGGTGGTTCTTCCATGCCTGTACTGCCAGGCGATGTGATGATGGCCACCGACATGGACTACGACTCCATTGCAAAAGCTGGCTCCATGTTGGGTTCTGGCGCGGTAATCGTCATGGACGAAACACGCTGCATGGTGAAAAGTCTGTTGCGTTTGTCTTATTTTTATTACGAAGAAAGCTGTGGTCAATGCACACCGTGTCGTGAAGGCACTGGCTGGTTGTATCGAATCATCAACCGCATCGAACACGGAGAAGGTCGTCCCGAGGATCTGGACATGCTGAACTCAATTGCCGACAACATTCAGGGCCGCACCATTTGCGCGCTGGGTGATGCTGCAGCCATGCCGGTTCGCGCTTTCCTGAAACATTTCCATGAAGAATTTGAGCATCACATCACACACAAGTCGTGCATTGTGCCGGCTTACGTTTGATTCCCTGCGGGTAGATACAAATGGTTGAACTAGAGATTGATGGTGTAAAAGTTGAGGTGTCCGAGGGCAGCATGCTCATGGACGCCGCTGAGAAAGCAGGCAGCTATGTGCCTCACTTTTGCTATCACAAAAAATTGTCGATTGCGGCAAACTGCCGCATGTGCCTGGTCGATGTAGAAAAAGCGCCCAAGCCCTTGCCCGCGTGCGCCACGCCTGTGTCGCCCGGCATGATCGTTCGCACCAAGAGCGAAAAAGCCGTGAACGCACAGAAAAGCGTGATGGAGTTTTTGCTGATCAACCACCCACTGGATTGCCCAATTTGTGACCAGGGCGGTGAGTGCCAGCTGCAAGACATCGCGGTGGGCTATGGTGGTGTGTCATCCCGCTATCAGGAAGAAAAGCGTGTGGTGTTTTTCAAAGACATCGGCCCGCTGGTTTCCGCACAGGAAATGAGCCGCTGTATTCACTGTACGCGTTGCGTGCGCTTTGGCCAGGAAGTGGCCGGCGTCATGGAACTGGGCATGGCCAATCGCGGTGAGCACTCAGAGATTCTGAGTTTCGTAGGTAACTCGGTCGATTCCGAATTGTCGGGCAACATGATTGATTTGTGCCCTGTGGGCGCGCTCACATCGAAGCCTTTCCGCTACAACGCCCGCACATGGGAAATGGCACGCCGCAAGTCGATTTCCGCGCACGACAGCCTGGGCTCGAACGTGGTGGTACAGGTGAAGGCCGACAAAGTCATGCGCATTGTTCCTCAAGAAAACGACAATGTGAACGAGTGCTGGATTTCAGATCGGGACCGCTTTAGCTACGAAGGTTTGCAGGCAGCCGATCGCTTGAAAGAACCCATGATCAAGAAAAATGGTCAATGGGTGACAACCGATTGGCAAACCGCCTTGAACGTGGCGTTTGAAGGTTTGAAGAAAGCCCGTCGCGAGTCGACTGACCTGAACAACATTGCCATGCTGGTATCCCCGAACAGCACATTTGAGGAAATGGCTTTGGCCAAGGCCTTGATGAGCGGCATCGGTTCATCCAGCGTTGACGCAGGCCTGCGTCACAGTGCCAACTTGAATTTGTCCGGCGCCACACCTTGGTTGGGTGGCTCCATTCAACAATTGGCCGACGCGGAGTCCATCGTGATCGTGGGTACTGATCCGCGAAACGATCAACCCTTGTTGACTCAGCGTGTTCGACAGGCTGCAAAGCAGGGCGCCCGTGTGGTGCTCGTGAATGCGGGTGGATTGGACCCGTTGATGCCCAAAGCCGTGTGGCTGAAAACTGCTCCTTCCAAATGGGCTGAAACATTGAGCCACGATGCTGTGGCCAACGCACTGAGTGCGCCCGAAGGTGCCAAGTTTGTATTGATTGGCCAGCAGGTGTTGATGAGCCCGTTTGCCGGTCAGGTGTTGGCCAAAGCGGCCGAATTGGCGAAGTCCACTGGTTCGACATTGGGCTTCCTGGGCGATGGTGCCAACTGGGTTGGATCATTTGTGGCTGGTGTTCAGGCCAGCGCCAACGGTGGCAAAAACGCGCAAGCCATGTTGGAAGGCAAGGCCAAGGCGGCGATCGTTTTTGGCGCAGAGCCAGACCTGGACAGCGTCGAGGGCCAGAAAATTATGCGCGGCCTGATTGACGCCGAATTTGTCGTACAAGCCTGTGCGTTCGTGGGCAATGCAAAGCAGTACGCTGATGTGTTGTTGCCGATCGCGCCAAGCACCGAAACTTCCGGTACTTACATCAATATTGCAGGCACTGCACAAACCTTCAAGGCTGCGGTTCGTCCTTTGGGTGAAACACGCCCGGGCTGGAAAGTGTTGCGTGTATTGGGCAATTTGTTGGGTCTCGATGGTTTTGAGTTCAATAGCTCTGAAGAGGTATTGAAAGCATACTTGCCTGCTGATCTTTCCGCCGTGTTGAGCAATGCGATTCCGGAGCAAGCAGTGGCTGGCGTCGCACTGAACGGTAAACTTGAGTTGGCGGCATTTGCGCCAATTTATGACACCGACGCACTTGTTCGTCGCGCCGAATCACTGCGTGAGACAAAAGCAGCCAAACCTGCTCTTGCGCAAATCAGTGTGCAAACTGCAGAGACTCTAGGCGTTAAAAGCGGGGACAAAATCCAATTGACTGACTCCGAGGGCGGCACCTTGTGTGCAGCAGTTCTAGTGAATAAAACCATTGCTGAAAATACGGTGCTGGTGCCTGTGGGTCGAGCTGACACGCAAAGCCTGCGCAATGTGTTTGGTGGCGTTGCTGTTGAAGCAGTGGTGGCCAGCGAGGTGCAGGCATGAGCTCACCGGTTGAAATGATCACCACTTTCGGTTCGGGTTTGCTCGGTTCGGCTTGGGTACCTGTCTGGACATTGATCAAGATCTTGTGCATCACCTTGCCTTTGCTTGGCTTGGTTGCGTACCTGACTTACTGGGAACGCAAGATGATTGGTCGCATGCACATTCGCATGGGCCCAAGTTATGTGGGGCCCATGGGTTTGCTTCAGCCAATCGCTGACGCGGTCAAGATGATGTTCAAGGAAATCATCGTGCCAATGAACGCCAACAAAGGCCTGTTCATTATTGCGCCGATCATGACCATCATGCCTGCTCTGGCGGCATGGGCCGTAATTCCATTCGGCCCTGAAACTGTGTTGGCCAACGTAAATGCTGGCTTGTTGTACCTCATGGCGATTACTTCGCTTGAAGTGTATGGCGTGATCATTGCGGGCTGGGCATCGAACTCCAAGTACGCCTTCCTGGCTGCCATGCGTGCTTCTGCGCAAATGGTGTCTTATGAATTGGCGATTGGTTTCGTATTGGTTACCGTGTTGTTGGTGGCTGGTAGCTTGAATATGACCGACATCGTGATGACACAAACCACGGGTCAATTTGCCGATATGGGCCTGAATTTCCTGTCCTGGAATTGGTTGCCTTTGCTGCCCTTGCTGGTGATTTACATGATCTCAGCAGTTGCAGAGACCAACCGACACCCCTTTGACGTGGTGGAAGGCGAGTCAGAAATCGTGGCTGGCCACATGGTTGAATACTCTGGCATGACCTTTGCGGTATTTTTCCTGGCCGAGTACGCCAACATGATTTTGTTGTCTTGCCTGGCTGCAATCATGTTCTTCGGTGGTTGGGACGCGCCGGTTGCATTCCTTGAATTCATACCGGGCTGGATCTGGCTGGGCCTTAAAACCTTCCTGCTGGTTTCCATGTTTATCTGGTTCCGCGCATCGTTCCCGCGTTATCGCTATGACCAAATCATGCGTTTGGGCTGGAAAGTGTTTATTCCGCTGACCTTGGTGTGGTTGGTAGTGGTTGCTGCCTGGATGCAGACCCCCTGGAACATCTGGAATTAATTGAGAGCGAACCATGTTTCAAGTTGTTAAAGAGTTTTTGAACAGTTTGTTGTTGCGCGAAATGCTCAAGGGCATGGCGCTCACAATGAGCTACATGTTCACCCAGCCAATTACTGTGTTGTACCCCATGGAGAAAACGCCGATATCGCCGCGTTTTCGTGGTTTGCATGCGCTGCGCCGCTATGAAAATGGCGAAGAGCGTTGCATTGCCTGCAAGCTGTGTGAAGCAGTGTGCCCAGCCTTGGCAATTACAATTGAATCGGAACAGCGCGAAGACGGCACACGTCGGACGAGCCGTTACGACATTGATTTGACCAAGTGTATTTTCTGCGGTTTCTGTGAAGAATCGTGCCCAGTGGACTCAATCGTTGAGACCCACATTCACGAATATCACGGTGAGAAGCGCGGCGATCTGTATTTCACCAAGGAAATGCTGCTGGCTGTGGGCGACCGCTACGAGGCTGAAATTGCAGCAAACCGTGAAGCCGATGCGGCCTACCGTTAACTTGATACAAAACTTAGAAGACTAAATGCAATGGATGCAATAACCGGTTTCTTTTATGTGTTCGCCGCCATTCTGGTGTTTGCCGCGGTGCGCGTGATAACCGCCAGCAATGCTGTACATGCGGCTTTGTACCTGGTGCTCTCGTTTTTTTCGGCCTCTGCCTTGTGGATGCTGTTGGAAGCAGAGTTCCTGGCCATTTCACTGGTGCTTGTGTATGTGGGTGCAGTGATGGTGTTGTTCCTCTTCGTCGTCATGATGGTGGATGTGAACATGGACAAGGTACGCGCCGGTTTTTGGAAAAACTTGCCAGTGGCAGCAATCGTCGGTTCGCTGATTGCTTTCCAAATGTCGGTGGTGTTGTTGCGTGGCTTTTGGGACCCCAATCTTGAAACGCCAGAGCAGGCGGCCAACAATACGCAGGCACTGGGTAAATTGCTGTACACCGAGTATTTGTATCCGTTTGAAGTGGCTGCCTTGATTTTGCTTGTGGCGATGGTTGCGGCGATTGCCCTGACTTTGCGCAAGCGCAAGGACACGAAAGGCCAGGTGCCTTCAGACCAGGTTCGCGTGAAGTCCACAGACCGCGTCAAACTGGTGAGCATGCCTGCCGATCTGGACCGCAAACAAACCAAAAGCGACACCAACAGCGGTCGCCAAGCCTAACCGGGAATAGACAACAATGATTTCACTATCTCATTACCTCGTGCTGGGCGCGATTTTGTTCTCGATCAGCGTGATAGGTATTTTCTTGAACCGCAAGAACCTGATCGTGATTCTGATGGCCATTGAACTGATGCTTCTGGCTGTGAACATGAATTTCGTCGCGTTTTCTCACTTCTTGGGCGATTTGTCCGGGCAGTTGTTCGTTTTCTTCATTCTCACAGTGGCCGCTGCCGAGTCTGCAATTGGTTTGGCAATTCTGGTGGTCCTTTTCCGTAACATGAATTCAATCAACGTCGAAGACCTCGACCAGCTGAAGGGGTAAGCGCGAATGAATCCCTTGTATTTGATCGTTCCGTTCGCACCGCTGGTCGGTTCCATACTTGCCGGCTTCTTCGGCAAGCAAATCGGCCGCACAGGCGCACACACAGTCACCATCGCTGGCGTTGCCATTTCCCTGATCGCATCTATCCTGGTGTTTATGGATGTAATGGAAGGCAACACTTTCAACGGCACGCTCTATGAATGGGCTGTTGTGGGTACTTTGGTGTTTGAAGTTGGCTTTCTGATTGACACCTTGACCGCCACCATGATGTTGGTGGTGACCAGCGTTTCATTGATGGTGCACATTTACACCATTGGTTACATGGAAGAGGATGACGGCTATCAGCGATTCTTCTCTTACATTTCGCTGTTTACTTTCTCAATGTTGATGCTCGTGATGAGC
This sequence comes from Limnobacter sp. G6BE5S, assembly GCF_058448965.1. Taxonomy (NCBI): domain Bacteria; kingdom Pseudomonadati; phylum Pseudomonadota; class Betaproteobacteria; order Burkholderiales; family Burkholderiaceae; genus Limnobacter; species Limnobacter sp. G6BE5S. The sequence continues at coordinate 43,363 of NZ_JBZFLM010000004.1, forward strand.
AACAACTTCCTGCAACTGTTCTTCGGTTGGGAAGCGGTTGGCTTGGTCTCTTATCTGTTGATTGGTTTTTGGTACACCAAACCGACTGCCATTTACGCAAACCTGAAAGCATTTCTTGTAAACCGCGTGGGTGACTTTGGCTTTATTCTTGGCATCGGCCTGATCATGGCCTCGGCTGGTTCCATGAATTACGCGGAGGTGTTTGCGCAGGCTGACGGCCTGGCAGCCCAAACCATGCCTGGTACCGATTGGCCTTTGTTGGCAGTTGCCTGTATTTGTTTGTTCATTGGTGCGATGGGCAAATCAGCCCAGTTCCCGCTGCATGTCTGGCTGCCCGATTCCATGGAAGGCCCAACACCGATCTCTGCCTTGATTCACGCGGCCACCATGGTGACCGCCGGTATTTTCATGGTTAGTCGCATGTCGCCGCTGTTTGAACTCAGTGACATCGCCCTGAACTTCGTCTTGGTGATTGGATCAATCACTGCGCTGTTCATGGGTTTTCTGGGCATTATTCAAAACGATATCAAACGGGTGGTGGCCTATTCAACGCTGTCGCAGTTGGGTTACATGACGGTGGCTTTGGGTGTATCGGCTTACCCGGTTGCTATTTTCCACCTGATGACTCACGCTTTCTTCAAAGCCTTGTTGTTCCTTGGGGCAGGTTCTGTGATCATCGGCATGCACCATAACCAAGACATTCGCCACATGGGCGGTCTGTGGAAGTACATGCCCATTACCTGGCTAACTTCCTTGCTAGGCTCGCTGGCCTTGATTGGGACACCTTTCTTCTCAGGTTTCTACTCCAAAGACAGTATTATTGAAGCCGTGCACTTCAGTAATTTGCCAGCAGCAGGGTTTGCGTACTTTGCCGTGGTTGCCGGTGTGTTCATCACTGCGTTTTACAGTTTCCGCATGTATTTCCTGGTGTTCCATGGCAAAGAGCGTTTCCATGATGTTCAGCATCATGATGATCATGGCCATGATGACCACGCGCATCACGGACCCGTTCAACCGCACGAGTCACGCTGGGTAGTTACCTTGCCGTTGATTTTGCTGGCAATTCCATCAGTCATCATTGGTTACATTGCTGTTGAGCCCATGCTGCACGGTACATTCTTCGACGGCGTGCTCACCATTAATCCCGAACATGGCGCAATGGCTGGCTTGAGCAGTATTTTCCATGGCGCAGCTGCCATGGGTGTGCATTCCCTGCAAACAGCGCCATTCTGGTTGGCATTGGCGGGTGTGGTTTCCGCTGCGGTTTGTTACCTGTGGGTGCCTGCCATTCCGGCAGCGTTCATGAGGGTCTTGAAGCCCGTGCACACCTTGCTCGACAACAAGTACTACATGGACAAATTCAATGAGGTAGTGTTTGCCGGCGGCGCCCGTGGTTTGGGCGAGGCATTGTGGAAGTTTGGTGATCGCATGCTGATCGACGGTTTGTTGGTCAATGGCAGCGCCAAACTGGTGGGTTTGATCTCGGGTGTGGTTCGATTCGCGCAAAGTGGTTTCATTTATCACTATGCGTTCGCGATGATTCTTGGCGTATTGGCCATGATCATCACTTTCATCACACTCAAATAACAAAGGCGGAACTTCGGTTCTTACGATTGGAAAATATCAATGTCTAACAATATTCCTTATCTGAGTTTGGCGATCTGGCTGCCAATCGCCTTTGGTGTTTTGATCATGGCTCTGGGCAATGACAAAAACGCAGGTGCAGTCCGGGGAGCGTCCCTGATTGCTGCGCTGATCAGCTTTGTCGTTACTTTGCCTTTGTACTTTGGTTTTGACACCAGCACAGCCCAATTGCAGTTTGTTGAAAACCTGCCCTGGATTGAGGCCTTTGGTGCCTCCTATGGTTTGGGTGTGGATGGCCTGTCAGTCTGGTTTGTTATCTTGACCGCCTTGATCACCATTTTTGTGGTGGTTGCTGCCTGGGAAGTGATTACCGAAAAAGTGGCACAGTACATGGCCGCATTCCTGATCCTCTCGGGGTTGATGGTGGGTGTGTTCTCGGCCACCGACGGCTTGCTGTTCTATGTTTTCTTTGAGGCGACCTTGATCCCGATGTACATCATCGTGGGTGTGTGGGGTGGTCCCAACCGCATCTACGCTGCGTTCAAGTTTTTCCTGTATACGCTGTTGGGTTCTTTGCTTACGCTGGTCGCACTCATCTACCTGCAGTTTCAGTCGGGCACTTTTGAAATTGCAGCGTGGCACAAACTGCCGCTGGGCATGACTGAGCAAATATTGATTTTCCTGGCTTTCCTCATGGCGTTTGCTGTGAAGGTACCCATGTGGCCAGTTCACACCTGGTTGCCCGACGCGCACGTGGAAGCACCCACGGGTGGCTCGGTGGTTCTGGCTGCAATTATGTTGAAACTGGGCGCGTATGGCTTCTTGCGTTTCAGCATGCCGATTGCGCCTGATGCAAGCCATGAGTTGGCTGGTTTCATGATTACCTTGTCGCTGACTGCGGTGGTGTATATCGGTGTGGTGGCACTGGTTCAGAAGGACATGAAAAAGCTGGTGGCGTATTCATCGATTGCCCACATGGGTTTCGTCACTTTGGGCTTCTTCATGTTCCAGGATTTGGCGGTGCAGGGTGCGATCATTCAAATGATCTCCCATGGCTTTGTGTCGGGCGCCATGTTCCTGTGTATCGGCGTGCTTTATGATCGCGTGCACAGTCGCGAGATTTCCGCCTATGGCGGTGTGGTCAATACCATGCCGAAGTTTGCCGCCTTCTTCCTCTTGTTCGCCATGGCCAACGCGGGTCTGCCTGCAACCAGTGGTTTTGTGGGGGAATTCATGGTGATCCTGGGCGCAGTGAAGTACAACTTCTGGATCGGTTTGCTGGCTGCAACTACCCTGATTTTCGGTGCTGCTTATTCGCTGTGGATGTACAAGCGCGTGGTGTTTGGTGAAGTGGCCAATGACGACGTGAAAAAATTGACCGATGTGAACACCCGTGAATTCCTGATGCTGGGTGCACTGGCAATTTTGGTGATGGCCATGGGCCTGTACCCCAAACCCTTTACTGATGTGTTGCAGGTGTCTGTCGATGCCTTGTTGCAACATGTGGCTCAGTCCAAGCTTTAATTGAGGAATGTTCGTGGATCAGATGAATCTCTCACTCGCTATTCCTGAAATTGCTCTGGCGCTTTTCGCCTGTGCGTTTCTGATTGCTGACAGCGTGACCAAAGGCCGCATTTTGCCAATGCTGCACAACATTGTGGTGTTGTTCTGTATCGGCCTTGGCGTGTATTGCCTGGCGCAAGTACCCACCGCGGGCACCGAGCTGGCTTTCTCCAATATGTACATTGCCGACAGCATGGCCCTGATCTTAAAAGGCTTTTCTGCCTTGGCAATCGCATTTACCTTAATTGTGGGTGCGAACTATGCCAAAGACCGCGATATGTTTAAAGGTGAGTTGCACGCATTGGTGCTGTTTGCTTTGCTCGGTCAGATGATCATGATTTCTGCCAACAACCTGTTGTTGGTGTACTTGGGTGTCGAGTTGCTGTCTCTCAGCCTGTATGCCGCTGTGGCCATGCAACGCGACAATGTGCGCGCAACCGAAGCATCGATGAAGTATTTCGTTCTTGGTGCGTTGGCTTCAGGTTTCCTGTTGTATGGCATGTCGATGATTTACGGTGCAACAGGTTCGCTGAATCACTCTGACATTGCATTTGCTGCGACCGCGGCGGTGTCGGGTCAAAAATCAATTATTTTCGTATTCGGTATTGTGTTCCTGGTGGCTGGCCTTGCCTTCAAGTTGGGCGTGGTGCCGTTCCACATGTGGGTTCCCGACGTGTATCAGGGTTCGCCTTCAATTTCCACCTTGCTGATTAGCGGTGCACCCAAACTGGCTGCATTTGCCATGTTGATGCGCTTGCTCGTTGATGGTTTGTTTGTGATGGCTTTCGATTGGCAAAACATGCTGATGGTGTTGGCGATTGCTTCGCTGGCCATTGGTAACCTGACCGCCATTGCCCAAACCAGCCTGAAGCGCATGCTGGCTTATTCAACGATTGCACAAATGGGTTTCATGCTGTTGGGTTTCTTGTCGGGCGTAACAGGGCAAGATACCGGTAACGCGGCACAGGCTTATTCTTCGGCCATGTTCTACAGCATTACTTATGTGTTGACCACTCTGGGTACCTTCGGTGTGATCATGGTGATGTCACGAAAAGGCTTTGAAGTGGAACACATCAGCGACTTGAAGGGCTTGAACAAACGCGCACCTTGGTTGGCTTTGATCATGCTGTTGTTGATGTTCTCCTTGGCTGGTATTCCACCCATGGTGGGCTTTGCTGCCAAATTGTTGGTTCTGAAAGCCTTGTTGGCCACCGGCCAGGTGTGGTTGGCGGTTTATGCAGTCATGTTCAGTTTGGTGGGTGCTTTCTATTACATTCGTATTGTGAAAACCATGTATTTCGAAGCGCCTGCGGATGAAACTGAAATCGTGATGGGCAACGATGCACGTGCAGTATTGGGCCTGAACGGTTTGGCTGTGATCGCGCTGGGTTTGTTACCCGCGCCGTTGATGGCATATTGCATGACAGCCATTCAGCAAACGCTGGCTGGTTAACTGAATATTTTAGAACTTTCAAGGGGTAGGTTTTGACGCAGACGATTGGGCATTGGTTGTTGTTTGGCTTGGCCTTGCTGTTTGCGAACCTGCCTTTTGTGAGCAACCGCATCATGGGCGTTTTGCCTGTGACTAAAAAAGGCGGTTGGACCCGTGTACTCGAAGTAATCGCCGGTTACTTTATCGTGGGTCTGATCGGCTTTGCCATTGAAGCAAGCCTGAGTCAGGTTACTCCTCAACGGTGGGAATTTTATGCGTTAACAGCATGTCTCTTTCTGGTGTTCGCTTTTCCAGGCTTCGTTTACCGCTTTTTGTGGCGTGCGCCCAAAGGCTGATCTTTGCTGCGGCACGTTCTGTGTACTCCATCAACGGCATTCTTGCGTTCAAAGTAAATGTCCTTTCAGGAATCTATGCCATGAAACGCTTGCTGCTTGTTCTCGCCGCTTCCTGTGCGGTTCTGCTGGTTGCTTGTACCAATTCACCGGAAACAACTCGCAAACTGCAATTTCTCGCCAAAACCGATTGTGAACTGGTTTACAAGTCTGCCGGCGCCCAGGTGATCGAGAATTTCTGTGAAACAGAGTGGAAACCGGTCACGGTGTATATTGCCGATCAAAAATATTCAGTGGACTGGATTGACGAAAAAACCAGTCGAGCCCTGTTTGAAAAAGGGTGCGGCAAGGTTGCGGGGTGCTATTACGAATTGACGCTCGACGGGGTGACCGTAAATGGTCGATTCGCCTATGTAACTCATCTGCTTGAAGGCGAATACACCTTTGAGATCGATGCAAATGAAAACTCAAAGCGATTAGACGAAACCTCAAGCGATCTGAAAACCTGAAAAAAAACGCCGACTGAAAAGTCGGCGTTTTGAACTTGCTTACATGTTCGGGTAATTGGGTCCACCACCACCTTCCGGTGTCACCCACACAATATTTTGTGTGGGGTCTTTGATGTCACAGGTTTTGCAGTGTACGCAGTTTTGTGCGTTGATCTGCAACTGGTCTTTGCCATCTTCCTTTTTCACATATTCATACACACCTGCCGGGCAGTAGCGCTGCTCGGGGCCTGCGTAGGTGGTCAAGTTGGTTGCAACCGGTACCTCTGCATTTCTCAATGTCAGGTGTGCAGGCTGGTTCTCTTCGTGGTTGGTGTTGGAGATGAACACCGAACTCAAGCGATCAAACGTAATCTTCCCATCGGGTTTTGGATAGTTGATCGGCTGAAATTCAGAAGCAGGGCGCAGGCATTCATGGTCTGCGTGCTTGTGGTGCAAAGTCCAGGGCACCTTGCCATTGAACAGTTTTTGTTCAATACCCACCATCATGGTGCCGGTGTACAAACCTTTGCTCATCCATTGTTTAAAGTTGCGAGCGCGGTACAGTTCGTCGAACAGCCAGGAGTCGTGGAAAGCTTTTGGATAGGCTTCGAGCTCGTCGCCAGCACGATCTTGAGCCAAGGCATCAGCAATCGCTTCGGCACACAGCATGCCGCTCTTGATGGCCGCATGTGATCCCTTGATTCGGGACGCATTCAGAAAGCCTGCATCGCAACCCACCAAGGCACCACCCGGGAATACCAGTTTCGGCAGGCTCATCAGGCCGCCTGCAGCAATTGCGCGAGCGCCGTAGGAAAGGCGTTTGCCACCTTCAAAATACTTGCGAATTTCGGGGTGGGTTTTGTAGCGCTGGAATTCTTCAAAAGGCGACAAGTAGGGGTTTTCGTAGGCCAAGCCCACCACAAAGCCCACTGCAACCTGGTTGTTTTCCAGGTGATACAGGAATGAGCCGCCATAGGTGCTTGAATCGAGCGGCCAGCCACCAGAGTGAATGACCAAGCCTGGCTTGTGTTTGGCTGGATCAATTTCCCACAGTTCTTTTAGCCCGATGCCGTATACCTGTGGGTCGCGACCTTCGTTCAGGTTGAATTTTTCGATGACGCGTTTGCCCAAGTGGCCGCGTACGCCTTCGGCGAACACGGTGTACTTGGCATGCAGTTCCATGCCTGGCTGGTAAGCGTGGGTATGCTCACCATCCTTACCAATGCCCATGTCGCCGGTTTGTACGCCTTTCACGGCACCTTTTTCGTCGTACAGAATTTCTGCACCTGCAAAGCCCGGAAATACTTCAACACCCAAAGCTTCGGCTTGCTCACCCAGCCAGCGGACCACGTTGGCCAAGCTGATGACATAGTTGCCATGGTTCTGGAAACATTCGGGCAAAAGCGCATTGGGTACTTTTTTTGCGGACGTTTCAGTTAAAAACAAAAACTGGTCTTCAGTGACTTCTGTGTTCAGTGGCGCGCCGCGTTCTTTCCAGTCAGGGAAAAGTTCAGTGATTGCGCGGGGGTCCATCACGGCGCCTGACAAAATATGGGCGCCAACCTCAGAGCCTTTCTCCAGTACGCACACATTGATTTCCTGGCCTTTTTCTGCGGCCACTTGTTTCAGGCGAATGGCAGTTGAAAGGCCGGCAGGGCCTCCACCAACTACCAATACATCGTATTCCATCATGTCTCTTTCGACAGCCGACATTGGGTGCGTCTCCTTAAAATTTGTCGCGATTGCTACAGCGAGGTGCAGCTTTGATTTTAAGCCGAAAGCTTATTGCATATCGGGAAAAAATAGTTGACTTTGATCTCTAGTCTGAGAAACTTGCTTTTGTGCAATGCAGCAAGAAGATTGCGTGCGCCAAGAAGTTAAACTAATGGCACAAATTCAAAGCATGAGGAATAGAAATGGGGATGAATAAAGTATCGGCCAGTGCCACAGAGGCTTTGGCGGACAAGATCAAGGACGGAATGACGCTTGCCGTGGGTGGTTTTGGCCTGTGCGGCATTCCAGAGGCTTTAATTGAGGCAGTTCGTGCATCGGGTGCAAAAGATTTGACTGTGATCTCGAACAATGCGGGTGTGGATGGCTTTGGCTTGGGCCGATTGCTGGAAACCAGGCAGGTACGCAAGATGATTTCGTCGTATGTGGGTGAGAACAAAGAGTTCGAGCGCCAGTATCTCAGCGGTGAACTGGAACTGGAATTCACGCCACAAGGTACCTTGGCCGAAAAACTGCGCGCAGGTGGTGCCGGTATTCCCGCTTTTTTCACGAAAACCGGTTTTGGAACCGTGATTGCCGATGGCAAGGAGACACGGGTGATCGACGGCGAAAACTATGTGCTGGAGCACAGCCTGAAAGCCGATATTTCGCTGGTGAAGGCCTGGAAGGCGGATACCTCTGGCAATCTGATTTATCGCCTCACTGCGCGCAATTTCAATCCAGAGTGTGCGGCAGCCTCGAAATTTACGGTGGTGGAAGTGGAAGAAATTGTGGAAGTGGGTGCGCTTGATCCCAACTTTATTCACACCCCAGGTATTTATGTGCAGCGTGTTGTATTGAACGCCAATCCTGAAAAGCGGATTGAGAAACGTACACTGGCGACCCCGGCACAATAAGGAGAACAAAAAATGGCGTGGAATCACGATGAAATGGCAGCACGCGCTGCGCGCGAATTGCAAGACGGTTTTTATGTGAATCTGGGCATCGGTTTGCCCACTTTGGTCAGTAACCACATTCCTGATGGCATGGATGTGATGTTGCAAAGTGAAAATGGTTTGTTGGGCATTGGGCCATTTCCTACCGAGGAGCAGGTGGATGCCGATTTGATCAATGCAGGCAAGCAAACCGTGACCACTCTGAATGGGTCAGCTTTCTTCTCAAGTTCAGAGTCGTTTGCGATGATTCGCGGCGGGCATATCAATCTGGCTATTTTGGGGGCCATGCAGATCAGTCAGAATGGCGATTTGGCCAATTGGATGATCCCCGGCAAACTGGTGAAAGGCATGGGCGGTGCCATGGACTTGGTGGCGGGTGTGTCGCGTGTAATCGTATTGATGGAGCATGTGGCTCGCAAGAAAGATGGCACGACTGATTTGAAGATTTTGCCTGAATGCACCTTGCCATTGACAGGTAAAGGCGTGGTCAACCGCATTATTACGGACTTGGCGGTGATGGACGTCACCGCGCATGGACTCGAAGTGCTGGAAATAGCGCCAGGCGTATCTAGAGAAGAACTCCAAGAAAAAACAGGGTGTGAACTGAAGTTTAGTTAAGATCACTGGCATGGACCAAGCGCGCTCAGGTTATAATTCTGCTTTCAAACAGCGCACAATTCGCTCAATTGTGCGCCCTACTGAGCGCCGAACAGAGCGCCGCCTGGCACTATGACCAAATATGTATTCGTTACTGGCGGGGTTGTCTCGTCCCTTGGCAAAGGTATTGCCGCAGCATCTTTGGCCGCGATTCTCGAAAGTCGTGGCCTGAAAGTCACCATGCTCAAACTGGATCCGTACATCAACGTGGATCCGGGTACCATGAGCCCATTCCAGCACGGTGAAGTGTTCGTGACCGAAGACGGCGCGGAAACTGACCTTGATTTGGGCCATTACGAGCGTTTCATCTCGACCAAGATGAAAAAGTCCAACAACTTCACAACAGGCCAGATTTACGAATCTGTGCTGCGCAAAGAGCGCCGTGGTGAGTACCTGGGCAAAACGGTTCAGGTGATTCCCCACATTACCAATGAAATTCAAGCTTTCATTGAAAAAGGCGCGCGCGCGGCCTGGGGTGGTGAAACCGATGTGGCCATTGTAGAAATTGGTGGCACCGTGGGTGACATTGAGTCTTTGCCGTTCCTTGAAGCTGTGCGTCAAATGAGCTTGCGCTTGGGGCGCAACAGTGCGTGTTTTGTGCACCTTACATTGGTGCCATTCATTGCCTCTGCAGGCGAATTGAAAACCAAGCCCACGCAGCACAGTGTTCAGAAACTGCGTGAAATCGGTATATTCCCAGACGCACTATTGTGCCGCGCGGATCGCCGTATTCCCGATGATGAACGTGCCAAGATTTCCATGTTCTCGAACGTGCAACTGGAAGCGGTTATTTCTGTTTGGGATGCCGACACAATTTACAAAATCCCGGCCATGCTGGAAGCTCAGAAACTCGATGACATTGTGCTCGAGAAACTGAACATTGAGGTGCCTCGCGCCGATTTGTCCAAATGGGCTGAAATTGTGTACGCGCAGGAAAACCCTGAGCAAAACATCACCATTGGTATGGTGGGCAAGTACGTCGATTTGACTGAGTCGTACAAATCCCTGATTGAAGCCCTCAATCACGCTGGCTTGCACACGCGAACCAAGGTGAACATCAACTACATTGACTCAGAAGAAATTGAGACCAACGGTACCGAAAGTTTGAAAAAACTGGACGCGATCCTTGTGCCTGGCGGTTTTGGCAAGCGTGGCACAGAAGGCAAAATCAAGGCCATTCAATACGCCCGTGAAAACAAGGTTCCTTACTTGGGTATTTGTTTGGGTATGCAATTGGCAGTTATTGAATTTGCGCGTCATTGCGCAGGTTTGCCCAAAGCCAATTCAACTGAGTTTGACAGCCTGGCAGAAACTCCGGTTGTGGCCCTGATCACCGAGTGGAAAGACAGCACTGGCAAGGTTGAGTTGCGCAGTGATCAAAGCGATTTGGGCGGCACCATGCGCCTGGGCTCGCAGCGTTGCCCGATCAAGCCGGGTACTTTGGCTGAATCGATTTACGGCCCCGAAGTGAACGAGCGCCACCGCCACCGCTATGAAGTGAACAACAATTTTGTGCCGCAGCTTGAGGAAGCTGGCCTGCGCATATCGGCCCGTACGCCCACCGAGAACTTGCCCGAGATCATGGAATTACCTGATCACCCCTGGTTCTTTGGTGTGCAGTTTCACCCCGAGTTCACCAGCACCCCACGGGACAGCCACCCCTTGTTTTTGGCGTACGTGAAGGCCGGTTTGGCCCACAAATTAGCCAAAGCGTTATAAGCTGGACCCAACAGGAGGACACCTCATGAAACTATGCAATTTTGAAGTGGGTTTGGACAAACCTTTTTTCCTGATCGCGGGCCCATGTGTCATTGAAAGTGAACAAATGGCCATGGACACTGCGGGTCAACTCAAGGAAATCTGCGAGTCGTTGGGCGTGCCTTTTATTTACAAAAGCTCGTACGACAAAGCCAACCGCAGTTCAGGCAAAAGCTTTCGTGGTTTGGGCATGGACAAGGGGTTGGACATTCTGGCCAACGTGAAGAAAGCCTTGAATGTAAACGTGTTGACTGATGTTCATGCCATTGAGGAAATTGCGGCAGTAGCCAGCGTGGTGGATGTGTTGCAAACCCCCGCGTTTTTGTGCCGCCAAACCGATTTTATTGAAGCAGTGGCCACGTGCGGTAAACCAGTCAATATCAAGAAGGGGCAGTTTCTGGCCCCCGGCGACATGGTCAATGTAGTGGACAAGGCGCGCGCGGCTGCCATTGAGGCAGGCGGCGATGGCAAAAATATCATGGTGTGTGAACGCGGCGTCAGCTTCGGGTACAACAACCTGGTTTCAGACATGCGAAGCCTGGCCATTATGCGCAACACAAATTGCCCAGTCGTATTTGATGCCACACACAGTGTGCAGCTGCCAGGTGGGCAGGGCACAGCAAGCGGTGGTCAGCGTGAATTCGTACCCGTGTTGGCCCGCGCGGCGGTGGCAGTGGGTGTGGCAGGGTTGTTCATGGAAAGTCATCCTGACCCGGCCAAGGCCATGTCAGATGGCCCCAACGCCTGGCCTTTGCCCCGCATGAAAGCCTTGTTGGCTACTTTGCAGGAACTGGACCGTTTGGTGAAGTCTGGCCCACTGGCCGAAACAGACCTGATGAAATAAACAGGCCGAGTATTCAAAACAGAATTTAATCCATCCAAGAGGAAACTATGAGCGCAATTGTTGACGTGATTGGTCGTGAGGTTATTGATTCTCGCGGCAATCCCACCGTGGAATGTGACGTGCTGCTGGAAAGTGGTGCAATGGGCCGTGCGGCCGTGCCCTCTGGTGCGTCTACAGGTACCCGTGAAGCCGTTGAACTGCGCGACGGTGACAAATCCCGTTATTTGGGCAAGGGTGTATTGCGCGCGGTTGAAAACATCAACACAGAGATTTCTGAAGCAATTCTGGGTCTCGATGCACAAGAGCAAGTGTTTCTGGATCAAAACCTGATCGATCTGGACGGTACAGAGAACAAATCACGCTTGGGCGCCAATGCCACTTTGGCAGTGTCCATGGCAGTGGCCCGCGCAGCAGCCGAAGAAACCGGCTTGCCTTTGTATCGCTATTTTGGCGGCATGGGCGGCATGAGCCTGCCAGTGCCCATGATGAACGTGATCAACGGTGGTGCACACGCCAATAACAACCTTGACTTGCAAGAGTTCATGATTTTGCCAGTGGGTGCGCCTTCTTTCCGTGAGGCCATTCGCTATGGTGCTGAAGTGTTCCATGCCTTGAAAAAGATCATTCACGACAAGGGCATGTCCACTGCCGTTGGCGACGAGGGCGGTTTTGCACCTTCAGTGGCCAATCACGAGGCTGCCATTCAAATGATCATTCAGGCCATTGAAACTGCAGGCTTTGAGCCTGGCACGCAAGTGGCTTTGGGTCTGGACTGTGCTGCCTCTGAATTTTACAAAGGCGGCAAGTACAAGTTGGCCGGTGAGGGCATGGAGCTGAGTTCGCAGGAATTCGCGCACCTGTTGGAAAGCTGGTGCAACAAGTACCCAATCATTTCCATCGAAGACGGCATGGCCGAGGACGATTGGGACGGTTGGGCTTATTTGTCAAAAACCATGGGCCGCAAAGTACAGTTGGTGGGCGACGACCTGTTTGTAACCAACACCAAGATTTTGGCCGAAGGCATTGAAAAGAACATTGCAAACTCCATTCTGATCAAGATCAATCAGATTGGTACATTGACTGAAACCTTTGCAGCCATCGAGATGGCCAAGCGTGCGCGTTACACCGCAGTGATCTCACATCGCTCGGGCGAGACAGAAGACAGCACGATTGCCGACATTGCTGTGGGTACGAATGCAATGCAAATCAAGACCGGTTCAATGAGCCGTTCGGACCGTGTTGCAAAATACAACCAGCTGTTGCGTATTGAAGAAGACTTGGGTGACATTGCCTACTACCCAGGCCGTTCAGCCTTCTACAACCTGGATTAATCGGTATTAATCAAAGGTGGCCCCGCACAGCGGGGCCTTCTTGTATATGAACCCCAGGCTGATCTCACTCGTCCTTTTTGCTTTGCTGATTTTGCTTCAATACCCCTTGTGGTTCGGCAAAGGGGGGATGCTGCGCGTTAGCGATCTGCAAGGCCAGCTTGAGCAGCAAAAACAGGTGAATGAAGCATTGCGTTTGCGCAATCAACAACTTGAAGGCGATGTGCGCAGTTTGAGTGAGGGTGTTGAGGCGATCGAAGAACGTGCCAGAAACGACTTCGGCATGATTAAAAAAGACGAAGTATTTATTCAGTTGATTGAGCCCCGCGGACAGCCTGCGGCCGCACCGCCTGGTGCAGCTGCAAAACCTGCGAATTAATGCAGAGTGGGCGGCAAGGGAGGCTGATCCCCGTCGTTTTGAGCCTCGTCGGTGAACAATGCATTGCAATCGTCTCGGGTAAAAGAATAGTTTGCATTGCAGAAATCACATTGAATTTCCACTGTCGGGTTTTCCGATAAGGCGTCGTCAAGCTCGGCCTGCCCCAGAGTCAGCAACATTTTCCCAACTTTTTCGCGTGAGCAGGTGCATTCAAAGTGCGCTTGGCGCTCTGCCAGACCATCTGGGTCTTCTTCCCAAAAAAGCCGCTTTGCCAACTCGTCGGTTTCGATTGTCAGGTGTTCTTCCGTTTGCAGTGTGTTAATCAAGGCTTTTAAGCGGTCCCAGCCATCGGCATCAAATTCTTTGCTTGAAGTAATGCCCCCGTGTTGTGGCATTTGCTGAAGCATGACACCGGCTGCGGTTGTTGCGTCCGAATTCAAAATCAGGCGGGTTTCCAGCTGTTCACTGCTGTGCATGTACGCTTCAAGAGAATCGGCCACGGTGCTGCCTGCAAGCGGCACAATGCCTTGGTAGGGGGCTTGTCCCGGCAGGCGGTTGCGTGGATCCAGAATAATGGCGCAAATGCCTTTGCCTGTTGCATTGACCAAGTCTTTGAAGCTGGCATTCTCAGGAATTTCAGCATCTTCAGCAAGCTTGACAGTGGCACGCAAGCCCAAGCGGCTGTTGCATTCAGCAACCAATAAACGAATTGGCCCGTCGCCTTGTATTTGAATAATCAAGGATCCCTCAAACTTCAGGGATGCGGACAACATGGTGCTGGCAGCGACCAATTCACCCAGTACTTTTTGAACAGGCCTTGGGTAGTCGTTGTTTTGAACCACTTGTTGCCAAGCCTTGGAAAGGTGGACCAAGTGCGCGCGGCAACTGGATTGATCAAAAATCAGGGTACGTAGAGTGTCGGTCATGGATACTAATTGGGGCTGCTAAGATTAATCGTCAATTCTTTCAAGTGTTTCTTTGAACAACTTGGCTTTTTGTACATAGAAGGCGGCGCCAATCAGGCGGGCCACTTCATCGTCGTTCAAGGTTCGGATCACTTTTCCAGGCGAGCCTACTACCAGGGAGCGATCGGGAATTTCCTTGCCTTCGGTGATCAGGGCGCCGGCGCCGATGATACAGTTTTTTCCGATCTTCGCACCGTTCAACACCACTGAACGAATACCGATCAAACTGCCTTCACCCACTGTGCAGCCGTGCAAACAAGCCTGATGCCCCACAGTGACATTTTTGCCCACAACCATGGGGTAGCCGATGTCGGTGTGCAGCACAGCGCCTTCCTGCACATTGCTGCCTTCCATGATGTGGATTAGTTCGTTGTCGCCGCGAATCGCCGCAAAATCCCAAACCGAGGTGTTTTCATCGAGCTGCACTTTGCCAATGATGCTGGCCATTTCAGCTACATAGGCGCTGGAGTGCACGGTGGGCGTTTCGCCGTTGATTTTGTACTTGGCCACAATTGTCTCCTGTGTCGGGGTGTTGCCATGGTTTGTTTGCCTTAAAATACCATGATCGATCCCTTATGCAGTGTGCTCATGGGCAGTGAACTTGAACAAACTTTGAGACAAACCGCCTTGCAGGCTTTGGAATGTAAAGATTCCCTGGAGAAGGTGCGTCTTGTTCTTGCAATTGATGTGAGCTTGCCCCTTGGGAGTCAAGCAAGCTTTTGCTCCCGTGTGGGGCGGCCAGACAAGCCTGAGCTGGTTCACCCTGCGCGCGTGCCCACACGAAAAGTCAGTCAACCCGTGGGGCGGGGCATGTTGCTGCACTCACTGGCCCATATTGAATTCAATGCAATTAACTTGGCGCTCGATTTGCTGGTTCGTTTTCCTTTCATGCCTGAACAGTTTTATCTGGACTGGCTGAAGGTGGCCAAAGAAGAGGCGCTTCACCATTCGTTGTTGTGCGACCGTCTTGCGGCGTATGAATTGACGTATGGGGACTACCCTGCACACGACGGCCTGTGGCAAATGGCCGAAAAAACCAAAGAAAGCTTGCTGGCGCGACTTGCACTGGTGCCCAGGTTACTGGAGGCACGGGGGCTGGATGTGTCGCCTGCCATACGTGAGAAACTGGCTGCAGCTGGTGACATGGAAAGCGCCAAAGTGCTAGACATTATTTTGCGTGATGAAATTGGGCATGTGGCCATTGGCAACCGCTGGTTCAATGAAGTGTGCAACAATGAATTACGCGATCCCATTGAAGCGTTCGAATATTGTCTGCGGGAATACACCGCACCACAGCCCCGATCGCCGTTCAATTTCAAGGCTCGCGCCCAGGCTGGTTTCTCTGAAGAAGAGTTGGCCTGGTTGATGCAAGTTGAATTGGAGCAATCGGCCCAATAAGCCAATTGCAAAAGTATGAGTAAAGCAGCACAAATCAATTGGAGTGATCCGCATTTGATCAATGCGGATTTGCATTGCCACTCCACCACATCGGATGGCACGTTGACGCCAGAAGAGTTGGCAGAACGCGCAGCCGCCAACGGTGTACAAATTTGGTCATTGACCGACCACGATGAGGTGGGTGGTTTGGCCCGAGCGTCAAAAGCCGCCGCTGAACACGGCATGATTTTTATTCCTGGTGTTGAAATCTCGGTGACCTGGTCTGCGGTGACCTTGCACATTGTGGGTTTGAATGTTGATTACGTAAACTCACCCCTGGAGAATGGCTTGGTCAGCGTGCGAAATGGACGCACCGAACGTGCCATGGAAATGTCACGCCAACTGGAAAGGGTTGGTATTGATGGCGTGTACGAAGGTGCCTTGAAGTTCGTGGGTAATCCCAACCTGATCAGCCGCACACATTTTGCGCGTTGTCTTGTAGAAAGGGGCGTTTGCAAAGACATTCGTGAAGTGTTCGAGCGCTTTTTGACCCCCGGTAAGCCCGGCTACGTGCCGCATGAATGGGCCAGCCTGAAACAGGCGGTGCAATGGATTCTCGATTCAAATGGCCAGGCCGTGATTGCGCACCCTGGGCGCTACGATTTGAATCCCATGCAGATGGACGAACTGGTTACCCAGTTTGTGAAGCTGGGCGGGGAGGGCATAGAGGTGGTAACGGGCAGCCACACCACCGATCAGTACGCCACCTATGCACGCAAGTCGGTGCGCTCAGGTTTGAAGGCGTCGCGTGGGTCCGATTTTCATGGTCCCACTGAATCCAGGGTTAATTTGGGTGAATTGCCCCGTCTGCCGGATGGTTGCGTGCCAATCTGGGATAATTGGGGCAAGTTGTTCAGCTAACAGGATCCCCATTGGCGCAGTTATTCAACGTTCACCCCCAAAATCCGCAATCGCGTTTGTGCAAGCAGGCGGCTGACCTGATCAATTCAGGTGGCATTGCCGCCATTCCAACGGACAGTTGCTACGCCCTGGTGTGCCATCTCGATGATAAAAATGCAGTAGAACGTTTGCGCAGGCTGAAAGGTATTTCCGAGAAACAGCACTTGGCCTTGCTATGCAAAGACTTGAGTGAACTGGGTAGCTACGCCAAAGTGAACAATGTTCAATACCGCCTGTTGAAGTCGGTTTTTCCGGGGCCTTACACCTTCATTCTTGAAGCAACCAAAGAAGTGCCCAAGCGGGTTTCGCATCCGTCCAAAAAATCAATTGGTTTGCGCGTGCCTGCTCACGCGGTGGTGCAGGGCTTGCTCGAACACATTGAAGGCGCGTTGATTGCCACGACTTTGCAACTTCCGGGAATGGAAGAGCCGGCACGCAGTGGCTGGGAAGCCCAAGAGGCTGTGGGCAATGATGTCGATTTGATTGTGGACGATGGCGAATATTGTGGCGCTTTCCCGACCACAGTGATCGACTGGACTGGCGAAGATCCGGTGGTAGTGCGTGTGGGTGCCGGGCCTTTAACCGGCCCGCTCGAGCCAGTCAACATTGAAGAACAGGAAGAGCTGTAATGGATTCAAGCATCATTCAAACGATTGCGGTGTATGCACTGCCGGTGTTGTTTGCCATTACCTTGCATGAGGCTGCGCATGGTTATGTAGCAAGAATGTATGGCGACAACACTGCGATGTACGCGGGTCGAATTACGTTAAACCCGATCAAGCACATTGACCCTGTGGGCACAATTCTGGTGCCAATCGCAATTTTGGTGTCTTCGAGCTTAATGGGAGTTGGCGCTTTTCTCTTTGGCTGGGCCAAGCCCGTACCCGTGAATTTCGGGAATTTGCGCAATCCGAAAAAAGACATTCGTTTCGTGGCATTTGCCGGTCCAGGTGCAAATTTCATCATGGCCCTGATGTGGGCGCTCAGTCTGAAATTACAAATTGTTACCGGTTTGAACGAACCATTTTTCGCTGAAATGGCCAAGGCCGGTATCGTGGTGAACCTGGTGTTGGCGGCTTTGAACCTGTTACCCATTTTGCCGCTGGATGGTGGTCGAA
Source organism: Limnobacter sp. G6BE5S (assembly GCF_058448965.1). Classification (NCBI taxonomy): domain Bacteria; kingdom Pseudomonadati; phylum Pseudomonadota; class Betaproteobacteria; order Burkholderiales; family Burkholderiaceae; genus Limnobacter; species Limnobacter sp. G6BE5S. The sequence goes on from NZ_JBZFLM010000004.1 coordinate 60,835, forward strand.
TTCTGTTCAGCTTCCTGCCCAGTTCTGCAGCCTATAGTTTCAGCCGCACCGAGCCCTATGGCATGATCGTGCTCATTGCACTCTTGATGCTGGGTATCTTGCCCATGTTCATTCAGCCCGTTGTTAGTGTCGGGTTGAACGTGCTAACCCTTTTGTTTAATTTTTAAGCCACCATGTTTGCTGAACGCGTATTGTCGGGCATGCGCCCAACCGGTTTGTTACACCTTGGCCATTATCATGGCGTGCTGAAAAACTGGGTGAAACTGCAAAATGAGTTTCCCTGCCTGTTTTTTGTGGCCGATTGGCATGCGCTGACCACGCACTACGAAACCCCTGAAGTGATCAAGGAAAACGTGTGGGACATGGTTGTTGACTGGCTTGCTGCGGGCGTAGATCCCGAGAAAGCCACCTTGTTTGTTCAATCGAAGGTGCCCGAGCATGCCGAGTTGCATTTGCTGCTCTCGATGAACACGCCGTTGAGCTGGCTTGAACGCGTACCCACTTACAAAGACCAACAGGAAAAGCTCAGCGACAAAGACTTGGGCACCTATGGCTTTCTGGGCTACCCGCTGTTGCAGTCAGCCGATATTCTTATTTACCGAGCAACGCAGGTGCCGGTGGGCGAGGACCAGGTGCCGCACATTGAATTAACACGTGAAATCGCGCGGCGCTTCAACCACTTTTACAGCAAGGAAAAGTTGCTGAATGCGAAAGGTGCCGAAATTGGCCGCAAGCCGATTTTACTGGAGCCCAAGGCTTTGCTGACTGAAGCCAGCAAAATGCCGGGCCTGGACGGTTTTAAGATGTCCAAGAGCTACCAAAACACCTTGGCCCTGCGTGAAACACCCGAAAACATTTCTCAAAAAGTGCGGAAAATGCCCACCGATCCCGCTCGGGTGCGCCGCACGGATCCCGGTGACCCCTCGAAATGTCCCGTGTGGCCGCTGCATGAAGTGTATTCCGATGCCAGCACCAAGCAGTGGGTACAAGAGGGGTGTAAATCGGCGGGAATTGGCTGCATTCAATGCAAAGAACCGATTATTCAAGCGATCACCGATGAATTGGCTCCCATGCGCGAGCGTGCAGCCATGTACACGGAGAACCCGACACTGGTGCGCAAAATAATCAGCGAAGGTTGTGAGCGTGCGCGTGCCATGGCCAACGACACCATGAAAGACGTGCGCAAGCACATGGGTCTGGATTATTCCTGAGATGACTGAACACCATGCCAACCCTGCCATGGCGCCTTCACCATGGGTTCGCCTTTGTGTGGAAAGCCTGCATGCCTCGGGTGCTGTCAAGCCGGGTTTAAGGGCACTTGACCTTGCTTGCGGCGGTGGTCGCCACGCTCTGTATTTGGCTTCTCTTGGTTACACGGTGCATGCTGTTGACAAAAATACGCCAGACACCATTTGGCCCGTCAATGTACAGTTTGAGGCCATGGATCTGGAGCAGGCTGATTGGCCTTTGGCCGGGCAGCAATACGACTTGATCGTGGTGACCAACTACCTGCATCGCCCACATTTTGCGAACCTTTTGGCTAACCTGAAGTCTCAGAATGCAGTGCTGGTTTATGAAACCTTCATGGATGGCAATGCGCAATTCGGTTCGCCACGCAGCCCGCAGTTTTTGCTGCAACCGGGCGAATTACTTTCCCGTATGTCTTCATTGAATGTAATGCGTTTTGAACAGGGGCTGCGAAGCATTCCAAGCCCTGCAATGATTCAACGGGCCATGGGCATTACAGGTGCTTGGTCTGAGATACAATCTGGAACAATAACACTCACTCAAAGGGACTAAATGATCACTGGCAGCATTGTCGCGATTGTTTCGCCGATGTTTGAAGACGGGTCGCTGGACTATGACAGTTACCGTCAGCTCATTGATTGGCACATTGAACAAGGTACCGACTCGATCGTAGCGGTAGGAACCACTGGCGAATCGCCTACTGTGGACGTTGAAGAGCATGGCGAGCTGATCCGCGTTGCTGTGGAGCAGGCTGCTGGCCGCATACCTATTATTGCGGGTACCGGCGGCAATTCAACCACCGAGGCAATCGAGCTTACTGAATTTGCACGCAAGGTGGGCGCCGCTGCCAGCTTGCAGGTGGTGCCTTACTACAACAAACCCACCCAGGAAGGCATTTACCTGCACATGCGCAAGGTGGCCGAGGCTGTAAATCTGCCAGTTATTCTGTACAACGTGCCAGGGCGCACGGTGGCCGATATGGCGCATTCTACGGTTGTACGGCTAAGCCAGGTCGATGGTATTGTGGGCATCAAGGAAGCCACTGGCAACCTTGAGCGTGGCGCGTGGCTGATCCGCGATACAGCGCCCGATTTTGCGGTGTATAGCGGAGACGATCCCACCGCCGTGAATTTGATGCTCATGGGCGGGAAAGGCAATATTTCGGTGACTGCCAACGTGGCCCCCAAGTTGATGCATGAACTGTGTGTTGCTGCCATTTCAGGCGATTCGAAAACTGCACACGCATTGAATTTGAGTTTGCTGGATTTGCACCAGGCCATGTTTGTACAGGCCAACCCAATTCCCGTGAAATACGCATTGAGTAAAATGGGCAAAATGGCACCGGGTGTGCGCTTGCCACTAACTCGACTGGAATCCAATTTTCACCAAACCGTGGACGCCGCCTTGCGTGCGCACCGGTTGATCGACTAAAGACGACTTAAGGCTGTGAAACAAATGGAATTGAACAAGACAACCTCTTTCAAACTGTTGCTGATCGTAGCGGCTGTATCCACTGCGGCAGGCTGCGCCTCCTACAAAGAGGCTGTGGAAGGACAGAAAACGGCATACCGCACCGCTGAAAAGCGGGAGCAGGGCCTTGAAGTGCCGCCCGATTTGACTGCTCAGTCGGCTGATGAGCAATTCCTGATTCCCGGTGAGTCTGGTTCAGGTTCTGTGTCGGCATCGTCTTTCTACAGCGGCGGCGGTACTCGTCCCGCAGCAGCACGTCCACAAGCGCAGACCGAGCCCATACTGGTGGCTTCTGAAGATGTAAAAATCAAGCGCGTGGGCAATTTGCGTTCTCTGGAAGTGAAAATGCCTCCGGAACAACTGTGGCCCAAGTTGCGTGAATTCTGGAAAGACACAGGATTTGAGTTGGCAGTGGATGATCCCAAAATTGGTTTAATGGAAACCAACTGGGCTGAAAACCGGGCAAATATTCCCTTGGATGGAATTCGCAAGGTTATCGGTACTGTATTTGATGGTATTTACTCCAGCAATACCCGTGACCGTTACCGTACCCGTGTTGAGCCCATTGCAGGGGGTGTTGAAATTTTCGTGACCCACCGTGGTATGGAAGAAAACTACACCGATCAGTCTCAGTCCAGCCTGGTGTGGATGAGTCGTCCTTCTGATCCCGAACTTGAAGCCGAAATGCTGAACCGCTTGATGGCCAAGCTGACAGGCGATGAAAAGGCTGCAGCAGCGGCAGGTCGCCCAGTCACCCAAGAGTTGATTTCCGTGCAGAAGAAACCTGAAGGAACGTCGATCATATTGGCTGAGGATTTTCCGTTGGCATGGCGACGCGTGGGCTTTGGTCTTGATCGTGCCGGCTTTATCGTCGAAGACCGTGATCGCTCCAATGGTGTGTACTACGTGAAGTACATTCCTGATTCGGCCTCGGCGGAAGGCGAGAAAACCGGTTTCTTCGGAAAACTTTTCGGTGGTGCATCCAATGACAACACCCTGAAAGCAGATCAACGCTTCCAGGTGGTTGTTGCGCCTGAAGGTAACAAATCAACCTCGGTCAAGTTTACTTCCGAGCGTGGTGCGGCTGTTGATGCTGCAATTTCCGAAGAAGCGGCAACCAAGCTGGCCGGTAAACTCCGGTAATTGGTGTGCGCTTTGCGAGTCTGGGCAGTGGTAGCGAAGGCAACAGTTGGCTGTTTGAATGCAGGCTGACTGATGCCCCCACACGCCTGATGGTGGACTGCGGTTTTGCTGTCAAGGAAACCGTGGGGCGCCTTGAGCGCGTTGGACTTGCGCCTGGGGATGTCGACGCCATTGTGGTCACCCACGAGCATGGTGATCACATTGGTGGGGTGTTCAAGTTCAGTCGAAAATTTGGCACCCCCGTGTATTTGACGCACGGTACCTGGCGTGCCGCGTTGAGATCCAAATTGACCGACGAGGATTATCTGCAATCGGGGCGGGTGGTGTTAATTGACAGCCATTCCCCGTTTAGCGTGAAAAGCCTGACTTTGCACCCATTTCCCGTGCCTCACGATGCTGCTGAACCGATTCAAATGCTGATTGAATCGAAGTCGGGGTTTGTCACTGGCATTCTGACCGACTGTGGCAGCGCTACGCCGCATTTGGTGAACATGTTGAACCGGGCGCATGCCCTGATTCTCGAATCCAATCACTGCCCTGAAATGCTGTCCAATTCGCCTTATCCGCCAAGCTTGAAAAAAAGGGTAGGCGGCGATTATGGGCACCTGAGTAATCAGGTGGCTTGCGACATTCTCAGAAGGCTTGATTCCGGCAGTTTGCAGTTTGTGGTGGCTGCTCATTTAAGCCAAACCACGAATTGTCCCAATGTGGTTCAACAAATGTGGGCCGAGGTACTGACCCCACGGGGAATTGCGTTTGACATTGCCTGCCAGGCGGAGGGTTTTGGTTGGACCAGTCTTGATTCAAGGCAAATAGCCGCTTGATTTTTTTCAGCTGAATCAACAAAAAAGCCCCATGGTTTTCACCTGGGGCTTTTTGTTTTCAATCGCTTTTACAAGCGAATTGAATTTACTTCTTTTCTTCTTCAGCTGGGGCAGCTGCTGGCTCAGTAGCGGCTGGCTCAGTTGCTGCTGGTTCCATTGCTGCTGGCTCAGTTGCTGCTGGCTCAGTAGCTGCAGGAGCTTGCTCAGTTACTGCAGGCGCTGCTGGTTCAACAGGAGCTGCTTCTTCTTTCTTGCCACAAGCGGCCAAAGCAACTGCAAACAAAGATGCGATCAAAATTGAGTTTTTCATGTTTATTCCTTTTGGGGTCACGAACTAGGCGCCGATTCAAGCGCCTTTTTTAGAGCAAATAGGCTCACAAGAGAACCCAGAATCACCCATTTTCCTGCCGGGTGTTCAAGCACTCAAGCGGAAAACTCTGCAAATTCTAACGAATAGCCCGTCAAATTCAAGTCATTGTTTCGACCTTATTTTCGAAGCAAAATTCTATTGACTTTGCCGAGTCGTTTCAAATTCTAAATGAAATTAATCATATTAGGGTTTCTACCCAACCGGCTTTTGCAAAACCAATTAAAAAATACTGAAATTCAGGGTTTTTTAATGCTTCTGCGGCGTCGGTTGGCTCCATTTCACGCTGGTTTGCGAGCTTTTGCAGCTGTTTAACGGTAAGGGCACTGGTCGGGTTGACAGCGTCGCCATTGATATAGAAAACCTCATCTTTGAACAACATTTTAGTTTTCATGCTTAATGCAATGCCGCGCACGCCAAGTACACTAATTATTTCCGGTATATCTTGATCGTCTGTGTTGTTTACAAAATACACATGAGGCTTGGGTTCGGTCAGCAAAATCCCCATGCTGCGCTGTATTTGAGGCGATTGCGCTGAAAACTGCTGAATCAAATTAAAACCGAAATTCAGCATGTCGTCAGGAATTTCTGCGGGGTTTTTCTGTAGCCCTCGCGCTGGGTCAGAAAACAATTTTTGAGTCATGCCTGGATCTTGTTCAATTTGATCGGCCATGTCGCGCAAAATACCGCTTAGAACCTCCGCTTGTGTGGGTGCTCTGAATCCAATGCTTAGTGTCGAGCAGGTGCCCTCTGCGATCCCATCGTGACCATAATTGGGCGGCAGGTAAAGCATGTCACCAGGTTCGAGCACAAATTCCTCTGTTGGCTCGAACTCCTTCAGTATTTTCAAAGGTACGCCTTCTTCGAGTTCCTTGTTTAAAAGCGGACCGATCTTCCAGCGCCTTTTGCCATGCATTTGAAGCAAAAATACATCGTAGGAGTCGTAATGTGGGCCCACGCCGCCACCGTCGCTGGCCAGGCTGAGCATGATGTCATCAAGGCGCGCATCGGGAATAAAGCGAAACAGTTGTAGCAGATCGTAGGCCTCGGGCAGGTGATGGTCGATGCCCTGGATTAGCACGGTCCATGCCTTTTTCTTCATGGGTGGAAGCTCGTCAAACGGCCCTTGCTCGAGTGTCCAGCCGTTTTTTCCATATTGAATCAAGCGACTTTCAATGTCTTCATCCGAGGCCATCTCGGCGATGGTGTCCAGATCGCAAAGGGGTTCAAAATTCGGGAACGCTTGACGAAAAAGGAATGGTTTGACGTGCCAGTGTTCGGTCATGAACTGTTCAGTGGTCAGATTGGCGATTTGGGTGAGGGGTTTGATCATCTGCGGGAGCTTTATTTGGGTGATTTATCGATTACGGGTATCATAGGCCACCTTAAAAGACTGCCCACTGTTCGGGCGCTGATTTCTGGAGTTATGTACGATGATTGTTGAGCACGGCACGGTGGTTACCCTTGATTTTGAGCTGCGTGATGCGCAGGGTGAACTGATTCAGGAACATGGTGGCGAGCCGATCATTTACCTGCAGGGCAGCGAGAATGAAGTATTTCCGAAACTTCAAGAGGCTGTACTCGGCAAGGCTGTTGGCGATGAAGTGTTTGCTCAGCTAGAGCCCGAGGATGCATTTGGTGACTTTGATCCGGAGCTGATGCGGGTTGAGGACATTGAAATGTTCGGCGAAGAATTGGAAATCGGCATGCAACTGGAAGAAGTGCCTGTCGACGACGAGAACGAGCCAGACGAGCAGGCCACCGAGGAAAACACGGGTTTTGGCCGGGTTTGGACAGTGACTGACATTGCCGAGGGCAAGGTGGTACTGGACGGCAATCACCCGTTTGCTGGCATGGCTCTGCGATATCACTTGAAAGTGCTGGACATTCGCGCAGCCAACGAGGAAGAAAAGGCGCAAGGCGCAGCAGCCCAATCGTTGTTCAGCGTGGCGCCCAATCCGGGTGCAGGCAAGTTGAACTAATTGCTGACTTCTGGGGCGGGTAGCGAAATACTGCTGGCCTCAAAAGGCATCTTGGTGCCGGGTGTTACCGTGACCGGTACCCATGCGTTCATGAACGGATGGCCCCAGCCTTCGACCCGATAGAACAGTGCATCTGTTTCGGGTGTTCCCCCAAATCGTTTAAGACTGGGTTTGTCCCATTTAAACCTGTGTGTGTCGCCGTGCGCCAACAGCACAGGGCGCTTGGTGGTGTTGATGTATTTCACCAAGCTTTTCATAAAGCGGGCATATCCATTTTTGACTGGATTGCTGCCTGCACCGCCTGATCCATCAATTGGATTGCCTTGAATGGCGATCACGGTTTCCGTGAGGCGTGGGTCTGCCTTGTCGAACAGTTGTTCTGCTTCCGCAAGCCAGGATTCAATGGCCAGGGAACGTGCCTCGAATAATTGTTTTACTTTTTTTGTGCTGGCATTTCTGGATTTTGGGTTGAGCAGGTCGTTGTTACTGCCGGGGATATTCAAGCTCAGGAACAGCGTGCTACCTTGAGTCCACATCAGGTGTTCAGGGTAGGGGTGCTTAATTTGCTGGCGAATCGGGAAGCCTTGTTTGCCCAGTGTGCGAGATTTTGAGAAGGCTTGTTTGCGTAAAAATTCCAGGCGCTCCTGCGTGTCAAAATTTCCGTTTGATGATCGGTGGCAATCAGTCCATTCGTTGTCGCCGGGTACATACACCAAGGGCTTTTCGCTTTGTTGTAGTTGATCCAGTCTGCGTTCAAGCAAGTCATCGGAGCAGGGCTCGTTGCCGCCTTTGATGTCGCCAATGTGCAATATCCAGCTTACATGGCGTTCCCGCCCGATTTGTTGTATCAGCTGGCTGGTTGCAGGTTCAAAAAAGTTGTTGTAAGGCTGGTCGCCGATGAGTGCGAAGCTGAAACTGTCGGTATGTGAATTGGCCGATACCCATGGGGTGGCAATGGACAAGACCACCAGCAAAGTAGCCGCACAGGTTTTGCTTACCGTGCGGCGCAAGTTCATGTATGAAGGCCCTTGAGCTGAAAAATCAACTGCAGTGCTTCTCTGGGGCTGAGCTCATCGGGGTCGATCTCGTTGAGCTTTTCGAGAATCAGGTTCACATGCTGCGGGCTGGCCGGTGCTTCGGTGTCTGTTTCAACCGGCAGGTCGAACAAATCCACTTGCGTCGTCATGGCGCGTTTTTCAGCTTCCAGTTGGTCCAGTCGCTTTTGTGCATTTTTTACCACCAAGGCTGGCAAGCCTGCCAGTTTGGCCACTTGCAGGCCGTAACTTTGGCTTGCAGGGCCAGCCTCGATGCGGTGCAAAAATACCAACTTGCCTTGGTGCTCGGTGGCAGACAAATGAACATTGAATACGCTGTCCAGCTCGTTGCCCAGCGCTGTGATTTCAAAATAATGCGTGGCAAACAGTGTTAAGCATTTGTTGGTGTTGGCCAGGCGCTTGGCAATTTCCCAGGCCAGTGACAAACCGTCGAAAGTGGAGGTGCCACGCCCAATTTCGTCCATGATGACCAAGCTGTGTGGCGTGGCTTGGCGAACAATGGTGGCAGCTTCGGTCATTTCCACCATGAAGGTGGAGCGGCCGCCAGCCAGGTCATCGGATGCGCCGATTCGTGTAAAAATTCTGTCAAGCACCCCAATTTGTGCACTGCTTGCCGGTACGAAACTGCCCATGTGAGCAAGCAACGCAATCAGCGCGGTTTGGCGCATGTAGGTGCTTTTACCGCCCATGTTCGGACCGGTGATCAGCGCCATGTGTTTGCCTGGGTGTAATGCACAGTCGTTCGGTGTGAATTGTTCTACCTGAACTTCCAGCACGGGGTGGCGACCCTGGTGAATATTCAGCAAGGCATGGGGCAGCAACTGCGGGCGCACCCAGTTGGCTTCGAAAGCCACAATGGCCAACGCAGCTAGTGCATCGAGTTCAGACAGTTCACGTGCACACCGTTGCAAAAACGGCGTGAATTGGCCCAGCCACACCATCAGGTTTTCGTAAATTACTTTTTCAAGGTTCAGGGCTTTGTCTTTTGCAGACAATGCTTTTTCCTCAAAGACTTTCAGTTCTTCGGTGATGTAACGCTCGGCATTTTTCATGGTTTGCCGACGAATGTAGTGTGCGGGCACCTTTTCGGCCTGCGCGCTGCTGACCTCAATGTAAAAACCATGCACGCGGTTGAACTCGACTTTCAGGTTGGCAATGCCAGTGGCTTCGCGTTCCTGTTTTTCAAGCTCAATTAAAAACTGCCCGCTGCCGGTTTGAATATTGCGTAATTCATCCAGCTCGGCATGATAGCCGTCGGCGATTACACCGCCGTCGCGAATCAGCACAGGCGGATTTTCGGCCAAGGCCTGCATTAATTCTGCCAGCAACTGTGGGGGTGCTTCCAATGCCTGCAGTGCAGTGTTGAATTCATTGTCGCCAAAGTTTGCAATCAGTTCAGCAACTTGCGGCAGCGCTTGCAGGCTTTCCCGCAGCGCCAGCAAATCGCGAGGCTTGGCCGTTTGCATGGCCACACGGCTGCTGATGCGTTCAATGTCTGCCATGGCGCGCAAGGTTTTCACCAGTGCGAAACAGGCCGGTTCAGGCGCCTGGCCCAAAGTGGCAAGCAGGTGCTGTATTTTGTTTTGTCGTGCTTCAATGGATTCAATACTGCGAAGGGGTTCTAGCAACCATTGGCGCAAGCGCCGCGCACCCATGCCGCTGCCTGTGCGGTTGATCCGTGAAAACAGGGTAGGGGCTGGCTCGCCCCTCAATGTTTCAGTCAATTCCAGATTGCGGCGTGCGGCTTCGTCAAGCACCAGAAAGTCTTGCTCGTGTTCAACCTGAATATCGGACACGTGCTTGAAGGTATCGATGCTAAGGTGAGTTTCCTTGGCATATTGCAAAGCTGCGCCCATGGCGGGCACGGCAAGCTTGGCTTTGTGTAGTTCAAGGCTTTCGAGATTCGCAGCCTGTAATACCGACTGCAAATGGGTTTGCGCAAAACCGGCATCGAAGTGCCAGGCGGGCCGCTCAAAGCTACCCGTGATTTGGCTTTGCTGCGCCCAGCTGCGGTTGTTCACCAGCACTTCGGCCGCGTTGAAGCGGCTGATGTGCGCAGCCAATGCGCCTGAATCACATTCGAGCAAACGAATGGAGCCAGCTGACAAGGCCAGGCAGGCGACACCCCAATACTTGCCATCTTCGGAATACAGGCTAAGCAAGGTTTTGTTTTCTTGATCAGGCAGCAGGGTTGATTCGGTCAGTGTGCCTGGCGTAACCACCCGCGCCACCTTTCGCTCCATGGGGCCTTTGGTCAGGCCTGGCGTGCCCACCTGTTCGCAAATGGCCACTGAATGCCCCAAGGCAACCAGCTTGGCCAGGTATTGGTCTGCGGCGTGAAATGGTACGCCAGCCATGGGTATGGGCTGCCCGGCAGATTGACCCCGATGAGTCAGGGTGATTCGGAGTAATTGTGCGGCCAGTTGGGCATCGTCAAAAAACAGCTCGTAAAAATCGCCCATGCGATAAAACAGCAGCTTGTCTGGGTATTCGGCTTTCAGCGTGAGGTACTGCTGCATCATCGGCGTGTGGCTTTCAAACGCCTGTGATGCGGCCTGGTTGTTTGTACTCGCTTGTTTGCTCAACTGGGTCCCTGTTTGTTTTATTTGAAGCTCAGCAGGTATTGAAGTGCTTTGGGGTTTCCGGCTACTGCGTCGCCAGTTGCCATGTAGGTGTCGTTGCCTTGTGGGTCGGTAATCAAACCACCTGCCTCGGAGACAAGCAACACGCCTGTTGCCAAGTCCCATGGCTTCAGGCCAAAACACATGTAGCCGTCCAGGCGACCGCAAGCCACATAAGCCAGGTCGAGAACGGCTGAGCCTGATTTGCGAATACCTGCGGTGCTCTCAGTCAGGGCCAGCATTTTACGCTTTACGCCAAGGGAGCCTTCATTCTGGCCGCTCGGGAACGCAAAACCCACCAAAAACTCGTTAGGTTTGCTGCGCTTGGAAACCCGGATGCGACGGTTGTTCAAGAACGCACCTTCGCCCTTGGAGGCGGTGAACAGATCGTTCGTGGCTGGGTTGTACACCACGGCCTGTTGCACATTGCCATTGACGCGAAGTGCGATAGAGATGGCATAGTGTGGATAGCCATGAATGAAGTTGGCCGTGCCGTCGATGGGATCGATCACCCACTCGTAATCTGATTTGCCAGAGGCGCCGCTTTCCTCGGCTAGAATGGCGTGATCGGGAAAGGCTTGCTTGAGCACGTCGATAATGGCGCTTTCAGCGGCCTGATCGGTTTCGGTGACGAAATCGTTGGGCCCTTTGACTCCGATTTTTACCTGATCGAGGTCAAGCTCCGCTCGGTTGATGATTTTTCCCGCAGCGCGAGCGGCTTTCACCGCCACGTTCAACATCGGATGCATGGCCTTTCCTTTCAATTTGAATACGTTTAACCCGACATTATAAATGACCGCAGCCATTTCCCTCGAATCCATTTCAATTGTTCTCGTAAAAACAAGCCATCCGGGCAATGTTGGTTCAGTGGCGCGTGCCATGAAAACCATGGGCCTGAGTGATTTGCGACTCGTTGAACCCAAAACGACAGACATTTGCAGCGCTGATGAGGCGATTTCGCTGGCCAGCGGTGCCACGGATGTACTTGAAAAGGCTCGAATTTTCAATACTTTGCCCGATGCCTTGGCAGATCGAAGTGTTGCATTTGCCTTGTCAGCGCGTTTGCGGGACCTGGGCCCGCGTTTACAAAGCCCCCAAGAGGCGGCACAGGAAGCCTTGAAATTAACTGAAAGCGCAGTAGGCGCTGCTTTTGTATTTGGTGCTGAACGCACGGGTTTGAGCAATGATGAGTTGCTGGTGTGTAACCGGCAGGTGACGATTGCTGCCAATCCGGCATATAGCTCGCTCAACCTGTCACAAGCGGTGCAAATTGTTGCTTACGCCTTGCGCACTGAATGGGCCGCCGGGCAGTTTGATCTGGAAGAAGATTCCTTGGCTGGCACTTTGGCAAAAGGCGAAAAACTGGCCACCGTGAAGGCTGTGGCTGATTTGCAAGCCCATTGGTTACAGGCAATGCAGGCGGTGGACTTCATCAACCCGGACAAGCCGAAAAAAGTAGTTCAGCGTTTGGCCAGAATGTTGGCCAAAACCCCTTTGGAACAAGAGGAAGTGGATATGCTGCGCGGGTTTTTTTCAGATGTGATCCGAGTGGTAGACGATCGCCTTTATCCGCATGAATTCGAGCGCAAGAAGCCTTGATTCAGCCGTGATACACTGCGGCGACCAGTGTATACGTACCAATAACAATTGATCCAAGGTTTTCCGCGCATGTGGATTCGACTACAAGAAGACATTGACACGATTTTGAGGAAAGACCCGGCGGCCCGAGGGCGTTTGGAAGTGTTCCTGTGCTACCCCGGTTTGCATGCCTTGATTTGGCATCGCCTGGCCCACAATGCATGGGCGGCTGGTTTCAACACGCTCGCGCGGTTTTTGTCTCATTTGGGTCGATTTTTTACTGGTATTGAAATTCATCCAGGTGCCAATATTGGCAGGCGCGTATTCATCGACCATGGCATGGGCGTGGTCATTGGTGAAACTGCTGAAATTCATGATGACGTCACCATTTACCAAGGGGTTACGTTGGGCGGTACTTCACTGGCCAAGGGCAAGCGCCACCCCACGCTGGAAAAAGGCGTGGTCGTGGGCGCAGGTGCGCAGGTGCTGGGTCCCTTTGTGGTGGGTGAGGGCGCCAAGATAGGCTCGAACGCTGTGGTCACGAAGCCAGTACCGGCAGGAGCCACCGCGGTGGGCAATCCCGCCCGAATGATTCTGAAAGCGGCTGAACGAACGCCTGACGAAGTGTTGACAGGTGCGGCGAAAACCAAGGAAGAGTTTTTGGCCTATGGAGTGTCTAAAAACGGAGATGACCCACTGATCAAGGCGATGCATGGTTTGATTGATCAGGCCATCGCTCAGCAGCAGCGAATCGAACAACTTGAAAAGCAACTGAGCAAAGGCAAAGCAGAGCCGGATTGCGGCGATTCCGTGGACTGCGAAGAACTGAAAGCCTTGAATAAACTGGTGGACAATTAATTGAACAGATTCAGGCTGAATTCCCCGGTGCTGAGTAATTTCAAGAAACCGCCCTTTGGGCGGTTTTTTTCTGGTTCATCGAAGTTCCAGTCGGGCAAAACGATTCGCTGACCCTTTTGCAGTTGTCCTTGAGTGCTTTCGGGTACCAGGGGTGCCTGGCTATCGAGCGTGCCGTGTATGGCACAGCGGTGGGTGTGGCCATGCAATATGACATCGCTTTTTCCCACGTAGTAGCCATCGGGCCAATTGCCCTTGAATGACTCAGCCACAGCGTGCAGATTGGCGTCCATAATACTCATGGCACTGTTGGCCTTGTGTAATTTGCTTTCGCTGCGAATGGCCTTGGCCATTTCAAGACGTTGTTCGAGGGGTAGTGCCAGAAAGTTTTTTTGCCACTTGTCGTCACGGCTTTGAAGCCTGAACTTTTGATAGGCCTTGTCATCTGTGCAAAGCTGATCGCCATGCGTAATCAATACGACTTGGTGATTGATCTGCAAAAATTCGGGATCGGGAAGAATCTCGAGCCCCGCTGCTTCGGCGAATTGATCGCCCAGAAGAAAATCACGGTTGCCATGCATGAAATACAGTGTCGCGCCGGTAGATTTTGCGCTTTGAACAGCCTTGATAACGCGCTCGCTGGTGCTGTCGCTGTAGTCGTCGCCGTACCAAACCTCGAACAGGTCGCCGAGCAAAAAGACAAGTGTGTTTTCCTGGGATACGCTAACAAGCCAATTCTCGAAGGCGTCCAGTGTTTTGGGGGTGTGTTCTGACAAGTGCAGGTCGGAGGCAAAGAATGCAGCACCTTGTTGAGGAATTTCTATCAACTTGTTACCTGATTATAAGGTCATTAAAAAAGCCCTTGAACAAGGGCTTTTTTTATTGGGTAGCTTTACAGTACTTCGACGCCCTGAATAATCACATCTTCCAGCGGTACGTCTTGGTGAAAACCTTTAGAGCCGGTTTTGACCGCCACAATTTTGTCGACAATGTCTTTGCCCTCGGTCACTTTGCCGAATACGCAATAGCCCCAGCCTTGAGGGGTAGGGCTTTTGAAGTTCAAAAACTCATTGTTTTCCATGTTGATGAAAAACTGGGCAGTCGCAGAGTGCGGGTCGTTGGTACGCGCCATCGCAATGGTGTACTTCTCGTTTTTCAAGCCGTTGTCGGCCTCATTCTTCACGGGGTCTTTGGTGGGCTTCTGTTTCATGCCGGGTTCAAAGCCGCCGCCTTGAACCATGAAGCCGCCGATGACACGGTGGAAAATGGTGTTGGTGTAGAAGCCACTTTTTGCATATTCCAGAAAGTTGGCCACGGTAGCGGGGGCTTTTTCAGCGTCCAGGGCGATTGTAATGTCGCCAAAATTTGTTTTAAGTTTAACCATGGTTTGTTTTTTCGCTTTTGCAAACGCAGAGGAGATTGAAGAATTACCGATGCTAACAGCAATCGCCGAGAACATCGACCACTTGAGAAAAACACGTTTGCCTTGAGTCACAGACTTGTCCTTTACAGTTTTGAAGTATCTTCTTGCACAATTTGCCAGCGTGTGCCGACTTTCATCCAGTACTGTTGCTTGCGGATTTCACCCGACAATTTGTCCTCTTGTTTGAAGGACACCAGCATCATGTCTTTGTCGCTGGGGTATCGCATGACCGTGAGGTCGCCGATGGAGATTTTTCCAAACGACTTGTTGCCGATTTGCTGATTTTTCTGCCACTCAATCAAACCCTGGCCGTCTATTTTCACATCGCTTGCGTAATGATAAATTCCTTTGGAAAAGCCTTTTTCCAAGTCCTTTTTCCAGGTGTCCACCATGCGCAAGGCAGCTTTGCGGTGACTTTGCCACACATCCACGGGCACGAAGTCAAGTCTCTCGCTGATGACAACTTGTGTGCTGCCAATGTCGACAAATTTTTTCAAGGCAAGCAAGTCCTGGTTTGCCAGCACTACACAGCCATCGCTGGCCTTGGGGGGGCGACTCACATAGTGTTTGGGCATGCCGTGCAGCCAAATACCATAGCCGGTTTTACCTAGCCGTTTGTCCCAAGCATTTGGATAATCGATGGGCAAGGCAATGGGCCCGTAGAAATCAGTCAGTTTTTCTTTGGGCAGTAATTCGGTAATTGTGTACACGCCAATGGGTGTGCGTTTGTCACCCTCGCGCACCTTCACCGCCCCCATTTTTCCTTGGGACACGTAAAAGTCAGTCACCAAGCGTGGCTGGGGAAATGCGTTTTCATAAAGAAAAAGCCGTGAGCGAGTGGTGTCTACCAAAATCACGTAACGTTGATCGTCATTCAGTTCAACCAGTTCGGCAGGCAGCAAGTCGCGTTGGGGGCGATCTTTAACTGCTTTGAATCGTGCTATGGCCTCGTCTCGCAACTCAGTGAGTTCTTCCTGTTTTCCCTTGGGAACATCGAGCATGTCGCCGATTTGCGTTAAGGGACGCCCAGCCTTCAATGACAAAATATCGCCTTTGAGCATGTGGCCAAGGTAAAAATTGGGAAATTCGGCAAGCAGTCGATCTGTTAATTTCAGCGCCTTGTTTAGCTCATGCTTGCTCAAGGCGAGGTAAATTTCCTCTACGGCGGTGTCGATTACGGGCTGGTAGCTGGCTGACTCAAACAGCTTGCTGGCCAGCGAGCCTTTTTTGGGTTCGGCGCTACTGTAGGCGGCGAGGTCAAACGACTCTTCAGAGCCTGATTGAACAAAAGTGGGGGCTGCGGTGAATGCCCAAAACAACAGGGGTGCGGCAAATCGCAACCCTTTGGACATTCTTCGAAGCTTATTGCTTAACCACATTTAACCGCCCACCCTCTCGCTGGTAATTTTCCAGGTGCCGCCTTCCTGTTTCATGGTCAATGTTTTCGCGGACACATTGTTCAGGCGGTTGGAGAAATAACTCTGCTTGAACTTCACCACAGCTTCATTGCCAGTGATTGTGATTAAGGGGTTTTCAACAACCACGCGAATGGTTTCCTTACCAACAATGCGTTGTTCGCGCATTTTTTCCCAATTGGCACGGTTCATTTTGCCGGGTGTGTCGAAATCCTGGCTGTACGCGCCCAGATAACCGGCCATGTCTTGATCCGTCCAGGCTTTGGCCCATGCTTCAACAGCTGCAAGTACCTGGCTGTCCATGCCGATCGTATTTGGTTTTGTCTCGGCTGGTTTGCTGGCAGTGATTGCTGGCGCTGCTGCCGGGGCAGGTTTGCTTGGTGCCACTTCAACAGTGGGTGCAACAGTGGGTGGTGCGGCAGCAACCACGGGCGGTGTGGGTACTACTGCGGGTGCAGTTTTGGCTGGTGCGGGTTTGCTGGCTGGTGCTGCAGCAGGTGCAGCGGCCACAGCCACTGTTTCTGGTTTGCCTGCAATCAGGTTGCGCACCAGTGACAGTTTGGTTTGAGCGGTTGAATTGCGACCATCCAGTTGAAGGGCTTTGTCGTAGGACTGACTCGCCAATTTGGCATACACGTCGCCCAGGTTTTCATGGGCAGTTGCATAGCTGGGATGGGTGCGAATGGCCATTTCAAGCGATTCACGGGCTTTTTCGTATTCGCCGCGCCCCGCGTACAACACTGCCAGGTTGTTGTAGGGTTCAGGCAACTCGGGAAAGTCCTCAGTCAACTTGGTAAACACAGTGATCGCTTCGGTGGTCTTGTTCCGCTCTGTCAGGATCAAACCTTTCAGGAAACGCATTTGTGCATCGTTGGGACGATTGGCCAGGTAAGCGTCAGCACGGGCTTGCGCCTGTTCGAACTGACTGTTCTGAATTAATTTGGATACTTCATCCGCCTCGTCGGCATAGCCGGGGCCACCGGCAAACGCCAAGCCCATGAGGGCGATCAGCAGCGCATATTTGCTTTTTTTGAATTTGCCACTGATTGACGACGTGATTGTTTTTTTAGCCTGCATTCGGTTGCGCCTTTGCGGGGTTACCCGTTCATGTGATTGGTTGGGAAAAACTCGATCATGCGTAATGATATACTCGACCGCTATTGTAGCAAGCCCTAGAGCGGGTTGGCTTCTGAACTAGGTTTCCTGAGTGCTACTGTGTCAGATTGTACCGTTTTGACAGGCTGAGTCCGCTTTTTATCCGAGTCCAATGAAATCGTCTCTCCAAATTTACAATTCAATTCTAAGGAAAAAGCAGGCTTTTTCACCGCTTGATCCACAGAACGTCCGGATGTATGTGTGTGGCATGACAGTCTACGACTTCTGTCACCTGGGCCATGCCCGCGTCATGGTGGTGTTCGATTTGCTCAAGCGTTGGTTGCGCGCCTCGGGGTACCCGGTTACCTATGTGCGTAATATCACTGACATTGATGACAAGATTATTCGCCGTGCTGTTGAGAACGGTGAAAGTATTCGTTCGTTGACAGATCGCTTTATCGCAGCCATGCACGAGGATGCTGATGCATTGGGCATTGAACGGCCTGATCATGAGCCGCGTGCCACAGAGTATGTGGCCGAAATGCAGGAAATGATCCAAACGCTGATGAGCAAAAGACTGGCGTATCGGGATGATTCCGGTGATGTGAACTTCGCCGTTCGCGCATTTCCAGACTACGGTTGTCTTTCTGGCAAAAGCCTGGATGAGTTGCGTGCTGGCGAACGCGTGGGCGTCTCTGGCAGCAAAAATGATCCACTTGACTTTGTTCTGTGGAAAAGCGCCAAAACCGATGAGCCTGTGGATGCCAAATGGGAATCTGATTTTGGCGTAGGTCGCCCGGGTTGGCACATTGAATGTTCAGCCATGAGTTGCAAGTTGCTGGGCAATACGTTCGATATTCATGGCGGTGGAGCAGATCTGCAGTTTCCCCACCATGAAAACGAAATTGCCCAAAGTGTGGGTGCGACCGGTGAAAGCTTTGCCCAGTATTGGATGCACAACGGTTTTGTGCGGGTAGAAACCAATGGGCAATCGGAAAAAATGTCGAAATCGTTGAATAACTTCTTCACGATTCGCGACATTTTGAAAGTCTACGATGCCGAGGTGGTGCGGTTTTTTATTCTTCGTGCCCAGTATCGCAGTCAACTGACTTATTCCGAAGGTCATGTTCAAGACGCGAAGGCAGCCTTGGGCCGTTTGTACACAGCCGTGGGCGATGTGCAAGCCGCAACCACCATTGACTGGAGTCGGGACTTCGAATCCCGCTTTGCCGAGGCGATGAATGACGACATGAACACACCCATTGCGATTTCTGTGTTGTTTGAAATGGCCCATGAAGTGAATCGCAGCGCCGATCAGACACTGGCCGAGCGATTGAAAGCGTTGGCACAGGTGTTGGGCTTGTTGGGTCGAACCTCCGAGGCCTTCCAGAAAGCGGAGGTGGGCGAACAGGCAGGTACGTTCGACGAGGCAGCGATTCAAGCGCTGATTGACGCCCGCACACAGGCCAAGACGGATCGAGATTTTGCAAAAGCAGACGCCATTCGCCAGCAGTTGCTTGATTTGGGTGTCGTGCTGGAAGACAAACGGGGCGGTGCCACTGAATGGCGGCGAGCCTGAGGCTGAATCACGACCCTGATGCGCCTGCCTACTGGCAGGAGGCGTGCATGGCGTTGACCCTGCAAAGCCCTGTGTGGGCTGACTTGGTCAATCGGCATTCCGACCGGGCATTGCGGTCTCGCGGTGCGCCTTATGAAACCATGTTGCGCTCGTTGGTGGGTCAACAAATTTCGGTGAAAGCAGCAGATGCGGTGTGGGCCCGAGTGGTTGGTGCCTTGAATGGTCAAATCACCAGCCATTCTTTGCTCGCCTTGGCGGATGACACTTTGAAGGCCACAGGCCTTTCCCGCCAAAAAATTGCTTATTCCCGGGCTTTGAGCGAATTCGAACAGCAGGGGCGGTTAAAACTGGAATTACTTGACAGGATGGACGATGAAACCTGTACCAGCCACCTGTGTGAAATCAAGGGAGTAGGGCGCTGGACGGCGCAGATGTTTTTGATGTTCTGTTTGCGCAGGCCCGATGTATGGCCTGTGGATGACATTGGTGTGCAGCGCGGTATCTCGCGCCAATTTTTCGAAGGTGAACCCATCGGACCGAAAGAAGCACTACAATTCGGGGAAAAATTAAAACCTTGGCGGACCGTGGCAGCGTGGTATTTGTGGCGCAGTCTGGATCCAGCTGTGGTGGACTATTAAGAGAACCTCATGAAGCAAACATTTCTAGATTTTGAAGCGCCCATTGCCGAATTGAAAGGCAAAATCGAGGAGCTGCGCCTGGTTCAAGATGGCTCAGCCGTTGATTTGTCAGAGGAAATTCGACGCTTGGAAGGCAAAAGCGATGTGTTGACCAAAGAGCTTTACAGCAAACTTACCCCTTGGCAGGTCTCGCAAGTGGCAAGGCATCCGCAGCGCCCTTACACGCTGGATTACATTGCCAACGCGTTCACTGATTTTCATGAACTGCATGGCGACCGCCATTTTGCCGACGACCCTTCGATTGTGGGGGGCTTGGCCCGGCTGGATGGTGAAAGCGTGATGGTGATTGGTCATCAAAAGGGCCGTGATGTGAAAGAGCGTACCCTGCGCAACTTTGGCATGCCACGCCCCGAGGGCTATCGCAAGGCGCTGCGTTTGATGAAAACCGCTGAAAAATTCGGTATTCCCATTGTGACTTTGGTTGACACGCCCGGGGCCTACCCCGGCATTGATGCTGAAGAACGCGGACAATCCGAGGCAATTGGTCGTAACCTGATCGAGATGGCACAAATTCAGGTGCCCATTGTCAGCGCAATTATTGGTGAAGGTGGTTCGGGCGGGGCGCTGGCATTGGCCGTTGCCGACCATGTCATCATGATGGAAAACGCCACCTATTCCGTTATTTCTCCCGAAGGTTGCGCCTCGATTTTGTGGCGCAGTGCAGAACGGGCCTCCGATGCAGCAGAAGCGTTGGGTATTACGGCAAAACGCCTGCGCGATTTGGGCTTGATTCAGGAAATTGTCAAAGAAAGTTTTGGTGGCGCGCACCGCGACCACGCGCAAACAGCCAACAATTTGAAAACCGCCATCAAGGCTGCCTTGAATATGTTGGTGACCTACAAGCCCAAAACTTTGTTGGATGCTCGCCATGACCGCTTGATGAGTTATGGTCACTTCAAGGTGAGCAAGTAATTGAGGCCGTCGCTTGAAGCCTTTTTAAGCGACCTCAAACGCCACACACCGACACCCGCCAGTTTTGTAGTGGCTTATTCTGGTGGTGTCGATTCCACCGTGTTGCTACACGCTTTGCACAGCATGGGCTTGTCGCTGCACGCTGTGCACGTGAACCATCAAATTCAGCAACAGGCTGATTCTTGGGAAGCACATTGCAAAAGTCAGTGCGAACAGTGGGGTGTACCGTTTACAGCGTTGAGGGTCGACGTAGAGCCGGGTGATTTGGGCCTTGAAGGCCAGGCCCGTGTGGTGCGTTATCGGGCAATTTTCAACTGGATGAAAACCAATCAACACACGGTATTGCTGTGTGCCCACCACCGGGATGATCAACTTGAAACTGTGCTGCTGCAATTGCTGCGGGGGTCTGGTTTGCGGGGCGTGGGTGCCATGCGGGTTGTGGGCCCGGTGGGGGTGGATCGACACCTGCATCCCCAATTGCTGTTGTGCCGCCCTTTGCTCAACTGTAGCAAGGCCAGCCTGCTGGAGTACGCACGGTTGAATCACTTGCAACACATCGAAGACCCCAGTAATGATGACACCACACTGCGCCGCAATTGGGTGCGTCACGAATTGTTGCCCAGTCTTGAAGAACACTTTCCTCAAAGCCCGAAGGCCTTGTTGCAACTGGCCGAATTTTTTCAGGCACACTATTCAGAAGAAGACTCCAATACCGAGGCTTACGCGCCGCAAGTGGTTTCCGCTTCAGGAACATTGCTATTGAATCCGTGGCGGGAACTGGATGAAACAAACCAATTGAATACCCTTCGGCATTGGCTGTTGGGGCAAGGAGTGCGCTGCGGCAAGCTGAAATTGCAGGAATTGGCCCGCCAGTTGCGGATCAACAAAGGCGGCATTCGGGTGGTGAAAAAAGGTTGGCATGTCAAAGTAAGCCGACAGCAGGCTCACCTGCAACACACTCAACCATAGGACAAAGCGTTTGAATAACGATGACTTGAACAACAGCATGGGCAATATAGACCCGGAAACGGTGGCCCAATGGCTGGAAAGCAGCGGCAACTACAAAGTGCTGCGCCGTATACAAATGCGCGACAGTTTCGGTGGGCAGATCAGCAGCCCTGTGAAAGTGTTGGTGGTCGACACCGAAACCACGGGTCTTGATTTTGCGACTTGTGAGGTAATTGAAGTGGGTGCCTTGCTGATCGAGGTGGACCAGGACACCGGAGCAATTGGCGCGGTGCTGGGTAGTTACGGCGGGCTCGAGCAGCCTAAAGTACCGATCACTCCTGAAAATTCGGCCATTCATGGCATTACCAATGACATGGTGAAAGACCAGCATTTCGATGAAGCGGCCTTGAAAGCCTTGTGCAATGACGCTGCATTGTTTGTGGCACACAACGCAGCATTCGACAAACCTTTTATGCTGCGCCGCTTTCCCTGGCTTGAGAAATCAATCTGGGCCTGCACATTTCGTGAATTGCCGTGGACACAGGAAAATTATTCAGCCCGTAAGCTAGAGCATTTGCTGTCCGATTGCGGCTACTTTCACGGCGCACACCGCGCGGTTGAAGATTGCAATGCCTTGATTCATGTATTGGCACAGCCCCTGAAGACTTCACAACGCATGCCTTTTCAGGTGCTGTTCGACAGCGCCAATGAATCGATTTACCAAATCGCTGCACTGAAGGCACCATTTGAGAAGAAAGATTTTCTAAAGTCCAAGGGTTTTCGCTGGAATGCGGATGACCGTGTTTGGGAATTCGAGGCGGTTGGCTTTTCCGAGGGCAAGGAAGTCATTGAGTGGCTGCGGGAGCAGGTGTATTGCACCACTGGCAAAATCATGCTGGGTTTTCGCATTCAGGCTGGGGTTGATCGTTACTCTGGCACCACACTGAAACAACAGTTCAAAGAGGTGTAAGGCGTGCCCGCCAAGGTTTATCCATCGGACACCAGCGAGCTTGCACTAGACGGCGCCCAAGCCCGTGAGCGCGATGTTTTGCTGCAATTGCAAGCGCAGTTGCCCGACAACTACACCATTTATCACGGCATACACTGGTCACGAATCGAGCACGGGCTCACGGTCACTGGCCGTATCCAGTTTCTGATACTTGGCCCAAGCGGCATTGTTTACAGCATTTTGATGAAAACCGGTTTGATGAAGCTGGACCAGGGCCGGGTGGTGAAGCAATTGGGTGAGCAGCGCCAAGACGTGTTCAACGCTTTGGCCGAGCAAGGGGCTTTACTCAAGCAAAAATTCAGTCAACAACACCAGGGCACCCTTCGGGTTGAGCCTGTTTTTTATTGCCCGGATTTCACCGTGTCAGATGCCAGCGGGCTGACTGTGAATGCCGAGCGTATTGTAGACGCACGTCACAAAGATGAGTTGGCCGCACTGATTCAAACCATCGACATCACGGCTGACCTGTTCAGCAGCCACTCCAATCCGAAAGCGATTCATTCCTTTTTGTGCAATGAACTGAATCTGGTTCCTGAAGTGGGGGCATTGTCACAAGCCGCTGAAACCTTGGTCACGCGCTTGTCACATGGCTTGGAACAATGGGTTTCAAGGCTCAGTTTCGAGCCTTTTCGTTTGCGTGTAACGGGCACTGCGGGCAGCGGAAAGTCGCAATTGGCCTTCAGTGAATTGCAACGCAACCATGCCTTGAAAGCGCGAACTTTGTATGTGTGTTACAACCGCCCGCTTTCTTCGCACATGGCGCAGCAGGTTCGTGAAGCAGGTTTGATGGGTGCTGTGGTGTTTAATTTTCATGCTCTGTGCGACCGCATGCTGCGAGATGCAGGGCAGGAAGTGGACTACGCCTCGCCCGGCGTGTTTGGCCGTTTGGCAGAGCAAGTGCTGGCCACCCCTTTGGACAAACGTTGGGTGTTTGATTCAATTGTGGTGGACGAGGGGCAGGATTTCGACCAAAGCTGGTTGCCTGTGCTTCAGCGTTGCGCGCATTCCGGTACACGCTGGTTGTGGCTAGAGGACCCCATTCAAAATCTGTATGCCAAGCCGGCGGTCAGTTTGCCAGCTTGGGTTAGCCTGCACACGCCCATGAATTACCGCAACCCCAAACGCGTGGTACAGGCTTTGCAACTTGTTCAACATGAATTCAGGTTTGAGTCGCCGCTACCATTGGACATTGAAGCGGCATGCCCACTGGAAGGTTTGCCACTGGAGTTTTTTGAGTATGACAGCGATGAGTCCTTGTTAAGTCAGACCGCCAAGGCGATTACTGCCTGCTTGCGACATGGTTTTACTCGCGACAAAATTGCGGTGCTCAGCATGCGCGGTCACGAGAAGTCAAAGGTATTGGCGCAAGCCAGTCTTGGGCCGCACAGCTTGCGGCATTTCACGGGTCGGTACGATGACAATGGTAGCCAGGTGTTTACCGAAGGCAATGTACATGCAGAATCGGTTTATCGTTTTAAAGGGCAGGCTGCACAGGCTGTTGTGGTGACTGAATTGGCTTTTGTTGACTTCAACGAGGCGGATTTCAGGAAGCTGTTTGTGGCGATGACCCGCGCCAAGTTGTTGTTGGTTTTGGTAGGGCAGGTCGATACCTTGCAGCGTTTACGCCGTGCTGTATATGCCTGAGCCTGGTGGGCGGTTACTGCTGAATTTGCCAGGTCCCTTTGCTGGGTGAGCACACTTCGCCCCGGAATTTGGTTTTTTCACCATTCACAATCGTGACGCCCAAGTAAGTGCGGCAAGTGTCAGACTTTGCGCCGGGCGACAAATACACCCCAACGCCATTCACTGGGTTGAGCCAGCGCACAGCTTGCCCCGAGGGCACCAACTCCATGGTGTGTCCGAAGCAATGGGAGTCAACCGCAAATGCGTCAACCAATTCGGTTTCAGTGAAGATTGTCTTGAAGGCGTCGGTGGATTCAACGTAGGCCATTTGCTCGGTCAGGGCACCCTTGAGTGCCTCGTTTTGAACCAGCTTGGCATCGCATTGCCCACGCAGTACCCCAAAGTCGTTGTTCCAGCCTTTGCCCGTGTAACCGATAAAATTTTTGGCATTGGCCACATGAAATGGCAGTGCCATGGCAAGCGCAAGCAGGCAAAGAACAGTTTTCGAGCGTACTTTGGCTATGGGCATGGAAGAATACTTAACTGGGCAGCCTGATGACATTGATAAAAACGGTGTGTAAGCGAATTTCGTTGACCCAAAGAGTGTATCTTTTTCTGTATAAAAAAACATGAGACAGCGCCCGGAGGCCGCACAAAATGACAGTTCAAGGCAAAACAGTATCCGCAATTGACATTGCCAAAGGTGCCTTGGGTTTTCTGCCTGACGTTCCCCATATTTTACCTTCGTTGGCCAGTTTGGCATTTCTCCGGCCGCATTCACGCCGCTCACTAGGCCTTCTGTTTCAGGAAACTGCGCGCAAGCATGCGAAATCTTCATTCCTGAAAAGTGACGAGCAATGTTGGACCTACGGACAAGCCAACTCAATGTGTAATCAAATGGCGCGCGGGCTGCTTTCGATGGGAGTCAAGGCCGGTGACACGGTCGGGTTGCTGTCGGCCAATCGACCTGAAACTTTGCTTGCAGTAATTGCCTGTGCCAAGTTGGGGGCTGTTGCCGCGCTGTTGAATATCAATCAGCAAGGTGCTGTGCAGGCGCACAGTTTGAAGTTGGTGAAGCCCAAAATAATTTTGGCCTGCGATCGTGGGCTGGATATTCTTAAGCAACTGGAATCTGAGGACGCCACGCTGCTCAAAGGCATCGAATTGCTCTCGCTGCAAACGGACAGTAGCCTTTTGCGGGTAAGTGATTTTCGCAGTGCCTGGTATACGCAGCCTTCCCACAACCTGGCACAAACTGCTCAAATTACAGCGAACTGGCCCTGTTTTTATATCTTTACTTCAGGCACTACCGGTTTACCCAAAGCGTCGGTGATGAGTCACTACCGTTGGTTGCAAGCTGCCTCGGGAATGAGTACGGCTGTGCGTTTAACTGCGAATGATGTGTTTTATTGTTGTCTGCCGCTGTATCACAACAATGCGCTTACCGTGTCGCTTGGTATTGTGTTGGCCTCGGGGGCCTGCTTTGCGCTGGATGAAAAATTCAGTGCCAGTCAATTCTGGAAACGGATCGCCCATTACAAAGCCACTGCGTTTTGTTATATCGGGGAATTGCTGCGTTATCTGTTGAATCAAGCACCCACCATGGATGATCAAAACCATGAAATTCGCTTGATATTGGGCAATGGCTTGCGTCCGGAAATATGGGATGACTTTGAGAACCGGTTTGGTATTCATCAAATTTTCGAGTTTTACGGAGCAAGCGAATCCAACCTGGGTTTTATGAATGCCTTTGGGTTGAAGGAAACCGTGGGTTTTTGTCCAATGCCATTTGAAGTGATCGCCTGCGATGCGGATTCCGAGCAGGTGGTACGAAATGCACGCGGGTTCTGCAAAAAAGTTGCGCGTGGCGAAGTGGGTTTGCTGATCAGTGAAGTGACCGATCTGCGCCCCTTTGATGGGTATACCGACCCGAAAGCCAACGAAGGAAAACTGCTGCGCAATGTGTTTAAACAAGGTGATTGCTGGTTCAATTCAGGCGACTTGGTGCGCAGGCAAGGGTGGCAACACATTCAGTTTGTAGACCGTTTGGGCGACACATTCCGCTGGAAGGGTGAGAATGTAGCGACCTCGGAAGTTGAGGGTGTGTTGGCCAAATTGTCATTTCTGGAGCATGCAGTGGTATATGGCGTCAAGCTGGAAGGCGTTGATGGCCGGGCTGGCATGGCAGCTGTGGCGGTAAAACCGGGTGTTGAGCTGGACTTAAAAGCCTTGGCAAAGCATTTGACTAGCCAACTTCCCGGGTATGCAGTGCCGCAGTATGTGCGCTTACTTCAAAGTGTGGAAACCACCGGCACCTTCAAATATCAAAAAGTACAACTGAAGAAAGAGGGCATTGATCAAGCGGTGGTGAGCGATCCCTTGTATCGTTTCGACACTGCAACCCGGGAGTACACGGTGCTAGTTTGAGGCGGTTTGTACCGGCTTTCCTTGAACCAGCTTGACAATCAAATCGAGAGTTTCAGTGTCGTACAACATGCCGCTGTGTGACACGCTTTTACCCGGGAGCAAGTCTTGAATATAAATGTTTTGGACGCCGGGCTCTTTCACAAACTGATTTTCAACAGGTACCACGACCTTGTCATTTTTGGTGACCAGCACGCTGTATTGCACACCAGGCATTGTAATGGGCCCATCTTTTAAATCACGCAACAATGCCGAGCGGGGGTGTTGGTCCGCGCAAGCCAGGCAATACTCCACTAAATCGCGGTTGGGTGTTTTTGCAATCGATGTGCCATTGACACTGGGTGCCAAAGCGACAAAACGATCAACATGATCAGCACCTTGTAATTTCTTCAAATAATAAAAGCCAATCAGCCCACCCTGAGAGTGACCCACCAAGGTCACCTTGTCGTGCTTTGTGGCTGATTTTACGAACTTGATGAAATCAGCGATCCGTTGCCCCGATTCATCAACTGCGCCTACGCCTTTGAACCAGTCGCTGGGTTCGGCTGCACCATAATCGATCGAATACACACACAGGTTTTGATTGGCCAGTGCGGGGCCCAAAGCGCCGAATGAATACATGCTGGAAGAAAAAGTACCGTGTATCAGCACCACCGGGTTTTGATCATTCGTGGGACGACACGCCCAATTGTTAACGCCATCAGGCATTGTTTGACCGCCAAAGACCTGGCTCAAAAACGAACTGGTCCAGTTGGCTTTGGCCTGGTACTGACCAGTGGAATTTGCAGGACTGGTTGTGCTACACGCCGCCATGGTCAGCATGGTCAGCGTGGCAAGCAGTAAACGGCGAGTGAACTGGTTAGACATTGTGAGGTATCCCCGGGTAAGCATGGTTTGCTCTTTAAGACCAGAATTGCAGCAAAGGGTTCTGTAGCGCACCAGCAAACAAGTAGAGCGTCCCACCAATTTCCGCAAATACCAAGGCCACCATGAATACAGCCAGGCCCGCCCGGGGCATGGGGTGTTTTCCAAGTTTGTGGGGTTGTCGCAGTTGGTTGTCGGGTCCTTTGAGTGCAGCCTGTATCAGGTAGCCGGTAACGGCCAGCACAAAAAAAGCAATTACGATTATTGCCGCGTAAAGATTGTTGTCTGGATTGAAGACACTGAAATGTGCCAACACGGCCAAAGTGATGCACGCAAAGCCGTAAAGCAGACTGGCCCGGTGGGCGATGTCTACGTATGGGTGTGCCAAACCTTCAGCGCTTTTCCACATTTGCAAGAATTTCCACAATCCACTGAAAAGTCCAACCAAAAGGAAGAACCCTGCGGACAGTATGGCAAAGGCGGTGGCCGAACTAATTGTCATTGTATTTACCTCTTGGGGGTAGTCGGATAAGGTGGCCCCCTTTGTGGGAAAGACTCACTTGTGTTTTTGCTCTTAAATAGAGTCATCAACACACATGTGCATTATGCACCGGGAGTATTACCATGGACGATTTCGCAAACAAGCGCTTTGATGTGACCATGCTGGGTGAACTGGAAGCCAAACGAGAGTGGTTTGTCGGTGTGCTCGGTGCCAGTGTGTGCTACGGCCTGATTCTTTGGTTGCTTTGACAACGCACTGAACAATTCATTGTCACCATAAAAAAACCCTCGAGAGTTCGAGGGTTTTTTGTTTAGTCAAAGCACAGCTCAAGCTGGGCAATGTCTTTTCAGACCGAGGCCTTGGGTGTAGCAGCAGCGCGCTTGGCGCGTGGTGCAGCAGCTTTCTTGGTAGCGGGCTTCTTGGCAGTTTTCGTCGCGCCAGTTTCACCTTTCACACCAATTTTCTCGAACAACTGAGAAGCGATTTGCTCGGCTTGCTCAATGGCAGGCTTCAAAGTTTCGTTTTTCTTGGCTTGTTCCAAGGCGCTTACACCCATGGTGATTGCGTTTTCAGTCAAAGACTCGGCTTGCGACAAAGCCAAAGCTGCGTATGAAAAACCTTTGTCGATCACAACTGGCAATTGCTGTTCGAACAGCTCAACGCCTTTTTGTGTGTACACCTGGCTAACACCAACAACTTTTTCCAAGCCTTGCTTGATCTCGGTGCGTGCATTGACAACCACTGACTTGTCAGCCAAAGGCAGCTTTTCAGCAGCAGTGAATGCGTTACCCAAACCTTGTGACAACAGGCCAAATTGTGCTTGTACCAGGCTGTTCAATGCCTTGGCAGCAACTTGGTGCTGGTTCTTCAGTTCGGTATTGGTTTTGGTCAGCAGTTCAGCTGTTTTTTCAAATGCGTACATCGTGAGATCTCCTTGGGTAGCGGGTAGTCAAATTTCGTGACACTTCGCACTATAGGGAAATCGCTTTGGCAATGAAAGGGTTTGAACCTGAGGCTCTACACTAAAAAAGAGTGTAGGTGCCTCAGGGTGTTACGTTTTTAATCCATTCCGCGAGTTTGAACCATGGGTTCTGGCGCGGGTTTTCCTTTAAAGAATTTATTAAGAATGATGGCAACAATAGCCAGTACAGCACCGCCAATGTCGGTGTACAAACCACCTTCGATCATGCAAAGCGCTGCGACAAGCAAAATGCCCCGTACTACCCAGTTCGAGTGTGCGCCCCAGAACCAGCCTTGGATGGCGGACGCCAGGAAAAACACGCCGATACACGCCGTGACAAAGGCACGCAAAATCACAAACCATTCACCTTCCATGAGCAACGCCGCATTGTAGAAGAACATGAAAGGCACGATAAAGGCCGTCAAACCGATTTTAAAGGACGTGAACGAAGTTGCCATGGGGTTTGCGCCTGAAATGCCGGCGGCTGCATACGAGGCCAGCGCCACAGGTGGCGTGATTGCCGAGATTACTGCAAAGTAGAACACGAAGAAGTGGGCCACCAGTGGCTGAATTCCCAGTTGAATCAGGCCAGGCGCAACCACCGAAGCAGCCACTGCATAGGCTGCCGTGGTTGGCATTCCCATGCCCAGCAAGATTGCAATACACATCGCAAAGAACAGGGCGATCAGTTGCGAGTTTTCAGCAATGTCCAGAAGAATGGAGGAGAACCTGGCGCCCACACCCGTCAAGGCGATCACACCCACGATAATGCCTGCACAGGCACACACTGTGATGATCTGAATCGACATGACCCCCGCAAGATCGAAGGCTTTGAAAATACTTTTTGGACCCATCTTAAAGGGCGTGAGCCAGCTAACTACAGCAGCAGCAGCCGTGGCCAATGTGCCGGCCCTGATCACTGAATAGCCCATGAACAAAGCAACGATCAGGATGATGATGGGAATAAACAGGTAGACCTGTTTCACCATTTTGGAGAATTGAGGCAGTTCGTCGGACCGCATGCCACGCATGCCCAGTTTGGCTGCTTCAAAGTCAACCATCAGGTAAGTCGAGAGGAAGTACAACACGGCCGGGATCACTGCCGCGATCGCGATTTCCGAGTAGGGAATGCCCGTGATTTCCGCCATGATGAAGGCACCAGCGCCCATGATGGGCGGCATGATTTGCCCGCCAGTAGAGGCTGCGGCTTCAATGGCGCCAGCAGTTTTTCCGTTGTAGCCTACTTTTTTCATGAGTGGAATGGTCAGCGAACCCGTGGCCACTACGTTGCCGGCGCTCGTGCCGTTGATCATGCCCATCAGGCCAGACGCGAAAACTGCCACTTTGGCAGGGCCTCCACGGGCTCTTCCTGCGGCAGCAAATGCAAAATTGACAAAGTAGTCGCCCACTTTGGAAGCCTGCAGAAACGCAGCGAACACAATGAACAAAATAATGTAGGTGGAAGACACTGCCGTGGTTGCACCCAACACTCCCGCATCGGTGTAGATGTAGGAAAAGAAGCGGCTGAAATCAAAGCCGTCGTGTGTCAAAAAGCCGGGCAGGTAAGGCCCAACGAATGAATAGAGCACGAAAATAACTGAAATGATCACCAAGGCGCTTCCGGCCACGCGACGCGTCAGTTCCAGAATCAGGGCAAGACCTACCATGGCTGCCCAGGCATTGCCGGGTGAGGCGAAAGGCGTGCCCGCACGCATGCGCAGCGCAGTGCCGTCCAGGTGCACCATCAAATAGGCTGTGCTCGCTATTGTTGCCAGAACCAGCGTTGCATCCAGCCAGTTGAAGCGATGGCCTTCCGGGCGTAGAAACCATGAGGCCACGATAGCACCCAGCCCTGCGATGGCCAGGGGAATGCCAAACTGGTTCACTTCCATCTCGGGTGCGATCATTTCACCATTGGCAATGATCTGGTTCATGTCAAACACAATGTAAAGCGAGTAAAGGGCGGGTAAGGCTAGTAATACAGCCAAGGCCTTGATCAGCATTTGATTGCCACGTTGCGGCTGGTCAATGTTCGCAGATGAATAGGCGATGAAACCAATAATCAGCGCGCCTGAAACGTGCAGAATGCGAAAAGCCCAGGTTTCCACCGGCGCGATGTTAAGGGTAAACACATGCCAAAACGCATAAGCCGCAGAAATGATTGAGACAAACAGCGCTGTTTTTTGCACAAATTTGCGTTGATTGCTTGCCATTGGTTCGTCATCGACGCCTTGCGCGATGAGGTGTTCCTCTTCGGCATGGCTGGATATGCTGGTGGATTTGGACATGATTTGACCGATTCAAAAAAAATTGAGAATTGAGGTTTAAGAAAAGCGCTGAACTCTTGAGTTGAGTCCAGCGCTTCCCGATTCAGCCGTCAAGGCTGTTTGCTTTTTATTTCAACTTAAGATTCGCTGGAATCTTGATGCCTTTTTCTTCGTAATACTTCACGGCACCGGGGTGGAATGGGATGAATGTGTTCTTGTCCCAGTTCTCGGCCAATGTGGTGCGGGCACCTTTGTGGATGGTCAACATTTTCTCGTTGTTGTCCAGCACCGCCTTTGTCGCTTCGTATACAAAGCTTTCTGGCAGGTCGCAGTTGGCAATGGCGTAGTTCCACATGGATACCGCACGTGCATCTTTCTTCAAGGTTTTGTAAGTGCTGGCCTTGATCGGGAATGCCGACACGGGGTAGGTGTCCATGATCTTTTTCTGTTCAGCTTCTGTAAATTCCAGAATATTGATCTCGGTCTGCACCTCAAGCTGGGTCACGGCAGGAATGGGTACACCGGCTGCAAATGCCACCACATCGATCAGGCCATCTTGCAATTGCCCGCCCAAATCGCTCCAGCCACCGTTGCGGCGTTCAAATTTCACGCCCAGGGTTTCCAGCATTTTCGGGAAGTAGGTGTCAGAGGTAGAACCTGCAGGGCCAAAACCGATTTTGGAGCCAGGTGGAATCTCCTTAATGGATTTGATTCCACTGGAGGACAGCACGGTGACCGAGAACGGGGTTTGGTACATGGGGAACATGGCGCATACCTTGTTCATCTTCAGGCCGGGGGCCAGGGGGCTTTTGCCGTCCAGTGCCTCGCGCGCTGGGCCCATGGTGGTCATGCCAAAGGCAAGTTTACCTGTGTGTACCAAAGCCAGGTTTTGAGTGGGGCCGCCAGTAACTTCCGCGCCGCCGGTAATGCCCACAGTTTCTGCAACCAGGTTTGCCCAGCCAGCGCCATATGCGTAATACGTACCGCCCTGAGAAGCAGTACCTACGGTAAAGCTTTTGGGCCATTTGGATTTGTCTGCGTAAGCTGCACCCATGGCCAACGCGGCCAGGCTGATTGCAACGGCGGATTTTGCCAGAATTGCTTTCATTGGTATCCCCTATGATTTGATGAAACTGTGCCCATTGGGTATTGGGCTTTGTGATTATTATCGTTCTCTAATTGAACGAATCGAGTGTGCAAATACACCTGGCTAATGTCTTATTTATACACAAAATGAGCAATACGGGATGTCCGCAACAGGGTTTTTATCAGGTTGGTCGTTTATGTATCGATATGACAATTAAAGAGGGTGAATTTAAGCCACCGGGCGTGTAAAATCACCGCTTTTGAGCCAAAGGGCTGCTGTGTCGATTGAATCTGAAGTCAAGCGTCGCCGAACGTTTGCAATTATTTCCCACCCCGATGCCGGTAAAACCACCCTGACCGAGAAGCTCTTGCTGTTCGCGGGCGCCATTCAAATCGCTGGAAGCGTTAAGGCTCGCAAGGCGAGTCGCCATGCGACGTCGGACTGGATGGAAATTGAAAAGCAGCGTGGTATTTCTGTGGCCAGTTCGGTGATGCAGATGGAATACCGCGACCAAGTGATTAATTTGCTCGATACCCCGGGCCACCAGGATTTTTCTGAAGACACTTATCGGGTGTTGACTGCCGTAGACGCGGCCTTGATGGTAATTGACGCCGCCAACGGTGTAGAGCCGCAAACCTTGCGTTTGATCGAGGTGTGCCGTGCGCGTAACACGCCAATTATTACATTCGTCAATAAAATGGACCGCGAGGTGCGTGACCCCCTTGAGCTGATGGACGAGATCGAAAGCACGCTGGGTATTCCTTGCGTGCCTTTTGCCTGGCCTGTGGGGCAGGGCAAGTTGTTTCACGGTATTTTCGACATTCGCAAAAACCACATGCGGGTATTTACGCCTGGTGCAGATCGCCGTCGGGAAGACGACGAAGTGGTCGATGGCAACAATCGCGAGTTACTCAGAAGTCGCTTTGGCAACGAGTTCAAACAGGCCGAGCAGGAAATTGAACTGGTTACGGGCGCTGCCCCCAGTTTTGATGAAAAAACGTTTCTTGCCGGTAAGCAAACGCCCATGTTTTTTGGTTCTGCGGTGAACAATTTTGGTGTTCAGGAAGTGCTGGACGCCTTGGTGGACGTTGCGCCACACCCCGGCCCGCGCAAAGCGATTGAGCGTGAAGTGGCGCCTACCGAGAACAAATTCAGCGGCGTGGTGTTCAAGATTCAAGCCAATATGGACCCTTCCCACCGGGATCGCATTGCTTTTGTTCGCGTGCTGTCAGGGCGTTTTGAGCATGGCATGAAATTCAAGGTGTTGCGCACAGGCAAGGATTTCCGTCCCACCAGTGTGGTGACCTTTCTTTCTCAGCGCCGCGATCGGGTTGATGAAGCTTATGCGGGCGACATCATCGGTTTGACCACCCACGGTGGTTTGCAATTGGGCGATTCTTTGAGTGAAGGCGAAGGTTTGCAATTCACGGGTTTGCCGTTTTTTGCACCGGAGCTGTTCGCATCCGTCGAATTGAAAGACCCCATGCGAAGCAAGCAGCTACAGAAAGGTTTAATGGAACTGGGGCAGGAGGGCGCCATTCAGGTGTTCAAGCCCCTGTTGGGGTCGGAAATGTTGTTGGGTGCAATCGGGCAGTTGCAGTTTGAAGTGGTTCAAGCCCGTTTGAAAGGTGAGTATGGTGTGGAAGTTCGCCTGGCGCCAAGCCGTTACAGTTGCGCACGTTGGGTAACCAGCAAAAACGCCAATGACTTGCGCCGGTTTATGGATGCCAATGTGGGTCGCATTGTGACCGATGCTGCCGACACACACGCTTTTTTGGCGACATCGAGATTTGATCTTGATGTGATGCAAAAGCGTTGGGAAACCATTGAGTTTCATCCCATGCGCGAACATGCAGGGCTTTTGTTGGCCAATCACTGACCCGCCACCCCCGTGTGAAAACGGGGGTACAATCATTTCAACATAAAAAATACATCGGTCATGCTATGAGTGAACTGGATTCCCTGCTGGAACAAGTGTCAGGCTACTTTGCTGTGTTGTCTGAACCCACGCGTTTGAAAATTATCCACGCCCTGTGCAACGGGGAAAAATCAGTAAACGACATCGTGGAAGAGGTTGATTCAACCCAGTCGAATATTTCTCGTCATTTGAACTTGATGTACCGTGCAGGCGTGTTACAGCGCCGCAAAGAAGGCACCTTGGTGCTATACCAGGTAAAGGAGCCGACAGTGGTGGAGCTTTGCCGGACCGTGTGTGTGCATGTGGCGGCCAAGCTAGACGCCGTGCCTGTCGACTCCAGGCAGCTGCCTGATTTTTTCAAGCAGCCATAAAAAAACCGGCCATTGGCCGGTTTTTTTTATGAATTCAGTGCCTTGATTTATTTCAGCGACTCAATCAGATCAATGTAATTCTGCATGGCTTGATCGTTGCTGGTGCCTTCCAGGCCCTTCCACGCGTCAAACTTTGCGCGGCCAACAATGTCGGTGAACCCTGGGCGTTTTCCGGTGTTGTCACCTTCAGTTGATTGCTTGAACAAAGCATAAATCTTCAACAGGGTCTGGTTGTCGGGGCGTGACGGCAGTGATTTTGATTCGGCCACTGCCTTTTCGAAACGGGCTTTCAAGTCGCTCATAAGTTCTCCTAAGTCTTGTTATGTGTTTTCTTCAGTAATAAAAGATTGGGCAAGGCTTTCGAACAGTTCTTTGGCATTGCCTTGTAAATAGGGTGCGAGCAGGCACATGACCTGATACACACCGTTGGCCAGCGCAGCACTCATGGTGGCTTCATCGTTGAAGTGGCGCGGGTCCCTGACGTATTCGAATGACAGCCAGTAAGTGGCCACAACCACCATGTTGGTGGCCAAGGCATTGATTTGTGGCTGGGATGCCATCATGTCACCCGATTCCACCAAGCCTTGACACAAGCGGCGTGCCACATCAACTTTGTGTTTCAGAATGCGTTTGAAATGGATTTCGAGTGTGCGGTTGCGCGACAGCAGATCGTTCAAGTCGCGGTACAGGAATCGATAGCGCCAAATCAGCTCAAATGACACCTGAAGGTAAAGCCAGGCATCTTCGATATTGGCTTGGCGGTTGCCGGGTACGTCGAGCAGACCATCAATTTCTTTCTCGAAACTGGCAAAAATACTGTTGACGATGTCGTCTTTGTTTCGGAAGTGATAATACAAATTACCGGGGCTGATGTTCATTTCATCAGCGATCACGGTAGTTGTAATATTGGGCTCCCCGAATTCATTGAATAGCCGAAGCGATAAATCAAGAATTCGTTCTCTTGTTCTTCTTGGAGGCTTGCGTTCCATGTTCTGGTCGTCTCCTGTCTGGCCAAAGTCCTGATCAAGCTTAAGACTTCATGCAGCAAGTCTGTTATTGGTATTTTGAATACTATTAGTCTACGTTGTTTTATCAAGTATTTGGGGCCTCACTGCCCTTGTTACTTGTGAGTAATGGCGTTCTTCACGCAGCATTTCTTGTTTTTGCAATACGTATGTAACGATCAAGCTCGTTGAGCGAGTCTTCAAGTTGATCAAATTTGGACACCATGGATCCAGTACGTGCTGGTCTTTTGCTGGTTTTGTTGGCCAGCTGCATGGTGGGATCTTTCAGAACTTCCAGATTCAGTTCAAGACCATGTCGCGAAAACTTCTCGGCCAAATCGTAACGGCGTGCCCACAATTCTTCGCGCGTGCGTTGGTAGGCATGCTCACACAAACGTCGGCGGCTTGCGTAGCTGAAAGGGTTGGTGAAGAAAAATTCGCCATCGCCATGTTGGGGTTCAAACAGCACAATGTCAGCATTGGGATAAAGGTGCGCGTAGCGCTCCATGCCAATGTCCATGCGTGAATGAATAATTGATCTAAACGTTTGCGAGAGCACCAGCGGCAATCCGCCTTCGTATAAACGCGATCCGGGCTGAAATGCTTTGCCCTTGGCCCTGCGTCGATGGTTTTTGGGGTTTAACCGGTCATCGTACGGTACTAAGGGGTTCAGGCAAATCAGTAACTCCACACCTTCTTTTAAGGCTGTGGAGGCATGCAGGGTTTTTTTCAACGCCCCATCTACATAGTGCCGATTGGCAATGCGCGTGGGCGGAAACAAGCCGGGCAGGGATGCAGAGGCTTGCACAGCTTTTGATATGGGAACGTCATCAAACCCGGGCATTCCGAAGGGGATGGAGTCGCCTGAATCCAGATCGGTCGCCACCAAAATAAGCCGGTTGCGCAAACTGCGGAAATCGTTGGTACCACCGCCTTTGGCGATCAGGTCCGCCATCCATTCGTGCAATTCGTCGCCATTGAACAAGCCAGTGGGTATTGCTGCACCCAAGCGTTCAATGCAGCTGACCCAAGTGGCGTCATCGCGCAGAAAATAGTCTGAAATGGCAGTGCCCAGAAGGCTGGGTACCTTTCGAAGGCGCATCCAGTACTCTTTCCAGGCCGGCCGCAACAAAATCGACGGATCAAAGGCAAACTCTTCGGGTTCGCCTTCAATGAACAGCTTGTAGATTTGGTGTGGAGTCAGATCGTGCGCCAACCCGGTGGCAACAATTCCGCCAGCAGATACACCCACATAGACACTCATGTCGTTCAGATCGAGTCCATCGATGGCCTCTGAAAGCGCGACCAGTGCACCAATTTCATAAATGGCGCCCAAGGGGCCGCCACCTGCCAAGGCCAGCCCGATTTTCGGGCCAGATTCGTGATTGTTCATGCGGGTTGTGTGCTCCAGCCCAAAGCGTTTGTTGACTAGGCCGTCGTTGGCCCGGTCAACAATTGATTCAATTACTCAGCAGATTTTTTGGCACGCGTGGTGCTGGTGCGCTTTGCAGTGCCTGCTTTGGTTTCTGCTTTTTTGCCTGTCAATTCAGCAATGGCAGCAGACAATTGATCAATGCGTTCAGACAATTGTTGAACGTCTTTGTTGGTTGGAACACCCAAGCGACCCAAGGCGCGGGCTACGCGTTCCTCGAATACTTGTTCAAGCTTGTCCCAGTGCTGGGTGGCTTTGCTGGATACTGAGCCTGCCAGCTTGCTGACCTTGCCTGTGACTTCAACTACTTTTTGATCTGCAAATTTCACGGTTCGCTCCTGAATATCATGGCCTTCCTTGACCAGGTTTTCCAAAACACGGTTGCTTTCTTCTTGCGCTTTGGTAATGGCGCCCACACCTGCGGTCCACAATTGTTGTGCGCTATCGACTGCACCTTTGATGGGCTTTTTCTTACCGGCCATGTTGTCTCTCCTTGTGATGGCAAAGTGACCCGTCGCGGGTCGCTGCCTTTTTTGATTATTGTAGTAGTTTATCGAGGCCACACTAGAGAAGGCACACTAAACCCTACCTCGTGTTTTCCCGTAAGCAGGGTGCTGACAAAACACCCGCACAGCCCGCATGGAGTTTGAGAATTTCGGGCGGGCAGTTATAGTAAGCCTTCCTGAGACGTATCTTCCATAAAAAACCCCGCGCGGAGAAGACATACATGAATTATTTTGTGACCGGAGCCACGGGCTTCATCGGTAAACGATTGGTGAAACGCTTGGTTGAGCAAAAGCGCAAAGGCACCATTTACTTTTTGATTCGCGAATCGAGTCTGGACAAAGTGCCCGAACTCCAAAAGTATTGGGGTGCCAAGAAAGGGCAGTGCGTGCCTGTGGTTGGTGACTTGACCAAACCAAAGTTGGGTTTGAAAGCCACTGAAATCAAAGAGCTAAACAAGAATATTGCCCACTTTTTTCACCTGGCTGCCATTTATGATTTGGCTGCGGATGCCGAAAGCCAGCAAGAAACCAATATCAAAGGCACCGAAAACGCGGTGGATTTGGCCAATGCAATTGGAGCCGGCTGCTTTCAGCTGACTTCCTCGATTGCGGCTGCTGGCTTGTACGAAGGCGTGTTCCGTGAGGACATGTTCGAAGAGGCCGAGAACCTGGATCACCCTTATTTCAGCACCAAACACGATTCAGAAGAAATTGTGCGCAAGAAAGTAAAAGGCGCATGGCGTGTGTACCGGCCGGGCTTTGTGGTGGGCGATTCGAAAACTGGCGAGATGGACAAAATTGACGGGCCCTATTACCTGTTCAAGTTGATCCAGAAAATGCGCAAGCTACTGCCTTCCTGGGTGCCTACGATCGGCATCGAAGGCGGTCGAATCAATATTGTGCCTGTGGATTTTGTGGTCAATGCCATGGATCACATTGCGCACCAGCCTGATCTGGACGGTAAGGCATTCCACCTTGTTGACCCCAGCCCCAATCGAATTGGCGATGTACTGAACATTTTTGCGCGTGCTGCACATGCACCGAAAATGGAAATGCGCATTAATGCGGCCATGTTCGGTTTTGTACCTGGTGCAGTGAAAAAGGGGCTGATGAGCCTGACCCCAGTGCGCCGAATTCGCAATGCCTTGCTGAAAGATTTGGCCCTGCCCGAAGAGGTGTTTGGTTACATTAACTGGCCAACCCGATACGACTGTCGCCAAACTTTGGCTGCACTGGACGGCAGTGGCATTGAGTGCCCGCGTCTTGAAGACTACGCTTGGGCCATTTGGGATTACTGGGAACGTCACCTGGATCCCGATTTGTTCATCGACCGCAGCCTGACAGGCCAGGTGAAAGACAAGGTGGTGCTTATTACTGGTGGTTCATCCGGTATTGGTTTGGCGGCTGCGCAAAAATTTGCGGCAGCGGGTGCAATTACCATTATTTGTGGCCGCGATGAAGAAAAGCTGGCTGAGGCCAAGGCCTTGATCAAATCAGAAGGCAACACGCTGCACACTTATTCTGTCGACATTGCGGACATGCAGGATTGCGACCGATTCGTTGCGCAATTGCTGTCTGATTTCGGCCATGTCGATGTGTTGGTGAACAACGCGGGTCGTTCAATTCGCCGGGGTATTGAAAACAGCTTTGACCGTTTCCATGACCTAGAGCGAACCATGCAGCTGAATTACTTTGGTGCCTTGCGTGTTACCTACGGTTTGTTGCCAAAAATGATGGAAAAGCGCAAAGGCCATGTGGTGAATATTTCTTCAATTGGTGTGTTGACCAACGCGCCTCGCTTCTCTGCCTATGTGGCTTCCAAAGGGGCGCTGGATGCATGGACGCGTTGTGCAGCTTCTGAATTTGCGGATTTGAACATTACTTTCACCACCATCAACATGCCGCTGGTGCGCACACCCATGATCGCGCCCACCAAGCTGTACAACAATGTGCCCACGCTGAGTCCTGAGCAGGCAGCTGATTTGATTGCGCAAGCGGTCATTCACAAGCCGGTTCGAATTGCAACGCGCCTGGGTGTGTTGGGTCAGGTAATGCATGCGCTGATACCGAAGCCTGCGCAAATTTTGATGAATACCTCGTTCCGCATGTTCCCGGATTCGGAATCTGCGGCGAAGGGCAAGAAGGGTGGTGGGCCATCTGCAGAGCAGGTTGCCTTCTCAACCCTGATGCAAGGTATCCACTTCTAAGCCCTGTTTTCTGCCAACGGATAGGCCTGAGCATCTTCTGCAAGCCAGTTGAGAATCAGGTCTTCCGTGGTGGAATCTGTCACCAAAGCCACGTGCCCGCATCCGGGCACAGCGATGTTTTTTCCAAACTCTAGTTTGCTGGAAACCGGTGGACACACCATGTTGTCTTGTGGGCTCCACAGCGACCAGATCTTGTTCTGAAGTTCTCGGTCTGTCGGGTGTTCCCGCAGCGTATTCAAGAAAAAACTTCCCCAGGCCATTTGCTTCACATTCTTGCCAATACCGAAGGTAGACAAGGCTGTGCCGTAATGCGGACTGCCAATTGTAATCATGCCGGCAATGCGATGGTGCCCGTACTCGGTGGCGTGGTAGCGCACAGCGACTCCGCCCATGCTGTGTGCAATTATTTTGACTTGGGGGGCGCCTGTCGCCACCAATAATTCATCAATCGCCTCATGGATGGCGTCGGAATAACTGCGAATGGACCCGATTGCAGGCTCAAGCGTAATGGCGTGGGTGCTTACGTCGGCGCGTTCAAGCAGGGCACGCGTGCCAGCCCACACTGCGGAGTTACACAGATAACCATGTACAAGCAATACGGGCAAAGGTTTTTTCTTGCGCCAGTTTTTGCCTGCCAGTTGAATGCCGTCGGGGTTGGGTGCCCAAGGCTGAAGCAGTGTGATTAGTTTCAATGAGCCAATACTTTCAGCCAGCACTGCTTTAATCCAACGGGCAAGGCTTAGCCGATGAAAGCCTTCACCTTCGGTGCTGTGAAAGTGAAGCCCCTTGTCGCGGACTTGCGGAATTTGACGCACGCTGTAAGAAAGGGCGAAGCCCGAGATGTTAAAGCCCACATGTGCGGCAAACAATACGCCGACTACCAGGACCATGGCGGCCACTGCAGCGTTGTCGGCCCGAATACCGAGCCAATGGTGAAGTGCCCAGTAAAGGCTGAACATGACTGAAATGTAGCCAATCCAGTACAGCCTGTTCAGGTAGCGAACCATGGTACTTAAGCCAGCGCCGTGGCTGCTTGGCCAGTCAACTCGGCCACCAGTTGCTGGCTGAGTTTATTGGTGAGGCCATAGATGGACAACTGCGGGTTTGCGCCGATGCTGGTGGGGAACAGCGAGCCGTCGTGAATGGACAGGTTTTCGATTTGCCAGTGACGGCCATCCGGCCGGGTAACCCCAAGTTTTTCTTCGCCAGCCATGGCGCAGCCGCCCATCACGTGTGCTGAAACCACCTTCATGCTAAGGGGCTTCATGTCGAGTTGATTGATTTGTTTCAATGCATCGTCAATGTTGTTGGCCGGTGTGGCGAATTCATGCACGGGCAGGGTAGATTTCGCACCTGCAGCGTGTTGCAATTCGGCCATGGCTATCAATGCACGGCGCGCAGCATCCCAAATTGCGGGGGTTAATTTGTAGTCCAGCACAGGGCTGCCATCGCCGTTCAAACGCACCTGTCCACCCACGCTGCCTGAATTGAAACCATCGCGCAGCAAGGCCAGTTGCATGTGCGTTTTCGAGAAATTCTTCATGATGTCTGCATGCTTTTTTGCAAAGCCAGGCAGAGTCGAAGCAAAAATAACCGGGTGCAGGGGCGGTGCTTCCAGCTTGAAGCCCACAGGCCCGTCGATCGGGTCGGTGTGCAGGTAGTGGTCGCTGTAGATGGTTTGGGGGGCACCGGCGTCGGCGCGCACTTCCTGCTCCATCATGGCGGCGGAAATCACAACGGGGTGCAAAAAGGTACGCTCGCCCAGGCGGTCATAAGGGTCGCTCGCATTCGAGCGCAACAGCACAGCAGGGCTATTGATGGACCCACCGGCCAGCACAAAATGCTTGGCTGAGACTTCAACTTCCTTGCCAGAAGGCAAGACGCCGTCTGCGTTCATGACCTGACAACGCAGTGTGCGAATACGGCCTTGCGCGATTTTGAATGAGTGTGCACGAAGCGAAGCCACCAGTTCGGCACCATGCTGCAGGGCGGTCGGAATGGTGGACACGAGCATGGACTGTTTGGCGTTGGTGGGGCAGCCCATGCCGCAGTAGCCCAGGTTCCAGCAGTCTTTCACGTTGCGGCGTATCGCGCCCCATGAAATGCCTTTTGCTTCAGCGCCTCGGCGCAAAATATCGTTGTTCTCATTGGGTGGCACCAACCAGTCAGCAATGTTCAAACGGCGTTCAGCCTGTTCAAACCAAGGTGCCATGGCCTCTACGGTCATGTCCTTCAAGGCGAACTGGTTTTGCCAAAATGCGAGTGTGTCAGCTGGGGTTCTGAAGCTGGAGGTCCAGTTCACTGTAGTAGACCCGCCCACCGCGCGGCCTTGCAAAATATTGATTGCCTTGTCAGCAGTTTTGCGAGCAGCACTTTCTTGGTACAACGTGGGGTAGGCCTCAGATTCCAGCATCTTGAAATCTTTCGAGGTTTTAAGTGGCCCTTCTTCGATCAGCAGAACCTTCAAGCCAGCCTTGGCGCATATTTCAGCAGTAATGCCACCACCCGCGCCCGTGCCAATGATCACCACGTCGGCAGTCATTTGTTTGGGCATTTCACGGCTGTGGGCTTCGTAGGCATTCCAGCCACTGGCAATGCCGGCTGTGAAAAGGTCTGGCACCAATGTGCTCATGGGCTTGATTTCTTGTTCAGTCATTGGTCTTCAGGGTGGTAATACGTGTCAGGAAAGCTTGAATGGAGGGCCAGGATAGCCCATGTCAGCCCATTGCTCAGGAAGGCCGTACCAGCCAGCCATCATCAGGTCGTGTAGCGCGTGATAGCCAGGCTGCAGTGCCGGAATTGGATGGTCCCGAAAAGCGAACAGAAACGCTTGCACTTGCGCTGGCGTGGCATCTTCCCAGCTGTTGTCCAAATCTGCAATCAGTCTTCTTCCCACTGGGTTTTCGAGAATGTTCAGTAATTGGCCCAGTTCAGCCTGTGCGCTGGCTGCCAACATTTTGCTGGCGTTCACAAATGTGTTCACTGCCGTTTCAATTGCTTCAGCGCGGCCGGTAGCCGGTAAGGCGGAGTCGAGCAAGCCTGTTGCAATTGCCCTTAGCATGGGCAGGTGCTGCGGCTGTACTACCGATTGGCCCGCCACAATTTCAACCTGGGCAAAGTGCTTGCCCAACCAGCCCAAGCCGCCTGCCATTAAAAGGCCGGCGGCACTAAGCTTGAAAAATTTACGTCTGTTCATGGGGTGGCGGTTTATACCTTGCGGGTCAGCAGTTTGGTCATGAAGGCGAACATTTTGTTGTCATACGGGGGAGACAACATTTCCATGACGTGGAAACGGCTTTGTTTGAAAATAGGTTTCAGTTTGGTCATGGTGTCAAAACCAAATTTGCCATGGTAGTGACCCATGCCCGAGTCGCCCACGCCACCAAATGGCAGGTTTTCCTGCGCAATGTGGAACAGTGTTTCGTTCAGGCACACGCCACCGGCAATGGTTTGTTTCATGACCATGTCTTGGGTTTTTGATTCGTCGTCAAACAAATACAAGGCCAGTGGACGAGGGCGGTCGTTGATGTAATCAATCGCTTCATCCAGGCGTTTGTATGTGATCACTGGCAACACCGGACCAAAAATTTCTTCTTGCATCAGCATGGAATCGGGCTTGGCATTGAACACCAGAGTCATCGGGATTTTGCGGCCAGGGCTGTCGGCAGTTTTCATGAGTGACACTACGCGCGCACCTTGTTCCTCAGCTTCGTCAATCAGGCGTTGCAGGCGTGTGGCGTGGCGGTCAGAAATAATGCCAGTGAAGTCTTTGGACAGAATGCCGTCCGGGAAGCGACGGTCAATAATTGCTTTGGCGTGTTGGATCAGCTGTTCTTCACAACCTTCCGGAACCATCAAGTAGTCGGGTGCAATACAGGTTTGCCCGGCATTGATTGACTTGCCAGACAAGGTACGGGCAATCGCATTGTCAAAGCGGCCAGGATTGGCTGCGGTGGGCGCAGTAATAATCACAGGGCTTTTACCGCCCAACTCCAGGGTAACGGGCACCAGGTTTTCACTGGCGGCTTTCATCACCATTTTACCCACAGGCGTTGAACCGGTGAACAGCAGGTGATCGAAAGGAAGGTGAGAAAACTCCGCTGCCACCTCTGGACCACCGTTGATGACTTGCACAACTTCTCGACCCAGTGCTTTGGCCAACAACTCATCGAGCAAAGCGCTAAAGCGTGGGGTGTACTCACTCATTTTGATAAATACACGGTTGCCTGCAGCCAGTGCGGCAATCATGGGACCGATTGACAAAAACAGGGGGTAATTCCAGGGCACGATCACGCCCACAACGCCGAGCGGTTGGGGCATCAGGCAAGTGCTCGCAGGCTTGAACCAAATGCTGGCGCCTTGATTGCGTGGTTTCATCCAGCTTTTGCCGTGCTTGATCGCATGGCGAATACCTTCAAGTGAGGGAAATACCTCGGCCAGAAGCGTGTCGTTTTTCGATCGATAGCCAAAGTCTTCAGAAATGGCGTCTGCAATTCGAAGCTTGTTGTCATAAATCATGTCGCTTAACGCCATCAGCCAGGCTTTGCGCTGGTTCCATTCCGGGTAGGGATTGATGCGGTAAGCTTGCTTTAACGACTCCAAAGTTGCTTTTAGTTCTGCTGCTGTCAATTCTTGGCCGTGTGCTTTGGATGGGGCATTCATTGTTGTCTCACTCTCCGGTTTAACATTAACGGATGTAAACATAAATTTTGACTATTTTCCATGTCTGATTTGTGCTGCTATGCAGCAAACAGCATGGAGCTTTATGACGCAATTGCAATTCAATGGCCATGATCGATATTCACAGTTCTCCCTTGGAATTACAGAAAGCCATCACTGCCCTTCGACAAGGACAGGGGCGATCAGTTGAATTTCTGAATTTAAAGAAAGAAATAAAAGTATTTCAAAACAGTCGATTAGAGGGAACATATAAGGATTTACTTGCAGATGATGGCATGCGTGCTGCGTGCCGTTTTTTCCTCGATCAGCTCTACTGCA
This sequence comes from Limnobacter sp. G6BE5S, assembly GCF_058448965.1. NCBI lineage: Bacteria > Pseudomonadati > Pseudomonadota > Betaproteobacteria > Burkholderiales > Burkholderiaceae > Limnobacter > Limnobacter sp. G6BE5S. The sequence goes on from NZ_JBZFLM010000004.1 coordinate 105,221, forward strand.
CACATGATGTCAGCATGCGAGACCACCAGGTGGAAAGAGTGTTGCCCAAACTGGAAAAATTATTGCCCGCAGGCGCAGTCGATACCGTGCGAAAAGTGATTTACATGGACTATTTGGCGGAATTTCTGGATGATGAAATAACCTTATTTATCAGTAATAAAGAGTTTTTTTCTGATAATTCACTTAAAGAAATGCTGTACATAAACGCCTTTCGGGAACAAGGGCAGTTTGAATTGCGCGAGCGGCAAATTCTGCTGGTTCGGGAAGTGGGCGAATCCTTGCGCAAATTGATGCGTCTGCCTTTTTTGAGACCTTTGATGAAGATGACGCGTGGTGCAGCGCAAAAGGCCAATTTAGAGGATTTCCACAATTTTTTAAGCCAGGGCCTGGATGCGTTTGCCTCTCTTGAGAAGCCAACCCTTTTTTTCCAACTGATTCAAGAACGTGAGATGTCCATACTGGAAGGGATTCGACAAGGTACCTTGTCGAAATTTCCTTGATTGCGGCTTCGGAGCAGGTACACATCACAATCGTAGTGCATTAGAATCCATGCTCTTTGATATTCCGGTATCGTTTTCCATCAATACAAAACAGTTGCGAAGCACGGCAGTGCCTACAAGAAGGAGACATTTGTGACAGATAAAGCCTGGGCTCAGAGCTACCCACCGGGTGTACCCACGTCGGTTGATTTGGATCAGTACCCCTCCATTCGGGATATTTTTGAGGACGCCAGTCGCAAGTTCGCTGACAAAACTGCTTTCAGCAACATGGGTACAGCGCTCACTTATGAGCGTCTCGATTCTCTGACTCGTGACTTTGGGGCTTACCTTCAAAGCCTGCCCGGCATGAAGAAAGGCGACCGCGTTGCCTTCATGATGCCCAATTTATTGCAATACCCAGTGGCGATGCTGGGCGCTATTCGCGCTGGCTTTGTGGCGGTAAACGTAAACCCGCTGTACACACCCACCGAATTGGAGCACCAGTTGCGCGATTCTGGTGCCAAGGTGATCGTGGTGTTTGAGAACGTGGCCCACACCCTTGAAAAAGTCATTAAAAACACCCCGGTTGAGCACATCGTGCTGGCCTCAATGGGCGAAATGCACGGCTTTTTCAAACGTTTGTTGCTGAATTTTGTAGTGCGATATGTGAAGAAGCTGGTGCCAGCATTCAATATTGCCGGCGCCATTACCTTCAAAAAAGCCTTGACCCATGGTCGCAACAATGAGCTGCGCAAAGTCAATATCACTCACGACGACCTGGCCTTTCTTCAATACACCGGGGGTACCACGGGTGTGGCCAAAGGTGCCATGCTGACTCACGGCAATATTGTGGCCAACTTGCAGCAGGCATCAGCCTGGTTGAATCAGGACATTGAGGAAGGCAAGGAGATCGCCATTACCGCGCTGCCGATGTACCACATCTTCTGCCTGACCGCGAACATACTGGTATTCATCAAAGTCGGTGGGCATTGCCTATTGATTACCGATCCGCGCAACATGAAGACATTTGTTAAAACCTTGTCGGCTGTGCCATTCACCGCATTGACGGGTGTAAATACTTTGTTCAATGGGCTGCTGAATACACCCGGGTTTGAGCAGGTTGATTTTTCACATGTGAAGTTGGTGCTGGGCGGAGGTGCGGCCATTGAGCCCGCTGTGGCCGATCGCTGGAAGAAAGTGACTGGTACCCGCCTGTCGGAAGCCTATGGCTTGACCGAGGCATCACCCGCCGTGTGTATTAACCCGCTGCATGAGGAATACAACGGCTCGATCGGCCTGCCTGTTCCTTCCACCGAGGTAACCATTCGCGACGATGATTTCAATGAATTGCCTGTTGGGCAAGAGGGCGAATTGTGCGTAAAAGGCCCGCAGGTTATGCGCGGCTACTGGAACAAGCCACGCGAGACTGCCGAGATTTTGACGCAGGACGGCTGGTTGAAAACCGGCGACATCGCCTACATGGATCAAAGCGGTTATTTTTATATCACCGATCGCAAAAAGGACATGATCCTTGTGTCGGGTTTTAACGTGTACCCCAAGGAAATTGAAGCGGTCGCCACGTTGCTCACTGGTATTTTCGAGGCGGCAGCTGTGGGCGTGCCCGACGGAAAGACAGGCGAGGCCGTGAAGCTTTTTGTGGTCAAAAAGGATGCTGATTTGACCGCCGAGGCGGTGATTGAGCATTGTCGCAAGCACATGACCGCCTATAAAATTCCCCGTCACGTGGAATTCATGAAGGAATTGCCCAAGAGTCCGGTGGGCAAGGTGTTGCGCAGGGAGCTTCGCGACATGGAAAAGAAGCGCTTGCAAGACCAAACGGCCTGATTTTCCAGGTTTTAGTGGGCAATGGATCAACTTCGTTGCCTGTTTTCTGAAAACCCACTATAATTTCGGGTTACCTGCTGCTGCACCACGGGGGTGTGGCGGCTTTTCCAATTGTGGAAAATCCATAGGAGTTAATCAATGCGTCACTATGAAATTGCTTTCATCGTGCATCCCGACCAAAGCGAGCAAGTGCCTGCCATGGTTGAGAAGTATCGTGGAACCATCGAAGCCAACGGCGGTAAAGTACACCGCCACGAAGATTGGGGTCGCCGCCAATTGGCTTACCCAATCCAGAAACTGGCCAAAGCACACTATGTGTTGTTGAACATCGAATGCAGCCAGGAAGTTCTGGAAGAACTGGAAACTGCGTTTAAATTCAACGATGCCGTACTGCGTCACTTGACCGTGAAGATGAAAAAAGCTGAAACAGCTCCTTCTCCAATGATGAAGGAAGTTCAGCGTGAGCAAGAGCGTAAAGCCGCTTCTGCCACAGCGTCTTCAAGCGACGACAGTTCCGATTCAGACGAGGGTGATGACGAGTAATTTCGTCTTCGCAAAACACTGAATCAATGAATCAGGAGGAAGCAGCGGAAAATTCAAACAAGTTTGGGGAAGAAGGAAATGCTGGCGTTAACCAGTTCACCTTGACCGCCACGTTGGTTGCAAAATCAATATTGCGATATACCCCGGCAGGTTTGCCCATTTGCGAATTTGAGCTTGAACACGAAGGTGAACAGCTTGAAGCCAGCAAGCCAAGAATGGTGAAGTGCACAGTTTCAGCGGTCGCGCTGGGTGTGGCAGCCAACCAAATCAGCGGCCTTGAAGTGGGAAGCCTGAAAAACTGGTCCGGATTTATAGCGCTTCGTTCGCACAAATCAAAAAGTCTTCGATTCCATGTTTGCGCAGTGCGCGAATGTTGAAGACTTGAAATAGTTGGAGAATATTATGGCTTTTGGTCGTAAAAATGATCGCAAGGGACGTCGTCCACAACAGAACCCTTTGTTCAAGCGCAAGAAGTTTTGCCGCTTCACAGTGGGCAAGGTAGAGCAAATCGATTACAAAGACATCGACACGCTCAAGGATTTCATCAGCGAAAACGGCAAGATCATGCCCGCTCGTATCACTGGTACCAAGGCGAATTATCAGCGCCAGTTGGACACAGCGATCAAGCGCGCACGTTTCCTGGCTTTGCTGCCTTACACCGACAACCACTAAGCAGTACGGGAGAACACCATGCAAGTAATTCTTCTTGAAAAAATGCCCAATTTGGGTCAACTGGGTGACGTGGTTCGCGTAAAAGACGGCTACGCACGTAACTTCTTGATTCCTTATGGCAAAGCCAAGCGCGCCACTGAGTCAGCAATTGCTGAGTTTCAGGCACGTCGTGCTGAACTGGAAAAAGCAGCCGCTGAAAAGCTGACCGCAGCCCAAGCCTTGGGTGCAAGGTTGACTGCAGCAACTGTTCAGTTGAGCGAAAAAGCTGCCGTGGACGGTCGTTTGTTTGGTTCTGTAACCAACAACGACATTGCCGCCGCTTTGAACGCGACTGGCTTGAAAGTTGAGAAATCCCAGGTGCGCATGCCCAACGGCGCACTGAAAATTGCTGGCGAGCACACAGTAACTGTAGCCCTGCACCCCGACGTGGTTGTAGACGTGAAAGTTGTAGTGGCTGGCGAAGCAGCTTAAGTACCCGCGGGTTTTACGGCGAATAAGATCAAAGGCATTGACCACATTCGGTTATACTTTTGATCTGCCTGAACCCCACAAAAAGGTCACCTCAGGGTGGCCTTTTTCTATTGCGAAACTATGTCCGAGAATCGATTTACAGAACAAGAAATGACGGGCCTGCGTGTTCCGCCTCACTCGCTTGAATCAGAGCAATCGGTGGTGGGGGGCCTGCTGCTTGATAACCAGGCTTGGGATAAAATCGGCGACGTTATTCGTGCCGATGACTTCTACCGCTACGATCATCGCGTTATTTTCGAACACATCGCCAAGCTGATCGACGGTTCGAAACCTGCCGACGTCATCACCGTGTATGAATCATTGCAGTCCTCGGGCAAGGCCGAAGACGTAGGCGGTTTGGCTTACCTGAACACGCTGGCCACCAACACGCCGTCTGCGGCCAATATTCGCCGCTACGCGGAAATTGTGCGCGATCGGGCAGTGCTGCGGCGCTTGATCACCATTAGCGACGACATTGCCACCACGGCCTTGAATCCGCAAGGCAAAGACACCAAAACCATTCTGGACGAAGCTGAAAGCAAGATTTTTAAAATTGCAGAAGACGGCGCCCGTGGTGCAGGTGGCTTTCAAGACTTGCAACCAGTACTCAGCAAAGTGGTGGAGCGTATTGACGAGCTTTACCACCGCGACAGCACCAGTGACATTACCGGTATTTCTACCGGCTTCGTTGATCTGGATGGGAAAACCTCGGGGTTGCAGCCCGGTGATTTGATTATCGTGGCTGGTCGACCCTCAATGGGCAAGACAGCATTCAGCCTGAACATTGGCGAACACGTGGCCGTGGAAGAGGGGCATGCAGTGGCTGTGTTCTCCATGGAAATGGGCGCAACCCAATTGGCCATGCGTTTGCTGGGTTCTGTGGGGCGTTTGGACCAACACCGCTTGAGAACCGGGCGATTGACCGATGAAGACTGGCCGCGCCTGACTTATGCGGTCGAGAAAATGCAGAATGCGCAGCTGTTCATTGATGAAACGCCTGCCTTGTCTTCAATGGAAGTGCGTGCCCGTTGCCGCCGCTTGGCGCGCCAATGTGGCCAGCTCGGATTGGTGGTGATTGACTACATTCAATTGATGGGTGCGTCCTCGCCGGGAGAAAACCGGGCCACCGAAATTTCTGAAATTTCCCGTTCGTTGAAAGGTTTGGCGAAAGAATTGAACTGCCCTGTAATTGCACTTTCGCAGTTGAACCGTTCGCTGGAACAGCGACCAAATAAGCGCCCAGTGATGAGCGACCTGCGTGAATCGGGGGCGATTGAGCAAGATGCCGACGTGATTCTGTTCATTTACCGTGACGAGGTTTACAACCCGGATTCGCCCGACAAAGGCACCGCCGAGATTATCATCGGCAAGCAGCGTAACGGACCGATTGGTACGGTGCGGGTGACCTTCCTTGGTATGTACACCAAGTTTGAGAATTACGCAGGGATGCAGCCGGAAGGGGAATAAGCGGGGTATTTGCTCGTGCTGCCTTGATGAGGGCATGCAATTGCTCACATGCCCATCAACGAATCAAAGGTTATCCGACGCAAAATCAGCCAACCTTGAACGCTCGCCACGCTGTAGCGTAATGTGCCCCGCATGCGGCCAGCCTTTGAATCGATCCACCACATACGTCAGGCCGGAAGAGCCTTCAGTCAAATAAGGCGTGTCAATTTGCGCCAGGTTACCCAAACAAATCACCTTCGTACCAGGGCCTGCCCGGGTAATCAGGGTTTTCATTTGCTTGGGTGACAGGTTTTGCGCTTCATCAATAATCAAAAACTTGTTGATAAACGTGCGGCCCCGCATGAAGTTCATCGACTTGATTCGAATTTTGGTACGAATCAAATCGGTGGTGGCCGAGCGACCCCAATCACCACTGCTTGGGTCGGGCTTGTTCAGCACTTCCAGGTTGTCTTCAAATGCGCCCATCCAGGGAGCCATTTTTTCTTCTTCAGTACCTGGCAAGAAGCCGATGTCTTCACCCACGGGCACGGTGGCACGGGTCACGATAATTTCGGAGTACTGTTTGCTTTCAAGTACCTGCGACAAACCTGCAGCAAGAGCCAACAATGTTTTACCCGTACCGGCTTGACCCAGCAGCGTCACGAAATCGCATTCAGGGTTCATGAGCAAATTCAAAGCGAAGTTTTGTTCGCGATTGCGTGCGGTAATGCCCCAAACGCTGTTCTTGTTGTGGCTGAAATCGCGCAGTGTTTTCAGTACTGCGGTGCGGCCACTCACTTCGAGTACTTGGGCGATCAATGGAATGCCGGTTTCGCAATACACGAACTGGTTCACCATCATGTCTTTTACTGCAGGGCCGCTGATGCGGTAGAAGGTGCTGCCACCTTGCTGCCAACTTTCAATGCCTTTGCTGTTCTTTTCCCAAAAATCGGATGGCAATTCCATGATGCCGGAATATAGCAAATCACGGTCTTCCAGCACCTGATCATTGAAGTAGTCTTCGGCCAGCAAACCCAGGGCACGCGCCTTGATTCGCATATTGATGTCTTTGGACACCAATGCGACTTCGCGATCTGGGTGGTGTTTACTCAATGCAAATACCACACCCAAAATTTGATTGTCAGCCTTGCCCACTGGCAAGGTTTTGGGTAATTCGGCAGCCAATTCTGTGGTTTGAACAAGCAAACGCCCCATGGCATCCACATTGCCCAATCGGTTCAGCGCCACTCCTTTTTCGATGTCCTCGATGTTCTCCATCAAAGCATCTAGTGCGCGGCTAACCTGCCGGGCGTGACGTGCCACTTCCGACATGCCTTTCTTGTGGTTATCCAGTTCTTCAAGCGTAATCAATGGCAAGAACACATCATGTTCTTCAAACCGGAATAGTGATGTGGGGTCGTGCATCAACACGTTGGTGTCGAGCACAAAAATTTTCTTGCCAGTGTGGGTGACCTGTCGCTTGGTTTTCGTAATCGCAGTGCCCGCAGATTTTCGCGTTTTCCCAGAGGCAGCGGCTGGAATGTTTCGTGTGCGGTTTGTTTCCGGGGCTTTGGCCGTGACAGTGTTGTCGGCAGCCAGGGTCAGGGGCGCTTTGCCCGTTGCCTCGGTGTTGTCGGAAACGTCAATTTTCTTGGCCGGCTTCTTGGGTTTGGGCGCCGTGATTGGAGGAATTTCGTTCAGTGTGGTTGCGGGTTTGCTGGGTTCTTTGGGCAGAGGCATTGTCAACGATCTGAAGTAGGAAGCTCATAAATCGCGCGGGGTCGTCAATCCCGCGCCCGTGAGGATATTAGTCCCCAATTGTGTGTACAAAGTCAAGCACAGCTTGCGCATGGCCTGGCACCTTCAAGCCGCGCCATTCCTGCACAAGAACACCTTTCTTGTTGATTACAAAGGTACTTCTTTCCACGCCACGCACTTGTTTGCCGTACATGTTTTTCATTTTCATCACGTCGAAAATTGTGCACACTTTTTCGTCGGGATCAGAAATCAACTCAAATGGCATGTCCAGTTTGGCTTTGAAGTTTTCATGCGACTTCAGTGAGTCGCGAGAAACACCAAACACGAGGCAGTCTGCCTTCAAGAATTCGGGGTGTAGATCGCGAAAATTCTCGCCTTCGGTTGTGCAGCCGGGTGTGCTGTCTTTGGGGTAGAAATAAATGACCAGGTTTTTGCCAGCACAAGCTGACAGGGTAAAATCGGCGCCGCCTGTGCAAGCTGCTGAAAAATCAGGCACTTTGCTGTTGACTTCAAGAGACACGGTACTGCTCCCCACGGTGTTGTGATTGCATGTCGATGGCTCAGTATAACCACAGCTTTTGGCAGCAAATTGCCGCAAGTGTCAGGAACGCGCCAAAAGCGCCACACCGAGTACGATCACCCCAATTGCCACCCAGCGCTGCAGGCTCACGGGTTCATTCAAAAAGTACTGTGCCGCAAAAGCGTTGATCACATAACCAATGGCCAGCATGGGGTAAGCCAGGGTTACGTCTACCCGTGACAGCGCCATCAGCCAAATGAGCAGCGAAAATCCATAACAGAATAGTCCCAGAATCATGGGCCACTGCAAGAACAAAGCAGACATGGCACCCAGGCTGAGCGCGCTGGAGACTTCGATCACCCCCACTTTATTGGTCGCCATTTTCAGAAGAAACTGGGCCAGCGCATTCAGTACCACGCCGGAAAGTACTAGCATTGCAGCGTAGCTTGTCATAGCAGAATCGCGGCAATTACTTGCCGGCCTTCACCAATTAAAATGTTGTAAGTGCGGCATGCGGCCTGGCTGTCCATGTATTCCACCGGGCAGCGTTTGTTGGCGAAAAACTTGCGTATGTCCATGCCCGGAAAAACCTGTTTGGGACCTGTGCCAATCAGCAGCACTTCCATGCTGTCGGGGCATTGGCTGTAAAGCCATTCGCAGTGTGCCAACGTTAGCGGGCCTGAACCCGTGTTCTCCCAGATACGGGGTGCGAAATCGGTGCCAAACACCACACTTTCAGTTTGAAGCCTGCCGCTGATCACGACACCTTCCTCGTCATACCGCTGAACGACGAATTGATTGTCGAGCGATTCAGGTTGAAATTTCATTCGAAAGATGCTCCAGGATGGGGCCAAAGCCTAGCAGGCAAGGGCCTAAACGGTTAAATTATAAGACTTTGCGCGAGCAAAAGAATAACAACCTTAACAATCTACACACAGGTCGACATGAAACCCATTCTCAAATCTGCCAAGCTGGCCAATGTTTGCTATGACATCCGCGGACCGGTGATGCAGCGAGCGCGGCAGCTGGAAGAGGAAGGGCACCGAATCCTGAAGCTCAACATTGGCAATCTGGCTCCTTTTGGGTTCGAAGCACCCGACGAAGTTCGGCAAGACGTGATCATGAATCTGGGCGATGCCTCGGGCTACAGCGACAGCAAAGGCCTGTTTGCAGCGCGCAAGTCCATCATGCATTACACCCAGCAAAAGAAAATCAAGGGTGTAACACTCGACGACATCATCGTTGGCAATGGTGTGTCTGAGTTGATCGTGATGAGCATGCAGGGGCTATTGAACAATGGCGATGAGGTGCTGGTACCTGCGCCGGATTACCCCCTGTGGACCGCTGCCGTCAGTATTTCTGGCGGTACGCCGCGCCACTACCTTTGCGATGAGCAAAGCGATTGGTACCCCGACACCAAACACCTTCGCAGCCTGATCAATGAAAAAACCAAGGCCATGGTCATCATCAACCCCAACAACCCGACGGGTGCTTTGTACCCCGAGGAAGTGTTGCAAGAGCTGATCCAGATTGCCCGTGAGCACCAGCTCATTATTTTTGCGGACGAAATTTACGACAAAATGCTGTACGACGGTGCCGAGCACACCTCGATTGCCTCGCTGGCCGACGACGTGTTGTTCATCACCATGAACGGTTTGTCCAAAAACTACCGCGCCTGTGGTTACAGGGCAGGCTGGATGGTGATTTCCGGCGACAAACGGCATGCCACCGATTACATCGACGGTTTGGGCATCATGGCGTCCATGCGCCTGTGTGCCAACGTGCCGGGCCAGTACGCCATTCAAACCTCGCTGGGCGGCTATCAAAGTATCAACGACCTGGTGGGTCCGGGTGGGCGTTTAACCCGTCAGCGCGATTTGGCCTACGATTTAATGACTTCCATTCCTGGCGTTACTTGTGTGAAGCCCAAGGCAGCGTTGTATCTGTTTCCGCGCCTGGACCCCAAAATTTACCCCATCAAGAACGATCAACGCTTTGTGCTTGAACTGTTAGAGGCTGAAAAGGTACTTGTGGTGCAGGGTACAGGCTTTAATTGGATCAATCCGGATCATTTCCGGGTGGTTTTCCTACCCAACACCGATGATTTGACGGACGCAGTTGGTAGAATTGCACGCTTCCTGGAAAGTTATCGAAAACAACACCTTGGCTGATTTAAAAATGAATAAACCTCTTCGAGTGGCCCTGCTGGGTTTGGGTACTGTCGGTTCTGGCACATTCAACGTGCTGAAAGACAATGCGAGTGAAATTGAACGCCGTGTGGGTTTTCCCATTCAGATCAAAGTCATCGCCGACCTGAATACCGAGAAAGCCCGTGAACTGGCTGGCCCCGGTGTTGAGGTATTGGGTGATGCATTCGAAGCGGTCAAGCGCGATGACATCGACGTGGTGGTTGAGCTGATCGGTGGTTACACCATCGCCAAGCAACTGGTGTTGGCCGCAATCGATGCAGGCAAACACGTAGTAACCGCCAACAAAGCCTTGCTGGCGGTGCATGGCGACGAAATATTTGCAGCAGCGGAGGCCAAACACGTGATGGTGGCTTTTGAAGCCGCGGTGGCCGGTGGTATCCCTGTGATCAAGTCGATCAAGGAAGGTTTGGCTGCCAACAAAATTGAGTACGTGGTCGGCATTATTAACGGCACTTGTAACTTTATCTTGTCAGAAATGCGGGACAAGGGCTTGCCGTTTACTGAAGTATTGGCCCAGGCCCAAGCCTTCGGATATGCCGAAGCAGACCCCACATTCGACATTGAAGGCGTGGACGCCGCCCACAAAATTAGCCTGTTGAGCTCGCTTGCTTTCGGTGTGCCCGTGCAGTTCGAAAAAGCCTACATTGAAGGCATTACCAAACTGACCAAGGAAGACATTCAGTTTGCTGAGCAACTGGGTTATCGTGTGAAATTGCTGGGCATTGCCAAGCGCACCGATCAAGGCGTTGAGCTGCGGGTGCACCCTACATTGATACCGGGCAAGCGCCTGATCGCCAATGTAGAAGGCGTGATGAATGCGGTGCTGGTGAAGTCCAACGCCGTGGGCCCAACCTTGTACTACGGCGCAGGTGCGGGCAGTTTGCCCACGGCATCGGCTGTGGTGGCTGACCTGATCGAAATTGCACGTGCAAGCCAGGGACCATTGGCCAGCCGCGTGCCCGTGCTTGCGTTCCAAAAGTCGGGCATTCAGAATCTGGAAGTATTGCCCATGGAGAAGGTGGTTACGGCCTTTTACCTGCGCTTGGCGGTGGACGATCGCCCGGGTGTGCTGGCTGAAGTGACGCGCCTGTTGGCCGACAATCAAATTTCAATCGAGGCCATGATTCAGCGTCAAGCCACCAGTGAGAAAGAGACCGCTGAAATTGTGCTGTTGACTCACCGTTGTGTGGAAGGCGACGTCAACAAAGCGATTTCCAAAATTGAAGCCTTGGACAGCGTACATGGCCCATTGACTCGTATTCGCGTAGAGGACTTGAGCTGAAATGAAATACTTCAGCAGCCGAGGGGGAATGGACCCCCAAGATTTCTCGGAGATTTTGCTGGAAGGGCTGGCCCCTGACGGCGGCTTGGCCGTGCCCGAGTTTTATCCGCAAGTGCCCCTGCATGTGCTGGAAAGCTGGAAAGACCTGAGCTATGGTGAATTGGCATTTGAGGTGTTGAAGCCCTATGCCACCGACATTCCCGAAGCCGATCTGAAAGCACTGACCACCAAAACCTACACCAAGGCGGTGTATGGCACCGAGGAAATTACGCCGATTCGTGAGCTGTTTGATGGCATGAAGGTGTTGGAGCTGTCCAACGGCCCCACCTTGGCTTTCAAAGACATGGCCATGCAGTTGTTGGGCAATTTGTTTGAGTACCAATTGGCCCGCACCAACCGCGAGTTGAATATTTTGGGTGCAACCAGTGGTGACACGGGTTCTGCAGCTGAATATGCCATGCGTGGCAAGAAAGGCGTGCGTGTTTTCATGCTGAGCCCGGCAGGTAAAATGAGCGCGTTTCAGCGCGCGCAAATGTACAGTCTTCAAGACCCCAATATTTTCAACATTGCTGTTGAGGGCTTGTTCGATGATTGCCAAGACATCGTAAAGGCGGTCAGCGAAGACCTGGTCTTCAAAGCGCGTCAAAAAATCGGCACGGTGAATTCCATCAACTGGGGGCGTATTTCCGCCCAGGTGGTTTATTACTTCAACGCTTACCTGCGTACAGCTGAAAAAATCGGTGATCCGGTCAGTTTTGCTGTGCCTTCCGGTAATTTCGGAAACGTGTTGGCCGGTCACATTGCGCGCCAAATGGGTTTGCCCATTCGCAAACTAATTGTGGCCACCAATGAAAACAACGTGCTGGACGAATTTTTCAAAACCGGTGTGTATCGCCCGCGTAAATCTGCGGAAACCTACATTACCTCCAGCCCGTCTATGGACATTTCCAAAGCTTCGAATTTTGAGCGCTTTGTGTACGACCTGCTGGGCCGAGACCCCAAGGCATTGAAGGCTTTGTGGCAAGGTTTGGCGAAAAACGGTCACTTTGACCTGTCCCATGATTCGCGCTTCAAACACATCGAATCAGACTTCGGGTTTCAGTCGGGCTCATCCAGCCATCAAAATCGTCTGGATACCATCAAGGAAGTGTATGCCCGCACCGGTACTTTGATCGACACACACACTGCAGACGCAGTCAAGGTGGCTCGAGACCTGGTGGAGCCCGGTGTACCCATGGTGGTTTTGGAAACAGCGCTGGCGGTGAAATTTGCCGAAACCATTGAAGAAGCTACAGGCCAAACACCACCTGTACCGGCCCAGTTCCAGGGCATCGAGAAGTTGCCCCAGCGTGTAACTGAAATGCCAGTTTCAGTAGAACAGGTCAAAGCATTCATTACCGACAACACTGGGCTTTAAATCGTTCCAGTTCGGTATTTCAAACAATCGTTTGCCTGCAAGTAATAGGGTTTACCTAACTTGCAGGTACAAACGGAATCATGAACAATGGCAAAGTTAAGTAACACCTCGTGAAGCCACTGTTTTGACCTCTCAATCCAACACTGTTGACCTTCCCCAAGTTGCCGCAGGCCAAGGCATTGACGCCCAGCCCAGAAAGGGTTTGGCCGCATTGGCGGTGGATGACGAGCCCGGCATGCGCCACTTTCTGGAAAAAGCGCTGGAAACCCGTTTTGCCCGGGTAGACACGGCTGGTTCCGTTGAAATGGCGCAAGCACTGTTTGACGGCCATGACTACAGCACTGTGGTGCTCGATGTGAGCCTGCCGGGTAAAAGTGGCTTGTCTTGGTTGAATGAGTTGCGGCAAGGTGGTTATGAAGGCGATGTGATTTTAATCACAGGCTATGCCGACATGGACACTGCAATTGGTGCACTGCGGGCAGGGGCTCAGGATTTTCTGCAAAAACCGTTTCGAATTGATCAGCTTTGGTATGCGCTGGATCGCGCGGCTGATCAAAACCGCTTGAAGCGCGAAAATTTTGTATTGAAACGGGCAGTTTCCAACCTGCAACAAAACGAGCAGGTAATGGTGGGTGAAAGCCCGATTGTGCGCCAGCTCCGAAAGCTGGTGGCCAAAGTGGCCCCCACAGATTCAACCGTGTTGCTCACAGGTGAGTCAGGCTCAGGCAAAGAAGTGTTGGCCCGTACGCTTCATGGCATGAGCCTGCGCAGCGAACGCCCGTTTGTGCCAATTAACTGTGGTGCCATTTCCCCTGAGCTGATTGAAAGCGAGTTGTTTGGTCATGCCAAAGGTGCTTTCACCGGTGCCAATGAATCGCATCAGGGTCTGTTCTATTACGCACAAGGTGGCACCCTGTTTCTCGATGAAATTGGCGAGTTGCCGCTCAGCATGCAAACCAAATTACTGCGTGTTCTCGAGGATCGGCGAATCCGGCCCGTGGGCAGTACCAAGGAAGTGGATGTGGATGTGCGCATTGTTGCTGCCACGAACGTGAATCTGGATGTCGAGGTTAAGCGAGGGCGCTTCAGGCAAGACTTGTACTACCGCTTGCAGGTGATGCCGATTGAAATGCCGCCCCTGAGAACCCGCCCGGAAGACATCGAACTGTTGGCCAATTACTTCATCAAGGTGTTTGCCAAAAAGCTGCGCATTGATCCATTGACAATCAGCCCCGACATGCTGGCCCGCTTGCAGGCCTATGAATGGCCAGGCAATGTGCGCGAGCTTCGCAACTTCATTGAACGTTCATTGATTTTAGGCTACTTCCCCAAAGAAGACTTGCCTTTGAATCTTGATCTGGATGAGCGAGAGCAAACCGAAGAAAACCCACAAAATGAATCACTTGAGCAGGTTGAAAAGGCCCACATTCTTCGTGTGTTGAATGCGTGCAGCGGAAATAAATCCGAGGCGGCGCGTCGCTTGGGCGTGTCCCGAAAAACACTTGAACGAAAGTGCATGGCGTGGAGCCAAGAATAGGTCAGCGGCCGTTTCCGCCACGCGGGCATTTCTGGCCCAGCCACTGGACTGTCAAAACCAAACTGGTTGTTACAGCCTGTATCCCTTTGCTGGTACTTATTCCAATTGTGGCCATGTTGGTGTGGTCGGCTGGGCAAGCTGCCTACACCAAAATCCTGATTTCAAAGGTACGCAGCGATCTGGTGCTGGCACAGCAAGAACTTGCCGATGTGCAAGAGAGTAAATCGCAAGCGTTAAAGGCCTGGTCCGAGAGCGCCTTTCTTCGAAATTTGTTGAGCCAGCGTGGTGGCAAGCTGAATAACAAAGACCTGCAAACGCAGGCAGAGCGACTCGGTTTTGCTTACCTTCGTTTGATCAGTCCAACTGGCATGGTTGTGAATTCGTTTCCGTCTCGCTTGCCCTACATGCTCGACCCCGAGGTTCAAAAGTCGGTGAAGTTTCGAGAGTCGGGCAGTTACACTGTGTTGCTCTCGAACAAAGAGCTGAAGGACATTTCTCCCGATCTAGCGTCGAGTGCCGTGCAAGCCATTATTCCCACATCCAACGCCAGTCCTTCACCCAAAAGTACCGAAGATCGAGGTTTGGTCGTTCAGGTTCTGCAACCCCTTTTCAACGACGGCAACATGCTGGGTTACCTGGAAGGTGGCTTGCTGTTGAACGGCAACCTGAGTTTGGTGGATGAGATCAATAACCTGATTTACTCGCCCAATACTTTGCTGGAAGGTTCGATCGGCACCACGACTATTTTTCTGGAAGACGTGCGTGTGGCCACCACGGTTCGTCGTGATGGGGAGTCGCGTGCCTTGGGTACCCGAGTTTCCGATGTGGTTCGGCAAAGTGTGTTGGGGCGCGGTGAAGTGTGGCTGGAACGCGCCTTTGTGGTGAACGACTGGTATGTGGCCGCTTACGCACCGTTGTTGAGCCCAGAGGGCGCACGGATCGGCATGTTTTATGTCGGCTTTCTGGAAGCACCTTACGCCAATATCAAAACCCAGTTGCTGATTTTGTTTTTGCTGGCGGTGGGCGCTGCCATGGTGTTGGGTGCCATGATGGTGGTGCGCTTGACTTCGGGTATTTTTTACCCGCTGCGCCGCATGAACTACATTATGAGTCTGCAGGAAAAGGGCGATACAGCAGCCCGTGTGGGTGATCTTCGCCGCGAGGATGAGTTTGCGGACCTAGCCAATCACTTTGATGCTTTGCTGGATCAACTGGATGCTCGCCGCAGCGAGTTGCTTGGCTTGAATGAGCAATTGGATGAGCGTGTGCGGCAACGAACGGCAGATTTGCAAGCGGCCAATCAAAAACTTCATCAGGCGGTGGAACAGTTGCTGGCCTCCGAGAAATTGGCGGCCTTGGGGCAATTGACTGCGGGTATTGCCCATGAATTCAATAACCCCTTGGCGATCATGATGGGGCATCTGGATTTGATTCGCATCACCTTGAACGATCCTGAAAGCGCAAAAACATTGCGTTTGCTCGATGAGCAAGTTCACCGCATGCGCAATATTGTTCAAAAGCTGCTGCAATTTTGTAGACCAGATGAATATGCTTCTTACACCGAAGAAGTCAGTGTCAATGAAATCATTCAGGACAGTATTTTGTTCGTTCGCAATGAAATTGACACGGCGCGTGCGCAACTGAAGTTTGATTTTTCTGCGCAGCAAACGGTGCAAATCAGCAAAACCGAATTGCAGCAGGTCATGGTGAATTTGTTGATCAATGCAACCCATGCATTGGAGGGGGCCTTTGATGCGCAGTTTGCCGCTTTGAATGAAGGGCCCACCATTTGCATAAAAACTGCAGATGTTCGTTTGAGCGATGGTCAGCAAGCAGTGCAAATTCTGGTACAAAACAACGGTGAAGCGATTCCCCCTGATCGCCTGCAACTCATTTTCAAAATGTTCTACACCAGCAAACAGGCTGGTCGGGGAACTGGTTTGGGTTTGCCAGTATCGCGGATGTTGGTGCAACGTTATGGCGGCGATTTGTTGGCCGCCAGCCCGGTGGTGCCTGAAGGTGAACCACAATTCGGTGCGTGTTTCGAAATCGTATTGCGTTGCAAGGCGCGTCCATCCGCGGATATTTTGAAGGAAACAGGTCAGCAGCTTTTGCTGATCGAGAAGCAACTGTCAGAAGGAAACTGAAGTGCCCAAGGTGTTTGGCTTTGCCGGTTTTTCCGGCGTGGGTAAAACCACATTGATTGAACAGCTCTTGCCCATTTTGATTGGCGAGGGCGTTCGGGTGTCTGTGATTAAACATGCCCATCACGATTTTGACATTGATCGACCGGGCAAGGACTCGTATCGGCACCGCGAGGCGGGCGCCTATGAAGTACTGATTACAGCCAACAAGCGTTGGGTGTTAATGCACGAGTTGCGCAATGAAACCGAGCCCACCCTGGAAGAACAACTTGAAAAGCTGTCTCCTTGTGACTTGGTGATTGTTGAAGGTTTCAAAAGGGCAGATATTCCAAAAATTGAAATTTGGCGGGAGGCCAACGGCAAGCCAGTGTTGTATCCTCAGGATCAAAACATTGTGGCTGTGGCTTGCGACACTGAAATTGAATGCCGCGGCTTGCCGGTGCTCCCCTTGAATGACCCCGCTTCAATTGCGAAATTTATTCTGAAACGGTTTTTGAATGATTGATTTGAATGATTTGCTTGAGCAGGTGTGGCCGATTGCCGCCCAGCAAGCAATGCGTACTGAATCTGTGGAATTGAAGAATGCCTTGAGCCGTGTATTGGCCGAAGACGTTGTGTCCACGTTAAACGTACCGCAGCACGACAACAGTGGCATGGATGGGTACGCAGTTCGATGTGCCGATTTACAGCCGGGTCAACCATTCAGGGTGTCTCAACGTGTGCCTGCCGGTTCTTCACCGCAACATTTGCAGCCAGGAACGGTGGCCCGAATATTCACCGGCGCACCAATTCCTCCGGGCGCAGATTCCGTGATCATGCAGGAAGACGCTGTGGTCAATGACGACGCCAGCGTCACGTTCAACGCCTTGTCAAAGCCAGGGCAGTGGATACGCCGCGCGGGCGAAGACATTGCGAGCGGGCAGGTGGTGTTGTCCAAAGGCACCCGCCTGGATGCAATTCATGTGGGCTTGCTGGCCTCGATTGGCGTGCCCGCTGTGGCGGTCACCAAGCGCCTGAAAGTGGGTGTCATGGTCACTGGCAGCGAGCTTCAAAGCCCCGGAGAAGTTTTACAGCCCGGTCAAATCTACAACTCCAACGAGTATGTGTGGTGTGGTCTTCTTGAGTCGATGAATATGGAAGTGCGCTCGGTGGGCATTGTTCCTGATAATTTTGAGGCCACCTGCACTGCGCTACAGTCTTTGGCCGATTGCGATGCGGTGATCAGCTCGGGTGGGGTGTCGGTTGGCGAAGAAGATCATGTGAAACCCGCCATTGAAAAAGTGGGGCAGCTGCGTTCATGGAAAGTGGCGATGAAGCCCGGCAAGCCCATTGCATTTGGTCATATCAATCGACCAGGTGGTGGGCAAAGCTGGTTTTTCGGGTTGCCTGGTAATCCAGTCTCGAGCGCAGTCGCTTTTCAGTTGATTGTGAAACCCTTTCTGGGCCTGCTGGAAGGCCAAGCCCGAAATGAGGTGGACTGGCGTTCGCGCATGCGAAAAGTAAAAGCGGATTTTGCCTGGAGCAAGCCCGATTCTCGCCGTGAAGAGTTTTTGCGGGTCGATGTACAATCTGACAAAGCGGGTTTGTTTGCGAATCAAAGCTCGGGCGTGTTGACTTCGCTGGCCAGCTCCAGCGGTTTGATCAGATTGGCCAAAGGGCAGCAAGTTGAGCCGGGCGGCTGGGTTGATTACGTGTCGTATCAGGATTTGATGAAATGAAAGTAAAAGTGCGGTTTTTTGCGAGCCTGAAAGAATATGTTGGGCGCGACGGTCTGGAGATCAACGCGATATTTTCACCTGCAACCGTGGCAGGTTTGCGTGCCTATTTGTGTGCCGAGTATCCAGATTTCGCCAGGGCCATTTCAGAAGTGGGGCGTGTGCGTGCTGCTGTAAACCAGGACATGGCCGATGATGAAACCCCCGTGGCTGAGCACGCAGAGGTCGCCTTTTTCCCGCCGGTTACAGGGGGTTGAAATGAAGCGCTCCAAGGTCTTGGTTCAAGAGGCAGATTTTGATGTGGCCGAGGAAATTCGCTGGCTTCGGCAAGGTTTGCCCGAAATTGGTGCAGTGGCAAGCTTTATTGGCACCGTGCGCGACATCAACGACAACAGCAAAGTTCAGGCAATGACCCTTGAGCATTACCCGGGCATGACGGAAAAGGCACTTGAAAACATTTTGAAGGTGGCTGATGCACGGTTCGAAATTACATCAGCCATGATTATTCACCGAGTAGGGTCACTGTATCCTGAGGATCAGATCGTGTTTGCCGCAGCCACCAGCGAACACCGGCAGCAGGCTTTTTTGGCCTGTGAGTTCATCATGGATTACCTGAAAACAGAAGCGCCCTTCTGGAAAAAGGAAGACACGCCTGACGGTGCGCGTTGGGTGTCCGCACGCGACAGCGACGATTCCGCCAAAACACGTTGGGAGCAGGCTCAGTGAGTGCGCTGAACGCCTTGGCAGTGTTTGTGGGCGCAGGCTTGGGTGGAGTAGGGCGTTATGGCCTGGGGTTGGTATTGATCCAACCCGCCTGGTTACCTTTTCAAATCGGGACCTTGGCGGCCAACCTGGCGGGCGGCTTTGTCGCCGGTATTTTGTTCTCGGTTTTGGGACCCGTGTGGCTAAAAGCCAACCCTGTGGGTTTGTTTCTCATGACTGGGGTATTGGGTGGGTTGACCACTTTCTCTGCTTTCACAGCCGAAGGCGCTAATTTGTTGCTCGACAAGCCTGTACTGGCCTTGGGGCATGCCGCAGTGCATGTGCTGGGCTGTTTGGCAGCGTTTTTTGTGGCTGGCAGGTTGTTTGGCCTTTTCGGGCAATAATGCCCATATTGCGGCGTTAATGTTGCTCCCAGGGCAGCCCATGAAAACGCCATCCATTTGTACTCGAACGCTGGTGAAAGTCGTTCTTGTCACCCTCAAATCCTTCCAGAACATTGATTGCAAATTCAAAACCATGCTTGGCAGCCAATGTGGCGGCATGGTGTGAGCGAGCACCGCTTCTGCAAATAAAAAGTACCGGTTGATGCTTTTCAACCCGCGCTTCAATTTGAGCAATAAAGTCTGGGTTGCGTATTCCGTCGGGATAATTGTTCCACTCCACGTGAAATGAGCGGTCCTCTGAAAAACTCACTTGCCCAACCCAATCCAGTTCTGCGTCTGTTCGCACATCAATCAGCACGGCATTTTCATCGGTATTGAGTAACGCCCAGGCTTCTTGGGGGGTCAGCGCGCCCAAATAGCCCAGCCCCTTTTCAGACGCGTACTGTTTGGCCAGGTCAATCAATTGTTGTGAGGTGGATGGTGGCATCAAGATGTTGTTCGCAAATGGCATTATCAATGAGTGTATTGTAATACAAGCATGCGATCGATTAGACAAAATACTAATTTGCACCGTTGTGGTGCGTTTTGCACTGTAATGGTGCAAATCAGATTGGATGGATTCAAAGTGACCTGCGTGAAGCCTTGATTTGGTGTTGCCTGCGACTTGGTATGAACTTTGCTTTACCCCTCCACGTTGAAGATTGAATTCGTGCTGAGCGTCATATATAGCTGTATCGAACGTGCTATTGTTTCGCTTAAATCAAAGAGTTCAACCCAGAATTTTTTTAGATCACTATCCACCTCACGTACCAGGAGATTTTCAATGGCGACCGCCCAAGATGTAATGAAGATGGTTGCGGAAAACGAAGTGAAGTTTATTGACTTCCGCTTCACCGACACCAAAGGCAAAGAACAGCACGTGTCTGTGCCAGTTAAGATGTTTGACGAAGACAAGTTCGAGTCTGGCCATGCATTCGATGGCTCTTCCATCGCTGGCTGGAAAGGCATTGAAGCCTCTGACATGCTATTGGTGCCCGATGCTGACACTGCTCGCATGGACCCGTTCCGCGAAGAGCCCACACTGATTTTGACTTGCGATGTAATCGAGCCAACCGATGGCAAGGGTTACGACCGCGACCCACGCTCCATCGCGCGCCGTGCTGAAGCTTATCTGAAGTCCTCTGGCCTGGGCGACACGGCCTACTTCGGTCCAGAACCCGAATTCTTTATTTTCGACAGCATCACCTGGGGTGATGAAATGTCTGGCTGTTTCTTCAAGATCAAATCAGAAGAAGCTGCATGGTCTACCAGCATCGATTACGAGCACGGTAACCTGGGTCATCGCCCAACAGTAAAAGGCGGCTATTTCCCTGTGTCCCCAACTGATTCTTTCCAGGACATTCGTTCGGAAATGTGTCTGTTGCTGGAACAGCAAGGCGTACCCGTTGAAGTGCACCACCACGAAGTGGCTGGCGCAGGCCAGAACGAAATCGGCACCATGTTCTCCACGCTGACCAAGCGCGCTGACTGGACTCAAATTTTGAAGTACACCGTATGGAACGTGGCCGCCAGCTATGGCAAAACAGCCACATTCATGCCCAAGCCAATGTGGGGCGACAACGGTTCCGGTATGCACGTTCACCAGTCGATCTGGAAAGACGGCGTGAACCTGTTTGCTGGTAACGGTTACGCAGGTTTGTCTGATTTCGCCCTGTACTACATCGGCGGTATCATCAAGCACGCACGTGCCCTGAACGCGATCACCAACCCATCTACAAACTCGTACAAGCGTTTGGTGCCTCATTACGAAGCGCCGGTAAAACTGGCTTACTCTGCCAAGAACCGTTCTGCTTCTATCCGCATTCCACACGTGTCCAACCCCAAGGGTCGCCGCATTGAAGCGCGCTTCCCGGATCCAATGGCCAACCCATACCTGGCGTTTTCTGCCTTGTTGATGGCTGGTCTGGACGGCATTCAGAACAAGATTCACCCCGGTGAAGCCTCAACCAAAAACCTGTATGACTTGCCTCCAGAAGAAGACGCATTGGTACCAACCGTGTGTTCCAGCCTGGAACAGGCATTGGAAGCCCTGCAGGCTGACCACGAGTTCCTGACTCGTGGTGGCGTGTTCAGCAAGGAAATGATTGATTCATACATTGCCTTGAAAATGGAAGAAGTTCAGCGCTTGCGCATGAGCCCACACCCAGCTGAATACGACATGTACTACGGCCTGTAATTCAGACTGTACGCATTAGTCCGATGTGAAAATGGCCCTGCAAAGGGCCATTTTTGTTTTGAACAGTTTGTAAAGGTCTTCCCCCGTCTGGTATCAGCACTCGCCTTCAATGGGGAGGGGCTTCCGAAGGGGATCGAGTATCATGAAAGTCGTCCGGAATTTTTTAGAGATGCAACCATGGTGAAGTCGAGCGTCATCCAACATTTATTTTTTGCCTTGGTGCTGGGGGTTTTTGTTGTACCCAAGGCGCAAGCCAAAGGCACCGAAATGTTTGTGTGTACAGGCGCAGACGGTGTTCGAACCTATCAAAACTCGGATGGTGGTGCCGGCTGTGTGCCTTTGAACCTGAATCCGATTACTGTGGTGCCTTCTCCCCGTTCAGCCTCAAAAAGCAACGGAATGTCCGGGCCTTCCTCCACCGGTGGTTCTGGAAGGCGAGCCACGGCTGCTTACGACAACCGTTCAGCCTCTGATTTCAATGCGAAAGACGATCGAATGAAAATTATGCAAGAAGAGTTGCGCATTGAAGAAAGCAAGTTGAAGTCTTTGCAAGACGAATACAAAAACGGCCAGCCTGATCGCTTGGGCAGTGAGAAAAATTACCAAAAATATTTGGACCGTGTTTCACGACTTGAGCAGGAAATCATGGTGACCAATGACAATATTGAAATTCTTAAAACAGAATTGATCCGTCTTTCAAAATAGCTGTTTTGAATGCCGCCGGGTCACCCGAGGACGAAGTGAAAAAAGAACGGTTTCAAGGCCTTGAATTGTTGGCCACTGCGGTGGTGGTAAGTAACCCGGAAGGCGTGGTGTTGTACGCCAATCTGTCTGCCGAAACTTTGCTTGAAGTGTCACGGCGAAGCCTGGATGGGCAGTCACTGGCCGCGTGGTTCGTCGAGGCCAATGCGTTTCGGGAGTTTCTCAACAAATCCCTGATAGATCCCTTTGGTGTCAAGCGGCAGGTGTTTGAACTGATTCGTCCAAGCGGTACCTCAGAGCATGTGCACGTGACTCTTTCATGTCCCGATGGTGCCAACGGCGTCACCGTTATCGAGCTGCGTGAAATTGAACAGCAGCTCAAAGTAGATCGCGAAGCCAGAATGATGGACCAGTCGCTTGCGAACAAAGAGCTGATTCGCAACCTGGCCCATGAAATCAAGAATCCTTTGGGAGGTATTCGCGGCGCTGCGCAGTTGCTTGAAATTGAGCTGCCTTCACCCGAGCTAAAAGAGTACACGCAGGTGGTGATCAAGGAATCAGATCGCCTGCAAACCCTGGTTGATCGTCTGCTGGCCCCGCACCGCAAACCTCACATTGTCTCGATGATGAATATTCACGAGGTGTGCGAGCGTGTCCGTTCTGTGATTTTGGCTGAGCATCCAAAAGGTTTGAAATTCGTTCGTGACTACGACATTTCCATCCCCGAGTTTTTGGGCGACCTGGAGCAGCTTATTCAGGCAATCCTGAATATAGTGCGCAATGCTGCACAAGCTTTGGCACCTCAAATCGCAGAAAGCACCGCACAAATAACTCTATGCACCAGAGTGGTGCGTAGGGTAACCTTAAACCGCAAACAACACAGGCTGGCATTAGACTTGCAAGTGATCGACAACGGACCCGGTATACCTGCCGAAATCATGGAAAGAATTTTTTTCCCGCTGGTTTCCGGGCGTGAGGGCGGCAGTGGTTTGGGCTTAACGTTGGCTCAAACATTCGTGCAACAACACGAAGGCATTATTGAATGCAGCTCCACACCGGGAAGAACACTTTTTAAAGTCACATTGCCGCTTCAGTTTGATCACGCTACCAGCTGAGCGGTTTGAAGGAACCACAATTAATGCGTCCAATTTGGGTTGTTGATGATGACCACTCCATTCGATGGGTGTTGCAAAAAGCAATTTCCCGCGAAGGGATTCCTTGCGAAATTTTTTCGTCCGCAGCCGAGGTTTTAGAACGACTGGAAACTGAAGTACCACAGGTATTGGTCTCAGATATTCGCATGCCAGGGCAAAGCGGGCTTACGCTACTGTCCAAGGTTCGCGAGCTTCAGCCTGATTTGCCGGTCATCATCATGACGGCTTATTCTGATTTGGACAGTGCGGTGTCTGCCTTTCAGGGCGGCGCATTTGAATACCTTCCCAAGCCATTCGACATAGAAAAAGCGGTTGAATTGATTCTGCGCGCAGTGCGCGAATCGCAAACTGAAGAGTTTGTTGAAGAAGCTGATACGGCAGCCCCTGAAATATTGGGTCAGGCGCCCGCCATGCAAGACGTTTTTCGCGCCATCGGCCGTTTGTCGCAGTCCAATGTCACCGTATTGATTACGGGCGAGAGCGGCGCAGGCAAGGAATTGGTGGCCCGTGCATTGCACCGCCACAGCCCGCGCGCAGCTAAGCCGTTTATTGCCTTGAATACGGCAGCCATTCCCAAAGACTTGCTTGAATCGGAATTGTTTGGTCACGAGCGTGGTTCCTTCACGGGTGCGCAGGCTCAACGGCAGGGCAGGTTTGAGCAGGCCGAGGGCGGTACGCTGTTTCTGGATGAAATTGGCGACATGCCCGCTGAACTGCAAACCCGTTTGCTACGGGTGTTGTCTGACGGACATTTTTACCGTGTGGGCGGCCAGCAACCGATCAAAGCCAATGTGCGGGTGATTGCAGCCACACACCAGAATCTGGATGAACGTGTGAAGCTTGGCATGTTCCGCGAGGATTTATATCACCGTTTGAATGTGATTCGTCTTCGATTGCCTCCGCTGCGCGAGCGGCAGGAAGACATTCCCATTCTCGCTAAACACTTTCTCAATGTGTCGGCACGTGAACTGGGTACTGAAACCAAACGCCTGTCCGATTCAGCCATTCGAATCATCGGTGAATTCCCGTTTCCGGGCAATGTGCGCCAACTGGAAAACGTGTGCCGTTGGATCACTGTAATGGCACCTGCCCAATTGGTCGAGGCGCGTGATTTGCCTCCTGAGCTCAATGCCTTCCAGAACGAAGGTGCTAAAGCGCCGGATAAAATGGCGGAGAACTCCTCTACAAGCCCCAGTTTTTGGCGTGCCGAAGGCAGTCCTGTCTTGCCTGCAACAGATGCGCAGGCGTTGCCGCTGAACTTGGGCATGTCTGCTGGCAAGTATCCTGTTGATTCTGGCGTGGTGGATTCCTTTTCGAATTCACCTGTGCCGGTTGGCAGTGTCAGTTGGCTTGAATTGCTGTTCGTCGAGGCTGAAAAGGCATTGGAAAGCGGCCAACCTGATGTGATGGATGCCTTAACTGCCCAGTTTGAAACCATCATGATTCAAGCTGCTTTGAAGGCAACACACGGCAAACGAATTGAAGCCGCTCAGCGTTTGGGAATAGGGCGCAACACCATTACCCGTAAAATTCAGGATCTGAACATTGATGTAAAAGACATCGATTGATTGGTTCAGCCCCACCAATAAAAAAGCCTCTGCATGCAGAGGCTTTTTTGTTACACCGGGTGGTGTGAGATTACATGTTTTTAACCTGAAACTTTTTCAGAATATTGGACAGATCGGTGGCCACACCCTTCAGGCCTGAAACAGCATTGGCCGCGCGGCGTGCCATGTCCAGGTTGCCTTCGGACAACTGGGCTACCACTTCCACTTGCTGGCCGATGCTTTCCGAGGCCTGGTTTTGCTCCAGCAAGGCAGCGTGAATATTTTCAACTGAATGCGCTACCGCAGAAGAGTCTGCCGTAATTTGATTCATCGCCTGGCCTGCACGGTCCACAAGTTCCACGCCTTTTTTCACGCTTTCTACAGCCATGTCCATGTTGTTCACGGCCACGCCTGAGCTGTTTTGAATGGCTTCAATCATGCCGTGAATATCGTCGGTAGATTTGCGAGTGCGTTCAGCAAGCTTGCGCACCTCATCGGCCACAACAGAGAAACCTCGACCTTGTTCGCCGGCACGTGCGGCTTCAATGGCGGCATTCAAGGCCAGCAGGTTGGTTTGCTCTGCAATGCCCTTGATAATCAGCGCAATTTCAGAAATCTCGCGAGACTGTTCACCCAGTTGTTGAATCACACTGGCAGTTCCCTGAACGTTCTCGGAAATCTTGTGCATTTGCTGGGTGGCTGAATTGATCGCACCCAGGCCATCATCAGCCAACTGGCGAGCCTTGTTGCTCACGTCTTTGGCTTCGGTTGCAGACTCACCCACGCTGGAGATGGAAGAAGACATTTCTTCAACTGCAGCAGCCATACCCGAGGCGGCATCGCTGCCCGATGCGGCACCCTTGCTCAATTCTTCGCTGGTTTGAACCAGATCTTCAGAAGCAAACTGAACTTGATCTGTGCTGCGTTTTACCGCGCCCAGCGCCTGTTCCATGCTTTCAGCCATGCGATTCATGCTGCGAGCCAGCAGGCTGATTTCGTTTTTCGTGGACACGCTGCCATTGGTCACATCGTCGGCAGCACGTGCGGTCATATCGCCATTGCCCAACTTCAAGGCCAAGGCAGTCAGTACTTTGGTAGAAGCAGTCAAGCGGTTGGTTACCCAAAACAGGGCCAAAGCAATTATTGCAGAGGCGATCAGGCCCATCACAACCATCATCGACGACATGGCGTAAATGGTGCTAAACATTTCAGAGGTAAGCGCTGGTGCAACAATGGCTGCACCGCCCCACTGGGGAACCTTGGTGAATGCAACAAACTCTGTGCGGCTTTCACCTGATTTCGGATCGTTCCAGCTGACTTGGGTAATACCTTTGTCTTCCTTGCTCATCTTGTCGAGCAAACCCTGCAAATCAGATTCCTTGGCTGCCAATTCCTTGAATTCATCGCCTTTGAATTGCGAGTGAATCATTACTTTGCCTGCATTGGCACCTGTGGTGTACAGCACGTAAGGAATGCCAGTTTCGCCAACGCGTGTGCTTAACACGGCATTCTGAACATCGGCAAACAGATTGGTCATATCAAAACCAATGTACAGCACCAAATCATGTTGACCGTTGGTGCTTTTAATCGGCAGGTACTTGGACATGTATCGCTTGCCGAACAGCAGGGCTTCACCCACATAGGTTTCGCCTTTAATCACCTTGGCGTAGCTTGGGTGGCTGCGATCCAGCTTGGTGCCCACGGCACGGTCGCCATTTTCTTTCTTCAAACTCGTGGAAATTCGCAGGTAGTCGTCGCCCGTGCGAACAAACACCGTGGCAATGCCACCGGTCATTTTTGTAAAGTTATCGACCACACCGTAGTTGCCGGTGATGAAAGTAGAATCCAGGGTAACCATGGGGCCGTCAATTTCAGGGGTAATTGAAATTGGCTGTTCTGGATCAACCAGTAACTCACCCTTGAACTCAACCTCAAACAATTCGGCAAGTTGCGTCACAGAGCCTTCTGACAGCTTGTAGGCAATTTCCATTGTTTGTCGCAAACCTTCAGCCTGAGTTGAAACGGCACGCTCGGTGCGCGCAGTGGCGGCATTGAAAGTGTAAGCAGCAGTAATGCCGACCAGACTCAATACAATCAAGGCCACCAAGGCCGCGCTGGTGAAGCTGATCTGTTTGGAAAGGGGCAGAGTCTTTAGGTTCATGATTCGGAGCGATTGGGAGGGTGATGAACAGCCTCGATCATCGCATCGCTTACCCCAGACTAATTGCCTAATTAGAGGGGTAAATCGCCTGCTATCAGTGTCTAAAGTTCGGTTGTTGGGTTCAAGCATTCCCCCTTTTGGAGGGGGGTGCTTGTCAATCAAATACTCAAGGTTGCAATTGCGGGGGCGTGGTCGGAAGGCTTTTCCCATTTGCGGGGGGCACGGTCAATCACGCTGGCTGTGCAATTCTCGGCAAGTGGCTTGGAAAGTAAAACATGGTCAATTCTCAAGCCTTTGTTTTTCTGAAAACCCAGCATGCGGTAATCCCACCACGAGAAGGTTTTCTCGGGTTGCTCAAACAGGCGAAAACTGTCGACCAAACCCATACCCAGAAGCGTGTTGAAGCGACTGCGTTCATCGTCTGAGCACAACACTTGCCCGGCCCAAGCCTTGGGGTCGTGCACATCGCGGTCGTCGGGGGCAATGTTGTAATCGCCCACCAAGGCCAGCTTTGGATATTGGGCAAGCCAACCTTTGCAGTCTTTCAGCAAGGCATCCAGCCAGGTTTTTTTGTACTCGAACTTGTCCGAGCCCACTTCTGAGCCATTGACCACATAGGCGCTGATAAAGCGCAATTCACCGAATGTGGCTGCAATGACCCGCTTTTGTTCATCCGGAAAGCTGGGCAAGTTCACCTGCACATCTGCAGGCTCAGGCATGGTGGCTTTTTTGTACAGAATGGCCACGCCGTTGTAGGTTTTTTGACCTGCAAATACGGCACCGTATCCAGCGGCTTGAAGCTCGGCCACTGGAAAGTTCTCGTCAGTCAGTTTCAACTCTTGAAGGCCTAGCAAGTCAACCGGGTTGCTTTCAAGCCACTGCAAGAGGTGCGGCAAACGCACCTTCAGCGAATTCACATTCCAGGTTGCAAGTTGAATGTTGGCCATTACGCCGCCTGCCTGTTGTCAACCATGCCAGTGTGGCGAAGCAGGGCGTCGATACTGGGTTCGCGACCACGGAAGGCCTTGAACGATTCTGCTGCCGGGCGGCTGCCACCCACCGACAGTATTTCCTCCAGAAACTTCTTGCCAGTTTCCGGGCTTACCACACCGTTTTCCTCGAACATGGCAAATGCATCGGCCGACAATACTTCAGCCCACTTGTAGCTGTAGTAACCCGCGGCATAGCCACCCGCAAAAATATGACCGAACGAATTGGGGAATCGGTTGTAGGCTGGGGGAATCAACACTGCCACCTCGCTGCGTACTTGGGCCAGCAGGTCCAGAATATTCGTTCCGCTGTGCGGGTCGAAATCGGTGTGCACCAGCATGTCGAACAAGGAAAACTCGATTTGGCGCAGGGTTTGCAAACCACTCTGGAAATTCTTGGCGGCCACCATTTTGTCGAACAAGGCTTGGGGCATTGGCTCGCCAGTGGTCTCGTGTGCAGTCAGTGATTCAACCACACTCCATTCCCAGGCAAAGTTTTCCATGAATTGCGATGGCAGCTCCACTGCATCCCATTCCACGCCATTGATGCCGGCCACATCCAGTTCGTCTACACGGGTCAGCATGTGGTGAATGCCATGCCCGAATTCATGAAACAGGGTTTGAACGTCGTCGTGCGAAAGTTGTGCCGGCTTGCCCGCTGCCGGTTTTGTGTAGTTGCAGGTGAGGTAAGCCACAGGTGTTTGCACACCTTGGTCTGTGCGTTTGCGGCCACGGGCATCGTCCATCCAGGCACCTGAGCGCTTGCTGGCACGCGCATACGGATCCAGGTAAAAGTGCGCAATCGCTTTGCCTTCTTTCTGAACTTCAAAGAAGCGTACATCGGGGTGCCAGGTGTCCGCCTGGGCTTTCACAATTTGCACGCTGAACAGCTTCTCGGTCAGCTTGAACAGACCATCCAGCACGCGGTCTTCCTGAAAGTATTGGCGCACTTCGAGATCACTGAAGGCGTATTTCTTTTCTTTCAGTTTTTCGGATGCATAGCTCATGTCCCAGCTTTGCAATTCATCCATGCCCAGCTCGGCTTTCGCAAATGCCTTGATTTCTTCAAGGTCACGCAAGGCAAATGGTTTGGCCTTCAGGGCCAATTCGCGCAGGAAGTTTACAACCTCACCGGGTGTGTTGGCCATTTTTGGAACCAGGCTCAATTCACCGAAATTCTTGTAACCCAACATTTGGGCTTCTTCAAGGCGCAGCTGGAGCAGCTCGCGGATCAGTGCCGTGTTGTCGAGCTCCGCAGGGCCGAATTCAGACGCGCGCTTTGCATAAGCCTCATAAAGGGTTTCGCGCAACTCGCGTTTGTCTGCGTACTGCAACACAGGAAAATAGGAGGGGAATTGAAGGGTGAATTTGTAGCCTTCCTTGCCCTCAGATTTCGCCAACTCTTCAGCGGCCTGAACTGCATAATCGGGAATGCCCGCCAACTCGGCTTTGTCGGTCACGATCAGTTCAAAGGCATTGGTCGCGTCCAGCACGTTTTCAGAAAACTTGGCCGTAATGGCCGCCTGGCGGTCTTGAATTTCGGCGTAGCGCGGCTTTTGATCAGCCGGCAGTTCGGCACCGCCAAGCTTGAAGCCGCGAATGGAATTGGCCAGTACTTTCAGTCGCGCCGGTGTGAACAGCTTGGCCGCATCACTTTGTTCAATGGCTTTGTATATGGCATACAGGCGTTCGTCCTGCCCAACCATGGTCCAGAATTCGGTGGTTTTTGGCAAACAGGCATTGTAGGCGGCGCGCAGTTCGTCGGTGTCGGCCACCGAATGCAGATGACCCACCACACCCCAAGCGCGGCTGAGCTGTTCACAGACCACATCCAGTGGCAGAAGGGTGTCTTCCCAAGTTGCTTGTTCTGGTGCAGTGCTGGCGGTTGTTTCCAGTTGTTTTTTTGCGGTCGCAAGCAGCGTGTCAATTGCTGGTTCCACGTGCTCGGTTTTGATATCCGAAAAACGAGGTAATCCGGAAAAGTCGAGTAGGGGGTTGCTCATGTTCGCGTTCATAGGTCTTGGGTCCTGCTAAAAAATGCTTAAAGGCTGCGCTTATATGCTGCGTTCAACCGCTTCAATTGTGTTTTGCAACAGCATGGTGATGGTCATGGGGCCAACGCCGCCAGGCACTGGCGTAATCCAGCCGGCCACTTCCTTGGCTGATTCAAAATCCACATCGCCACACAATTTTCCGTCTGGCAGGCGATTAATACCCACATCGATCACCACTGCGCCGGGTTTGATCATGTCGCCAGTAATCATATTGGGGCGCCCCACCGCAACGACAAGTATGTCAGCGCGCTGGCAATGCGCTTTCAGGTCTTTGGTTTTGCTGTTGCACAAGGTGACCGTTGCACCTTGTTGCAGCAGCAACATGGCTTGGGGCTTGCCCACAATGTTGCTCGCGCCAATGACGACTGCTTCTGCGCCACGCAATTCAATGCCAGTCAATTCCAGCATTTTCATCACGCCGTAGGGCGTACACGGGCGAAACAGGGGTTTGCCTGTCATCAGCAAGCCCGCATTGCTGATGTGAAAGCCATCCACATCTTTTTCGGCGTTGATGGACTCAATCACCAAATGCGAATCCAGGTGCTTGGGCAAAGGCAGTTGCACCAGAATGCCGTGGATGCTGGGGTCGGCATTTAGTTGTTCAACCAAGCCCACCAGCGCGTCCTGGCTGGTGTTTTCGGGCATGCGGTGCATGACCGATTTAAAGCCCGCTTTCTCGCACGCAGATACCTTGTTGCGCACATAAACCTGCGAGGCTGGGTCTTCACCCACAAGTACCACGGCCAAGCCCGGCTGGTGGCCCAGCGCGGTGAGTTCGGCAGCGCGCTTTGCAATGGTTTCACGAATTGAGGCAGCCAGTTCAGTGCCGCTGATAAGTTGTGCAGACATGGTTGAATGAGTTCTTAAATTTGAAATGGTTCAATTGAACAAGGCCCACCTTCAGGTTGGCAGTGGGCCTTGTTGAGAGATCGTCAGGACTGTGCCAATTCCGGTGATTTACGCAAGGCAATTTTCAGCAAGTCGGCCACAGTGGTTACTTGCAGCTTGTCCATAATATTGGCGCGGTGGGCCTCTACTGTTTTAATGCTGATATTCAGGTCGTCGGCTATTTGTTTGTTCAAACGGCCAGAAACGATGCGCTCAAGCACCTGCAACTCACGCGTTGTCAGCTTGGAATACAGTTTGTTGATTTGTTCATCAAGTTTGGCAGTTTGTGCAAGTTCATGGGCAAGGCGCATGTGCTGGTGAATCAGGTCTTTGATTTTGCCTTCATCAAAGGGTTTTTCCAGAAAATCAACCGCACCGTTTTTCATGGTTTCAACGGCCAGGGTGACATCGCCATGGCCGGTGATGAACACGATCGGAATGGGTATGCCGCGTTCATTCAGTGTTTTTTGAACTTCCAGGCCAGAAAGCTTGGGCATGCGTATGTCCAGCAGCAACACACAGGGCTGTGGCCATGCCAGTTGTTCCAGAAACAACTCAGGATCTTCATAGGTTTTTACCTGATATCCCTCGGTTTCAATCAACCATTGAAGCGAGTCTCGCACCGCCTCGTCATCGTCCACGATGAACACGGTTTCTTGTATTTCGGTGGGGCGTGGCTGGGTGTGGAGCATTGGCTTTATTCCATAACAGGTGGGTTGATGTGCGCAAGCACCGAGTCTTCGGCCAAGGGCAAGGTGAACTTGAACACGCTGCCTTGGCCTTGCGCGGGTTCTACCCACAATTGGCCTTGATGATACTCAATAATAGTACGACAGATGTTCAGCCCCATGCCCATTCCATCGGATTTGGTGGTGAAAAAGGACTCAAACAGCCGTTGACGAATTTCTTCGGGCACTCCAACACCGTGATCCCGAACTTCAATCAGGGCAAACTGAGCCGATTGGCCCACCTGGATTTCAATCAGCTTTTGCTCCGATGGCAAATGCCCCATGGCCTCAAGTCCGTTCTTGATCAAGTTCATGAGTACTTGCTCGATCAGTACGGGGTCTGCTACTACAGACATCAATGCGTCCGGCAGGTGCATTTCGATTCGTGCAGACTGGTGTTTCGCCTCCAGTCGCGAGAAGCTGATCGCATCCTCAATAATTTTTCCGATCGGGCAGGGGCCACGCTTGGGTTCCTGTTGCTTCACAAACTCGCGAATGCGACGAATGACAGCTCCGGCGCGCTGGGCCTGGACATTGACCTTTTCCAGCACAGGAAGCAGTTCCTCAGGACTTACCTTGCCTGCTTTAAGGCGTGTGACGCTGCCCATGTTGTAGTTGGAAATGGCCGCCAGCGGCTGGTTAATCTCGTGGGCCAGGGAGGAGGCAAGTTCACCCAGCGTGATTAATCGGGAGGTGAACTGCAGTTTTTCCTGTTGCTGACGTGACATGTCCTCGGCTTCCTTGCGCGAAGATATGTCGGTGGCCACCTGCATCACCACCGTTGCGCCGTCTACCCAGGAAATGGATCGTCTTCGAACCTCGTACCAACGCTGTGAAACGGGATTAAGCCACTCAAAAGGCTCATACAGGTTCACACGGTTTCGGCGATTCTTCGACATGCGTGGCGGCATCGCTTTACCAAACCATTCGCGATGCAGCCGATTCACGAAAATATATTCGTCAAGCCCGGCCTCGGGGCCTTGCACGCAAACAGCGGCATCCAGCTCTTCGAGAATGCGAACAAACCGGCGGTGGGCTGCAGCCAGCTCATCGCGTACCCTGCGGGGTTCGGTGATGTCTGTCATTGAGGTCATCCAGCCACTTTGCTGGCCATCGCTATCGACCAGTGGCGAAACGTACATGCGCGCATCGAACACGCTGCCGTCGCGCCTGCGAACTTGCACTTCGATGCCCTTCTGCGGCGCGTTACCCGACAAAATCAAGTCCAGATTGGTTTGCTGTTCCTCGTAAGACCGGTCTGGCCAATAAGGAAACGGCGGCGTCATGCCCACCAGTTCCGATTCCTTGTAGCCTGTCATCTTGCAAAAAGCTGGGTTGACATAGGTAATCCGCCCTTGCATGTCGATGGCTCGCATCCCGGTGACCACTGAGTCCTCCATCGCACGTCGAAACTTGGTCTCAGCCAACAATCGCTTCTCAGCCTGACTGCGAAGTTTCGCATGGCGAAACAGCAAGATAAAACTCCATACAATCACCAATGAAAGTCCAAACACGGCCCACGCCAGCATATTGGAGAACAGCTCGGTGTTGGTTTTGTAAAGCACTGCGCGCAGTTTCAGGCCGTGCCCCGGTGGGTCTAGCGGTACCTCGTGGCTTAGTTTGGCATTGTCGATCGACCGGCTGACATTGGACGCCACCGGGTTGCCCCCTCCGTCCACAATGCTGACCAGATAGAGTTGAACAAAAGACTCCGGCACTGCATCGTTGAGCAAAGAGGCAAGGGGAATGGTCGCGGCAACTGTGCCAATGAAATCGCCCTTGTTGAAGATCGGGCTATGAACTTCAATAAAAACCTTGCCGGAGGGGTCCAGGAAAGGTCTTGAAAACACGGGCAGGCGAGTTTCCCTGGCGGTGTTGAATGCCCAGTAGCTCTCGGCATCTTCGATGGTTTGGAATAGGGGATGCAGCACTTCCGAGGATCGCGAACCAGGCAGGGCCAAATTGGTGACCCGTCTTTCCTCATCAATAATCAGCACGCTGCTGACTTCCTGAAACTCATTTAACAGGGCTTGGGCGGAAAAGCGAAACCCCTCAACATCACTGCTGTTTTGTTCAAAGCCACGGGCGATTTGGTTCAGGCGTTCTTGCGAGGCCAGCAAGCGGGTACGAATGGTTTGGCGTGCAAGTTCGACATCGCGGATCACCCGCAATTGGGTTTGATTTTGATCCTCGGAATGCAGGGTGTAGAAAAACGCCCCCATGGCGAGCAAAAACAGAATGATGCCCACCAGCGGGGTGGCCCAAACCAATGGGCTTGTACGGGGTTGATCGCTGAGGCGCACGGTCGAATCGGTCTCGAAATCCTGAAGATGACTGAAGTGTACAAAACAAGCGGGCAGGTGGGTTGACTGGATTCAAGGGGATTCGGGAAAATCCTTATAAATTCCACGATATGAAAACACAAATCATAATTTGAAACTTTATGAATTAGGTGTGATACTCTAATATCAACAGGAAATACAGCCAAAAGCTCGTACTTCTGCAAAAGAACCCAGAGACCCAAGGAGGAAGCAATGTCAGCGCAACTCGATTTCCCCGGATCGGACGATCCCGATTTCCAAGAAACCCAAGAATGGCTAGATGCCCTGGAGGCCGTGCTTGAACGCGAAGGCCCGGAGCGCGCGCATTACTTGCTCGAACAACTCATTGCCAAAGCCCGTTTAAGCGGTGCCTTTATCCCGTTTTCGGCGAACACCGAGTACGTGAACACCATCCCCGTGCACCTTGAAACCCGTTGCCCCGGCAACATGGAATATGAAGAGCGCCTGCGCAGCTGGATGCGCTGGAACGCCATGGCCATGGTGGTGCGTGCCAACAAAAAAAGCCCGCCCGATGGCGGAGACCTGGGTGGTCACATTGCATCGTTTGCATCCCTGGCTACCATGTTGGGCGTGGGTTTTAACCACTTTTGGCATGCTGAAGATGAAAACCACGGCGGCGACTTGTTGTACCTTCAAGGCCATGTTTCTCCCGGTATTTATGCCCGCGCCTTTCTCGAGGGTCGCCTAACCGAGGATCAACTGGACAACTTCCGTCAGGAAGTGGATGGCAAAGGTCTTTCAAGCTACCCCCACCCCAAGCTGATGCCTGAATTCTGGCAGTTCCCCACCGTGTCAATGGGTCTTGGCCCGTTGATGGGTATTTACCAAGCCCGTTTCCTGAAGTACCTGCACGCCCGCGGTATTTGCGATACATCCAAGCGCAAAGTGTGGGTGTTCTGCGGTGACGGTGAAATGGACGAACCCGAATCATTGGGCGCCATCGGCATGGCCGCGCGCGAGAAGCTCGACAACCTGGTGTTTGTGGTGAACTGTAACTTGCAGCGCCTCGATGGCCCTGTGCGTGGTAACGGTAAAATTATTCAGGAACTCGAAGGCGAGTTCCGTGGTTCAGGCTGGAATGTACTCAAAGTAATTTGGGGCGGTTACTGGGATGAACTGCTGGCCCGCGACAAAGACGGGCTGATGCGCAAAGTCATGCTGGAAATGGTCGATGGCGAATACCAAAACTGCAAGGCCAACGACGGCGCTTATGTGCGTAAAAACTTCTTTGGCAAGCACCCCAAATTGCTGGAAATGGTTGCCCGCATGACCGATGAAGACATTTGGCGCTTGAACCGTGGCGGCCACGACCCGCACAAGGTACATGCTGCATACGATGCGGCCATGAAACACGAAGGTCAGCCCACAGTGATTCTTGCAAAAACCGTGAAAGGTTTCGGCATGGGCAAAGTGGGTCAGGGCAAGAACACCACTCACCAGCAGAAGAAGCTGGACATTCAATCCATCAAGGAATTTCGCGATCGTTTCAACATTCCGGTTTCCGACGACATCATCGACGAAGTGCCTTTCTTCAAACCGGCCGACGATGCGCCGGAAATCAAATACCTGCATGAACGTCGCCAAGCCTTGGGCGGTTATTTGCCCAAGCGTCGCCGCGAGGCCGACGAAAAGCTGAAAGTACCTGGCCTGGATGCATTTGAATCAGTGCTGGAGCCCACCAAGGAAGGCCGTGAAATTTCCACCACCCAGGCTTTTGTTCGCGTACTTACTGCATTGGTTCGCGACAAAGAACTGGGTCAGCGCATTGTGCCGATTGTGCCCGATGAAGCCCGCACCTTTGGTATGGAAGGCATGTTCCGTCAGTTGGGTATTTATTCCTCACAGGGGCAGTTGTACGAACCAGTGGATCGCGACCAGGTGATGTACTACCGCGAAGACAAGGCCGGCCAAATTCTGGAAGAGGGCATCAACGAAGCGGGCGCATTCAGTTCCTGGATCGCGGCGGCCACGTCGTACTCCACCAACAACCGCGTCATGATTCCGTTCTACATTTATTACTCCATGTTCGGTTTCCAACGTGTGGGCGATCTGGCCTGGGCCGCAGGCGATATGCAAGCGCGTGGCTTCCTGTTGGGCGGCACTGCTGGCCGCACCACATTGAATGGAGAAGGTTTGCAGCACGAAGATGGTCACAGCCATATTTTGTCTTCGACCATTCCCAACTGCGTTAGCTACGATCCCACATTTGCGCACGAACTGGCGGTGATCATTCAACATGGCTTGAAGCGCATGGTTGAAGATCAGGAAAACGTGTTTTATTACCTCACCGTGATGAACGAGAACTACGCGCAACCTGGTCTGAAAAAGGGCACCGAAGAGGGCATTCTGAAAGGCATGTACGTGTGCCGCGAATCTGCCTTGAAGAAAGCGGGCAAGAAACGCGTTCAGTTGTTGGGTTCGGGCACCATTTTGCGTGAATCACTGGAAGCTGCCGAGTTGCTTGAGAAAGACTGGGGTGTTGCTGCCGATGTGTGGTCAGTAACAAGTTTCACTGAACTGCGCCGTGAAGGCCTGGATGTTGAACGTGAAAACATGCTGCACCCTGAGAAAAAATCCAAGCCTAGCTATGTCGAAAAAACGCTGGCAAAAACCGAAGGTCCAATTGTGGCTTCAACCGACTACATGAAGTTGTTTGCGGATCAAATTCGGCCATTCATGCCCAAAGGTCGTGAATACAAAGTATTGGGCACCGATGGTTTTGGTCGTTCCGATTTCCGCTCCAAGTTGCGTGAGCATTTTGAGGTGAACCGTCATTTCGTAACCGTTGCAGCATTGAAGGCCCTGGCCGATCAAGGTGAAATTCCCTTGAGCACCGTGGGTGATGCAATCAAGAAATACGGCATCAACCCCAACAAGCCCAACCCAGCCTACGCATAAAAAGGACGACTGAAATGACAATCGAAATCAAAGTACCCGACATCGGCGATTTTGACGGGGTGGAAATCATTGAGGTGCTGGTGAAAGCCGGTGACACCGTATCGGCGGAGCAATCCATCATCACGGTGGAATCTGACAAAGCCAGCATGGAAATTCCCTGCCCGCAAGCCGGCGTAGTAAAAGAACTGAAAGTGAAAATCGGCGACAAGGTTAAAGAAGGAACCTTGATGCTGATTCTGGAGCCTGCTGAAGGAGGTGCTGCTGCAGCGCCTAAATCTGAAGCGGCCCCAAAGGCAGAAGCACCGAAAACCGAGGCAGCCAAAACGGAAGCACCGAAGCTTGCAGCACCAGCCGCAGCGCCTGCGCCTGTTGCAAGCGCTGCGCCAGCGCCTGCTGCTCCAGTTAGTGCTGAGCCGCACAATCCAACAGCTGCACCGGTGAACGCACCGCACGCAAGCCCTTCAGTGCGCAAGTTTGCACGTGAACTGGGTGTGAATTTGACCACCGTGCAAGGCACTGGGCCCAAGGGTCGCATTACACCCGACGACGTTCGCAATTTTGTGAAAGCCGCCGTTGCGGGAGTGGGTTCTTCTTCGACCGGTGCAGCCAAGGGCGGCAGTGGTGTCGGTCTTGATTTGTTGCCTTGGCCAAAAGTGGATTTCACCAAGTTTGGTGAAATTGAAGAACAAGAACTTTCTCGCATCAAGAAGCTGTCTGGCCCGAACTTGCATCGCAACTGGGTCATGATTCCCCACGTTACCCAGTTCGATGAAGCCGACATTACCGATCTGGAGCAATTCCGCAAAGACACCAATGCAGCTTTGGCCAAACAGGGCGTGAAGCTGACCATGCTGGCTTTCGTCATGAAAGCTTGCGTGGCCGTGCTGAAAAAGTACCCCGCTTTCAATGCCTCGCTAAGCGAAGCTGGCGACAAGCTGATTGTGAAAAAATATTGGAACATCGGTTTTGCAGCCGACACACCCAATGGTTTGGTGGTGCCTGTGATCAAGGGCGTTGACCAAAAAGGCTTTGCGCAAATTGCCAATGAATTGGGCGAGCTTTCCGCCCAGGCACGCGATGGCAAGCTGAAAGGTGCCGACATGCAAGGCGCCACATTCACGGTGTCATCCCTTGGCGGTGTGGGTGGAACCCTGTTCACCCCCATTATTAATGCACCAGAAGTTGCAATTCTCGGCTTGTCCAAATCGGCCATGAAACCGGTTTGGAACGGCAAGGAGTTCGAACCACGCCTGATGTTGCCTTTGAGTTTGAGTTACGACCACCGTGTCATCGACGGTGCCATGGCTGCCCGATTTACCACTGAGCTTGCTGGCGTGTTGGCCGACATGCGCAAAGTGCTGTTGTAAAGGGGGATGAACACATGAAACTGATCGTTCCTGATATTGGTGATTTTGATTCCGTAGAAATTATTGAAGTGTTGGTGAAAGAAGGCGACAAAGTGAGCAAGGAGCAATCCTTGATCACGGTGGAGTCCGACAAAGCCAGCATGGAAATTCCGGCATCGGATGATGGCGTGGTGACCAAGCTGCTCGTGAAAGTGGGCGACAAAGTATCCAAGGGCAGCGAGATTTGCGAAATCAGTGGTGGTGGTGCTTCTGCTGCCGCCCCGGCTTCTACCCCTGCCGCCGAGTCCAAGCCAGCAGCACCTGCGGCGGAGTCCAAACCGGCTGCGCCTGTGGCCGCTGCACCCGTGGCATCTGCTGGCCCCGCCAGCAGCTACAGTGGTCAAGTGGACCACACGTGCGATGTGTTGGTGTTGGGTGCGGGTCCAGGTGGATATTCCGCAGCGTTCCGCAGTGCCGACCTTGGCATGAACACAATTCTGGTTGAACGCTACAGCACCTTGGGTGGTGTGTGTTTGAACGTGGGTTGCATTCCTTCCAAAGCACTGTTGCACACTGCACAGGTGCTGGA
Organism: Limnobacter sp. G6BE5S; assembly: GCF_058448965.1. NCBI lineage: Bacteria > Pseudomonadati > Pseudomonadota > Betaproteobacteria > Burkholderiales > Burkholderiaceae > Limnobacter > Limnobacter sp. G6BE5S. The sequence continues at coordinate 144,039 of NZ_JBZFLM010000004.1, forward strand.
AGAAGCGCAGCACATGGGCGAGCACGGCATTGCATTTGCAAAGCCGAAAATTGATCTCGACAAACTGCGTGCGCACAAAGCAGGCGTGGTTGGCAAGCTGACCGGTGGTTTGGCTGGCATGGCCAAGGGCCGCAAGGTAAAAACCCTGCAAGGTGTGGGCAGCTTTTTGAGCGCCAATCACCTGGAAGTGGTGGCTGCCGATGGCGGTAAACAAGTGGTGCAATTTGGCAAGGCAATTGTTGCTGCTGGTTCGCAACCTGTGCATTTGCCATTTATTCCTGAAGATCCGCGAATTGTCGATTCCACCGGTGCCCTTGAACTGCCGTTTGTTCCCAAACGCATGTTGATTATTGGCGGTGGCATCATCGGCCTTGAAATGGCCACTGTGTATTCCGCGCTGGGCGCACGCCTTGATGTGGTCGAAATGCTCGATGGCCTGATGCAAGGTGCTGACCGTGATTTGGTCAAGGTTTGGCAGAAGCGCAATACACCGCGTTTTGACAACATCATGATGAAAACCAAAACTGTGGGGGTTGAGGCCACCAAGAAAGGCATTTTGGTAACTTTCGAAGGTGAGCAAGCCCCGAAAGAACCCCAGCTTTACGACATGGTGTTGGTGTCAGTGGGCCGTACGCCCAATGGCAAAAAAATTGGTGCTGACAAAGCAGGTGTTTCTGTCACTGACCGTGGCTTTATCCCGGTGGACAAGCAAATGCGCACCAACGTGCCGAATATTTTCGCCATCGGCGATGTAGTGGGGCAACCCATGTTGGCGCACAAGGCTGTGCATGAAGCCCATGTGGCCGCTGAAGCCGCTGCGGATGAAAAAGCCTATTTCGATGCTCGGGTTATTCCAAGCGTGGCCTATACCCACCCCGAGGTGGCCTGGGTCGGTCTGACTGAAGACCAGGCCAAAGACCAAGGCATTAAAGTGGGCAAAGCGGTATTCCCGTGGGCGGCGTCCGGTCGTGCCATTGCCAACAACGCCGATGATGGCTTCACCAAACTTCTGTTTGATGAGGAAACCAAGCGTGTGGTGGGCGGCGGTATTGTCGGCATGAATGCCGGCGACTTGATCGGTGAAGTATGCCTGGCCGTAGAAATGGGCGCAGACGCTGTCGACATTGGCAAAACCATTCACCCCCACCCAACCCTGTGTGAAAGTGTGGGCATGGCTGCTGAGGTTTACAAAGGTGTGTGTACCGATTTACCAGCCCAGAAAAAGAAGTAAACACAGACCTCTTGGTCGCAAACTCAGGAAAAACCAACTGCATGCAGTTGGTTTTTTCTTTTCCGCTTCACTTCTGCCTTTAAAATACGGTTTACCCGTCAGCACACTCAATATCAATCAGGAATATCAACACCCATCATGGATGCTCTAACACTGAAGAAAATGGTGGCCAAGGCCGCGCTTGAATATGTCCAGCCTGGCACCGTACTCGGTGTGGGCACTGGGTCGACTGTGGATTGCTTCATTGATGCCTTGGCCGAGTCAGGCATTCAACTCAAGGGCGCAGTGTCATCTTCCGTGCGTTCCGAGAAAAAGCTGCGTGAAATTGGCGTGCTGATTGTCGACATGAACGATGTAGAAAGTCTGTCGATTTACGTGGACGGCGCTGATGAAGTGGATCCAGCGAATTGCCTGATCAAGGGTGGTGGCGGTGCCAACACCCGCGAGAAAATTGTGGCTGATATTTCTGAAAAATTTGTTTGTATCGCAGACCAATCGAAGCTGGTGCAAGTGCTGGGGGCTTTCCCTTTGCCAGTTGAGGTTTTGCCCATGGCGCGCAATGCGATTGCTCGAAAGCTCGAAGCCTTGGGTGGTCAGGTGAAATTGCGCGAAGGTTTTACCACCGACAACGGCAACATCATTCTGGATGTGAGTGGCTTGAAAATCACCGATCCGGTTGCCATGGAAAAAGATATTAATCATTGGCCGGGCGTGGTAACCAACGGGCTTTTTGCGATTCGAAAGGCCGATGTGGTGCTAATAGCGACAGCAGAGGGCATAAAAACCCTTTAATCCCACATGCAGACAGGATGAAGGCCTGAATAATTGTGTAGAACATGGCAGAATAAAGTGACGATGTGGCTCGGTTTGACAAATTCCTGTCATGTGCTTGTGCCACATTGCATCGTTACAACAATTATCCGGTTAAGGAAGACAAATGACTGAACACACCTCCAAACAGTACGACGCCGAACTGGAGTCGCTGCGCACTCGCGTTCTACAGATGGGCGGCCTGGTGGAGAATCAGATCGTGTCAGCAATCGAGGGTCTGGGTGCGGCCGATACCAACATTTTCAAGGAAGTGATTCGTCGCGAGAAAGAGGTCAACGACATCGAACTTGAAATTGATGAATTGTGTAACCATATTCTTGCGCGTCGCCAACCAGCAGCCGTCGATTTGCGTTCCGTGATTGTGGCCATCAAAATGATTCGCGACCTTGAGCGAATTGGTGATGAGGCTGAGAAAGTGGCGCGTATGGGCATGATGATTGCCGATGCCGGTAAACATTTTGTGCCCAAAGTTGATCTGCATCGCATTGCCGGCAACGCAATTGCCATGTTGCGCAAGGTGTTGGATTCATACGCTCGGGTGAATGCGGTTTCGGCGGCTGAAGTGGTGAAGGCGGATATCGAAGTGGACGACGAATTCAAGGCGATTTTGCGCCAGTTGATCACCTTTATGATGGAAGACCCACGCACTATTTCTCGTTCTATTGAAATTTTGTTTATTGCAAAAGCAATTGAACGAATTGGCGACCATTCCAAAAATATGTCTGAACACGTGGTTTACATGGTCAAAGGGCGTGACGTTCGCCACCAAGGTCCAGAGGCAGTTGCCCAAGAAGCCTCGGGAAACTGATCAACCACTGTTTGTGCCTTAGTAAAACTAGAAAGCCCGCTTCATTACTGTGTAGCGGGCTTTTTTTTAGCTAAATTTGCTTCGATCAATCAGTTGCTGGGTGGTACATAACCCGCTGCCTGTTCGGCACCATCGCCAAAGAAATGCTTTTCCATTTGCTCCATCAGGTACTTGCGGGCGCGTGCATCAGCCAGGCTCAGGCGGTTTTCGTTGACCAGCATGGTTTGGTGCTTTAACCAGTCTTGCCAGGCTTGTTTGGACACGTTTTCAAAAATTTTCTTGCCCAATTCACCGGGTGCGGGGGGGAAGTCCAGCCCTTCGGCTTCTTTACCCAATTTAATGCAGTTCACTGTGCGTGCCATTTTTTACTCCTTCTAACCCTGTAAAGGGTTTAATTCTTCGCGGGGTGATTGTCTACTTTTGCGTATTTTACAAAATCAAAGCCCCATGCGCGTTCGCTGGTGGCTGGATTGACGATTCGATCTGTTTCCCCGAACCTGGATCGGTCCCAATCTGGAAAACTGGCGTCACCGTCAAAGTCGTGATGGATCTCGGTCAGAATCAACTCATCGACCAGGTTCTGGTTCAGTGCCTGTTGATACAAGTTGCTGCCGCCAATCAAAAATACCTGTTCAAAGCCTGCAAGCCATTTCAGTGCATTGGGTAAGTTTGTGGCTGTGGCAATTTGAGTGGCGCTGCCTTCCGGTAGCGCTGCAGGGTAGGCAATTACGTTTCGAGGCGTGCCGTCTTTGGCGGGGGCGGGAGTCCATTCCGCGTTGCCCGACAACACCACGTTCAGGCGGCCAGGCAGCGGTCGATTAATCGACTCATAGGTTTTTCTGCCCATTAAAACCGGGCACCCCAGGGTGGTTTGCTTGAAAAAAGCCAGGTCTTCGGGCAAATGCCAGGGAAGGCTGTTGTTGATGCCGATAATGCCGTTTTTGGCCACCGCAGCCACAATGGATACTTTCATGATTTAAATCGCCACGGGCGCTTTGATGTGCGGGTGGCAAGTGTAATTCAGAATTTCAAAGTCTTCGAATTTGTAATCGAAAATACTTTCGGGCTTGCGCTTGATTTGTAGCGTTGGCAAAGAATAGGGCTTGCGGCTGAGTTGCTCGGCCACCTGCTCCATGTGATTGCTGTACAGGTGGCAATCGCCGCCCGTCCACACAAAATCGCCCACATCGAGATCGCACTGCTGGGCCACCATGTGGGTGAGCAGGGCGTAACTGGCGATGTTGAAAGGCACACCCAGGAAAATATCGGCACTGCGCTGGTAGAGTTGGCAACTCAACTTGCCATCGGCCACATAAAACTGAAACAGTGCATGGCAAGGTGGCAACTTCATATTGTTGATTTCAGCCACGTTCCAGGCGCTCACAATGTGGCGGCGAGAATCGGGGTTGTTTTTGATTTGTTGCATCAATTGCGAAATTTGATCGATGTGGCGGCCGTCGGCTGTGGGCCAGCTGCGCCACTGCACACCATAAACAGGGCCCAGGTTGCCGTTCTCATCGGCCCACTCGTCCCAAATGCTGACGCCGTTTTCTTTCAGGTAGCGAATGTTGCTGTCGCCCATCAGAAACCACAGCAGCTCGTGAATGATCGAGCGAGTGTGCAATTTTTTCGTGGTCACCATCGGAAAGCCGTCTTGCAAATTGAAGCGCATTTGATAGCCAAACACGGAACGCGTGCCGGTGCCGGTGCGGTCCATTTTGTCGGTGCCGTGGTTTAGCACGTGCTGCATCAAGTCAAGGTACTGTTGCATGGTGTATTCGCTGCAAATTCGAGGGTTCTTGGATCCGACAAGTTTACCTTGTCGGGCCGATGCACCCTAAGCTGGTGCCATCATTTTCTGTGCATTTTCATCAATGAACTGAAGCGAGGCCAGCTTGGCATACAACCCTTGCCGGGCCATCAGGTTTTTGTGGGTGCCCATTTCGACAATCTTGCCTTCATTCATCACTACAATGCGGTCGGCTGCCATCACTGTGGCCAGGCGGTGAGCAATAATCAGCGTGGTTCGGCCGTGACGGCTTTTTTCAATGGCCTGTTGTACCAGTTGCTCACTTTCTGCATCCAGGCTTGCGGTGGCCTCGTCAAGCAATAGCAAGCCTGCATCGCGCAGCACAGCGCGGGCAATGGATACCCGTTGACGTTCGCCGCCGCTTAAGCGCACACCTTTTTCACCCACGTTTGTATCCAGGCCCTCTGGCATTCTGCGTACAAAATGGGTTGCAGCCGCATCGGCAAGCGCCTTGTTGATTTCTTCGGCGGTGGCGTCAGGTTTGCTGTAGCGCACATTGTCCTGAAGGCTTCCAGAAAAAATCACGGCTTCTTGCGATACATAGGCACAATTGGCACGCCATTGCTCCAGGTGCAAACTTTCCAGGGCTTTGCCTTCGATCAAAATTTGTCCTTGGTTCACGTCGTACCAGCGCAGCAGCAGGCTGAACAGGGTTGATTTGCCAGCACCCGAAGGTCCTACCACGGCCAATGTCTCGCCGCGTTGAATGCTCAAGTTGAAGTCTTCGAGTATGAATTTTTCAGGGGCAGAAGGGTAGGCAAAATCAATGTGGTTGAACTCGATCAAGAAACCACCTTGTTTGGGCGGCGGCGGCAAGCCATGTTTGTGAATGGTGGTGTCCAGGTTCAGCAATTCAACCAGCCGCTCGGCTGCACCTGCAGCACGTTGAAATTCTCCCAGTACTTCCGACAAAGCTGCAAAGCCCGCGCCCACAAAGGCTGCATACATCACAAACTGGGCCAATTCGCCTGCGCTCATTTCACCACTGGCCACTGCCTTGGCACCCATCCACAGCACCACCACCAGGCCTGAAAAGGCCAAGCCAATGGCGACAAACAACAAGGCCGAGCGGTTCACCGTGCGCCTGCGTGCGGTTTGATACGTTTGCTCGCTGGACTTGGTGAATTTGGCTGCTTCGGTGTGTTCCTGGTTGAATGCCTGGACGGTGGTAATCTGGTTCAGAACCTCTTGCGCAATTGCGCTGCTGTCGGCCAGTTTGTCCTGGCTGGCCCGGGACAATTTGCGTACGCGCCTTGCCAATATCACCACCGGGATCATGACCACCACGACCAAGAGAAGTACCGCACCCGAGAGCAGGGGGCTGGTGAGCAACAACATCACCAAACCACCCAATGAGGTCAAACTGTTTCGCAAAAAAAAGGACAGGCTGCTGCCAATCAATGTTTGGATGAGTGTGGTGTCGGCAGTAAGTCGTGAAAGTACTTCGCCTACTTTCAGCGTTTCAAAAAACTCGGGTCGTTGTACCAGCAGGTGGCTGTATACGCGGTTGCGCAAATCAGCAGAAATTCGTTCGCCCAGTGTGGTCACCAGGTAAAACCGCACAGCGCTGGCCATGGCCAGAACGAACACCAATATCAGTAAATAAGCAAATGCGGTATTCAAGCCTTCCGGATTTTCACCAGCCAGATAACCGCTGTCGATCAGCCAGCGAAACATGACTGGCATGGTCAGCGACATGGCCGAGCCCAGCAGCAATGCACCCAGCGCGGCAACGGCCCAGGACTTGTGCGGGCTTATCAGCGAGCCGAGTGTGGAGCCCAGCGTTTGAAGTTTGTTAGTGTTGCTCATTCAGTGTGTGGCATTCGACTTAAAGTTGCATGGGGCGATCATACCCCGTCATTTCAAGATAGCCTCGGCCCCAAGGCGAAGCCTTGTTGCTTTTCACGCGCACGGCGCCTTCCCAATACAAAGTGCCCGTGCTGGCGCGTGCGTCCAGTTCCTGATCATCAAACAGCGGTTCAAGTTCGAAGGTTTGCTCATCGAGTTGCAGCTGTTGCGCCACAGGGTATTGAATTCCGGTTCGGGTTGATTTCCATTGGCGCAACACCTTGAACTGGATTTGCCTGAAATTACGTACCTCGCCATTGGCCTGGCGAAGTGCCGCATGGGTCCACACCGGGGGTTTGGTGTTGTCGCGGTCGCGAATTTGAAAGGCCATCAGCGACTCACCCTGATCACCGTGCAAACCAACCCAGTCCCAACCCTGGGCGTTGGGTGCCAATACAGTGCTGGACCATTCATGATCCATCCAGAAGGTGCCTTGCACTGGCAATGTTTTGCCCTCAATGCGAATGGTGCCCGTGCTTTTCAGGTGCGGCATGGTGATGTAATAACTCGCTTGCTCTGGTTTTGGTCCTTTTTGGGAGTAGCCGCCTTGGCCCTGTATCCATGGGGTCTGGGTTTCCGCCATGCTCAGGTTCATCGAAAGTTGCGGTGTATCCACCCGGCATTGCCATTGGCTGCCATTGCCACTTTGCAGGTGCCAGCCTGGCATTCGAATATTCAGTACCTCAGTGCTGCTGGTTTTCAATTCGGCGCCGCCGCGGCCTGCGCGGCGAACGATTTGCTCATGCACCAGCTTGCCTGCCTTGGGCAGCGCCACCGCTGCATGCGCAAATAACAGTTGTTGGGGCGAGAATGCACTGGGGTTTTGAACATTCACATTGGGTGCAGATCTGAAAAACGTAATTTGCACGCCGAAAGCCTGTTCAAATTCAGGGCTTTCAAACCACCCGGTGAAGTACCACCATTCGGTACGAAATGCAGGGTGCACGCCGTGGTCTTGTGGCAGCCTGGGTAGTATCTCTGGGCTCGGCTGCGCGTATACCCGTTCAAGGCCGCGTGCAGCATGCACCGATCGCGGCAAGGCCAGTTGCGCGAGGACGGGCAGCGCCAAGCCTGCTTTCAGAATTTTCCGCCGCATCATGCCCAGTCCTCTTTGAGTTGGTCCACCAGTTGTGTATTCAATTTGCCGCGCAGGGCAAGCGTGACTGTTGCGCTGCTCATTGCCACCAACACCACGACCATCAAGATCAGATCACGCCAGGGCGTAAACCATTCCATGGTCCAGTGAAACGATTGTGGATTGACCACAAAAATCAGGATGGCTGCAAATGCAAGGCCAATCGTCAAACCCACGCCAGCCGCCAAAGTCGAGGCCAGGAAAGCTTCGCGTGCAATCAGCTTGAGCATCCATCCCGGGCCAGCCCCAATGGCACCGAGCAGCGCGAATTCGCGCTTGCGTTGCAATGCCATGGCAGAGAAGGTTGTGCCCACACCAAACAGGCCAATCACTATGGCGGCAATTTCCAGCAGGTAGGTGACCGCAAAACTCCGATCGAAAATGTCCAGGCTGATTTGTCTGATTTCTCCAGGCTCGGCAAAGTCGATTTTGTTTGACAAGGCGGTAGTGCTGGCTGCCTTTTCAATCCGGGTGATGGCTTCTTTCACCGTGACAGCCTGGTTTGGCCATACAGCGCCTTGAGTGTCTTTGAATTTCACATTGAATTCACTCAGCAGTGCAGCTTTGGGCAACACGATCGCACCGTGCTGCCGGGTGTAGTCGCGCCACACGCCCATCACCGTGGTGGGTATCACGGTGCCCTGGTCCAGTTGCAACACAAGTTGACTGCCTGCTTTTAAACCGTAAAGGTCGGTCATGGGTTCACTGACCCACACTGGCAAAGTACCAGCCTGTGGTGAATCCAGGGTGGTGCCGGTCATTGGCAGGCGTTGCCGGGCCGCGTCGACACCAATCGGTCTTGCAATCAATTCCACGGCAGGTCGTTTCGGGTCGAGCACCAAAGATTGCGAGCCCCAGAATTCAATCAAATCAATGCCTGGCTCCGCAGCCAGTTTGTTTTGAAATTCATCCGGAAATGCTGGAATTGTGGGTGTGTTTAATTTGACATACAAGGGCGCGGGCAGCACCTGCGTTAACCAATTGTCGAGCGAAAAGCGAAAACTGTAGATCATCACATGCATGGCCACCACCAACGCAAAACTGGCCACCACGCCCGATAACCCTACCGCCAGCAAATTCGGCGTACTGGCCAGCCGCGATTTTGCAAGATCCCCAAGGGCAGACAGCTGCGCGGGGTGGCGAATGAATGCGCGCACCACAAGCCCGATCATGGCAATGCCGCCAAACAGGCCGAAGGCAACTGCCAAATAGCCGCCCACGGGAATGTTGCCATATGGAGGAATCCACAGGCAGGCAAGCGCAATTGCACACAGCAGCAAGCCCAACCAGTGCGCTTTGTTGGCAAACTGCAGGCCTGCCTCTTCGGTGCCAGCGCGCAGCCGCTGGTGCAAAGCCATTTGCCCGGTTTGAAATGCAGGGGACAAGCCGCCCAGTAATGTCGCCAACACGCCGAAACCGCCAAACAGCATCGCGTCAACAGGTGCAAGGCTTACCGCACCGTGCGCTGCTTCAAAGTAACCTGCGCCCAAATCAACGCCCAAATAGCGCACTACCGACCAGGCCAATCCCCAGCCCATTGCAACACCCAAGGCCCCACCCACGATGCCGCAGCACATGGATTCAAACAGCACTTGCATGCGCAATGCGCCCGCTTTGGCCCCCAAGGCTGCCAACAAGGCCCATTGGCGCGAACGTTGCGCCACGGCGAGCATTTGAGTTGAAAAGGTGAGAAAGCCACCTGTTAACAGGGCCACCATGGCCAGAATTGACAGGTTGGCACGGTAGGCCTGTGACACACTGGCACCCCGTGTGCCTTGTTCACTGGGTGTTTCAAGGCGGCCCAGGCTGGCGAACTGCGCCTCGTATTGTTTTTGAAATGCAGCCGGACTTACGCCTTCTCTGAGCTTCAGGTCGACTCGGGATATCTGTCCCAGGGTGCCCAGGCGCCACTGCACTGCTGCGATATCCGCCATGGCCAACACCTGGCCCGCACCCGCCGCAGGCACATTGCCCGCAATGCGCCATTCAGCACTACGGTTACCTTGCAGTGTGCTGAGCGTCGGCTGTTCGCCGGGCAACTGTTCTTTCAATGCCGGGCTGATGAATACGTTGTTGCTGTTTAACAGCGGTATGTCGCCTTGCTCTGGGGGGTTCTCTGTTTTTTCATTGGTTTGTCCAATCAGGTTGGGGGTTACCAGGGCCGCGGTAAAAACATCCAGCCCCAACCAACGCACTGGTTTTTCCAGGTCCCTGACTGGTACCAAAATGTCAATGACTGGCGATGCCACAGCCACTTCAGGCAGCACACTGAGTTGGTCCAGTGCGGCTTCCGGCAACAGTTGGCTGTGCGGCAGCAATTGCAAATCGGCCTGCCCGGAAAACTGGCGCACACCGTTGTTGAACTGATCCAGTGCCTGTTTGTGAATCAGGTGCACTGCAAAGCCAAGGCCCACGCCCACTGCAATTGACAACGTGGCGATCAACCATTTGAAAGGCTGGTCTCGCAACGCACCCGAGAACAATTGAAATTTCAATGCGAGTTGCGCAGGTAGGAACATGCCGGATTTCATACCAGTCGGTGCTCGGCCAAGCTGAGTTGTTGATTCAAATGGCCTGCTGCCTTCATGGAGTGCGTCACCATGACCAAGGCACAGCCATGTGTATTGCAGGCTTGCAGCAACACCTGCAGAACACGTTCGGCGTTGTCTTCGTCAAGGTTTCCAGTGGGTTCGTCTGCAAGTATCAGGGGCGGGTTCAAAGCCAGGGCACGCGCAATGGCCACGCGCTGTTGCTCGCCACCCGACATTTCTCGGGGGAAACTATTTGCCTTGTGGGCCATGCCCACTTGTTCCAGCAAGAGTGATGCGTGTGCGGAATCGGGTTTTTGACCCGCAAGCAGAAAGGGCAGTTCAACGTTTTGTCGGGCGCTTAAATGCGGCATCAGGTAGTAGGCCTGAAACACCAGACCCACGTGCCGAAGGCGAATGGCCGCCACTTGATTGGTGTTGAGTGTGCAGATATTTTTACCTGCCCAATACACTTCGCCTGTGTCGGGCTGATCCAGGGCCGCCATCAGGTGGAGCAATGTGGATTTGCCTGAGCCCGATTCTCCAACCACTGCAAGAGATTCACCCTGCTGAAGTTGCAGATTGACGTCTTTAAAAAGCTGAACGCCACCAAGTGTTTTTGAAACCCCCGCTACAGCGAGGGTTGCCGTGTTTGCATGTGCTTGATTCACCTGAATACCGCCCTAGGGTGAAACGTTTTAGGAACAATGTTCCTTATTCTGCCATGCCACCTACAACCGTGCTGTAGCCCGCGTCCACATAGGTAATTTCAGCAGTAATGCCACGCGCCAAATCAGACAACATGAAGGCAGCGGCGTTGCCCACATCGTCAATGGTCACGTTGCGACGCAGTGGGGCCGCGTCTTCCACGGCGTGCAAAATTTTGCTAAAGCCCTTAATGCCAGCGGCAGCCAATGTTTTGATGGGGCCAGCCGAAATACCGTTGACGCGAATGCCTTTGGGGCCCAGTGATTCAGCCAGGTAGCGAACAGATGCTTCCAGCGATGCTTTGGCCAAACCCATTGTGTTGTAGTTGGGCACCATGCGCACCGAACCCAGATAGCTCAGCGTAAGCAATGCGCCTTCGCGGCCCTGCATCATGGGGTAGGCAGCCTTGGCCAGTGCCGGAAAACTGTAGGCAGAAATATCGTGCGCAATGCGGAACGCGTCGCGTGAAATACCTTCCAGAAAGTCACCTGCAATGGCTTCGCGTGGTGCAAAGCCAATGGCGTGTACCAAACCATCCAGACCATCCCATTGTTTGCTCAGTTCGGCAAACAGGCTTTCAATTTGAGCGTCTTCAGCCACATCCAAAGGAAACACCAACTTGGAGTCAAACTCGGCAGCCATGTCGGTTACACGGTCGATAAAGCGCTCGGTTTGGTAAGTGAAGGCCAGTTCAGCCCCCTGCGCATGGCAGGCCTTGGCAATACCGTAAGCGATTGAACGGTTTGACAGCAGGCCTGTGATCAGAATTTTTTTACCGGCTAGGAATCCCAATTTGTATTGCTCCCGAGAATAGGTTTTGAGTTTTCATTTTGTGCCTATTATAGGCAATTCACAGGGCAATCGACTTCAGGGGCGGTTGGACAAAGGTTTGGGGTTGCCCGGCAGCTTCTTGGGGGCAAGGTTGCCCAGTCCAATTGGGGCCAAATAACCTTGAAACTGCTCAGCACAGTTTTCCCAGGTAAACGTGCTGGCGTGTTTCAGTGGCGCATTTCGTTCAATTCTCAATGCGGCCATGGCGGCTGTTTTCAGGTTCCAGTCCAGCACGCCAGCACCGGAACTGCCTACTACATCCAGCGGCCCGTTCACGGGGAACGCCGCCACGGGGCAGCCACTGGCCATGGCCTCAAGCAGCACCAATCCAAACGTGTCGGTCAGGCTGGGAAAGACAAACACGTCAGCACGTTTGTACAACTCAGACAAGGCAGCATGGTTCAACATGCCAAACCACTTGGCCTCGGGAAACTGCCTTTGAAGCGCCTTGCGGGCAGGTCCATCACCAGCAATCCACTTCTCGCCGGGCAATTCAAGACTTAAAAAAGCCTCCAGGTTTTTTTCCACAGCCACTCGACCCGCGTACAGAAACACCGGTTTTTCCTCCGTGAATTCATTCAGTCGACGCAGCAGTTCTACTTGTTGCGCGTCATCTTGAGGCAAATCGCGCGGGCTGTAACTTAGGTGCTTGCTGGCGGCCGATTGATCGGGATTGAAGCGTTTCAAATCCACACCCCGTTGCCACAGCACGCAGTTGGATAAACCACGATCTTTCAACGTGGTGATTACTGATTGGGTGGGCACCATGACTGCGCGGGAGGGCTTGTGGAACCACCGCAACAGTGCGGCAGTAAAGCGAATGGGAATGCCCGACCTCGCTTTGACATACTCGGGAAACTGCGTGTGGTACGCAGTGGTAAAGGGCAACTTGCGGCCATGGGCCAGCAAACGCATGGCCAAGCCAATGGGTCCTTCGGTCACAATGTGCACGGCCTGCGGTTTAAACTGGTCGAGTTCAGTGCGCAGGCGGTTGAAAGGCCACAGGGCCAAGCGAATTTCAGGGTAGGTGGGGCAAGGAATGGTTTTGAACAAACCAGGGTGAATCACCCGCACGTCGTGGCCGCGGGCAGTGAGCTGTGCCACCACCTGGCTGAGCGTTTGTACCACACCGTTGACTTGTGGTGCCCAGGCATCAGTTGCTATCAGAATTCGCATGGTGGTTCACTCCGCTGCTGTGTGCGCAAGCGCTTTTTGTTTGCGAACCGGCAGGTCACGGTGTGGCCAGTGAACAATGTCCAGTTTGCCGCAAGGGTGTTCAACCAGGGCGGTCAGGCTTTCCACCCAGTCGCCATCGTTGCAGTACAACAAGCCGTCGACTTCTTTAATCTCGGCTTTGTGAATATGGCCACACACAACACCGTCGTAGCCGCGGTGTTTGGCTTCATTTATCAGAGCATGCTCAAACTCGAGAATGAAGTTCACCGCGTTCTTGACCTGCTGCTTCAAGAACTGGGACAGCGACCAGTACGGGTAACCCAGCTTGATTCGAATGTTGTTCAGCATTCGGTTCATGGTCAAAGCGAAGGTGTACAGCGTGTCGCCCAGGTAGGCCAGCCACTTGGCATAGCGCACCACCTGATCAAATTCATCTCCATGCACTACCCACAAACGTTTGCCGTCTGCGGTGACGTGCACCGCATTTTCCATAATCGGAATATCGCCAAAGGTCATGCCTGCAAACTGGCGCGCGGCTTCATCGTGGTTGCCGGGAATAAACACCACTTGCGTGCCCTTGCGCGCTTTGCGCAACACTTTCTGAATGACATCGTTGTGGCTTTGCGGCCAAAACCAGCTTTTGCGCAATTGCCAGCCGTCAATAATGTCCCCGACCAGGTACAGCGTGTCGCTTTCATTGTGTTTCAGAAAGTGGAGCAGGGCGTCGGCCTGGCAACCGGGCGTGCCCAGGTGAATGTCTGAAATCCAGATGGTGCGGTATTTGTTGGAACTTTGTTCCTCAGAAGCAGGGTCGACGGGGTCAGCGCCCTGAGAAACTGCGGATGCCGCTGCATTGAGGGAATGTTCTTCAGTTGTTGTCGCTTTCGCAAACAGTTGTTCGGCAAGTTGCTGCTTGAAATTCAACTGGTTCGAGCGCATTTTTAATGTCCATGTTCTTGTCATGGCCCCATTAAACGCGCTCGATTTGACTACCTTGTGACAGTTATATGACTCTTTTTTGACAAAAACCCCGAGCCATAAACAGCAATGTGACTGGTTTTATTTTGCTTCCAGGCTTTTCGGCAGCCACCAGGTGAAGCCATACAGCAGGGTTTTTGACACCACTTCCATGGTTGGCAAGTTTTTACCGCGCAGTCGCAAGAAGGCAATTGGCAATTCCAGCGTGTGCGCCACCAGCAGCAAAGCGGCCAGCACCAACAGGAAAGGCATGACCAGGCTAATCAGCAAATAGGCTGGAACCACAATCCAGAAGCCGTTCATGACTTTGCGCATGGATTCAAACGATTGAGGGCTGACTTTAATGGCCATTTGCTTTCCTTGTGGGTGAGGTAGGTCTTGAAAAATTGAATATGACAATAGTTCTTGTCAGAAGTCTTGTCAAGCGCGTTTGGACTTGCCCCCGCAAGCGCACTGGTGTATATTTCGCACTCTTCTTTAGGACCGTAGCTCAGCTGGTTAGAGCGCTGCCTTGACATGGCAGAGGTCGCTGGTTCGATTCCAGTCGGTCCTACCAAATTCTCCCCCCAAAACTAAATCATCAAGAATCTCCATTCCGTTGCACAATGCAGGAATCAGGTTTGCATTTGCATGCTTGAAACCTTCAGGAGTGCTGGCCATGGGCCATGAACAGAAAAGCAACAAGATGGACAAGAAGAAAGCGCTAAGCTCACCCAAAGAGAAAAAAGCGGCGAAGAAAGTGAAAAAAGACATCAAGGAAGGCATTCACAAGCCCAAATTGGTTTGATTTCAACATTCAGGCACCGATTGAAAGGCTAAAATAGAGGGTTGATGAAAAGTCTATCCAAGCCTAAACAATCGTAAGGGAAGTACATATGCCAGTTATCCGCCTGCCTGACGGATCCGAACGTGTTTTCGATCACCCCGTGACAGTCGCCCAAGTGGCTGCAAGCATCGGCCCCGGTTTGGCGAAAGCCGCCTTGGCCGGCACGGTAAACGGCACGCTGGTTGATACCTCCTACACCATCGAAAGCGACTCCTCACTTTCTATCGTCACTGAAAAGGACGAGGAAGGGCTGGACATGATTCGCCACTCAACGGCCCACCTGTTGGCCTATGCCGTGAAGGAATTGTTCCCCACAGCGCAGGTCACCATTGGCCCGGTCATTGAAGACGGCTTTTACTACGACTTTTCTTACGAGCGCCCCTTCACCCCTGAAGACCTGGAAGCAATCGAGAAAAAAATGGCCGAGTTGGTCAAGCTCGATGAAGTGGTTACCCGCGAAGAATGGGTTCGCGACGACGCCGTGCAGTTTTTCAAAGACCAAGGCGAGCATTACAAAGCGGAAATTATTGCCAGCATTCCCAGCAACGAGAATATTTCCCTGTACCGCGAAGGCAAGTTCATCGATTTGTGCCGTGGGCCCCATGTGCCCAACACCGGCAAACTGAAGCACTTCAAGCTGATGAAAGTGGCTGGTGCCTACTGGCGCGGCAATTCAAACAATGAAATGTTGCAGCGTATCTACGGCACGGCCTGGACCAAGAAAGAAGACTTGGCAGCTTACCTGCACCGCCTTGAAGAAGCTGAAAAGCGCGACCACCGCAAACTGGGCAAGCAGCTTGATTTGTTCCACATGCAAGACGAAGCGCCTGGTTTGGTGTTTTGGCACCCCAAGGGCTGGGCGCTGTGGCAACAGGTGGAGCAGTACATGCGCAAGGTGTACGTGGATGGCGACTATCAGGAAATTCGCTGCCCCCAGATTCTGGACCGCAAGCTGTGGGAAAAGTCGGGTCATTGGGACAACTACAAAGAACACATGTTCACCACCGAGTCGGAAAAGCGCGACTACGCCTTAAAGCCGATGAACTGCCCGGGTCACATCGAGGTGTTCAAGAGCGATTTGCGTTCATACCGCGACTTGCCCATGCGCTATGGTGAATTTGGTGCATGCCACCGCAATGAAACCTCCGGTGCCTTGCACGGCATTATGCGAGTGCGTGGCTTCACGCAAGACGACGGTCACATTTTCTGTACCGAAGATCAGGTTCGCGAAGAGGTGACCAAATTCAACCAGGTGGCCATGCAGGTGTACGCTGACTTTGGTTTCAATGAAATCAATGTCAAGTTGGCCTTGCGCCCCGAGGCCCGTTTGGGCACCGATGAAACCTGGGACAAAGCCGAAGGTTCCCTGCGTGCTGCCTTGAAGGCCTGTGGCGTTGAGTGGACCGAGCTGCCGGGCGAGGGCGCTTTCTACGGCCCTAAAATTGAATACCACATGAAAGACTCGATTGGTCGTTCATGGCAGTGCGGCACCATTCAGGTTGACTTCCAGTTGCCTGGTCGCTTGGGTGCCGAATATGTGGCTGAAGACAACAGTCGCCGCGTGCCTGTTATGCTTCACCGTGCCATTGTGGGTTCAATGGAGCGCTTCATCGGCATCTTGATTGAAAACCATGCGGGCGCCATGCCCCTGTGGCTGTCGCCGGTGCAAGTGGTGGTTGCTACCATCACCGAAGCGCACAATGAATACGCGCACAATGTGGTGCAAATGTTGAAAAAACAAGGCATTAGGGTGGAGGCGGATTTGCGTAATGAAAAAATCAATCGTAAAATCCGTGAGCACACCATGCAGAAAACCCCGTATATCGCTGTCATCGGCGACGCGGAACGTGATGCAAACCAAGTTGCTGTGCGCCTGCGCGGCAACGAAAACCTGGGCTCCTTGCCTGTTGATGAATTCGTTCAGCGCTTGCTGGGTGAAATCAACAGCAGGGCCTGATTTTATTTAACCAGAAGAAAGAGGCTAGATATCGTAGCAGAAAAGAAAAATCGCACGAACGAGGAAATTCGTATCCCCGAAGTGCGCCTCATTGGAATTGAGGGTGAGCAGTTAGGCATCGTTAAAACACCAGACGCGCTGCGGATGGCTGAAGAAGGCGGTGTGGATTTGGTAGAGATTGCACCCCAGGCGGTGCCGCCAGTGGCCAAGCTGATGGATTACGGCAAGTTCCGTTACCAAGAGCAAAAGAAAGCTGCTGAGGCCAAATCCAAACAAAAACAGGTTCAAATCAAGGAAATCAAGTTCCGCCCCGGAACAGACGACGGCGATTACAACGTGAAGTTGCGTAATTTGACCCGTTTTCTGGAAGACGGCGACAAGTGCAAAGTTACCTTGCGCTTCCGCGGACGTGAAATGGCTCACCAAGACATTGGTGCCCGCCTTTTGGAGCGTGTTCGCAACGACCTCGAAGAAATTGGTCAGGTAGAACAAATGCCCAAAATGGAAGGCCGCCAAATGGTCATGATGATTGCGCCACGCAAGAAAGTGTAATTTTCCAAATAGATTGCCAGTATTAGCAAACCCGCGCTATAATCGCGGGCTTGCTGCATTGTGCGTAAAAACACAGCGCAACAAATTGCCCACCAGGTCAGAAAAGTGCTTCGTCGAAGCCACCTGCAAGCAGGTTTGGTTCAATTACCAAACAGTATCAGGAGCACCAAGATGCCCAAGATGAAGACCAAAAAGAGCGCCTCCAAGCGTTTCTTGGTCCGCTCAAGCGGATCGATCAAGCGTGGCCACGCCTTTAAGCGCCACATCCTCACCAAGAAAACGACCAAAAGCAAGCGTCAATTGCGCGGCATGGAAACGATTCATAAATCAGACATCGGTCGCGTTCGCGACATGATGCCTTACGCATAACCGGGAGGAGTGTCAAATGCCTAGAGTAAAACGTGGTGTAACGGCTCGCGCCCGTCACAAAAAAGTTATCGCCCAAGCCAAAGGCTTCCGCGGTCGTCGTAACAATGTATTCCGCGTTGCCAAGCAAGCGGTTATGCGTGCTGGTCAGTACGCATACCGTGACCGTCGCAACAAGAAGCGCGTATTCCGCGCCCTGTGGATCACCCGTATCAACGCAGCAGTGCGTGAACACGGCATGACCTACAGCGTATTCATCAATGGCTTGAAGAAAGCCGCAATTGGTCTGGACCGCAAGGTGTTGGCTGATTTGGCAGTGACCGACAAAGCAGCATTCGCTGCCATCGTGGGTCAAGTGCGTGCAGCGCAGGCCTAAGCTAGTCAAATAATTGTCATAAGTGTTACCAGTGAGGTATTTCACTTAAGTCGGCGAAAAGACTAAACAAAACGGAGCTCTCGGGCTCCGTTTTTGTTTTCAGGCGGTACAATTCAGGGCTCTACGCAAAGCCGTTCCAATCTCAAGAAGAATCGACCCAATACCCATGGATGCATCGCTTTTAGCCATTCTTACCGAGGCCGAACAGGCCATGTCATCGGCAACCGACCCGGTCAGTCTTGAAAACATCAAGGCCCAGTTTTTGGGCAAGCAGGGCAAGGTCACCGAGTTGCTCAAAGGCATGGCAGCGCTGTCGCCCGAAGAAAAGAAAACCCGCGGCGCGGAAATCAACCAGCTTAAGCAGCAGGTTGAGGCCGTGTTGAATGCCAAGCGCCAGGCGCTGGCCGATGCCGCCATGCAAGCCAAGCTGCAGGCACAGGCCATTGATGTCACCAAGCCTGGTCGCATGCGTGGCACCGGCGGTTTGCACCCAGCCATGCGCACACTAGAGCGCATTGAAGAAATTTTCACCACCATTGGCTTTGATTTGGCCGATGGGCCTGAAATTGAAACCGATTTTCACAACTTCACCGCATTGAACACACCGGAGAATCACCCCGCGCGTTCCATGCACGACACCTTCTACGTTGAAGGCACCGGCGGTAACCTGCTGCGCACGCACACCTCGCCCATGCAGGTGCGCTACATGCAAACCAACAAGCCGCCCATTCGCATTATTGCGCCGGGCCGCGTGTACCGCGTAGACAGCGATGCAACCCATTCGCCCATGTTTCATCAGGTTGAAGGTTTGTGGATTGATGAAGGCGTCAGTTTTGCTGATTTGAAAGCGGTGTTCATGGATTTCCTGAAAACCTTTTTCGAAACCGACGACATCACCATTCGTTTTCGCCCCTCGTTTTTCCCGTTCACTGAACCGTCTGCGGAAATTGACATGGCATTCACCAGTGGCCCCAACAAGGGCAAGTGGCTGGAAATTGCCGGTTGCGGACAGGTGCACCCGAATGTGTTGCGCCATGTGGGCATCGACCCGGAAACCTATACGGGCTTTGCCTTTGGTGTGGGCCCCGACCGTTTGACCATGCTGCGCTATGGCATCAACGATCTGCGCCTGTTCTATGAAAACGACATTCGTTTTCTGCAGCAATTCAATTAAATTTAAATAAACCAGTTTTGGATATTTCAAGATGCAATTCACAGAATCCTGGTTGAAGTCACTCGTCAACACCCCTTTGAACACGCAAGAACTGGGCGACAAGCTCACCATGGCGGGTTTGGAGGTTGAAGAACTTGAACCCCTGGCCCCGGAATTTTCTGGCGTGGTGGTGGGTTTGGTTGTTAAAAAAGACAAGCACCCCGATGCCGACCGCTTAAGCGTGTGCCAAGTGCAGGTTGCCGAGGGCGATGTGCGCCAAATTGTGTGCGGTGCCCCCAATGTGGCTGAAGGCCTGAAAGTACCTTGCGCCTTGCCCGGTGCCGAGTTGCCTGGTGGCTTTAAGATCAAGCCCACCAAAATGCGCGGTGTTGAAAGCGGCGGCATGTTGTGTTCCGGCAAAGAATTGGGCGTGCCCAGCGATGTCGATGGCCTGCATATTCTGAACAGCGACTTCCCAGTGGGTGGCAATGTGCGTGAACTTCTCGGCTTAAACGAGATGAAGTTCACCCTGAAAATGACACCCAACCGCGCGGACTGTTTAAGCGTGTGGGGCGTGGCCCGTGAAGTGGCAGCACTGACAGGCGCAGCACTGAACGCACCTTCATTTGCACCTGTGGCCGCAAGCATTGGCGACACACTGAATGTGAAAGTTGAAAACACCGATCTGTGCGGTCGTTTTGCCGGGCGCGTTATTCGTGGTGTGAACAACAATGCAAAAACACCGCAGTGGATGGTTGATCGCCTTGAAGGCGCAGGCCAGCGCAGCTTGAACGCCTTGGTCGATATTTCCAACTACGTGATGCTTGAACTGGGCCGCCCCAGCCATGTGTTCGACCTGGACAAAGTGCAGGGCGACCTTACCGTGCGTTGGGCGCGCGACGGCGAGAAGCTGAAGCTGCTCAACGACATGGAAGTAACGCTGAAGCCGCACATGGGCGTGATTTGTGATGCCAATGGCCCTGAAGCGCTGGCTGGCATTATGGGTGGGGACCACACTGCAGTGAACGAAGGCACCACCCATATTTTTGTGGAAGCTGCGTTTTGGCACCCCGACGCCATTGTGGGCCGTGCGCGCGAATTCAATTTCTCGTCCGATGCCTCGCACCGATTTGAGCGTGGCGTGGACTTCCAAACCATTCCCGAGCACATTGAGCGCATTACCAGTTTGATTCTTGAAATTTGCGGTGGCCAGGCTGGCCCCGTGGTGGATCAGGTGTTGAACCTGCCTGCACGCAAGCCGGTTACGCTGCGCCATGCGCGTGCTGAAATGGTGATTGGCATGCCATTCACTGTTGAGCAAGTAAACGATGTGTTCACCAAGCTGGGTTTTCAGTTTTCAACCGAGGGGCAGGGCGCTGAAATCCGCTACGTGGTCAACCCACCTAGCTACCGCTTCGACATTAATATTGAAGAAGACCTGATTGAAGAAGTGATTCGCGTGGTTGGCTACGACAGCTTGCCGCTGCGCGCGCCCATGGGCAAGCTGAAAATGCTTCCTGCCGCTGAAGGCAAAATTGGCCGCCATGCCATTCGCCGTCAAGTGGCAGCGCTGGGCTATCAGGAAGTGGTCAGCTACAGCTTCACGCCCGAACAATGGGAGGCTGACTTCAATGCCAACACCAACCCCGTGCGCCTGCTGAACCCGATTGCAAGCCATTTGAGCGTAATGCGCTCCACCTTGATAGGCAGCTTGGCTGGGGTGTTGAAACACAACCTGGGCCACCGTGTTGACCGCTTGCGCGTGTTTGAAGTGGCCCGCGTGTTCGAGAAAGACGACAAGGTGCAAGACGGTGCGCAAACCGTGGCCGGTTTCAAGCAAACCTGGAAATTGGGCGGCTTGGCCTATGGCTTGGCCGACCAGCTGCAATGGGCTGCCGGCAATAACCGCGCACTCGATTTCTTTGATGTAAAAGGCGATGTAGAGCAATTGCTGCATGGCCGCAAGGTGGACTTTGAAGTATTCGATGCTGCAAACCCACACCCAGCCTTGCACCCAGGCCGCAGTGCCCGCGTGTTGGTGAACAAGCAGCCCATTGGTTTTATCGGCGAGCTGCACCCCAAGCTGGCACAAGAGTACGATTTGCCCCAAGCGCCTATTGTGTTTGAGTTGCTGCTCGATGGCCTGAACACCCGCAAGTTGCCTGCATTCAAAGAGGTGTCCAAGCAACCTGTGGTGGTTCGTGACCTGGCGTTTGTGGTGGACCAGGCAATTGCTGCTGCGCAACTTAAAAAAGCCTTCACGGAAGTGAAAGATGACAACCTTGGCTGGCTGAAATCGGTTATCCTTTTTGATGAATTCGTACCGAAAGAAGAAGGTAAGGGTCTGAATCTAAATGAGAAAAGTTTGGCATTCAGGTTAACCCTCCAGGCCGCGGACCGCAGCCTGACCGATGCAGACATCGAGCCATTGTTAAAGAAAATGATTGAGCAAGCCAGCCAGCGTTGCGCTGCTCGTTTGCGATAAAAATATATTTGGTTAATAGGTAGAACTCACTGTGGATCAATTTGTGTTGAACGACGACCGAAGTAACGAGATGACAGCCCGCTCCGACCGCATGGACCTGATTGAAGACGGTCTGGCATCGGGGTCTCTGACCAAAGCCGAACTGGCTGAAATGCTGTTTGACAGCTTGGGCCTGAACAAGCGCGAAGCGAAAGATTTCGTCGATGCGTTTTTTGATGAAATTCGCACCACTCTTGAAGGCGGTGACTCGGTCAAATTGTCGGGTTTTGGCAATTTTCAGCTGCGAGACAAACCACAACGCCCAGGTAGAAACCCAAAAACTGGTGAAGAAATTCCCATTGCAGCGCGTAGAGTGGTAACCTTTCATCCCAGCCAGAAACTTAAAGCTTTGGTTGAATAATTTTCACTAAATTATTTAAGTACAAGCAAATTACTCAATGCAAAAAACCGTAAACCCAGACGGAGCACCACCCTCAGCCAGCTTGCCGCCCATTCCGGCCAAGCGTTATTTCACCATTGGTGAGGTGTCTGAATTGTGTGGCGTTAAAACCCACGTGCTTCGCTATTGGGAGCAAGAATTCACGCAACTGAAGTCGATTACCCGCCGTGGCAATCGCCGTTACTACCAGCATCACGAAGTGCTGTTTATTCGCAGAATTCGTGAATTGCTGTATGAACACGGCTTTACCATTAACGGTGCACGCAATCGTTTGGATCAAGAAAAAAATGGCCCTGCGGGCGATGCACCGTTGCCAATTTTGATTGATCGTGAAGTTTTGAAAGAACAATTGCTAAATTTGCGTGAAGCCCTGAAAGCTTAAACGTTTCTAGGTATAATCCAGCCTTCTCGGAATGTGGCGCAGCCTGGTAGCGCACTTGCATGGGGTGCAAGGGGTCGGAGGTTCGAATCCTCTCATTCCGACCAAAATTGAAAAAGCCCAAGTCTAAAAGCTTGGGCTTTTTTGTTTTAAAATTGAGCAAATTTCTTTGCCTGTAAATTTCATTTCACACTACTCTCAATATCAACCACACCAAAAACCCCAACACACCGACACCCACCAAGCCAGTCACAATGCCCGCGATGATCGCAATACCATCGCGCGCCATCAGCCCAAGCCCAATCAATATAAGTGCAACTGCGGGGGTGCCGTTGCCACCGGGTATGGGCAAAAAAATGATAAAGCCCATTAGCGCGATGAAGGGAACAAGCCAGCCCCTGTGGGCGGGGCTGCTGAGTGCTTCAAGCCGTGGTTTGCACACCAGGTCAGCTTTGGTGTAGATCCACGTCAAAATCTTGATCATCCGGGTGGCTGATGTTTTGGACAGTTGAACGCGGCACACCGATTCAGGCAGGCCGTGGCTGCTGTCGTTGATCCACATCATGCGTGCAATTGCCCAGATTCCGAATGAGAACAAAAAGCCTGAGAAGGGAATGGGCAGCAGGGTGAGCACTGCGAGAAAAAGCAGCAATGCGCCGTGGGCGGATTCGCCGTGCATGTCGGCTAAAAATCGCACGGAAACTTTGTCGTCGTGAGGGTGTGCAACTGCCAGTTTCAGGCGCAGAAGTAATTCGTTCATGCGGCAGTATACCTGCGATGTATTGCACTCAAATGTAGCCTTTCACGCCGAGTTCGCGGCCCATGCCGCCAAACACGCGCTCGGTGCCGTCCACCAGTTCCTTGACTGGTTGTTTAAAGTCGGTGGCTATCCAGCTTTGGCACAAATGAATAATTATACCCACAGCGCTTTTGGCCATCACACGCAGCACTTTGTCGGGCACTTTGGGGCCGCTTAAAAACGGCCGGGTAAATTGCAGCATCAGATCGACAAACGCATCGTAACGCTCACCGTACATTTCGCCCAGTTGGCCACGCACGGTCATGGCTTCAATCAATATTAGCCGCGCTTTAACAGGGTTGCGCTGTACAAAGCCAAAGCTTTCCTCAAGCCCGGCGCGGACCAGTTTGCGGGCGTCCATGAGGTGGGGGGAGACTGCCGCCAAAATGGATTGCATGTAGTCTCGCGTTGCTGATTCATAGGCAGCAGTCAACAGGGCTTCGCGGCTGGGAAAGGTTTGGTAGAAGTAACGTTTGGTCAGGCCAGCTTCTGCACAAATGGCATCAATGCTGACGGCTGCGAAACCTTGCGTGCCAAACAATTGAACGGCAGCTTCCACCAATGCGCGTTTGCGTGCGGTCTGCCGTTCCTCTGCGGATTTACCGCCATAGCTGCGAAGTGTGGCCGGCTGGGGCAGGGTGTGATTGGGTTCAGTCACGATTTTTTTGCATGTTTTGAAATATTTGACACGGAATCGTATCACATTTATTCTGATACGCAATCGTGTCAAATTTATCAATTTTTCCTTGTTATGAACATTTCATTTACGCGTGTTGTGGGCATGGTTTGTGCCCTGTTGCTGGCAGCCTGTGGTGGCCAGCAGGGTAGCGGCGCCAATGGCTCTGCTATGGTGCGTGCAAGTAGCGCCAACTTTTGCACGCCCATTCAGGGCAATTCAGTACCGGACCGCGCGGTTACCTCATGGAAAACTGCGCCCGGCGACGCGCTGATTACGCACCCCATCAGCTTTTTAACGGTGCGGCAATCGTTTGCGCCGCACTGGGCGGGTGATGTGGTGCGCTTGCGTTTAAGCAACAGGTATTCAAGCCTCCCAGTTACTTTTAGCAATATTCATTTGGCTGAGGAAGCCGCACCGGGCAGTGCCGATATGGTGCCCAATACGCAATGTTTGCTCACCTTCAATGGCCAGCCCAGCGTAACTTTACAGGCCGGTGAAACGGTGGTGAGCGACTGGATGGTGTACCCGGTGCAGGCGTTTAAACGCTTGGGGGTTAGTTTTTACGCACCGGGCCTTACGCCACAGGTAACCCGCCATTTGAATGCGAATGAAGTGCTGTACCTGAGCCTGCCCGGCGACCATGCCGCCAATGCAGATGGCAGCGTTTTTGTGGCTGCGCCTGAGGGTTACACCGCCAATTTTTTGGTGATTGAAGCACTGGAAGTGTTGGCGCGGCCCGAGGTTAGCACAGTGGTTGCAGTGGGCGATTCCATCACCGATGGGTCAGATTCAACCACGGCGTTGTTAAGCGGACGCGGTTCGCCACTGGTGGCCACCGATCAACGTTATCCCAACCATTTGCAGCGCCGCTTCAACGATGCGGGCATGCCTTTTACCGTGGCCAATGCGGGTATTGGTGGCAACGAGCTTTTGCGCGATGGCTGGTTGCCCCAGTTTGGTAAATCACTGCTTGCCCGTTTCGATGCCGATGTGCTGCAAACCCAGGGTGTAAGCCATGTGTTGGTGATGATAGGCACCAACGATTTCGGAAACCCCAAACCAGGGCAAGCACCCACATCTGAAGCACTGATTGCAGGGTACCAAGAGTTGATTGCCAAAGCCCGGAATGCAGGCTTGAAAATTATTCTGGGCACCATACCGCCTGCGCAAGGAACGGTGACAGAGTTGGTGCCTGTATTGCACGGTACTACAGCCGCAACACGTTCTCGTGATGAAGCCAATGCCTGGATACGCAGTCAACATTTGAGTGATGGTGTGGTGGATTTTGAGAAGTGCCTGGAAGATAAAAACCGTGCGGGTTTTTTGGCTGAGGAATACAACAGCGGTGACAACCTGCACCCCAACCCGGCAGGTTACGCCGCCATGGCGGACTGCGTGAATTTGAATCTATTTAGAAATTGATTTGAGAGATGGGCATGAACACTTTGTTTACACGCAGTATCCACTTTGCATTGCCTTTGTTGATGGTTGCAACAGCAGGCCTGCTCAATGGCTGTTTGGGCAGCAGCGACAGCACAACGGCGGCCAATGCTGTACGCACGTCCCCCAGCGCCGTACAAGCTGCGCAGGTGGAGATGGGCGAGCAAACCATCGCCTTGCGCAATGCCAATGGCAGGGTGGAAGTGCTGAAAAACCCGTTGAGGATTCGTTTTTTTAATGCAGCCGACGAGTTGGTGCTTGAGCAGGTAAGTAGCAGTGGTGGTGTGTTTGAACCGGGCTTTGCTGTGGATGAACCGTTGGGCAGCGACTACCTTCCGCGCATGTTGTTGAATGCGCCTTTTAGTTACATGGTGGGCGCTGAAATTGTGCCCCAATTGCGGGCCACGCCATGGGTGGGCAATTACCTGACACAGGCCTTGGTGGGCTTGCAGTACCATGGCACCGAAGTGTTGGAGGCCAACAAAACCGCAACCGGTGTGGCATTGACAATTGCCACCAACGACCCGACCGGGCGTGTGATTGATGTGGAAATAGCGCCTGCAGACAACAACAGTTTTGAAGTGCGCATGGCAGTGAAGCCAGCTTCGGGTGTGGTAATGGTGGCTGACAGTTTTGTATTGCAGCAAGAGGAATCGTTTTACGGTTTTGGTGGGCGGCACAATGCGGTTAACCAGCGCGGCAACTTGCTCACCAATTTTATTCAGGCACAAAATATTGGTGCAGGCCCCTTGGCACCTGTGGCCAATTTGGCTTCCGGGCAGGGTGAGGGCTATATGTTCCCTTCCGGGCCTGATGCGGCGTACTACATTTCCACAGCATTTGCGTCCACGGGCGGATATGGCTTCATGCTGGACAGCACTCGGCCTTCACGCTACGACCTGGGCGCATCAAATACTGATGCATGGCAGGTGAATGTGTCGGGCAGCGAGATGATTTACCTGCTGGTACCCGGTACCGAGAAAAAAGCATTGCAAGGTTTGTCGGGTTTGCAGGGACGCCACCGAGTGCCGATGCAAGCTGACCTTGGTCCAACCCTGTCACGTGCAGTGCGGGTGCTGTCTGCTGAGGCGGATGACGCCACCAGTTACGAGGCAAAAATTTGGGACGACATTGCGCAGATAGATGCTTTCAAATTGCCTGTGAAAGGTTATGTGTTTGAAGGTTGGGAAATTTTGCCACGCGAGACCAGCAAAACAGTCATCAAGGCTTTGCACGACAGAAACATACGCGCGTATTTGTACATTCGAAATTATGTAGGGCTTGATGTGGCCAACACCGAGCGGCCTGAAACCTTCACTGAAGCTTTGCAAGAAGGTTATGTGGTGAATGATGCTGCCGGTTTGCCCTACCTGTTTGGCACGCCCTTTGGCGGGCTGGGTGCAGCAATCGACTTCACCAACCCTGAGGCGGTCGCTTGGTGGGAAGGTCGCATTCGAGAGATGCTGGAAGAGCTTGGGGCCGACGGGTTTATGCAGGATTTTGGCGAACACATTGCGCTGGACATGCATTTTTTTGACGGCAGTACCGGCGCGACCATGCACAACCATTACCCGACCGTGTTTCACCAAACCACGCGAAAAATCATCGATGACATTGAAAGTAAAACCGGGCGACACATTTTTTTCTGGACCCGCGCCGGGTATTCGGGGCGGCAGGGTAGTTCGGGGTTTGAGTCATCGAATTTTCCCGGTGATGAAACCAGCGACTGGTCGCGCGCCTCGGGCATCGCCTCATTGACCACAGACATGTTGAGTCGTGGTGCGACAGGCTCGTACGGCTACAACACCGACATTGGTGGCTACTTTGACTTTCACACAGGCCCGGCCAGCGCAGAGCTTTATACACGCTGGTCATTCTGGGCGGCTTTGTCGCCTGTGTTCAGGGTGCACAATTCTTCCAGCAACGGCGTGCGCATGCCCTGGTTTTATGGCGAAGAAACTTTGCAACACTGGCGCAAGGCGGCCGAGCTGCATTTGAAAGCGGCACCACTGATCATCAAACTGTGGCAAGAGGCACAAACCACGGGTGTACCGCCTGTGAGGGGTTTGTGGGTGGAGTACCCTAAGGATGAACGCGCCCGGCAGGAAGACCAGCAATGGATGTTGGGACCGGATGTGTTAGTGGCCCCGGTGGTAGAGCAAGGTGCTAGCACCCGCGACGTTTATTTGCCAAAAGGTTGCTGGAAGCATGTGGATACCGGTGTGCAGTACGAAGGGCCGCGAGATGTGACGGTCCCTGCGCCGATTGATTCGTTGCCCTATTTTTTCCGTTGTGGAAGCAATCCGTTTTAAATGATCACTTGATTTTCGGAAGCATGTGCCGGTATAAACTGGGCAAATGCGACTTAACTCTTTGATATTCGGAATGTGGGGCATTGCCCTGTGGGCCACCCTGATGTTGGTGCTTGCCTACCCGCACGACTGGGTTACGATTTCCAATGCGCCCGTGGTGCTCATTCTGGTGTCCTCCATCTATTCCCTTTTATTGCCTTTGGCGCTTTCGCTGGCACTCAGCGCGCTTGCGGTGCTCATGTTCAACTACCAAATGGTGCCCCCCGTGCACACATTTCATGTTGACCTTCACGAGCATGGCATTTTGCTGATCACAATGATGGGCGTGTCGTGGCTAATCACCTATTTGTTGCGACGGCAAAAGCAAATTGCGGCGCTTGAACGGCAACAGGCGCAGCGCACCTTGCAGCTGATGCAATGGAGTGAAACGCTGCGAGAGGTCGACAAGCCGGAACAGCTTCTTTCAGATTTACAGCAGTTGTTGTTTGGCATGGCCGAGGGTTGTGCACAAGTGGTTGTGGAGTTTACTGCTACGGAGGTTGATTCACTGAATGCTGCACAAATCAAAGCGTTCAATGCCTGCCTGAAAGAGAACAAGGCGCTGGGGAAAAGCACTGGGCGTTACGACAACCTTGAAGACCTTTACCTGCCCATGCGTGGAAAATCGAAAGCCTATGGTGTGTGCGTGTGTGTGGGTGGTGATATTGATTTTAACGAGACCTTGTGGGTGCGGGACGCACAGGCACTGTTGGATCAAATGGGCCTTGCCTGCGAGCGCCGAGACAATGTGTTGCGCGCCCAAAGTGCACGTGAATCGGCACAAACCCAGAAAACCCGCAGCTTGTTTTTAACATCGATTGCCCACGATCAGCGCACACCGCTGGCCAGTATCATGACTTCCGCCTCGGCGATACTGGAGCAAACTGACCGTTTGAGCAAAGATGAAATTCGGCATTACGCCGAGTTGATTCAAGAGGAATCACAGCAGGTGGCGCGCCTTACCGACAACACGCTGACTTTGGCGCGGCTTAGTGGTGAACAGGTGCAGGTGCCCATGCAACTGGAATCGGTTGAGGACATGGTAGCGGCCGTGTTGCAGCGCCTGAGAAAACGCAAAACCCTGTATTTGCCCACCGTGAAAGTTGATGCTGGCTTGCCCTTGGTGAATTGCAATATGGTGCTGGTGGAGCAGGTGTTGGACAATCTGATTGACAATGCGATGAAACATTCGGGCGCTCCTGGTTCAGTCGAATTGCTTGTGTTGCAACAGCAGAATGAGGTGGTGTTTCAAGTGGCAGACTGTGGCCAAGGCATGCAGGGTCAACACAAATTGCAGGGTGATGAATCACGTGGTTTGGGCATTGGCTTGCAGCTTTGCCATGCCGTGGCGCAGGTTCATTCGGGCCGTTTGCATTTTTCCTCGTCAACAAATTCAGGGCAAGGCGTGTTGGTTACTTTTGCCTTGCCTCTGGCCGCTGTGCAGGAACAACGCGCATGAGCATTCGTATTTTGTTAATTGAAGACGACCGGGAGCTTGGCAGGGCGCTGCGCAACACCTTGAGCACGGAAGGGCATTCAGTGGCCACGGCGGCCAGTTTGTCTGAAGCCAAGGCCTTGTTGGCCAATCAGCCCGACGGGCAGGCTTTTGATTTGTATTTGCTGGATTTGGGTTTGCCCGATGGCGATGGCAAAAGCTTTTTGGAACTGGCCCGCCGGGCAGGCAGTGCATCAGTGATTGTGATTTCAGCGCGCCCGCATGAAGACAGCAAAATTGAATTACTGGATGCCGGGGCTGACGACTACCTGGTGAAGCCCTTTAACGTAGGCGAATTATTGGCACGCATCCGTGTGGCCTTGCGCCACCGTGGCAATTTGGCGCAGCCAGCCACTTTGATGTATCAGCGTGATGGTTTGAACATTGACCTGGTGAAGCGTGAAATTACCCTGCAAGGCGCTGAAATCAAATTAACGCCCACCGAGTATGAGTTACTGGCTCGCCTGGTGCGAAGTGCCGGGCAGGCCGTAAGCCATCGGCAATTGTTGGCTGATGTGTGGGGTGCGGAGTACCTTGAGCACACCCAATACACCCGCTTGTATGTTGGCCAGTTGCGCGCGAAAATTGAGAACAACCCCGCAGACCCACACTTTATTTTGACGGAAACCGGTGTTGGCTATCGTATGTTAGCCAGCGAATAAGTTTCCTTATAACTTCCTTATATGTTGCAGCGCATGATGCAGGCTGTTTTCACACTGCAGATGCGTTGCAAACATGAACAAACCCGAATCAAAAGACAAAACCAAAGCTGGTCTGGCCGCACTTACCTTGGGTGCCATCGGCGTTGTGTACGGCGACATTGGGACCAGCCCGCTGTACACAGTTAAGGAAGTGTTTGGCGAGAACAGTGGCGTGCCATTGAATCCAGAGAATCTAACTGGCGCCATTTCGGTCATTTTTTGGGCCTTGATGTTGGTGGTCACTTTGAAGTATGTGATCCTGATTTTGAAGGCTGACAACAATGGTGAAGGCGGTGGCTTGGCGTTGACAGCCTTGGCTTCGGAAGCGGTGCGAAAAAATCCCGGATTGAAAACTGTTTTGTTATTAGTGGGTGTGTTTGGTGCCACGCTTTTTTATGGCGACAGCGTAATTACACCAGCCATTTCAGTGCTAGGTGCCATGGAAGGGCTGACGCTGATTACGCCCACCTTAACGCCCTACATTATTCCGCTTAGTGTATTGATCCTGATTGGGCTGTTTGCTGTTCAACGCCACGGTACTTCGGTGGTGGGCAAGTTTTTTGGCCCTGTTATTGTTGTGTGGTTTATTACCTTGGGCGTGGTGGGCATTGTCAATATTGCCAGTGCACCCAAAATTTTATACGCACTGAACCCGGTGCATGCCGTTCAATTTGTGCTCGACAGAGGATGGGGTTTGTTTGCTGCATTTGGCGCAATTGTGTTGGCATTAACCGGCGCAGAAGCGCTATATGCCGACATGGGACACTTCGGGAAAAAACCAATTCGGCTAGCATGGACATTCTTTGTTTTTCCAAGCCTTGCTTTGAATTACCTGGGGCAGGGGGCTTTGTTGATTGCAGACCCCAGCGCCATTGAAAATCCATTCTATCGTTCGTTCCCCGAAACCATGGTAATTCCTGCATTGGCCTTGGCCACCATGGCCGCCATTATCGCATCGCAGGCGGTTATTTCTGGTGCGTATTCCATGAGCAAGCAAGCCATTCAGCTGGGCTTTTTACCGCGCATGAAAATTCACTACACCTCCGCCAAAGAGTCGGGCCAAATTTACATGCCAGCCGTAAACTGGTTGTTGTTGGCGGGCGTGTTGCTGGCGGTATTGTTGTTCCAGAATTCCTCCAACCTGGCGGGGGCTTATGGTATCGCGGTCACCTTGACCATGCTGATCACCACCACGCTGACCTACTTTGTGATTCGTCACAGC
The DNA here is from genome assembly GCF_058448965.1 of Limnobacter sp. G6BE5S. Lineage (NCBI taxonomy): Bacteria > Pseudomonadati > Pseudomonadota > Betaproteobacteria > Burkholderiales > Burkholderiaceae > Limnobacter > Limnobacter sp. G6BE5S. The sequence goes on from NZ_JBZFLM010000004.1 coordinate 175,143, forward strand.
TGGGGCCTGCCTGCATGGTTGTCGGTGGGGGCCACCATCTTCTTCATTCTGATCGACATACTGCTGGTGGTTAGCTGCGCATTCAAATTGCTGGATGGCGGCTGGTTTCCGATCGTGTTGGGCTTGGCCTTGTTTGTAGCCATGTCTACCTGGTGGCGTGGCCGCAAGTTGCTGATGAAAAGCATTCAGAAAGACGGTATTGATTTGAACGATTTTTTGCCCACGCTGAATGTGGATCAAATTAACCGTGCTTACCGCACTGCAGTGTACCCGGTGGCTGACCCTGACAAAGTACCCATGGCTTTGCTGCACAACTTGAAACACAACCAGGTGCTGCATGCATCGAATGTAATATTGACGGTGGTGTTTGAAAGTGTGCCGTGGGTTGGCAATTTGAACCGCGTTGAGGTGAAGTCGCTAAGCCGCGGGTTTTGGCAAGTGACGGTGCGCTATGGCTTTATGAACACGCCTGACATTCCCAAGGCTTTGGAGTTGACTGACGAGGTTGGCCTTAAAGTTTCTCTGTTCGAAACCACTTACTTTTTAAGCCGCGAAACTGTGGTGCCCACGGCGGGTTCGGGCATGGCGAAGTGGCGCGAGCAATTGTTCGCCACCATGAGCCGCAATGCGGGTGGCGTAGTGGATTTTTTCAGATTGCCCTCGAATGCGGTGGTGGAGTTGGGTACGCGGGTACAGATTTAACGCGCAAGGGTAAACCTTGCTGGGCGGCGGGCTTCATGCTTTATAATTTTTAAATGAATCCAGACGATCTACAAAAGCTTGTGACCATGAAAATGCCTTTTGGTAAGCACCAGGGCAAGTTGCTTGCAGACCTGCCCGGCAATTACCTGAACTGGTTTGCCCGTGAGGGCTTTCCGAAAGGTGAAATTGGTCGTTTGCTTGCCTTGATGCAGGAAATTGACCACAACGGTTTAAGCCACTTGCTCAAACCACTTCGCAATTCAACTTCAAATTAAGCCTATCACTGCATGCCTGACACCTTGAATAAATCAGTGGCCATTGTTGGCGGCGGTCCTGCGGGCTTGATGGCTGCGGAGGTGCTCAGCAATGCGGGCGTGCAGGTGGATGTGTTTGATGCCATGCCTTCGTTTGGGCGCAAGTTTTTGTTGGCGGGCATTGGTGGGCTCAACATTACACACAGCGAAGAGTACACAAAGTTTTGTGCTCGCTATGCAGACCGGCAACCCCATTTACAAACCACACTTGATTTGTTGCCCCCTGAGCAATTGTGCGAATGGGTACACGGTTTGGGTATTGAAACCTTTGTGGGTACTTCAGGGCGAATTTTTCCGAAGGAAATGAAGGCAGCCCCTTTGTTGCGGGCCTGGTTGCATCGATTGCGAAGCAAGGGAGTGCGTATGCATGTGCGCCACAGGTGGCAAGGTTGGGACGCGCAGGGTCAATTGCAATTTTCTGTGCCGAATGGATTAGTTGAATATTCACCCACGGCCACGATACTGGCATTAGGCGGCGCAAGTTGGCCCAGGCTGGGTTCTGATGGCGCATGGGTTCCCCTGTTGCGTGGGGCCGGTGTTGATGTGGCTGAACTTGAAAGCGCGAATTGCGGTTTTGAGGTGAAGTGGAGCGATTACCTTCGCGAGAAATTTGCAGGTGTACCGCTGAAATCGGTCGCCCTGAAATTCGTGGATTTGCAAGGCAATGAAACCGAGCGGCCAGGTGAAATGGTGATTGGCCAGTACGGTGTTGAGGGCAGCTTGATTTACGCTTTTTCGCGTGAAATTCGCCAACGGTTGAATGCGCAGGGCAGCGCAACTTTCACGCTCGATTTGTTGCCGGGGCGCAGTGTTGAACGGGTTCGAACTGACGTGGCGGGTTTGGCTCGCAGCAGTCAGTCCATGTCCAGCTACTTCAAGAGTAAATTGGGAATTGCAGGCGTGAAGTTGGCCCTGTTGCATGAAGTGTTGGGTAAAGATGATTTCAAGAATTCTGACAAACTGGTTTCAACCATCAAGGCCCTGCCGATTACTGTTCACGCAACACGCCCCATCGACGAGGCAATTAGCACAGCAGGTGGCGTGTGTTTTGAAGGCATGGACAGCAATTACATGCTGACGAACAAGCCGGGTACATTTGTGGCAGGTGAAATGCTGGACTGGGAAGCACCCACTGGCGGTTATTTGCTCACTGCCTGTTTTGCAACCGGAATGGCTGCAGGGCAGGGCGTGTTGCGCTGGGATTACGACTCAATTACGGATTGATGAACGTAATCATGTTCTGCCAGCTCAGACTTTCGGCTTTGTCGTATTTCAGCCCCAGGTTTTCCGCTTCTTTTTGAACCTGCGCCACGCTCATGGTGTGCAGCGCTTTAATCGGCACATCGGGGTCAAAGGCCCTGTATTCTACAAACACAATTTTTCCGCTTTTTTTTACAGCCTTCATCAGCGATTGAAGCGTTTCACGCGGGTATTCAAGCTCGTGATACACATCGACCATAATCGCTACATCCAGTATTCGGTCGGGCAGGTTCAAGTTCTTCTCGCCCGATTGTCGAATTTGCATGCGGCCTTTGGGCAAACCATCCGCCTTCTTTTGCAGCATTTTGATCATTTGCGGCTGAATATCAACTGCCCAAACCAAACCGTTCGGTGCAATTTTGTCGGCGATCATTTGGGCAATGTGCCCTGTGCCCGCGCCAATGTCGCCTACCACCATGCCGGGTTTTAAATTCAATTTCTGGATCAGTAAATCGGTGCGCTCTTCTTCAAGGCGTTGCGGGCGCTCAAGCCAGGGCGCACCTTGCCAACCCATTACTTTTGAAATTTGACGGTCGCAATACGATTTGCCAATTCCATCGGGGTGGGGGTTGGCAATGGTGGCGTAGGTGCAATTTGCCAATGCCTTTGTATGTGTAAAGCACAATACAAGTAATACCAATGCGAATCTGATTTTCTTAAATAATAGTTGAGTCATCTAATGCACTTTAAGGACGAAGGAACAACCTTATGGTTGCATAATAATTTTGAAATAACTAAGGCTAACTTCATGATGTTAATGATTTTTTCTTTGGTTTTTTGATTGTCAGAAAATTTAAAGGAAAACAGTTATGATTGTTGTAAATGGTAGTCCATTGAACTACACTTAAGCGCATGAACTTTGAATGGGATGACAAGAAGAACGAAGCGTGCTTTCAACAGCGCGGATTTGACTTCGCCTATGTCGCACATGCGTTTTTTGATCCCGACAGGCTTGTGCAAGAGGATGATCGTTTGAATTACGGTGAATCTCGTTACCAGTTAATGGGTGAGATCGAAGGACGATTGTTTGTGGTGGTGTACACCTACAGGGGCGATTTTGTGCGCATCATTTCTGCGCGCAAGGCAAATCAAAGAGAAAAGAGGCAGTATGAAAACAGTTCGAATGAAGATTAATCCAGGCTCTCTAGCACCTGGCAAGGTTGGGCGAGTTGATAAAAAGCGTGTTGATTCAACCAGTGAATTGGATATTGCATCCCATAAGTTGATTGATGAAGCAGAAGCCAATATGGATGCAGCAAGGTTTGCGCGCCGAGTGCGTAAACGATTGGGGTTCAGTCAAGCAGAGTTTGCCGAGCGAATTCATGTTTCTTTGGACACAATCAGAAACTGGGAGCAGGGTAAGCGTGTTCCCACAGGCGCTGCAAAAGCTTTGTTGCAGGTATTGGATAAGGCACCGGAAGCAGCGTTAGCTGCGCTTCATTGAATTGAATGTTGGAATGGGTGTGACTACTTATACGTTTGAGAAAAATGATCGTAGTTTCAGGCACATTTGTACGGGGTTGGCTGCCTTGTTTTCTGTCTCAGCAATGACGACGGCTCAGAAATTCGGTTATGCACAAAAAGTTTACCCTGGTGCTTCTGCATTGCTTTATGGCAAGCTAACAACAGATTTGATTCTGTCGCACAACCTGTATGACCTCGTACAGCCCGTTGCTGAGAATAAGTGGCCGGATAGCCTCGTTTTCTTTGAAAAGAACAAAGTGAAGGCTCAAGATGATTTGTCGTCACCTGATCCACTTACACTCACTGAAACCGGTGAGATGGGAATCACTTGGTCGTTGATGGGGCAAGCTTATTTGGCATTTTTCGAAGATATTCGGCACGATCTCATACAAAAACTAGGTCGGGACTCGAATCTCTGGTCATATGAAACTTTGAAATTTGGATACCAAATTCGCAATGCTGTGGCCCACTCGGGCCGTATTCATTTTAATCGTCCGGATAATTCTCCCGTTTCATGGAAGGGTTTGTATTACAGCCACGCCAACAACGGAAAAGTTATTTTTGAAGACATTGGTGTTGTTGAGTTGATTTTGTTGATGTTCGAAATAGAGTCTGTTTTGAAAACTATGAGTTAACTTTGTCGTTCATGATCAAGAATAGCCTAGATTCGTAGTTTTTAATCTTGTCTTTTTTCATATTAGGTTGACTTGTCGCGTGACTGAGGAGTCCCCACTTCTCTGCCGTTCTGCTAGTCTGGTTTGGCTCGCTAGAGGCACACTGAACAATAAAAGCAAACGGAGACGTGAACAATGAAAGAATTCAACGGCAAAACCGCCGTGATCACTGGGGCGGCCAGTGGCATTGGTTTGGCTTTGGCCAAACATGCGGCAGCACAGGGCATGAACGTGGTGCTGGCCGACATTGATGAGGCTGCACTTCTTGCGGCGACAGAACAACTGAACTTGTCGGCTGATCGGGTGTTGGCGTTGCGCATCGATGTGCGCCATGCAGCAGAAATAAAATCCCTTGCCGATGCAGCATATTCAAAATTCAACGCCGTGCATTTGCTGTTCAATAATGCGGGAGTGGCCTTGGCGCGCACCACGTGGGAACACACCGTGGCCGATTGGGAATGGGTGTTGCAGGTGAACCTGTGGAGTGTGGTGCACGGCATTTCTGAATTTCTTCCCCGCATGCAAGCACAAGGCGGCGCGGCGCATATTGTGAACACAGCCTCGGTGGCCGGGTTGGTGTCTAACCCCGGCATGGCGGCTTACAACGTGAGTAAGCACGGTGTGGTAACGCTAAGTGAAACCTTGAGCCTTGAGCTTCAAATGACTCAATCAACGGTGGGTGTTTCTCTGTTGTGCCCGGCATGGGTACCGACAGGCATTGGCAATTCCGAGCGCAACCGACCCAGTGATGTGGCGCAAACCATGCCAATCGAGGGATTTTCTGCTCAACTGAACAAGCGAATTGGCAAGGCAATTGCCAGCGGGCAGTTAACTGCAGATGACATGGCCGTGGAAACTTTCAATGCAATTTCAGAGAACCGTTTCTATGTGATTCCACACAGCTACATGTTCCCGGTGATTGAAACCCGTATGCAAGAAATTCTGGGGCAACAAAATCCCACACTGCCAAAATAAGAAGGAGACAAAACAATGAAAGCATTGCTGTGTAAAACTTTGGGACTGCCCGACACGCTGGTGCATGAGGAAACAGCTGACCCGCAGCCGGGCCCAGGCCAAGTGGTGGTGGACATGAAAGCCGCTGGTGTTAATTTTCCCGATGCCTTGATTATCCAGGGCAAGTATCAGTTCAAGCCTGCCTTGCCCTTTGCGCCGGGCGCAGAACTGGCTGGTGTGGTGGCTGCACTGGGTGACGGTGTAAAGAACGTGAAAGTGGGCGACCGCGTGATTGCAATGTGCACACACGGTGCCTTCGCTGAAAAAGTGCTGGTGCAAGCCAAGCAGATTATCCCTATGCCTGCGGCCATTGATTTCGAAACTGCTGCCTCGTTCACCTTGGCCTATGGCACTTCCTACCACGCGTTGAAAGCCCGTGGACAACTGAAAGAAGGTGAAACCCTGTTGGTGTTGGGTGCTGCAGGTGGCGTGGGTTTGGCTGCTATTCAAATTGCCAAGGCCTTGGGTGCGAAAGTGATTGCAGCCGCTTCTACGGAAGAAAAGCTGGCCATTTGCAAAGAGAACGGAGCTGATGAATTAATTAATTACAGCACCAGCGATTTGCGTGAACGCGTGAAAGAATTGACTGGCGGTAAAGGTCCGAATGTTATTTTTGATCCGGTGGGCGGCAAGTATGCTGAACCGGCATTTCGCAGCATTGGCTGGAGTGGGCGCTATTTGGTGATCGGTTTTGCAGACGGTGAAATTCCAAGTATTCCACTGAATTTGCCCTTGCTTAAAGGCGCAGCGATTGTGGGTGTATTTTGGGGTGACTTTGTGAATCGTCAGTTGTTCGATTTCATCAAAGACCTGGGTGAAATGTTTGCCTTGATCGAACAAGGCAAACTGAAACCACTGGTGTCCAAGGTGTATCCGCTCTCGCAGGGCGCACAGGCCCTGCAAGATTTGTTGGACAGAAAAGTGGTGGGCAAGGTGGTGATCACAGCCAACACTTAAACAACTTAAGTTGTGTAATCGCCGCTGGCCTCGGGCTGAAACAGAATTTCCTTCACCACTGCGAAATGCTGTTCTCCGTTCGGGGTTGCCCATTGTGCCAGCGTGCCCGCTTTACGACCCAATAAGCTGGCACCCACAGGCGACAGTACGGAAATATAGCCTTTCGCAGGTTCAGCATCGTTGGGGTAACACAGCATCAGTTTGTTGCTGTGTCCACTTTCTGTTTCAACGACTGTAAACAGGCTGTTCATGGTGATCACATCGGCAGGAATTTCTTGCGGCGTGATCACTTCAGAATCATCAATCGCCTCCAGCAATTCCGGCGGGAATGGAGCAGTCAATTTGGAAATGCGAGCCAAATCCAGTTCGTTCATCAATCGCTCGGGCGTGCGTAATTTCTTCATGTTTAACTCTCAGGCTGTTGCGCTTGAAGTGTGCCCGGCGATGCGTGTGGTGTGCGCGAATTGGGTAGGGTGGGTGATCGCCGGGCTTAAGAATGTGCGGCCGGCGGGCAAACACGCGCGCGGCAGCGTGCCTTGCAGTTGAGCAAGGCGAGCAGTGCGGCTGCAGCATGTTTTTTGAAGGTAGGCATGGCGCAATGGTAGGTCGCATTGCTGGTTTGGTCAACTTTTGAGCAAACCTTGCGCTGCCAAAGTGTCGTCAATCAACTCAAGCCGCAGCAATGGGTTGTCCAAAGCCAGCAGTTGTAGTTTGGTGGGCTTGTCCAGGGGCAGCAGTTCGCACCAACGGTTGGCAACCCAGCCGCTATCCATCAATTTATAGGGTTTGCGAAATGGCAATTGATCCTCGGCAATTCCTTGCTCGTCGATTGAGTTGATCAGGTTGGCCAGGGCATTGGCGCTGCCTTGCAGGTAGTCGGGTATTTCAACCACGGAGTCAGCGGGCAGGGTTTGTATCTCGCCCATCCACAAACCATTTTTTTCTTGTTCGGCATTCAGCAATTTGAAACGCTGTGTTCCCACGGTGGAAATATTCATCAATGTGGGCGTGGTGAATTCGTGGTGTTCAATATTGACCAGTGTGCCGAACTTGGCCAACTGAATTTGTTCATCGGGGCGACGAACTTCATTGCCATCGAGCAGGCTGACCACACCAAAGGGTGTGTTGTCACGCAGGCATTTTTTCATCAAGTCGAGATAGCGCACCTCGAAGATTTGAAGATTCAAAACACCTTGTGGATACAGGACTGTTGCCAACGGAAACAGTGGCATGGGCGCTTGCGACATGGGGTACTTCCTTCGGTAAAACTGACCGTAACACACTACAGCATATCAACCCAAAGCCTGCAATGCCATCTCTGCGCTCAAGGTCAGCAAGGTAACACCCATCACCACACGCTGAGTCAACAGCCAGCCAGGTTTACGCGCAAGAAAAGCAGCCATGCTGCCCGAGAACAGGGCCATGCCAGCATTCACGAAGGCGAACATGAAGATTAACAAGCCGCCGTAAAAAAGCGACTGCTGCAACACTTCGCCTTGGGTTTCATCAATGAATTGCGGCAACAAAGTGAGAAAAATCAGAGCCAGTTTTGGGTTCAACAAACTGGTGGTGGCACCCATCGCGAATAGTTTGCCTGCAGGTTCGCGCGCTAAGTGGTCGAGAATTTCAAGCGGTGAACGACCGCCGGGGCGAATGGCATTCCAGCCCAGCCAACCCATGTACACCGCACCACAGGCGCTGAGTATTTGCGCAGCATGAGGCTGTGTTTTAAAAAAAGCAGTAATTCCGAATGCAGCACCAAACATGTAAAAAAGGTAGCCCACAATGACGCCGCCCAGCGAAGTCAGCCCGGCGCGCCGCCCTTGTGTTATTGAGCGTGAGATCACGTAAATCATGTTGGGGCCGGAGGTAATGGACAGCAAACTGCCCACCACTAAAAATGCATACAGTGAACTCAGGTCTTGCACTTGAAGAATTCCTTGTTGAGTGAATTGCGAGGTGAATTATTGAATGCTGGATAAATTTCGTAAAACGAATTAAATTGAAGTAATTATTCAGAAAAACTGATGAAATGAAAAAACTCGATCTGGATGCCTTGGCCATGTTGGTTGCAGTAGCTGACTCGGGCAGTTTCGCGGCGGGTGCTACTTTGGTACATCGCTCGCCGTCAGCGGTCAGCATGCAGATCAAGGGGCTGGAGAGCCTGCTGGGCAAGCCTCTGTTTTTGCGCGACACCCGAAACCTTGAGTTGACAGCCGAGGGGCACACCTTGCTGGGCTACGCTCGACAAATGTTGGCTTTGCGTGATGAAGCGTTTGCAGAATTAACCCGGCCTGCATTGACTGGGCGTGTCAGCATCGGTGTGCCCGATGACTATGCTTCGTCTTTGCTGCCAGCGGTGTTGCGGAAATTTTCTGCCACTTATCCCCGGGTGGAAATACAGGTGGTGGGCCGACCCAGCCAGCACATTGCGCAAATGCTGAAAGACAATGAAGTGGATTTGGCCGTGATTACACGAACCAAGGGTTGTCCTGGTGTGTTGTTGAGAATGGAACCTTTGGTGTGGGCTGGCTCGCCCAGCAACAAAAATATCTGGAAAGAGCGTCCGTTGCCGCTTGCTGTGTTTGGTGAGGGCAGCACCGCACGTGCCCATGCTCTGAAAGCCTTGCAGCAAGCAAAAATTCCCTATCGCATGTCGTACGAAAGCCCGGCCGTGCAGGGTTTGGTGAGTATGGTAGACGCTGGCCTTGCAATTGCGCCCTTGGCCCAGTGTGGCGTGCCTTCGCACCTGGTGCGACTGGGTGCAGCGGAGGGCTTGCCACCGTTGCAGCCCGTGGAGGTGGTGTTGTCCAGAAGTTCGAAATCCAAGCGCCCGCCTTGTGATTATTTTGCTGAATTGTTGGTTCAGGAGTTGGAGAATTGAACAGCTTAAGGCATTGTGGATGGGTTGCAATTTAAACTGAATACACACAACCACACGGAATCTGACTGATGAAAATTCACCACATGAATTGCGGCACCATGTGCCCGATCTGTAAACGCTTGATCAACGGCAGTGGTGGTTTTTTTGAACGGGCGAACATGGTGTGCCATTGCTTGTTGGTTGAAAGCGGGCAGGGTCTTGTTTTGGTGGATACCGGCGTGGGCACGGGCGATATACTCGAGCCCAAAAGGCGCCTGGGCACCGGTTTTGTGGCCATGTTGGCACCACAATTGAAAATGGAAGAAACAGCCGTTGAGCAAATCAAGACCATGGGGTTTAAAGCGAGTGATGTGAAGCACATTGTGCCGACTCACCTCGACTTGGACCATGCAGGCGGTTTGAGCGATTTTCCCGATGCGCAGGTGCATGTGTTTGAGCCAGAACACCGGCATGCGATCAACCCGAGTTTGCGCGATTCCATGCGATTCAGAAAAGCGCAGTTTGAGCATGGCCCACAGTGGGTCATTCATTCAGAACCAGTTGAAACCTGGTATGGCTTTCAAGCCATTCGCCCGATTACCAGTGTTGACTTGCTGATGGTGCCCTTGATTGGACACACCCGCGGCCATGTGGGTGTGGCGGTGAAGCAGGGCAACGAGTCGGGTAGTAAGTGGCTACTGCATTGTGGTGATGCTTATTTTCACCGCAGCGAAGTGGCATTGAAACACGAAGACCCCATGCCTGCGGGCGTGGCATTTTTTGAAAAGCTGGTGCAAACATTGCCTGCAGAGCGCGTTGCGACGCAGGCGCGTTTGCGTGAGTTGGTGAAAAGCAGCGGCGATGAAGTTGAGCTGTTCTGTGCGCACGACCCCGTGGAGTACGCGCGCTACAGTTGAAACAGATTTAGCTTTTTGCTTTCCGCGCTGCAGCCAATTGTGCTTGCAGCGCATCAATGCGCTGGTGGTTGTCTTCCGAACCAATGTAACTTCTGAACAGCCATTCTTGAGTTCGCATGGACATGTCCAAATCCTGATTCAACACCACATTCGAAAGCCGCTTCGTTTCAGCCAAGCAGGCGCGGTCGTATTGCGCCATGTCGCGTGCAATTTGCGCAACCGAGCTTAGTAGTTCACCTTCGGGAAACACCTTGCTGACATAGCCCATGCGCTCGGCTTCAGCCGCATCATAAATGCGACCAGTCAGCGCCACTTCCTTGGCGCGACCCATGCCAATGATGCGCCACAGCGGATCCATGATGGGGGTCAGCGACAACACAATTTCACGCTGCCCGAACTTGGCGCGTGTTGATGCGTAACGAATGTCGCACATCATGGTCAAGTCAAACCCACCTGCAATTGCGGCGCCGCCCACAGCGCAAATCACGGGTTGTTCGCAAAACAAAATTGCGCGGTATGCGCGGTGAAACAGGGCAGTGTAGGCTTCGTTGTTAACCTTTTCCAGTTTGCGAATTTCGTTCAGGTCAAAGCCTGCTGAAAAGTATCGCTCGCCACCGGTGAACACAATCACGTTCACGTCTTGCCTTGTACCCAGCGCGTTGAACATCGCCGTTACTTCTTCAAGCACATCAGGCGCCAAGGCATTGCCCTTGTCGGGCCGGTTGATCGTGACAGTGGCCACGCGTTCTGCTACTTCAAGATTCAAATACTGAAAGTTCATTGAGATAAATTCCGGTTGAATTATTTCCAAGCGTTGTTGGTGACCTTGACCACATAAAAGCCTTGGTAACCATCGGTGTACCAAATCTCTTTGCGTTCAGGCACAAATGCCGGGCTGGACATGGCCCAGTTGCTGGCAGGTGCTGGCAAAGTTAACACACGCGGCTTCACCGGAGCGTTGAAATAGGCCACTTCAACAGGGTTGGCGGGGTCGCGAATGTCAAAAATTCGCAAACCAGACAAAATCATGCTGCAAGCAACAATGGTGGGGTTCACACGCGTTGGAATGTTGCAGTAATGCCCTGCGTAACCACCTGTCGGGTTTTGTGCGCCCGGGTCGTTGGCAATTTCTTCGCGGTTGGCAATGTTGTGTACATCAAGCCGCAAGTTTGAAATGACCTTGGGTTTTGTTTCATCTGAAATATCGATAATTCGAGCCGCGCCCACATTGGGACCATTCGCGCCCACAGGCAAGGGTCCACTGTTGCCACCTGAATATTCATCAACTTCCATCACATACTTTTTACCATTGCGGGTAAACGGAATTGCGTTTTGTGGAATGGTCACCGTGTCCCAGGTTAGACGGGAAACTTCACGCACTTCCGGGTTGGCTTTGCGGGCCTGAATATCAGAAATATCCAGAATCAGCATGCCAGCAGGGTCGCCAATGCTGGCCACATAGGCGCGGTTGCCATCGGGGCTAATCGACAATCCGTGTGATGAATATTGCCCTGCCCAAAGTGGGCGTGGCAGGCTGGGGTTGGAGATATCAAGCGCCACCAGCGTGGAAGTGGAGGGCGAACCTGAGAAAAATGTTTTGCCGTCGGGAGAAATACCGCTTTCATGGCCAAACAGGCCCAAAGGGGTGGATGATTTCAACACAGGGTTGCGGCAGTCTTCTGACACATCGTAAATATCGACAATACCCGGGCCAAATGCAGGGTTGCCTAATACAGCAGCCAAAACGCCCCCTTCCTGACTCACCACCAGTGATTCATGCGGCGACAACATCGCAGGCGTAATCAAACGTGTAGTACGCACTGGCTTGGTGGGGTCGCTCATGTCGAACACATTCACGCCCAATTCCATGTCCAGAATATTGGTGGGGAACAACAAGGTGCTGTCTGCGAATGCGCAGTCGCGACCTGCTTTGTCGCGGTAGCGTTCCACTTTGAAGCCACCTACGGTACCGATCACGCGTTCAGGCGCGAACGAGCCCACCATTTGTGTGTTGCACGTAAAACCAGCTGTGGCCAGGCCTGCGTCATGGTCTGCCTGCGAAACGCGGCCTTGCATGCCCGTTTCAGGGCGCGAGCCCGGGCCGCATTGGCTTTGCGGTGTGGCGGTTACATTCAAACCGTTGACCACTTGACTGGAATTGGTGCGCGCACCCACGTTGCTGCTGGAATCTGAGCCGCCCAGGCAGCCCGCGACCAGCGTGGGCAACAACAAGGCGGCGAGTACCACTTGTGTCGGTTTCTTTAACATGATTGGGAATGTCTCCATTTCAGGAATTTTTGATTTGTTGTAATTTCAATTGGATCCAGCCAATCTCCATGCCTTGGTCGCGGATCATGCTGCTGGCCAGGGCTTTAACCAGGCTGGACTGGCCGTTTCGGTTTGCAAACCAGGCCATGGGAATGGCTGCACGGTGGTGGGCCAGCATCAGCTCAAGAAAAAGAACTTCTTTCTCTGAACCCTTGGCATTTTTGAGTTGTTCCAGTTGCTCCGGTGTGGCAATGCCAGCCATGGCGCCACCGTCGGCTTTGCATTGGGCCTGGTACAACTGGTCATCCAGATGGCGCACATGGCTTGCGTTTTCCACCCAAGCCATGGGCTGACCTGCCAACATCACGGGTTCATTCCAGGCTGTGAGCCAACCTTCCATCACGCCCATTTCCCGCGTCTGTTTCATGATGATGGACTGAGCCAAGGCTTGAATTTCAGGAGACGCTTCGCTGCGCATCATCATCGACATTTGAATGGCCTGGGCATGGTGCAACAGCATGCTGCGTGCAAAGCCCGAGTCAATGGCGCTGACAGTGCTGGCTGGTTTACTTGTGGTTTTGTAAGTGAAGATACCCGCGACAAGCGCCAGAACGAGAAGCGCGCATAGCGCAATCAGCACGTTTTTTCGGCGTGAGGCTGGGTTTGTGGGGTGTTGCATGTCTCGTGAAGTTGTTGTGATGTTTATACCACTTCTACTTCAAAAAACCTCTATTGGATTCAGTCCTTTACGGGCAAAAGAGTACTGACAAGGCGGCGCGTTGTCTCGGCTGCAGCCGTTGCAGTGCATTCACTGGCGTTTTGGCCCGCCCACAATGGCGAAAAGTCACCAGAGCCCATGCTTTCCGCCTTGGCTCGCAAGGGGGCAATGCCGGGTGTGGCCAATGGAAATTCGGGCGGCGATTCAGACAAAGCCCCCAATTCGCGAATGACACGGTTCACAATGCCGCGCGCTGGCCGACCGCTGAACAAGTTCGTCAGCGCCGTGTGGCGGGCCGCTTCACTTTGCAGGGCCTTGCGATGAATGGCGCTGGTGTTGCATTCTGGCGCAAGCAGGTAGGCTGTACCCACTTGCACTGCACTGGCACCCAGAGCCATTGCGGCTGCCACACCTTGTGGATTGGCAATTCCACCTGCTGCAATCACCGGTACTTGAACTGCTTTAACCACTTGGGGCAGCAGGGCGAACGTACCCATTTGCAAGTTCAAATCATTATTCAAAAAATGCCCGCGGTGCCCGCCAGCTTCCAGCCCCTGCGCAATGATGAAATCGCAGCCATTGGCCTGCAACCAAATTGCTTCGTCAACCGTGGTGGCCGACGAAATAATTTGCGCACCCATGGCCTTCACGCGTTTCAGCAATTCCGGTTTTGGCAAGCCAAAATGAAAACTAACAATGGGCGGTTTGAATTCTTCAAGCAGTTCGGCTGACTCGGCATTGAAAGGCGTACGCCCTTGGCCACTTGGGAATTCATCAATATTCAAGCCAAATTCACGGTAATAAGGCGCAAGGGCGTTTTTCCATTTCAAATTGCGTGCTGCGTTAATTTCCGGTGGCGTGTGGGCGAAAAAATTGACGTTGTAAGGCTGGTCTGTACCAGCACGAATTGCCAGTAGTTCAGCACGAAGTTGTTCGGCCGAGAGCATGGCGCAGGGCAGGGAGCCCAGGCCACCAGCATTGCTGACTGCAATGCACAAGGCACTGGTTTGAACACCCGCCATGGGTGCCTGCACAATTGGGTATTTCGTGTTGAAAATCATATAAAACTTCAGGGTTAGTCTTTCAGCTCAAGTGCACGGTTCAGGCTCAGCGCGGCAAGTGAACCCACTGCACCCGAAAGCAGATACAAGCTTACGTATTCCAGGCCAAAGTGAGCAGCCAGACCCAAGGCCACCAGCGGCGCAAAGCCTGCGCCCACCAGCCAAGCCAAATCAGATGTAAGCGCCGCACCCATGTAACGATACTTTGCCTTGAAGTTGGCGGTGACCGCACCAGCGGCTTGGCCATAAGAAAGACCCAACAACACAAAGCCGATCAAGATGAATGCATTTTGACCACTGTAGCCACCATCCATCATGTGGGGTACAAAAAAGCTGAACAAGGCGATCAAAATGGCCAGAAAGCCCAATGTATTGCGACGCCCCAGCTTGTCGGCAATCACACCACTCAACACGACTGAACCTGCGGCCAACACGGCACCTGCAATTTGAATCAGCAAAAATTCGGAAATGGAGCGCTCGGAGTGCAGTGCAATCCACGAGAGCGGAAATACGGTAACCACGTGGAACAGGGCATAGCTGGCCAATGCAGCCAACGCACCCACCAAAATATTATGGCCTTGCGAGCCCACAATTTCGGTCACTTTGACGGGTTGAAGTTCGCGTTCTTCCAGCAGGCGTGCGTACTCACTGGTGGCCACCAAGCGAAGGCGTGCAAACAAGGCCACTACGTTGATGGCAAATGCCACGTAAAACGGATAACGCCAGCCCCAATCCAGAAAGTCAGCGTTGGACAAGGCAGACAACAAATAGGCGAACAAGCCTGCTGCAATCACGAATCCCAAGGGCGCACCCAATTGACCCAGCATGGCGTACCAGCCGCGTTTGTTTTCAGGCGCATTCAAGGCCAAAAGCGATGGCAAACCATCCCAGGAACCGCCGAACGCAAGCCCTTGCCCGATTCGCAGTACCGACAACAACACGATAGAGGCGACACCCAGCGATGCGTACGTGGGCAGGAAGGCGATGCCGGCTGTAGAAATACCCAACATGAAAAGGGCCACAGTCAGTTTCGTTTCTCGTCCGAATTTTTGCTGCACCATCATGAGCGCCACTGTGCCGAATGGGCGGGCTATGAAGGCGAACGAGAAAATCAGGAAGGAATACAGGGTGCCAGTGAGCGGGTCTTCAAAAGGGAAGAACACTGCAGGAAATACCAACACTGACGCGATCGCATATACAAAAAAGTCGAAATACTCGGATGCGCGTCCGATGACCACCCCGATGGCGATTTCGCCCGGGGACACATTGCTGTTGCTGCCGTGATGGCCCGGTGTGACGCCTTGTTCCGCATGAATTGAACTTGTGCCGGACATTTGAACTTCTCCTCGAATCTTTGCTTGCTTGAATATTATTTTTATTTTCAATGGGTTGAAAGTGATATTTGCCAACTGGGACAATATGTCCACTGCCCATAGGCCACCCATGTCAGTAAATTAGCATGAAATCAATTCCTAACCATGCTGGGTATTATGTTCAAGCCACTGAAACGAAGTCTTTTGTTGGTGCCGCTTCTCCTGCTTGCAGGATGTAACACCATTGTGATGAATCCCAAGGGTGATATCGCTTCTCAACAGGCCGATTTGATCGTGCTGTCCACGGTGTTGATGCTGATCATCATTGTGCCGGTGATTTTTCTGACCTGTTTTTTCGCATGGAAGTATCGCCAGGCCAACACGCAAGCTGAGTACGACCCTGAATGGGACCACTCCACCAAGCTAGAACTGGTGATCTGGGGCGCGCCACTGCTGATTATCATTGTGTTGGGCTTGGTGACCTGGGTAAGCACCCACAAACTCGATCCATATCGCCCGCTTGACCGAATCAACGCCAGCACGCCTTTGCCGGTAGACCACGAGCCACTGGTGGTTCAGGTGGTGTCACTGGACTGGAAGTGGCTGTTCATTTACCCAGAGCAAGGCATTGCGACCGTGAATGAATTGGTCACACCGGTGAACGTACCCGTGCGCTTCAAGATCACCTCCAGCACAGTGATGAATTCCTTCTACATTCCTGCGCTGGCTGGGCAGATTTATTCCATGGCTGGCATGGAAACAACTTTGAACGCGGTAATTAATGAAAAGGGCAGTTGGGAAGGTTTTTCTGCCAACTACAGCGGCGCCGGTTTTTCCCACATGCGTTTTAAATATCGCGGCGTGAGCGAGGGCGAGTTTGATCAATGGGTAGCCCAGGTCAAATCTGCGGGACAAACGCTGGACCGTGCAGAGTACATCGATCTGGAAAAGCCCACCACCAAGCATCCGGTGGAGTACTACGGCAATGTGGAACAAAACCTGTTTCATGCCATCGTCAACCGTTGCGTGGTCGAGGGCACCGTGTGTATGGACACACAGATGATGGCGGATTCCATGCGCAACCGCACCAATCTGTCTGCCGACGAACTGGCAATTTTGATCAACGAAGCCATGTGCACAATTGCACCCAACGCTGACGCGCTTCCACTCATTACTTCATCCAAGAAGAACGGCTATGACTCAGTATCCAATTGAAACAAGCCCGATATTCGGGCGGCTAACACTGAACGCAATCCCATACTACGACCCAATCATCATGGGCACGTTGGCCGTGGCGATGATTCTGGGTATCGGGCTGCTGGCCATGATTCACAAATATCGCCTGTGGGGTACTTTGTGGAACGACTGGTTCACCAGCATCGACCACAAGAAGATCGGCATCATGTACATGGTGTTGGGTCTGGTCATGATGATGCGTGGCTTTGCCGATGCGATCATGATGCGTGCCCAGCAGGCCATTGCCTTCAATGGCAATGAAGGTTTCCTGCCGCCGCACCACTACGATCAAATTTTTACAGCTCATGGCGTGATCATGATTTTCTTCGTGGCCATGCCCTTGATTACGGGCCTGATGAACTACCTGATCCCCTTGCAGATCGGTGCACGTGACGTGGCGTTTCCGTTCCTGAACAACTTCAGTTTCTGGATGACAGCCATGGGTGCGGCGCTGATTATGGCCTCGTTGTTCGTAGGCGAATTCGCCATGACCGGCTGGTTGGCCTACCCACCGCTCTCGGGTGTCTTACAAAGTCCGTATGTGGGGGTTGATTACTACATCTGGGCGCTGCAAATTGCCGGGGTCGGTACGCTGCTTTCGGGTGTGAACTTGATCGTGACCGTAATCAAGATGCGCGCCCCTGGCATGACCATGATGAAAATGCCGATTTTCACCTGGACTTCCCTGTGTGCCAACGTGTTGATTGTTGCTGCTTTCCCAGTGTTGACCGCTGTGTTGGGCATGTTGACCATGGACCGTTACCTGGGCACCAACTTCTTCACGAACGACCTGGGCGGTAACTCCATGATGTACGTGAACCTGATCTGGATTTGGGGCCACCCCGAGGTTTACATTCTGATCCTGCCGTTGTTTGGCGTGTTCTCCGAAGTGGTGTCCACATTCAGCCGCAAGCGCCTGTTTGGTTACAGCTCCATGGTGTACGCCACCGTGGTGATTACGATTCTTTCTTACCTGGTGTGGTTGCACCACTTCTTCACCATGGGCAGTGGGGCCAGCGTGAATGCCTTCTTCGGCATCACGACCATGATTATTTCCATCCCAACGGGTGCGAAAATTTTCAACTGGCTGTTCACCATGTACAAGGGCAAAATCAGTTTCGAGTTGCCCATGATGTGGACCATTGCTTTCATGATCACTTTTGTGATCGGCGGCATGACCGGCGTATTACTGGCAGTGCCACCCGCAGACTTTGTGTTGCACAACAGCCTGTTCCTGATTGCGCACTTCCACAACGTGATTATTGGTGGTGTGTTGTTTGGCTTGTTTGCAGCCATTAACTTCTGGGCGCCCAAAGCGCTGGGTGTGAAGCTCAACGAGTTCTGGGGCAAGGTGTCTTTCTGGTTCTGGGTGATTGGTTTCTACTTCGCTTTCATGCCGCTGTACGTGTTGGGCCTGATGGGCGTTACGCGCCGCATGAGCCAGTTTGACGATCCCTCACTGCAGATCTGGTTCCAGATCGCAGCCTTGGGTGCCGGCATGATTGCCGTGGGTATTGCGGCCATGTTGATGCAGTTCTATGCAACTTACCGTGATCGTGCCAAGTTGCGCGACACCACCGGCGATCCCTGGGGTGGCCGTACGCTGGAGTGGGCCACTTCAAGCCCACCTGCAGAGTACAACTTTGCATTCACACCTGTGGTGTACGACACCGACGCCTGGGCCGACATGAAAAAGAATGGCTACAAGCGCCCAAGCAGTGGTTTTGTCGACATTCACATGCCCAAGAACACCGCTGCTGGTTTCATTATTTCCGCAATCAGCGCTGTGATCGGCTTTGCCTTGGTGTGGCACATCTGGTGGCTTGCCGCAGGCGGTGCAGCGGCCCTCTTGGCGGCCGTGATTACACACACATTCAATTACAAACGCGACTTCTACATCAAGGCCGATGTGGTGGCCAACACGGAAGCCGCGCGCACGAAACTGGAGCAAGCCCATGTCTGACTTAACAATCAATGCAGCCATGAACGAATCCGCTGACCCCAGTGCACGTTATTACGTGAAAGACCACCATCCGAAAAATGGTTCGTCGCTGGGCTTCTGGATTTACCTGATGAGCGACTGCCTGATTTTCGCTTGTCTGTTTGCAACCTATGCGGTGATTGGTCGCAACTACGCCGGTGGCCCCACCGGTGCGGAAATCTTCGACTTGAATCTGGTGGCTCTGAACACAGCATTTTTGTTGCTGAGTTCAATCACCTATGGCGTGGCCATGGTCGGCATGCAAAACCGCAACCAGAAGAAAACCATTCAGTGGCTTGCAATTACTGGCGTACTTGGTCTGGCATTTCTGGCAGTCGAAATCTACGAGTTCTGGCACTTCATCAGCATTGGCGCCACACCGCAAACCAGTGGCTTTCTAACGGCCTTCTTTGCCTTGGTGGGCACGCACGGTTTGCACGTGTTCTTCGGCATTATCTGGTTGGTGGTGTTGTTGTTCCAGTTGAAAAAACACGGGCTGATTCCTGAAAACCGCCGCCGCGTCATGTGCCTGTCCATGTTCTGGCACTTCCTCGACGTGATCTGGATCGGTGTGTTTACCTTCGTTTATTTGATGGGAGTATTGCCATGAGCGCACATCCACACAATACAAATGACCATCACGATCACCACGATGATGAGGATGAAGTGCATGTCAGCATGCGCGACTACACCACCGGCTTCGTGCTGGCAGTCATTCTGACAGTCATCCCGTTCGGCCTGGTCATGGGCAATGTATTTGAAAGCTCAACCACCACTGCCTTGGTGATTCTGGCCTTGGGTGCTGTTCAAATGGTGGTGCACATGGTTTACTTCCTGCACATGAACAGCAAATCGGAAGGTGGCTGGACCATGCTGGCTTTGATGTTCACCTTGATTATCGTGGTGATCACCTTGGTCGGTTCGATTTGGGTGATGTATCACCTGAACACGAACATGATGCCCGGCATGAATCACGAGGCCATTGAGTCGATTCAACAACTGAAGTGAAAAACAGCTCGACCAATACGGTAAAAAGGCTGCTGGGCTTTGCCCTGGCGGCCTTTTTTTTCCTTGCATTTTGTGCGCTGGGAACCTGGCAGGTTTATCGGCTGGATTACAAGCTTGATCTGATTGAGCGGGTAGACAATCGGGTGCATGCCCAGCCTGTTGATGCACCGGCCAAATCAGAATGGCCCGCGGTTAGCCGGAATACCCACGAATACCTGAACGTGAAAGTGCAGGGCGAATTGCTGCCTGAATACACCACCCGTGTGCAAGCCACCACAGCCTTGGGTGCGGGGCACTGGTTGATGACACCACTGCGCAATTCAGCGGGCAACATTGTCTGGATCAATCGTGGCTACATTCCGGTCAATGAAGCAGATCCCATGACAACGGAAAACACCCAAGGCCAGTTTGAAGTGCGCGGCCTGTTGCGCATCAGCGAAGCGGGCGGGGCGTTCTTGAGAGAGAACGACCCGGCCGGTCAACGTTGGTATTCTCGCGACATTGCGGCGCTGTCTGCCCACCATGGTTTGGAAGGTACCGCGCCTTACTTCATCGATGCTGGAACACCGCGCAACCTGGGCGAAGAAATCACAGGCTTTACCCCGAAATCTTATCCAGTGGATGGATTAACTGTGATCAAGTTTCACAACAGCCATTTGGTGTACGCCTTCACTTGGTATGCTTTGGCCTTGATGGTGGCGGGTGTCACTGTGTGGCTGAATCGAAAGTAGTCCGATCAGGTCAACCCCGTTTTTACAGGTTCAGCAGCAGGATTCACATTTCAATGGCCATTAATTCCGACATTGTTTCCATTCGGCAGGGCGCCAGTGCGTTTGATGAAACAAACGTATTGAATGAAACTGGCCACAAAAACATGTTGCATTTGATTCACCTGCGCTGGCTGGCTGTGGGTGGTCAAATCGCCACAATTCTGGTGGCCACCTGGGGTTTTGGCATTCAGTTGCCGCTGTTCAACATGCTTGCCGTGATGGTGTGCCTGATTGCTTTCAATGTGGGTGGCCACTTGCGTTGGCACGAAGAACGCGTGGTCAGCAATCGTGAATTGTTTTTGGCCATGCTGGTCGATATCGCCAGCCTTACCGCGCAGTTGTACTTCACCGGGGGCATCAACAACCCCTTCGTGTTTCTGTTTTTGCTGCAGGTCATTTTAAGTGCCGTGCTGCTGCGCGCCGAATCCACCTGGCTGGTGGTCGCCATCACCACCTTGTGTCTGGCTTTTCTGTCGGTTGTGAACAAGCCCCTGGTGTGGCCAGCCAACAGCCCATACAAGCTTGCTGATTTGTACGCCATCGGTTTGCTCATTTGCTTTGTGCTTAACGCAGCCTTGCTGGTTATCTTTATTACCCGCATTGGGCGCAATTTGCGCGCTGGCGATGCTGCCCTGGCCAGCTTGCGACAACGTGCCGCCGAGGAAGAGCACATTGTTCGCATGGGCTTGTTGGCCAGTGGTGCAGCCCATGAACTGGGCACGCCATTGGCCACCATGTCGGTTGTGTTGGGTGACTGGAAGCGAATGCCTCAATTTTCAGGCAATGCGGCCATGCTCGAGGAAATCGAAGAAATTGAAGGTCAGCTGCTGCGCTGTAAAAGTATCGTCAGCGGTATTTTGTTGTCGGCTGGCGAAACCCGTGGGGAGTCTTCATCAAAAACCAGTCTGGACAATTTCTTTGAAAGTCTGGTTGAAGAATGGGAAAGTAGTCGCCCGGCCCAGCACTTTGAGTACAACAATTGCATTGATGAAGAGTTCACCGTGGCCTTTGATTCAACGGTGAAACAAATGCTGTTCAACGTACTGGACAATGCACTTGAAGTTTCTCCGAACTGGTTGCGATTTGAGGTGTCCAAAAACCAGGAGCAATTGTTCCTGATTGTTTCAGACCGTGGGCCTGGTTTCCGGGCCGATATTCTTGAACAGGTGGGCACGCCCTACAACTCAAGCAAGGGGCGCCCAGGTGGTGGTTTGGGTCTGTTTTTGGTAATGAATGTGGCGCGCACCTTGGGCGGCACATTGGCAGTCAACAATCGCAAAGAGGGCGGTGCAGAAGTGGTGATTACATTGCCATTAAGCTCACTGGTCTTGCAGGAGAACCAATAGCCATGAGCCAAAGTAGCAGTACGGAAAGGCTTTTGTTGCTGGTCGAAGACGACGAAGCATTTGCCCGCGTGCTTAAGCGTTCATTTGAGCGGCGCGATTACAAAGTGCTTCATGCCAGCAGTCAGGAAGAAATGCAGGCAGTGTTGTTGAAACAAACGCCAACGCATGCGGTGGTGGATTTGAAGCTCAGTGGAAACTCATCGGGCCTGAATTGTGTTCAAGACTTGCATGCGCACAACCCAGCCATGTTGATTGTGGTGTTAACGGGGTTTGCCAGCATTAATACGGCGGTTGAAGCAATCAAGCTGGGCGCTTGTCAGTACTTGGCCAAACCCTCAAATACCGACGACATTGAAGCTGCATTTGGACATGTGGCTGGTAGTGAACCCGTCGAGCTGACCAACCGAACCACCTCGATCAAAAACCTGGAATGGGAGCGTATTCACGAAGTGCTGGTAGAAACCGATTTCAATATTTCTGAAACAGCGCGCCGGCTCGGCATGCATCGCCGGACCTTGGCCCGCAAGCTTGAAAAGCGTAGGGTCAAGTAGCTGGCGGTGGTCGGGTAATCTGTTTTAATTCAACTCTTCTTCGCTGGGCAACACCGGCAGTGCAATGACTTCAATGCCTTCATCGCGCAGTTCGTCGAACTCTTCTGGGCTGGCTTGTCCGCGAATGGCGCGTATGGGCGCTTCCTCGTAATGAATTTTTCGGGCCTCTTCGGCAAAGCGGTCGCCCACATCTTCAGAATGATTAATTAAAGCCTGTATGGCTTGCCGTGCCATGACAAAAGCAGTGGCCACATCCACGGAATTTGGTTTTTGCACAGCGGGTGCCGCAGGTAACTCTTCTGCTTTTTGCCCGGTAACTGCATGTGCATGATCGGCCTTGCTGCCAATATTGATTTTTGAAGGCACTTTACGAATGGCAGATGTGCCACACTCGGGGCAGGTGAGAAGTTTTTGTTCGCGCTGGTCGTCGAAATCCTCGTTGGATCGAAACCAGCCCTCGAAGCGGTGGGAGTACTCACACTCCAGGTCGTAAATAATGATTGCCACAATATTTGAATCTGTCTCTGAATTTGGGTATTTTACAGTGGAATGGTTTGCCTACTGCTGAATTTGAATCTCTTCTAGAATTCGATCAACAACAATCAAGGCCCAAAGAGGTTTGTATGTCCCGAAAAAAGTCACTTGAGCCCCATTTGCGCGGCATTGTTGACTTGGTATCCGCCACACTTGACGAAGGCACCCGGCAAGTTGAGGGTGTTCATCGTCGAATTGCAGACATTCCATTTTCCGTGCTGAAAAAGATTCGCCCAATTGCACCCATTTCATCGGCCGTGCACATGGTCGAGAAGAAAATTACCCATTCTGCCTATGACACCGTTCGTTTGGTGGCCAAGGTGGGCGCGCAGGCCGTGCACAATGTTTTGCCCACCGACCCCACCAGCCAGGGCATTTCCAAACCCGAGTACAAAATAGACCACGACAGTCTTCGAAAGCAGAAATCTGTGCAGAAGACTAAGAAGAAACCCTAGGTTCAAACTGCTTGCACAAGTCAATTTTAGAGCGTAAATTCTAGATATGATTATATGCGCATATAAGATTTAATAATCAAGTGCGTCGTATGGAAAAACATGCATATCCAGGAGACATTTGTGTCGTTTGACATTTCTTCAGACACCCCGTTGGGTCAAGTTCGACGCGCACCAGAAAACTTTGTAAGCCGCAGTGACATTGCCTTTGTCAATCGTGCCAGTGAAACGGATCGTCGTGGTTTTTTCAAAAAAGCATTCGCAGCCGCTGCCGCGGGCGCGGTGGTGGCAACACCTGCTTTGGCCCGCGCAGCGCAGGGCGACCCAGCCATACTCAACTTGCCTGCACACAGCAAAGGGCTTGGTCAGCCCGTGGCCACCATGCCTTACGGCATGCCCTCACAGTACGAGAAGAATTTGCAACGCCGTGAATCACCGGGCTTGACCCGCGTGGGCGGCTCGTCCGTTTCGTTTTGCCCTTTGCAGGGTTTGTTTGGTGTCATCACACCCTCCGGGCTTCACTTTGAGCGCCACCACCAGGGTTGGTGGGACATCGACCCCACCCAACACCGCTTGATGATCAACGGTTTGGTCAAAAAGGAAATGGTGTTCACAGTCGATGAACTCATGCGCATGGAATCGGTTTCGCGTGTGCATTTCATTGAGTGTGGCGCAAATTCCGGCATGGAATGGGCCAATGTGGCGGTGCCCACCGTGCAGTACACCCATGGCATGTTGAGCTGTTCCGAATTCACGGGTGTGCCCTTGATCAAGGTGCTGGAATACTGCGGCGTGAATTTGAAAAAGGGTCGCTTCATTCTGGCCGAGGGTGCCGATGGTTCATCCATGACCCGCACCATTCCCATGGAGCTGGTTGAAAGCGGCGAGGTGTTGTTGGCCTACGGGCAGAACGGTGAAATGCTGCGGCCTGAAAATGGTTATCCCTTGCGTTTGGTGGTGCCCGGGGTTCAAGGCGTAAGCTGGGTGAAATACCTGCGACGCATTGAAGTGGGCGACAAACCTTATGGCACCAAAGACGAAGCCATTCATTACGTTGACTTGATGCCCGATGGCACGCACCGTCAATACACCTCGATTCAAGAATGTAAATCAGTGATCACAACGCCATCGGGTGGTCAACAATTACTCAGCCCGGGTTTTTATAACATCACAGGGCTGGCCTGGAGCGGCAGAGGGAAAATTACTGCAGTGGATGTGTCCACCGATGGGGGTAAAAACTGGAAAACTGCCAAACTGCAGGGGCCTGTACATGACAAGTCGCTGACCCGTTTCAACTTGCCCTGGGTTTGGGATGGAAAAAGTGAGGTGTTGCTGCAAAGCAGGGCGGTTGATAGCACCGGTTACGTGCAGCCCAGCTACCGCACGCTTCGCGAGAAGCGTGACAACAAAAGCATTTATCACAACAACGCAATTCAAAGCTGGCGAGTCGATGCCGCTGGTGAAGTGCACAATGTGCATGTGGGGTAAGGCATGAAATTCAAATTTGAATCCCTGCTCGCCCTTTGTGCAACGCTTTTAATCAGCACCCACGCTTTTGGTTTTGAGGGTTTGGGGCGTGTGGCAACGCCCGATGAAGTCAAAGCCTGGGACATCGACGTTCGCCCTGATTTTGTGGGCTTACCCAAAGGCAGTGGCAGTGTCACCAAAGGCATGCAGGTGTGGGAATCGCAATGCGCCTCATGCCACGGCGTGTTTGGCGAAAGCAATGAGGCATTCACGCCCATCGTTGGCGGTACTACAGCCGAAGACATTAAAAAGGGTCGCGTGCAATCGCTGATTGACGGATCCTCTCCCCAACGCACTACCTTGATGAAAGTGCCCACCCTGTCCACTTTGTGGGACTACATCAACCGTGCCATGCCTTGGACCGCACCCAAAAGCCTGAGTACTGAAGAAGTGTATGCGGTGACTGCTTATATTTTGAACATGGGTGGAATCGTGGGTGATGACTTTGTCCTCAGCGACCAAAACATGGCGCAAACTCAAGCCCGGCTGCCGAACCGCAACGGCATGCAAACCAATCATGGCATGTGGCTTGCCTCGGGTAAACCCGATGTGAAAGCGCCACGTTGCATGTCAAACTGCAAACCTGACGCGAAAGTCATTTCTTTTTTGCCCGATTACGCACGTGATGCGCATGGCAATTTGAAGGATCAAAATCGTTTGGTTGGCCCGATTCGGGGCGTACTCACTGTGGCGCAGGCAAATGAAAAATCCGCAGATCTCAAAGTGAGCAAGCACTCGGGTGAGTCCCTGTTTAGTGCAAATGGTTGTGTGGCCTGCCATGGCATGGACAGTAAAAAATTGGGGCCGTCTGTTGTGGCAGTGGCCAATAAGTACGCTGACAAAACCGATGCAAAAGCCTATCTTGCGGGTAAAATCAAGGCAGGTAGCAGCGGTGTTTGGGGTGACATGCCCATGCCGGCGCAGTCGCATTTGTCTGAAGAAGATTTGAACGCACTTTCTGACTGGTTTTTGTCCAAGAAGAAGTGATTGATGGAATTTTTAGGAGGAGTTAGTCAATGAACCAAAACAGACGCACCATGCTGAAAGCCTCGTCGGGCCTGACAGTATTGGGCTTGGCAGTTGCCGCCGGATTGATCAAACCCAATGAGGTGTTCGCAGCCGCTGGGTACCCAGAAAAAGCATTTGGTGCCAAGTCTCTGGATGAACTGATGAAAGCCTTGGGCGGCAGTATGCCCACGGAAAGCAAGGAAATTACAGTGATTGCTCCTGACATCGCTGAAAACGGCGCCGTGGTGCCAGTTGGTGCTGACAGCAAGTTAAAAAACACCACAGAAGTAGCCCTGTTGGTTGCCAATAACCCCTCCATGATGTCGGCCCAGTTCATGATTCCCGCTGGCACAGAGGCCAAGGTAAACACGCGCGTAAAAATGGGTAAGTCCAGTGATGTTTATGCGCTCGTCAAGGCCGATGGCAAGTATTACTTTGCCAAAAAAGAGGTCAAAGTAACCCTCGGCGGTTGTGGCGGTTAATTCAAAATTCAGGAGAAAAATATGGGTGATCCAATGAAAATTCGCGCCAAGGCCAACGGCGATGAAGTGGAAGTGAAAGTATTGATGGCGCATGAAATGGAAACTGGCCAGCGCAAAGCCTCCGATGGCAGTTTGGTTCCTGCCTGGTTTATTCAGAACGTGACCGCCAAGTGCAACGACAAGGTGGTTTTGCAGGCCAATTGGGGTCCTGCCGTATCCAAAAATCCCTTCTTGTCCTTCTCTTTCAATGGGGGCAAAGCCGGTGATACAGTGGAAGTGACATGGACTGACAACAAGGGCGACTCCCGAACTGACAAGACCAAAGTGGCGTAATCTCCAATTAATGCATAACCATAAGAAGGGGTGTGAGATGAGGCAAACAGCAAGAACAGCGGTCAAGCTAGCCGCTGTGGCCTTTGTGGGCGCAGGTGCAATGGCGACCTTCACAATGAGCGCACATGCACAAAAAACCACCGAGCAGGGTATTCAGGAATACCGCGACATGCTGGCCGACGGCAATCCTGCCGAGTTGGTCGAGTTGCGCGGCGAAGACATTTGGCAAAAGCCGCAAGGCCCCAAGAATGCATCGCTTGAGCAATGCGATTTGGGCGTAGGCCCCGGCAAGCTGGAAGGGGCAGTGGCGACCATGCCCCGCTTCTTCAGCGACACAGGCAAAGTCATGGACGTGGAATCTCGTCTGGTGCATTGCATGGTGACATTGCAAGGGCGCGATGTTGCTGAAATAACCAAAAAACCTTTCTCAAGTGCGGGTGAAAAACCCACCGAGATGGAGTCTTTGGTTGCTTATGTGTACGCACAATCCCGTGGTGCCATGATCAAGGTTCCACAAGGCCATCCTGAAGAAAAGGCATCCCGCGCACGCGGCGAAAAAATCTTCTTTTACCGTGCAGGCCCTTATGACTTTTCCTGCGCAAGTTGCCACGCAACTGACGACCAGCGCATTCGTTTGCAAGGTCTGCCCAACTTGACAAAACCCGAACCTGCTCAAGCTGCATTTGCTGCTTGGCCGGCGTATCGCGTTTCTCAGGGTGCTGTGCGTTCCATGCAATGGCGCATGTACGACTGTTTCCGGCAGCAACGTTTCCCCGAGTTGAAGTATGGCTCGCAAGCGTCGATCGACCTGATTACCTTCCTGGGCGTGAAAGCCGAGGGCGGTACCATGCAGGCCACATCGCTGAAGCGCTAACAACGAGGAGAAAAAACATGCACAGCACAATTAAATATTCGGCCAGTGTTTTGCTCATTGCCCTTTTGGGGGCATGCGCGAACACAGACAGCAAGCCCGTGGTCGCAGAGCCAAGCAATGAGGAAATCACTCAGTTGATGTTGGCCTCGTTCAAGACAAAAGGGCAAGCCAATATTGACCGCCTCAACCAAACCGAATTGCAGCAAGCCTGTTCGCTGGCTGAAACTGCACCGGGTGGTTTACCGGATACCCAGCGAACTGCGCTGCAAAATGCTGCTTTGGCCTCGGTGAAATATCCAGGCGATGGCAAGTACCTTGGGGACTGGAAAGCCGGTGAAAAAATCGCGCAAAGCGGAAAGGGTTTTCAGTTCAATGACAAAGAAGGCAGCACTGCAGGTGGCAACTGTTATGCCTGTCACCAGTTGGCACCGCAAGAATTGGCTTACGGCAACATTGGTCCGTCCTTGTATCAGTATGGCAAGTTGCGGGGCAACTCGGATGCCATCATGAAATACACCTGGGCAAAAATCTGGAACTCACATGCTTATAACGCCTGCTCCAACATGCCACGTTTTGGCGCGGAAGGCATTTTGACGGAAGATCAGTTGAAAGACGTGATGGCCTTGTTGATGGCAACCGATTCGCCGGTCAACAAGTAAACACAATTGTTCCGATCACCTGTGCTTGAAAAAAGTGCAGGTGCTAACTCTCTGAAAAGCGAAATTATTCAATGCAGATGAATCGACGCGAATTCATGGGCATGCTCGCGGCCGCCTCGGCGGCGGGCATGGCGATCCACTCACCGCATGTACTGGCCGGTGGTCACGGTGAAAAGCTGTATGACCTGAAACCATTTGGCAATGCCAGCCTGTTGCACATGACCGACTGCCATGCGCAACTGATGCCCATTTATTTCCGCGAACCGAATGTGAATTTGGGTGTGGCCGATGCCTTTGGCAAAGCCCCGCACCTGGTGGGCGAGTCATTGCTCAAGGCATTCAATATCAAGCCGGGTTCCGCACAAGCGCACGCGTTCACTTATCTGGATTTTGAAGAAGCCGCCAAGCATTATGGCAAGGTGGGTGGCTTTGCGCATTTGTCTACCTTGGTGAAAATGATGAAGGCCAACCGGCCTGGCGCTTTGTTGCTGGACGGCGGCGACACCTGGCAAGGCTCGGCCACCAGTTTGTGGACCAATGCGCAAGACATGGTTGATGCTGCAAAAATGCTGGGCGTCGATGTCATGACCCTGCACTGGGAATGCACCTATGGCTCAGACCGAATTCTTGAGGTGGCAGAGAAAGATTTCAAAGGCAAGATCGACATTGTTGCCCAAAACATTAAAACCACTGATTTTGGTGATCCGGTTTTTCCAAGCCATGTGATGAAAACCATCAATGGGGCCAAGGTTGCAATCATCGGGCAAGCCTTTCCGTATAGCCCAATTGCCAATCCTCGTTACTTTGTAAAGGATTGGTCTTACGGCATTCAGGAAGAAAGCATGCAGGAAGTGGTCGACGAAGTGCGGGCAAAAGGCGCGCAAGCGGTGGTGCTGCTTTCTCACAATGGCATGGATGTTGACTTGAAACTGGCCAGCCGCGTGACCGGGATCGATTTCATTTTGGGTGGCCACACGCACGACGGTGTGCCCAACGCCATTCCCGTGAAAAACTCTTCTGGCATAACCTATGTCACCAATGCAGGCAGCAACAGCAAGTTTTTGGGCGTGCTTGACATGGACATTCGTGGCGGCAAATTGCGCGATTTCAAATACCGCCTCTTGCCAGTGTTCTCGAACATGCTGCCCGCCGACCCCGCGATGGAAACCTTTGTGAGCAACGTGCGCAAACCCTACATTGAAAAGCTGAGCGAACCCTTGGCAGTCAGTGAAGGTTTGCTGTATCGCCGTGGCAACTTCAATGGCAGTTGGGATCAATTGATTGTTGATGCACTGATGGAAGTGAAGGGCGCTGAAATTGCTTTTTCTCCAGGCTTTCGCTGGGGCACCAGCCTGCTGCCAGGTCAAACCATCACGCGTGAACACCTGATGGACCAAACAGCGATTACCTATCCAAATACTACTTTGGTCGACATGAAAGGCGAGTTCATCAAAACTGTGCTGGAAGACGTGTGCGACAACTTGTTCAACCCGGACCCTTATTATCAGCAGGGCGGCGACATGGTGCGTGTGGGTGGTTTGACTTACACCTGCAATCCAAACGGGGAAGCAGGCCAGCGTATTTCCGATATGCGTTTGAACGGTAAACCCATTGAGGCGTCAAAAGCATACAAGGTGGCGGGCTGGGCTCCGGTGGCCGAAGAGGCTCGCAACAATGGTGAACCGCCAATTTGGGATGTGGTTGAAACCTATTTGAAAGCCAAAAAAACCATTGCCACCAAAGTGCCTTACACACCAAAACTGATTGGAATGAACGACAACCCGGGATATGTGGTCTAAATTGCATGAAAGCAGTCTGGGTGTTTCTCGTGTTGGCCTGGCTCTCGCCTGCACACAGTGCAGGTGGAGAACCACTTTCTTTTCCGGTTAATCTTCAACAACAGCAAGTGCCAGCTGTTGTGGTGCTGTTTTCCTTGCCCGATTGTGCTTACTGCGAAAAGGTCCGGCAGCAGTCATTACGCCATGTCAGCACCGATCCGAATTACAAGGGCAAGGTGGCTGTTTACGAAATCGATTTTTCAGACAGCAAGCGCAGTTTTATCTGGTTTGATGGAAATCGATACACCGGAAAATCCCTGGCCAGTCCGCTGAATGTGAAGTTTTCGCCCACGGTCATGGTGTTCAATGCAAAAGGTGCTGTGGCGGGAAAACCCTTGTTGGGTGCCAGTTTGCCCGAGTTTTATGGCGCTTATCTGGACCAGTTGATCAAGGCCGCATGGGCCTTGTAGATCGTAAATTCAGTCGTTGGCGGTACTCTGGCTGCCCTTGAAGTCCGATATGGCAGTTCGAATTCTGTCCAGCATGGCTTTGGACGGTTTGTGCTTGGTGATCTGGCTGGCCAGCTCATAACCTTTGGTGTCCATACTCACTGCGAAACACAATTCCAGCAGACTGGTTAAGGTTTCTGGCTCAAGCTTGGGCAACGCTTCTGTGTTGTCTTCGAAAAACGAAAGCAGTTTGCCACCTGCCTTCTCCCCGCGCCCATCGGCAATGTCTTTTTGAATCGCCATCATGGCACGCGCCAAATCAAGTTCAGTGGAATTCACCGTGCTGCGCATTTTTGCGGTCAGCTTCTCGGCTTCTTCATGTCGACCTTCCTGCACGTAAATTTTCGACAACTGAAGGTAGTCGTGTATTTGCGAAAGTGAGGTGTTTCGGGATCGATCAATTACTTTCGTCAGGTAGTTTTTCGAGCGCGTATTGTCACCAATGCGAACGGCGAGATCAGCAAGTTTGCGCAGGCGGGTCGTCGATGACAGTGCCTTCGCCCCCATTTTTTCAAGAATATCCAGGGCATCGGCCGGGCGGTTCTGCTCCCAAAGCACGTCGGCAAACAAGTCGCTGGCGGCCAGGTACTCCGGGTTTGTTTTTACCACCTCAGTGAGCAGGTCATTGGCTTGCTCAAACTGTTTTTTCTCAAGGTTGACCTTGGCCAGCAACAGTTGCATCCATGGTTTTGGCGCCTTCTCAATCTTTGCCTGCAATTCCTGTTCGGTTTTTTCGTATTCCGCCAATCTGTAGAACGATTCAATACGCATGCGTTCGAGCTCATTCAAATACTGCGGAAACTTTGATTCCAGATCTTCGCAAATGGCAGGCACTTCTTGAAACCGTTCTTCAAACATCGAACGGTACGCATCGGCCAATCGAATTTTTCGGTTAAATACTCGAACAACACGGTCTGAAAGCGTAGAGGCCGTGAAAGGTTTGATCAGGTAATCGTCGGGTTCGAATTCAGCCACTGCCACCACATTGCCGTAGCTCCGCTCACCAGTCACCATCATGAAAGCGGTTGACCACGCCAGTTTTTTGTTCACTCGCAGGTCTTCCAGCAGTTGTTGACCATTGCGGTCGCCTTCCAACTGGTATTCGCACACAATCAGCGCGAACTCGCGAGAACTCAAGTGCTGTTCAACTTCGGAAACCGAACTGGCGAAAATGACCGCTTTTGCACCCAGTTGAGAAAGTTGCTCCTGAAGCGCACGCCGCGTAGCCAAGGCCGAGTCCACCACCAGCGCAGTTTTGCCCTTCAATGGTGTCATGTCTTTTACGGCCTGCTTCATCCTGTCAGGCTTGTCGGTGCTGTTACTCGTAGCCGTATCAGAGTTGTCTGCCGGTAGATCGATCTGCGTCATGAATTTCGAAAGGCAACAAATGAAGATACTTTATTCTCCACGCTTTTTAACAGTTCGTTGCCTTCAATTGGGGGGTGTTTAGGCATCTGTCTTCAAATTTGGTGCCTCAAATAGAATAGCGCTTCTATTAACAACTGTTTACTTTCCCTTGGATGGGTGAATATTTCATGGTTTAATAACGTGCGCAAATCTTGTTACTCAAAGGTCAAATCTAAATATTGACTAGGCAAGGTATAAAAGAAAAATCAACGGAGACATCAATGATCAGAGCTGGCGTATGGCGTATTTTGGCCATTTCGGGAGTAATTGCATTTGCGGCAGGTTGCGCAAGCGTCGAAAGAGGGGCTACAAACCTCGCGATCAACCTGATTGAACGCAGAATTATTCCACCTCAGCTTGAAATTGACGATGTCGACATGGCCTGTCGCTTTGCCACAGGCAACTTTCCCCTGATTTCTGGCGGCACCCGCGCCTTTGGTGGCGATCCTCAACTGCTCGAATCTCTTTTGCTGGTCTCCTCTGCCGCGTGTTCTGAGCAGCGTGCAGTGGAAGAAGAACTGCGTTACCTGCGCGCTTCCAATCAAAACAATATTGTAGAAGCGCAAGACGCGCGTATTGGGCAAAAACGTTTGCTGGAAATTACCGCACGTCGCCAGTTGCGCGCATTTGAAGCCATGCGCAACAAGCTGGAAGACAAATACAACTTCGAATATGGTGAAGGTTGCCCCGAGTTCGAACGTGATTTTGATGAACTGACTTACTTGTTGGGCACCGTTGCTGGTTTGCAAGCTGTGGTGAACGACATTGCTTCCCAGCAAATGGTGGGTGTGCCCACCGACATCGCGCCAAAATCCGAACGTGCGCTCACCTGTATTTCCAATGCCAAGTGGTGGGGCGCGCCAAATGCCGCCCGCGCCGTGGTCTGGAGTATTTTGCCAGGTGCCTCTGAAGGCAAAGACGTATGGGGAACATTCCGCTTGTCCATGTTGATTGGCGAGCGCCAAGGCGTGCGTCTTTCTCACGTGATGTACGGCTTGTCCGCACTGGCCGTGGGTGATACCCCCCGTTTCCGCGATGCAACCAAGCGTTTTGCGAACGTGAAAGACTTCAAATCAAGCCAACAATACGCGTTGGTCGACAGCTTGGCTGGTGCGGTCATGCTGAATCTTTCAGACCGTTACTGGACAGAAAACGTGGGCACCCGTACCCCCGTGAACAGCATGGGTAAATATTGGGATGAAGAAGCCGCGATGCCAGCAGGCATGAACGTGGACGACTTGTTGAACTAAGTTTTTGCTCACAGCAGACCTGGGTTAGATTCTCTAGCAAAAAATCCCGGGTTCGCAAAAACACAATTTTGGGAGACCAGACAATGAAGTTGAAAATCAAAGCAATCACCGCCGGCTTGGGCTTGGCCTTGATGGCATCCGCATCACCGGCCTTGGCCAAACAGAAAGTTTGTGTATTCGACATTCTGGGCGCAGGCGGCGACGTATTTAACCTGAGCAAAGACTACGTGTTGGCAGCCAAAGGTTTCGGTGCCGACCTGGAGCTGGAAGCGTTTACTGACGAGAAAATCGCCTCTGAGAACTTCAAAACAGGCCAGTGCGATATGTTGGTAGCAACCTCGTTTCGCACGCGTGCTTACAACTCGGTTGCTGGTTCAATCGATGCATTGGGTGCGGCCTCTGTTGTGAAAGACGGTAAGGTAGACATGCCTTTGAGCTATGAAGTGGTCAAGCGCACCATTCAACTGTTCGCGACTGAAAAAGCAGATGCGTTGATGACTCAGGGCAACTATCAAGTGGCCGGTATCATTCCTTTCGGCGCTGCATACCTGTATGTAAAAAGCCGTGACATCAACTCAGTTGAAAAGCTGGCTGGCAAGAAGATCGCCTCGTTTGACTACGACTCTGCCCAAAAGGAAATGATTTCCAAGGTAGGTGCGTCTCCTGTTTCAGCCGATATTTCCAACTTCGGTGCCAAATTCAACAATGGTTCTGTCGACATTATTGCTGCGCCCGCCGCCGCTTATAAACCGCTTGAGCTTTACAAAGGCTTGGGCAGCGCAGGCGCAATTGTTCGCTTCCCGGTGGCTGTCTTGACCTATCAGGTCATCGTGAACAAGAGCAAGTTCCCCGAGGGTTTTGCCCAGAAATCTCGTGACTACTGGTTCAAGAAATTCCCTGCAGGCATGCAAATCATTACCAATGCTGAGAAGGGTATCCCCAACGCAGCGTGGATGGATATTCCTGCTGCCGACTCTGTGAAATACACTATTTTGCTGCGTGAATCACGCGTGGCGTTGGCCAAAGGCGGTTCATACGATCCCAAGGCCTTGAATATCATGAAGCAGATTCGTTGTAGCGTGAACCGCGCTGACTCCGAGTGCGCAACCAAGACCGAGCTGTAATCGATCCAGGGCGGGGCTTATTCCCGCCTGTTTGCCTTTGCAGTAATGGGGGCTTGCCGTTGCCCCCTTTTTATTACTTTTAATTCGCTATTTGATCAGCCAACTCAAAGTTGGCGCTGATAAGGATCCGTTATGCAGAGTTCCGCCGGCAAGAAATGGATGGGTCGCACACCGTCCGAGTGGTTATCCAGCCTACCGATTTTCTCCCTGTTGTTACTCACCCTGATTATTGGTACGGGTGAAATGGTGCACGGTCAGCTCTTGCGGCTAGGCGAGCGCATGTTCGGCGATCCTGAAAATCAGGTTCAATACTTTTTGCTGCGTGCAGATCCTTCAGCACCCACCTGCGAAGCCAATCCCGACATTGACGCGCTTGTGACCAAACAGGTCGCCGATGCAGAGAGTGCACCGAAGTCTGATCTGGATTTGTTATTCGGTGATGTCGCTGTTGACCCCAACGAGATTCGAGCTTCTTTGGAAGCCGCCCGTGATCAATGCCGCGAGCGATTTGCTGTATATGAAAGGGTGAGCAAAGCCATCACACCCGAAGTCGAGGTGTTTCGAGAAGTTGAAACCGGCTTTTTTGGCATTTTCAAGTTCGGTACTGAAAACCGTCCCCTGATTTTGTTGATCATGGTCGCAATTGCTGCCATTTCAACCACCAAGCAGTTCCACCACATCAGTTTGCGTCCACCACGCACCAAGAAAGACTTCCAGGTCTCTTCGTTGGCCATGCTGGGTGCAAACCTGTTGATGACCATTTCAGCCACCTATTACCTGAAGCTTCAATACGACTCGGGTGTGGCGGTTGAAAATCCGCTGATCAGTATTATTGCGATTGCCCTGTTTGCCAGCCTGTCGTTCATCAGTCTGAAAGACGTGCTGAAAATTCCAGCACAGGCTGAAGAGGGCGGAAGCTACGGCATGGGCCTGTTGAGTATCCCGCTGTATGCATTCATGGCCTTGAATGCGGGTATCAACTTTTTCATGGACGACTACATTGCTGGTTTGGCCATTTACTTTGGCCAGATCACCGAGTTGTCGAGCATTTTCCTGAACCTGGCGCTCTATCTGTGGGCCGGTATGTTGCTCAAGCAGACCCGTGTGGTGTCCTTGTTCATGGACATTCTCAAGCCCTGGAAGCTTCCGCCTGAAATATTCACCTGGATTGTGTTGCTCGCAGCGGCCATTCCAACCGCCTACACAGGCGCCTCCGGTGTGTTCGTGATCGCCGCCGGTGCGATTGTTTATCGGGAAGTGCTTGCCTCTGGCGCACGCCGTCCATTTGCATTGGCCGCAACAGCCATGTCGGGCTCGCTCGGTGTGGTGCTTCGCCCCTGTTTGCTGATTGTGGTAATTGCCGCATTGAACAAGGAAGTGACCACCAGTGAACTGTATGGCTGGGGTCTGTTCGTGTTCATATTGACTTCGACTATCTTCATGTTGATCGCGCTGCTAAAAGCAGAAGGGCGTGTCACTGAACGTGCCAAGGCGAAGGAAGCACTGCCACAATCCCTGCGAGCATTGGTACCCGTATCGCCTTACATTGTGATCGTGATGCTGGTGGTATTTGGTTATGAATATTTGCTGGACACCAAACTGGATGAGTTCACAGCGCCCGTGATGCTGCCTGTGATCATGCTGTTCGTGATTATTTTCGACAAGCTGCGCGGCGGCCCCACCAAAGTAGGTGGTGATACGCCAGCAGACAAGAAGAAAAACCAGGGTCTGGAAATGGCGGTGCGCAGTGCCACCTCTGAGACCATTGGTCACATTGGTGCCCTGATCATGTTGATGGCTTTGTCCATTAGCGTGGGCGGCATGATTGAACGTTCTGGCTTGATGAGCATTGTTCCTGCCGAAATGGCCAGCATTTGGGGTGCATTGACGCTATTCATGATCATGATGGTATTCATCGGCATGGTGATGGATCCATTCGGCGCGGTTATTCTTGTGTCGGCCACAGTGGCGCCAATTGCCTACAGCAATGGCATACACCCGGTCCACTTCTGGATGATCGTCATTACAGCGTTCGAGTTGGGTTATCTCTCGCCGCCGGTGGCATTGAACCAACTGCTCACTCGCCAGGTCGTGGGTGAGGCTGAAATGGACAAGGTTGCCGACGAAGTGAAAGGCAAGCCGTTCTACTACAGGTACGAACGCTGGTTGCTGCCCGTGTACACCTTGTTCATTGGTTTGCTCATCGTGACCTATGGTGGTCAAGCCTTGATCAACAATGCCGATAACTTGAGGCCAGTCAGTCATTTCCTGGGACTTGACCAACTTCGCCCGGCAGTACTTGACCAATCGCCCGCACCGGCTGCTGCACCTGCACCCGTTGCAGAACCTGCTGTAGACCCCGCAATTGATCCAGCAGCAGATACCTTGCTGGATCCTGCGTTGCCGCCTGCGGACGATTTGTTGAACGGTGAAATGCCTGCTGCAAGCGACCCCATGGCAGCTGCAGCACCCGCAGCACCTGTGGCGGCACCCGCAGCACCTGCTGGCCCCAGCCCGGTTCAGCTGCAAATTGAAGTGACAGAAGCAGTGAGCAATTGGGCTGCAGCTTGGAGTGCCCGCGATGTGGAGGGTTACCTCAGCTTTTATTCTGCCAACTTCGAGCTGCCTGGTGCACTAAGCCGTTCACAGTGGGAAAGCCAGCGCCGCGCCCGAATTGCCAACAAGTCGAATATTGAGGTTGACATCAGCAACCTGAATATTCAAATCAATGGCGAAGAAGCCACTGCAGAGTTTGATCAGGCCTACAAAGCTGACAAGTATTCTGACAACGTGCGCAAAACTTTGCGATTGAAGAAAGAAGATGGTCGCTGGAAGATTCTGACTGAGCAAGCCAGCTAATTTATTTGCCGTTCAATTGAAAAAGCCCCTGACTTGTCAGGGGCTTTTTTTATGCCTGGTCTCGCGGACAGGAATCGAACCTGTATCTAAGCCTTAGGAGGGCCTCGTACTATCCATTGTACTACCGCGAGATGAGCGCATTTTACACCGCATCTGCCGTCAGCCTGAGCCCGACCGGGTTCTGATTTAGAGATTTTGGATCATATTGAGTACGGAATTTATAAAAAATCAAAGAACTTACAAGAGCTAATCAATAAATACACCATGAAATCAGGCATTTGAAAATTACCTGTCCCTGGCATGCACACTGCACAACGCTTGTTACCACACACAAGCAAATAGAGGCAGGCCATGGAACAAATCGCAAACGTTCAACAGTTCGAAATCACCGTGTCGGGTATTGATGAAAGCACACCCGCACCGCTGAACGCAGCACAACTTTGCACGCTTGAAGCCTTGTTGAAATCGCAGCGATCGCGCTTGACCCATTTTGTTCGCAAGCACCTTCGCCGGGAGGATTATGTGGATGATCTTATCCAGCAAACGCACATGGCCGCGTTTCGCAACTGGGCCCGTTTTCGTGGCGACTCCAAACCCGAGACATGGCTGTTTGGCATTGCACTGAACCTGGTGAAAAACTTTCGCTACCGCGACACCAGTTTTCGGTTTCAAGGCGACGATTTCGATGAGCAGATCAGCATGATTCCCGCCGATTCAATCTGCGAGCCCGAAGAGTCCTTGATGCGCCAGGAGCGCATGGAAACCCTGAAGTCGGCGATTGATCAACTTCCGGGCAAAATGCAAACAGTGGTGCAGCTTGTTTTGCTCGAGGGTTTTACTTATCAGGACGCCGCACTTGAGCTGGATTTGCCCATTGGTACGGTTCGGTCCCGATTGTCTCGTGCAAGGGACATGCTTCGGGTGGAGGTGATGGCGCAGTCAGAATCACAGCATTGACTAATCCCAAGGGGTGATTCATTTGGCGTAAGCAGCCCTCACAATAAATATTGTTCAATTTATTGTGCCAAGGCTACAAATGACCGAGTTGATCCTTTGCATTGAATCGCAAGAACTTAAAAGCCGACTTCGTGCAGCAGCTTTGTTGATGCAGGCCAGTGTTCATGAATTGTCACTTGCTGAATTGATGGCCAAGCGCAACCTGCCCGCACACTGGTTGTTGGTGGACCATGGGCTGGAAGCAATTGGTGATTTAATCGAGCATTTCAAGGCACAGGGGCGTAATCCGGAAACCCAGATCATCCGGTTTATTGAAACACCCTGGCAAGAGTACGTTTATCACGACATTCCTATTTTTGCTTCGATCGTTCACCCCGCCAACCCATTGGCTGCCATGCAAGTACTGGAAAA
This sequence comes from Limnobacter sp. G6BE5S, assembly GCF_058448965.1. Taxonomy (NCBI): domain Bacteria; kingdom Pseudomonadati; phylum Pseudomonadota; class Betaproteobacteria; order Burkholderiales; family Burkholderiaceae; genus Limnobacter; species Limnobacter sp. G6BE5S. The sequence continues at coordinate 213,724 of NZ_JBZFLM010000004.1, forward strand.
GCTGACACGCACCAAGCCGTTCAGATCAGACCGAAAACCATTTCATACCAATCATCCCGGGCCTTACAGCGAGGAGTTCGTGCGTTCACAGCCCATGCGCCATGCGGTATCCCAGCTTCAACGATTAAAGCAACTGCCTGTTGATACTGTACTTTTGGGGCCAACAGGCGCTGGCAAAGACACCGCAGCACGCTGGTTACATTCGCAGTCTGGCGTGAAGGGGGAGTTTGTTCACGTCAACTGTGCAGCGCTGCCAGAACAACTTTTCGAGGCCGAGGTATTTGGCGTGATGGCAGGTGCTTTTACCGGAGCCCTAAAAGACAGACCCGGCAAACTGGAACAGGCGCACAATGGCACGCTGTATCTGGATGAAATGGACAGCCTGCCTTTGTCCTGTCAGGCCAAGTTATTAAATGCCTTGCAGTATCGCGGGGCCACGCGCCTGGGTGGGCAAACATCTTACAGCGCTGCATTCAGGGTCATTGCCTCCACCAAAGCCAGTCTGGAAACTTTGGTGGCGCAGGGGAAGTTTCGGGAAGATCTGCATTTTCGACTCAGCGTATCTCAGGTGCGCATTCCCGCCTTGGCTGAACGACTTGAAGACATCATTCCCTTGTATCGGCATTTTCTTGGTGAAGTGGCTACACAATTCAAACTCGGGGTGCCCGATCTTGAGCATGACGATATTGATGAACTCTTGAGCAAACCCTGGCCGGGGAATGTACGGGAGTTGCACGCGTTTGCACAACGTCATGTCATCGGCCTGGGTACACCTTCTTGCATGGCCGTTGGCGTTGAGCCCGCAACGGGTTTGAAGCAGCGGCTGCTGGCATTTGAAAAGGCAGTGTTGATTCAAACACTTCACGCTCATCAGGGGTGCGTGCGTCTTGCCAGCGAAAGTCTCGGCATACCTGTTCATTCCTTGTACTACCGCATGAAACGCTTCGATATTCTTGAGAAAGTCGGGAACCCTTTGGCTGGCAAAGCCACTCAATTTTCATGAAACTAAGTTTATTGGCATCTTGCAAATGATTAATCCCAATACCCCGTCAATTCAGGCTGGTGCAGTCAATGCGGCAAACTCCGTTGGCTCGGTCGCGCGCAACACCTTCAAATCCATTCTTTCCGAGCTGAATACGCGCCCCCTGAAACCCCTTGCCATGCAGCGTTTTGCGGGCCTTACTTCGCCCCGCAGTCTTGCACAACAAGTTCACAGCGATACCGCTGGTGTCGTGTAGGGCCCGGTTTATTCATGTCGCCTGGCGCTTCCGGAAACTGGTTCTTGATTGATCAGCAGGCTGTTGAGGGCTTGGGGCATGGCGAATTGTTGCAATCCTCTTCTTGCCCCTCCGATTTCCAAGCCACGCTTGTCTTGAACAGCTATGAAAGTAATTGCCTTCGTAACTGGCTTTCGCAACGTTGGCGAGCAAAGTCTCTCGAGCAAACCTGTGTTTACGAGGCTGAGCATTCGACCTTGCTAATATCCATGGCCATGTCTGCAATCAATCTGCTTGCTGCCAGGGAAAAATTCGAAGCTTGGCTGCAAGCGGTTTTACTTGATCAACTTAGTGCGGCGCAAAGTCGGGATTGAATACGCTACGTTGCGCTTTTATTCTGGAAGTAGGTTTGTTTGTAGGCAAATGCCACATGAACAAATCCCTGAAATTGAGTCATAACAATGTCGTTGTTCTCACTCACAATTTCCAGGCACAGCCGCAAACAGTTGTCGTGGTGTGAAATTGCAATGGATACGCCAGCGGGCATGTCGTCTTTCAGCGCGCCGAACAAGGCCGAGGCCAATTTGATCTGGTTTTCCTGAACTTGAAGCGATTTCCCCAGGCTGAATACTCTCGCGCTTACTCGGCAATCTGAGCCGCTCAAGTGTTGCAATTCAACTGTGAAATTCTTTTCAAAATCGATTCGATAACCGTCTGTGGCCGCACATTGCTCGGTGTCGCTGGGACTCATTCCCAAAGACTCCAGAATTTTGTTGAGTGCCCCATATCGGGTCGACAAATTTGCGTTCATTAGTCCATGTACAAATCGTAGATTGATTTCAATTGCGCACGTGATCTTGAAATGCGTGACCGCACGGTGCCAATTGGAATGCCTAGAATGTCAGCCGCTTCCTGGTAAGAATTGCCATGCTGAACGACCAGAATCAAGGTCTCACGCAGGTCGTTGGGTAAATTTCCAATGGCCGATTCCAGTTTGATGCTGAACTCGTTTTTCATGCAGTGCTGCATGGGGTCTGAGCCTTCTGCCTGTTCCAGTTCAAGGTCTTCATCCGAGGTGAAGTGAAATTTGTACTGTGGCGAGCGGCGGGCCGTGTTTCGAATAATGTTCAGTGCAATGCCGAACAGCCAGGTGGCTCTTTTTGCGTCTCCCCGAAAACTGTCCCAGCAGCAGTAAGCCTCAATCAGGGTTTGTTGGAACACATCTTCAACTGCATTTTCATCACGAAAATGTTTGATGATGAAGTTGCGTAACCGCTTTTCCTGCTTGGCCACCAACAACTCGAACTCCGAGCGGGTTGTTTCCAGATTCGCCCTCGAGCACCTTTGAATTGCGGTGATCTTTAACTTGGGGGCAATCGGTTTCATGTCGAGCCTCTCTACTTGAAACGGAAGTGGAATCATGGTCGGCCTTGGCAAATGGTTTAAATAACGCCACAGCGTATCAAGGCTGCAAAAAGTCCGAATGAGGTGTCACCATGGATAGGGGGTGGGGTGACATGCTGCTTTATTAGCCTTAAAAAGTGTGCTAACCACGCGCTACAAATTTCCTATCTTGATCATGAGTGCTGGCACAGCCGCAGATGGTTCCAGTACGGCCCGAAATGGGCTGAAATTATTGGTATCATCAAGCGGTCATTGAACTATCAGGTTGTCATGAGCCAGTACCAAGAATCGTCCATCCGTGTCCTTAAGGGGCTAGAGCCAGTCAAGCAGCGCCCTGGCATGTACACCCGCACCGACTGCCCCTTGCACATTATTCAAGAGGTAATCGACAACGCGGCTGATGAAGCCTTAGGTGGTTTTGGTTCAAGAATTACGGTCACCGTTCACACCGATGGCAGTGTGTCGGTGCAAGACGAAGGGCGGGGCATCCCGATCGGCCTTCATCCTGAAGAACAAGTACCCGTAATCGAGCTGGTGTTTACCCGCTTGCATGCAGGTGGCAAGTTTAATAAGGCCGATGGCGGTGCCTACCGGTTTTCCGGTGGTCTGCATGGTGTAGGTGTTTCTGTCACCAACGCCTTGTCTACCCGGCTTGAAGTGAGCGCTGTGCGCGACAAGCAGGTGGGCATACTGGTGTTCAGCGGTGGCGATGTGATCGAGCCCCTGAAAGTACGTCCCCAAGCCAGCGGCGATCCAAAAAAGGGAACCACGGTGCGCGTGTGGCCCGATCCCCAGTACTTTGACTCAGCTGTGCTGCCTCTCAATGAAATGGATCGCTTGCTGAGAAGCAAGGCGGTGTTGCTCAAGGGCGTGGAAGTTGTACTCGTGACCGAGAAAACCGGTGAAGCCAAACGCTGGAAGTTTGAGGATGGTTTGAGTGGCTTTTTGCGCGAGGAGTTGCTGGACCGTGAACTGGTCGCCCCCATGTTCAGTGGCGACCTGAACGTGGATGTGCTGCGCGACGAAGGTTTCGCTGAAGGCGAGGGCGCAGCCTGGGCCTTGGCCTTTGTGGCCGAAGGTGCGCCTGTGCGTGAAAGTTATGTCAACCTGATTCCAACTTCTGCCGGGGGTACCCATGAATCGGGCCTGCGCGAGGCTGTGTTCCAGGCCATCAAGGCATTCTGCGAAATGCATTCGCTCATGCCCAAGGGCATTAAATTGATGCCTGATGACATATTTTCCAAGGCCAACTTTGTGCTGTCAGCCAAGGTGCTCGACCCGCAATTCCAAGGTCAAATCAAGGAACGCTTGAACAGCCGCGATGCAGTGCGTTTGGTGTCCTCACTGGTGAAGCCTGCGTTCGAGTTGTGGTTGAACCAGCATGTGGAAGACGGCAAAAAAATTGCTGAACTGGCCATTAAACAAGCGCAAGCCCGTTCGCGTGCAGCGCAAAAAGTTGAAAAACGAAAAAGCTCTTCGGTGGCCATTTTGCCGGGCAAGTTAACCGATTGTGAAAGCACTGACATTACTTTGAACGAAGTATTCCTGGTCGAGGGCGATTCCGCCGGTGGCTCTGCAAAAATGGGGCGCGACAAAGAATTTCAAGCGGTGTTGCCTTTGCGCGGCAAGGTGCTCAATGCCTGGGAAACCGACAAAGACCGCCTGTTTGCCAATCAGGAAATTCACGACATTGCAGTGGCCATTGGTGTAGACCCCCATGGTGTGAACGACAACCCCGACTTGAGCGGTTTGCGTTACGGCAAAATTTGTATTCTTTCCGATGCCGATGTGGACGGTTCGCACATTCAGGTGTTGCTGCTCACCTTGTTCTACAAACATTTCCCTGCGCTCATTCGCAGCCAGAATTTGTATGTGGCTCGCCCGCCGTTATTCCGCGTGGATGTGCCTGCACAGGGCAAGAAGCCTGCACGCAAACTGTATTGTCTGGACGAAGCCGAGCTTTACGCCGTGCAAGACAAGCTGGGCAAGGAAGGTGTGAAAGAGGCGAACATCAAGATTTCCCGCTTCAAGGGTTTGGGCGAAATGAATGCGGAGCAACTTTGGGAAACCACTTTGAACCCAGACACGCGCCGTTTGTTGCCGGTTACTTTGGGCAGCCTCGATGTAGACCAAACCAACGCCATGATGCACATGTTGATGGGACGCACTGAAAGTGGTGCACGCCGCATCTGGCTGGAAGACAAAGGCAATTTGGTTGAAGTGGATATCTGATTTGTCCCCGGTCTATTTGAAATCGCGAGAAGGTGTTTGTAGTTGCGCAAGCAGGTGGGTGTAGTCCACCAGCCTGCGTGCTACCAAATTACATACTTCGCCTTCGCGCTGCCATATGCCAAATACGCCCATGATTTGCGCATTGCGTAACACTTGCCGCTGTTCCTCTGCCAGGCTGTTCCACACAATGACATTCACATTGCCTGTTTCATCTTCAAGGTTTAAAAACACGGTGCCATGCGCAGTGGCCGGGCGTTGCCGGTGCGTCACAATGCCGCAGGCACGCGCCAATCGGCCGTTCGGGTAGGTGCGCAATTCTTCAACCTGCCTTATTTTGTAAGGTGCCAGTTGCTTGCGCAAAAATGAAATAGGGTGGTGTTGAAGGCTTGCACCGGTTGCGCGGTAATCAGCCAGCATGTCTTCCAGTTCGCTGGCCTTTGGCAATGCAAGCGGTGTTTCATTGCTTCGGGTGTGGGTCAGCAAGTCTGGGTTTCTTGCGCCATCTCGAAAGCCATTTGTTTCGGTTGCTGCAGTTTGCCACACAGCTTGGCGGCGGTGCCCGGCCAGTTGTTCCAGCGCATTGGCGTCGGCCAGCGCAAGCAGGTCAGCGCGGTCAAGCTGTGCGCGTTTGGTCAGGTCTTCCACACTTTCAAACAGGCCTTGTTCACGGGTTCGAACAATGCGCAAAGCAGCATCGTTTTTCAGGCCATTCACACGGTTCAGGCCCAAGCGAACAGGGAGCAAGGTGCCGTTGCAACTGTCCAGCCGGGTTTCCAGCCGGGTTTCAAACGCACTGCATTGCACATCCACGGGCAATACTTTCACCCCGTGCCTTTGCGCATCCTGAATCAGTTGCGAAGGTGCATAAAAACCCATGGGTTGAGCGTTGAGCAAGCCACACAAAAATGCATCCGGGTGGTGGCATTTCAGCCAGGCCGACGCATACACCAGCATCGCGAAACTGGCTGCATGGCTTTCCGGAAAGCCATATTCGCCAAAGCCTTCCATTTGCCTGAAAATACTTTCGGCAAACTCGCGGGTGTAGCCGCGTTCTACCATGCCACCCACCACACGTTCATAGAAATGGTGCAGGCCACCCTTGCGCTTCCAGGCTGCCATGCCGCGGCGCAGCGCATCGGCCTCGCCCGGTGTAAAGCCTGCAGCCAAAATGGCCACCTGCATCACTTGTTCCTGAAAAATTGGCACACCCTCGGTGCGACCCAGTGCCTCTTTCAAGGCATCCGAGGGGTAGTTCACTGCCTCCAGGCCTTGCCTGCGTTTTAAGAACGGGTGAACCATGCCGCCTTGAATGGGGCCGGGTCGCACAATGGCCACCTGAATTACCAGGTCGTAATATTCGCGGGGTTGCAGGCGTGGCAGCATGCCCATTTGTGCGCGGCTTTCTATTTGAAACACACCCACAGTGTCGGCCTTGCACATCATGTCGTAAGCTGCGCGGTCTTCAGGCGGTATGGCTTGCAGGGTTTGGGGGGCGCCCCGCTTTTTGTGCAGTTCGTCCAGTGTCATGCGGATGGCGCTCAGCATTCCCAGCGCCAATACATCCACTTTCATCAGGCCCATGGCATCCAGGTCGTCTTTGTCCCACTGAATCACACTGCGGTCTGGCATGGATGCATTTTCAACCGGCACCAGTTCAGTCAGGCTGTCGCGCGCAATCACAAAGCCACCTGTGTGTTGCGACAAATGCCGCGGAAAACCCAATAGTTCATCAGCCAAATGCACGCAATGTTGAATCGTGGTTTGACGCACATCAATTCCCGCCTGCACCATGTGGTCGACACGCATGCTGCGGCTGTAACCGCCATCTTGTGACTTGGCCAATTGCTCAATCACGTCAGTGGCCAATCCCAGTGCTTTTCCCACATCTCGCAGTGCCGAGCGGGGCCGGTACACCACTACACTGGCGGCCAATGCGGCCCGGTCACGACCATATTTTTTGTATATGTATTGAATCACTTCTTCGCGGCGTGTGTGTTCAAAGTCCACGTCGATGTCGGGTGGCTCGTTGCGTTCGCGGCTAATAAAACGCTCAAACAGCACCGCCATTTTGTCGGGGTTTACTTCAGTAATGTGCAGGCAATAACACACCACGGAATTGGCGGCAGATCCACGTCCCTGGCACAAAATATTGCGCGAACGCGCAAAGCGAACAATGTCGTGAACGGTTAAAAAGTAAGCCTCAAATTTCAGTTCTTCAATCAGCGTCAATTCATGTTCAATCTGTTTTCGAACTTTTGCGGGTACTGCGTTGCTGTAGCGCTGCATCGCACCTTGCTCTACAAGCAGGCGCAAGTACTCTGTGGGCTCCAGGCCTTCGGGGCTGATTTCACGGGGGTACTGGTAGCGCAATTCATCGAGCGAAAACACACATTGCGCCGCCAGTGTCGTGGTTTGCTCAAGCAAGGTGTGCGGGTAAGTTTGGGCAAGTACCTGCAAGGGTTGCAGGCAACGTTGCGCATTCGTTTCCAGAAAGGGTCTGGCCTCGTTCAGGCTGCAGTTCAGCCGAATGGCAGTGAGCACATCGTGCAGGTTTTTTCGTTCGCTTGAATGCATCACAGGCAAATTGCTGGCCATTAATTCGACATGGTGCAAGTGGGCCAAAGTTTGCAAGTGCAGCAACCATGCTTTGTCAAACCCCCTGTGCTGCAAATTGCACACCAAGTGCATTCGGCCAGTGAAGCGTTTGGCGCACCAACTTAGCAGTGCAGCCAAGTTTTCTTTGTTGCGCTCATCGGGTAGCAGCAATAAATGCAGTCCGGGTGGAATGTCGGCAAGGTCTTCGCGGGTAAACAGGTAATCGCCTTTGAATGCACGGCTGCGTGCCTGTGTAATCAGCCGGCACAAGTGGGTGTAACCCGTTTTATTTTTCACAACCAGGGCAATGCGCTGGCCAGCAAATTGACTGCTGTGTGCAAACAGAAATTGCGCACCCACCAGCAGTTGTATGCCGCTTTCTTTGGCGGCCTGGTGTGCGCGAACAATGCCCGCAAGCGAACATTCATCGGCAATGCCAATGGCGCTGTAACCCAGTAGTTTCGCCTGTTGAACCAGTTCTTCGGGGTGCGATGCACTTTTTAAAAAACTGAAATTGCTCAATGCCAGTGGTTCCGCAAAGCGGATCGGATTTTCCATGGTTTTAGTCATGCAAAGTAACCGTGTAAAAACCAGCGTGTGTTGTCTTCAAGCAGGTCTTGGTACAGCCACACCAAACTCGAGTTGCTGTCGCGTGCGCAATAGTAATCGCGCTTGCAAGGTTGGGCATCCCACCAGCCAAACTCAACACGCTCAGGGCCACTGAGCAACTGCCAAGGGCCACCGGCTTGCCAGCTTGGGGTTTTACCTTGCAAGGGTTTGGGCTGTGGCAACAACCACAAAGGCCTTGGCGCACTGCAGGGCAAGGTGGCGTTGTTCAGTTCAGGGGTGTGTGTTTTATCGCCTTTTTTAAAGGCAATACTTGAATTTTTAATTAAGGGGACAGGCTGCAACACAACGCTGTATTCCGGTCTTGGGTCGCTTTCAGTGGCTGCAAACAACACGGTTTGTTCGCCCAGGCGCGCGCGCAGAACATCGCAGGTATTGTCCCAATTGTGCAAGCTTTTCCCTGGATCGGGTAAAAAACTGGTGTTTATATTGGGCAGCAATTCACTGTGCGCGCACTGTACCCGCAGGTTGCGTATGTCATCTTCAAATTGCATTCGCCCCAGTTGGTGGTGCAGCAGCCGTTTCCAGGTATCAAGGCAGTCGGTGGGCTGCGCACTTCGAAGGCGCAAAATTTCTTCACCATGCGCATGCTTGAAGGACCACTGCAATTCACGTGCACCATGTTTTTGCTGCTTTAACCAGCGGCACACTGCTTGAAGCAGGGTTTGTGCGTGGTGCTCAATCAGGTCTAGCCTGTCGCTGTGAAACGGCAATTCCGTTTCTTGTTCAAAGGTGTTGGCAGGTGTGTGGCTAACCGCGCCTGGTGCCAATTTGTTTTGAACGCCAAAGCCTGAATCAAGTTCTGCCAGTGCCTGCGCGCCAAAGCGTTTTAAAAACCCGTCGCGCGGCAAACGCCACAAATCACCAATGCGATTAAAGCCGCATTGTTGCCAGGTGGTTTGTAACTTTAAATCGCAATCCAGTGCATGTGTTGGCAGGGACAACAAGCTGTTGTCATTGAAACTCAGCATGGCCAGAAAGTCACTTTCAGTGTGCGCAGGCGCACATTTACCAAGCCACCAAGCCCCAGTGGCGGTGTGGTGGTTGGCCAGTTGCAGTTCACCAGGAAACTCTTCTGCGCTTTGCCACAATTGCGAAAGCAAAGCCTGTGCACCACCAAACAGCCTGAAGCTGCTGTGCACTTCAACCAACCACCCCGCATATTCATGGTGTTGGTCTTGTCGCCAACACACCATCGGGCTGTAATGTGCTGCCAATTCAAACAGTGAATTGGCGTCAAACTGAGGTGTAGTTTCCTGTGGCTTGCAGGGTTGTTTGAAAGTTTGTTTGTAACTCAGGGCGATCCAGCGCACGAACAAGCTCCTGTGAGTGCGGGGTGTCGGGTAAAGCACCTTGCGGTTTGGGTAAATCAATCAATACTGCTTGTTCCAGCACAGGGCCCCTGCGTTTGATCAAATGCACGCGCAAGCTGTTGGGGCTTTGCGCGGTCAGGCACAAACGCAGCGAAGCCGGGGAGGGCTGAATTTGTGCCCGAATAGGGCGAAATACAAAACTTAAACCTTGTGAGCGTGTGGCCTGGTATTGCAAGCGGCGTAATACGGTGGGGCTGCACAATGCTTTTTCCTCGGGTAACCACATGAAAAGCGCACCAAATGAATCGCTTTGAAGTACTTGTTCAATCGCCCAAAGCCGATCTTGAGGTTTGTCGGTTTGAATTAAATGGACTTGGTTTAAAGCCACACCGAACTGTTCAAATACGGGTGTAAGTGGAAGCAGTGGCGCGCCAATCAGCACCAGTTTTTTTTGTTCTAGCGAAAGCTTGCGTAACACGGGGATCAGAAAGCGAAGCTCGCCGATGCCGTGGTGTTTCAACAGCAGTTCAATCAGGTTTCGGGTGGGCCAGCCACCCCCTGGCAATTGTTGATCCAGGGCAGCAAAGCCGCTAGGTATGCGTACGCTGGTGTTGCTGGCTAGCTGATGGGCGCGCCAAACGCCAGGGTGAATGTTGGCAAGATCAGACGACACAACAACCCCCGACATTGCTCTTGGTGCAATGACTGCTTTTTAGTGCAACTGGCCCTGGCGGATCAAACCAACAGCCAAACCTTCAATTGCGAATGTTTCTGTTCGCAAGTCGACTTCAATGGGGGCGAAATCGCTGTTTTCAGCTTGCAGCTCAACCACATGGCCTTTCTGAAAAAAACGTTTCACGGTGACATCGTCGTTCACACGCGCAACCACCACCTGACCTGCGCGTGCGGTGCTTGCTTTTTTTACTGCCAACAAGTCGCCATCCATAATTCCGATGTCTTTCATGGACATGCCACGTACTTTCAGCAGGTAATCGGGCTTGTCGGGAAAGAGCGATGGATCAACCGGAATTTGTTTTTCCACGTGTTCTTGCGCAAGAATCGGGCTGCCTGCTGCAACACGGCCAATTAGCGGCAGTTGCATGAAATGCTCGAATGCACGTTCGGCTGCCTTGCTGGCGGTTTCTTCCAAACCTTCAGCATATTCACCCAGCAGGCGAATGCCGCGCGAGGTGCTGGCATCGAGCGCGATGACGTTTTTCTTGGCCAAAGCCTGTAAGTGATCTTCTGCCGCGTTGGCAGAGCGAAAGCCCAATTGCCGTGCAATTTCAGCACGGGTTGGGGGGCGGCCAAATTGCGCGATTTGATCGCGAATCAGATCCAGAATTTCTTGTTGACGAGCAGTTAAACCTTTCATGGCACCAATCTCGAATTGACATGCTGTGATTATATACAGTAAATCAAAACTTGCCAACACATTTGCTTGAATCCATTTGTGCATATGACAGGTAATACATTCATCTTCGGGAGAGACAGCCTGGGAGACACGGCCAGAAGCGGAGCGACAATGTCGCATCCGCGGCCAACCTCAAAAAAACCAGTGTCTCGCATACCTTGTCTTGGGTATTTTTCCCGGCTTCACACCACCCTGTCCCTGAATCACCTGCCAGATCCTGCGATAATAAACCCGTAGTAACAACCAGGTGATGCATGTCCATGCTTGTAGTTCTTTCTCCCGCAAAATCGCTCGATTACGAAACACCCTTGTCCGTTTCAACCAGCACGCAGCCCCAATTTGTTGAGCAGGCAGCCGAGTTGGTGAACATTCTTCGCCCTATGAGTCCGGCTGATATTTCCAAACTCATGTCAGTTTCTGACAAGTTGGGGGTGCTTAACGCAACGCGTTACAGCGAATGGTCAACCAAGTTCACCAAGAAAAATTCGCGGCCTGCATTGCTGGCGTTCAATGGCGATGTGTATGATGGTTTTGATGCCAAAACCCTGGACGAAGATGGACTGGCCTTTGCCCAAAAGCATGTGCGTATTTTGTCGGGTTTGTACGGCATTCTTCGCCCGCTCGATTTAATGCAACCTTATCGGCTTGAAATGGGCACCAAGCTGCCCAATTCGGCAGGCAGAGATTTGTACGCATACTGGAAGCAAACTGTGGCGCCCGCTTTGAACAAAGAGCTCGGCAAAAAAGACCCGGTGCTGGTGAACCTGGCTTCGGATGAATATTTCAAGTCGGTCGATACCAAGGCTTTGAATGCACGTGTGGTACAGCCTGCCTTTCAAGACTATAAAAATGGTCAGTACAAAATCATTAGCTTCTTTGCAAAAAAGGCCCGCGGCCTGATGGCCCGTCACATTGTTGATCAACGCATCACTGATGTAGAGCAACTGAAAAAATTCAAGGTCGCCGGTTATTCTTTTGCAGCCAAAGAATCCACTGAAAACACTTGGGTGTTTCGCCGCAAGGAAGCCTGATTTTGACCATTCCCCATATTTTAATCAGCAACGACGATGGCTACAGCGCCCCTGGCATTCTGGCCCTGCATGGTGCCTTGCTAGAACGATTCGGCAACACAGTTCACCTGGAAGTCATGGCGCCCGAACAAGACCGATCAGGTGTATCAAACGCCCTTACGCTTGATCGCCCGCTTACTGTGCGCAAAGCGGCCAACGGTTTTCGCTATGTGAATGGCACCCCCACCGATTGCGTGCATGTGGCAGTAACAGGTTTGCTGGAACGCCGCCCCGATCTTGTCGTTTCCGGTATCAACAACGGTGCCAATATGGGCGACGACACCATTTACTCGGGCACCGTGGCCGCAGCCATGGAAGGCTTCCAGTGTGGTCTGCCTGCCATTGCTTTTTCGCTGGCCGGCAAGGGTTATGCGCACCTGGACAGCGCGGCCCGTGTTGCTGCTGAAATCGTGGACCGTTTTCTGAACAATCCACTGGGGCTTGAACACTGCTTGCTGAATGTGAATATTCCTCCCATTCCTTACGACGACATGCAGGGCTATGAATGCACCCGCTTGGGCAAACGGCACCATGCTGAACCAGTTATTCCAACCCAGAATCCCAAAGATGAAACCGTTTACTGGATTGGCCCACCCGGTGGCGCGAAAGATGCTGGCCCTGGAACCGATTTTTATGCGGTGAAGCAGGGTAAAATTTCAATCAGCCCATTGAAGGCTGATTTGACTGACCTTGAACAAATGAAAACCCTGGCCGATTGGCTGTAAAACAAAAAAATGGATCAAAAGCCTCGCTTCAAGCCAGCACCTGCGCTGATTACCCAGTCTGCGCGCAAACTGGATCGCATACCGGAACGCCTCGGTGGGTCAAGCCTGACCTCTGAGCGCGCACGCGGGCATCTGGTTCAAAAGCTTAAAACATTGGGCATCACGAACCAGCGTGTGCTGGATGTGATTGGCACAGTACCGCGCCACCTTTTTGTGGATGAAGCTTTTGCTTCGCGGGCCTATGAAGATGCAGCACTACCGATTGGTCACCAACAAACCATTTCGCGCCCGTTCACCGTGGCGCGTTTTGCGGAATACGCGCTGGATGGTCGGACTGAGCTCGACAATGTGCTCGAAGTGGGGGCGGGCTGTGGCTATCAGGCCGCTGTGTTTGCCAAGATTGCAAAACAAGTGGTCAGCATAGAGCGCATTGAGGCGTTGTATGACAAGGCCCAGCGTAATTTAAAGCTTGCAGACTTTCCGAAAGTCAAAGTAATTCATGGTGATGGGCTAGCTGGCTTGCCCGCACAGGCACCTTTTGATGTCATCATTGTGGCCGCAGCTGGTTTGGAAATTCCGCAAGCTTTATTAAAGCAACTCAAAATTGGCGGGCGTCTTATTGTGCCCGTGGCTGATCAAAATCAGCAAAATCTGGTCATTGTTGATCGCTTGAAGGTCGATAAATGGCATCGTGAGAAAAAAGACTTGGTAAAATTCGTACCCCTGTTACAAGGAACTCGCATCGTATGAAACGTGGCGCATTAACTAGAACCCCATTGCTGGGTCACACACGTGCATTGGCAGTTGGGTTTGCAACCCTTATTTTTCTTGGCGCGTGTACTACAACTGGGAATCAAGCCCCGGTTGTGGATCGTTTGCCGTCCAGATCCTCCGATACTGCAGTGGCCACCGATGGTGTTTACACCGTGAAGGCCGGCGATACCCTGTACAGCATTGCCCTTGATTTTGGTCTTGATTGGCGTGAACTGGCTCGAGCCAATAACTTGAGCGATCCCAGCAAGCTGAGTATTGGTCAAAAACTGCGTGTAACAGGCGCGCCTGGCGTCGTGGCAGGCTCAACCATTGAAGACAGCGGTGTTGAAGTGACCCCGATTACCCCGGCGGGTGGCGCAAGACCTGTTGATGCCACGCCAGCGCCCGAAATCAAGCCGCCTGCGCCAGTGGCGGTTACTTTGGGCTTTATTTGGCCGCACCCGGGTGAAATTATTCAAGGGTACAAAGCAGGTGTGAACAAGGGCATTGACCTTGCTGCCAAAGTGGGTGACCCCGTAATGGCCTCTCAGGCCGGGCGTGTGGTGTATTCCGGTAACGCCTTGCGTGGTTATGGCAACCTGATCATTTTGAAACACGACAACAATTTGTTGACAGCCTATGCGCACAACAAAACCTTGTTGGTCAAAGAAGGTGAACCCGTGACCAAGGGCCAAAAAATTGCGGAAGCAGGGCAGTCCGATTCCGATCGCCCCAAATTACATTTTGAGGTTCGCAAGCAGGGCAAACCTGTTGACCCAATGGATTACCTGCCAGCCCGTTAATTTTTATCGAAAGTAGCCATGGGCCGCAAAAAGAAAAAAGAAAGAACACCTGTGGTGTTTCCACAGGTGCAAGTTGCCATTGAGTCGATTGATCTGGATGCCAATGGTATTGGTCATGTCGATGGCAAGGTGCATTTTATCGATGGTGCCATCACCGGCGAAACTGTTGTTGCTGAAGTTACTCGCGTCAAGCCGAGTTATTCAAGGGGCAGAACGCTTCAGGTGCTCAACAGCGTGTCCACGCGAACCACACCCAAGTGTCCGCATTACGGCGTGTGTGGCGGGTGTGCCATGCAGCACATCGAACCCAATGCCCAGGTGGCCATCAAAAATCGTGCCCTTGAAGACCTGTTGCAACGGATTGGCCGCCAAACCCCTGAACAAATGATGCCGCCTATTTACGGCTCGTTTTGGGGTTATCGTCACCGTGCACGCCTAAGCACCCGTTTCGTGATCAAGAAAGATCGCTTTTTTGTGGGTTTTCACGAGAAAGCTTCCTCGTATGTGGCCGACATGCAGCAATGCCATGTGTTGCCCAAGCATGTCTCCAACATGATTGTGCCGCTTGGCAATATGTTGGTTACGCTCAGCATTTACATGCGTGTGCCCCAAATTGAGTTGGCCGTGGGCGATGGCGTTACCGCAATGGTGTTGCGCCATCTCGAACCTTTTAGTGACTCCGATTTGGACACACTTCGTGCCTTCGGCCTTGAGTGGGGAATCGACTGGTGGTTGCAACCTGGTGGCCCGGCCACTGCGCATCGTCTGGAAGCAGACAAACCAGTGGACCTGACCTATCGAATTCCCAGTTTTGGAATTCGTATGCGCTTTCGGCCCACCGACTTCACGCAAGTGAACCACCTGATCAACGACGCCATGATTAGCCGTGCGGTGTCATTGCTCGATTTGAAGCCTGAAGACCGCGTGCTTGACCTGTTTTGCGGTTTGGGCAATTTTTCTTTGCCTTTGGCTACAAAAAGCAGTTACGTGAAAGGCTTTGAAGGTTCGCAAGACCTGGTTGACCGGGCTGGTGAAAACGCGCAGTTCAATGGCCTGGCAGACAAAACAGAGTTTCATGTACGCAATCTGTTCGAAGTGGAAACACCCGAGTGGGAAAGCTGGGGGCAGTACGACAAAGTGTTGGTCGATCCACCGCGTGATGGCGCTTTGGAAATTTGTAAGGCCATTGTGGGGGCGCGTGCTGAATTTCAGCCCAAACGTATTGTGTATGTGAGTTGTAATCCTGGCACCTTGGCGCGTGACGCTGCCGTGTTGTGCAATCTAGGTTCATACAAACTCATGAAAGCAGGGGTGGTCAACATGTTTCCACACACGGCGCATGTTGAATCAATTGCGGTGTTTGAGCGGTTGGCCTACAGCGATTATTTGTGATTACTTTACTGAGCGTATAAATAACAAACGGGGCCGTTGCGGCCCCGTTTTCGTTGGTGCGTTTGCCTCACCAACTCGGCGGTCAGTATAGATACCGACCCACTGAAACTTCATACTGCGCTTTTGAAATTCACTTTGCAACAACTTTCGATGCTGCAAAGTGTCAAAAAAACTGCTTAAAAATCAGTTACTTCGCAGTAACTTTTTCCAGGGTTCGCGTATTTACTCGCGGCTGCCACCTGCAAACACCATGAGCAGCTGCAGCAAATTAACAAACAAATTGTACAAACTCAGGTAAATGCTCAGCGCTGCGGAAATGTAGTTGGTTTCGCCACCGCGCATTACACGTTGCAGGTCATACAGAATAAACAGCGAGAACAGGCCCACACAAATGGTGGAAATGGTCAGCGACAGTGCTGGCATTTGCAGGAAAATGTTGGCCACAGAAGCCACAATCACCATGACCAAGCCAATCAACAGACCTTTGCCCATGTTGGTGAAATCACGTTTGGTGACCGCAGCGTAACTGGCCAGGCCGAAGAAAATACCGGCTGTACCCAGCGCAGCCATCATGATGATGGAACTACCGTTCGACAGGCTCAGGGCGACCGATAGAATGCCCGACAGCATGAGACCCATGAAAAAGGTGAAGCCCAGCATGAGCACCACACCAAACGAGTTGTTGCGGTTTCGCTGGATACCCCAGATAAAACCGAACATGGCGGCAAGCATGACCACGAATGAAAGAATAGGGCTGCCAGCAAACAAACGGAAGAAGCCGAATTGAATACCTGCAAAAGCGCCCAAGGCTGTCGGAATCATCGACAGGGCCAGCAAGAAGTAGGTGTTTCGCAGAACACGGTTGGTTTCTACGGTAGATACACCACCGGCCGTGCGGCCAAATTGTGCGGTTCTGAATTCAGACATGTGTACTCGCTCCTTTGTAAAACGCGAATTTGTATGGATTTAGAGTAATGGTAATGGCGAAAAGTTTCAATTCAATGGGTGGGTCAGTCCTGTGATTGGGTTTTTTACATAAACCAGCTATAATCGCGGGTTAATTTTCACGCTTTTCTAATTTTTTCGGAGTGGTTACACCATGGCAATCGAGCGCACCCTGTCCATCATCAAGCCTGATGCTGTTGCAAAAAACGTAATTGGTCAAATTTACAGCCGCTTTGAAGCTGCTGGCCTGAAGGTAGTTGCTGCACGCATGGCGCACCTGTCACGCGCTGAAGCTGAAGGCTTCTATGCTGTACACAAAGCACGCCCGTTCTTCAATGACCTGGTTGAGTTCATGATTTCCGGCCCAGTCATGATTCAAGCCCTGGAAGGCGAGAACGCCATTGCCACGAATCGTGAATTGATGGGTGCCACAAACCCCAAGGAAGCTGCCGCCGGTACCATTCGTGCTGATTTCGCTGAAAGCATTGATGCCAACGCCGTTCACGGCTCTGATGCTCCTGAAACTGCTGCGAACGAAATCGCCTATTTCTTCCCAGCGTCACAAGTATTTTCACGTTAATCTGAATCGGTTGCGTTGAATTCCGGGGGCGCACGTGCGTCCCCGTTTGTTTTGAAAGGACACACCATGAGTGAACAACTCGACAATTTGCTGGACTACTCGGTGCCCGAGTTGATTCAGTGGTGTGGCAATTTGGGTGAAAAACCATTTCGTGCCAAACAATTGGCCAAGTGGATTCACCAGTCTGGCATGGACAATTTTGAGTCCATGACTGATCTTGCGAAGTCATTTCGCCAGAATTTGAATAGCCGTGCCTGTATCAAGGCCCCCAACATCATTTCCGACAATGTCTCCAAAGACGGCACACGCAAGTGGCTCTTTGATGTTGGCAATGGCGATGCGGTTGAAACTGTATTTATTCCCGAAGAGCGCCGCGGAACGTTGTGCGTCAGTTCGCAGGCTGGTTGTGCGGTCAATTGCCGCTTTTGCTCCACAGGCAAACAAGGCTTTTCGCGCAATTTGAGCACGGCTGAAATCGTCGCCCAGTTGTGGAAAGCCAATGTGTTGCTTCGCGAGGCTGGCGATCGCGTTTACGCCCAAGAACGCCCGGTTACCAATGTGGTCATGATGGGCATGGGCGAACCTTTGTTGAACTACGATGCCTTGGTGCCCGCTTTGCAATTGATGCTGGATGACACAGCCTATGGCCTGTCGCGCCGCAGGGTTACAGTGTCAACTTCGGGTGTGGTGCCATTCATGGACAGGCTTTCTCAAGACTGTCCTGTGGCCTTGGCCGTTTCGCTTCATGCACCCAACGACGCGCTTCGCGATCAACTGGTGCCACTGAATAAAAAATATCCGTTGCGCGAGTTGCTGGACGCCTGCCTGCGTTACCTGAAATTTGCCCCCCGCGACTTCATTACCTTTGAGTATGTGATGCTCGATGGCGTCAATGACAAACCAGAGCATGCTCAACAACTGCTCGAAATTGCCAAAATTGTGCCTTGCAAATTCAATCTGATTCCATTTAATCCTTTTCCGGAATCGGGTTTGTTCAAGTCAACCACCCCTGCGATTAAAACGTTTGTTGATGTGTTGGCTGGTGCAGGTGTAGTGACCACAGTTCGCAAAACTCGCGGAGACGATATTGACGCAGCGTGTGGTCAATTGGCTGGCGAAGTTCGGGATCGGACAAAAGTCCGGGAAAGATCGGTTAGCACGGTTTCGCTTGAAGAACTGAGGGGTTCCTCCAAACGTAGGAGCTAGGCAAACACCCTGCACGCTTTGTCATACAATGAAAACAGGATTGTCTGTGTTGTGGCGGTGTAGGTTTGTATTGATTGATTTATGAAAATCATATTTTGTTGCCAAACTTGTGGCAATTTCTCAAAAAACTCCTCAACACATTGAATTTTCATACAAATCGCTTGAATCCATCTGCCAGCATCGATTATGCTGCAAAGGTGGTGGCGGTAAAGAACTACAATTAATAATCGGGGCCAGTTGTGCCTGCCGACGCTTGGAAAGACCAAATGAATGAAAATCGTGCGATGAGCAAAACTGAATCATCAGATGCCAGTGCAGGTCAAGATGTTAAATCGGAGCAGAACATGGGCTCCGTGGCCGAAAAGCACCCCAATTTGACTCTGCTGGAATCTGGTCAAAACCCAGGTGAAATTCTGCGCGCTGCCCGCGAGAAGGCCGGCTATACCTTGAGCGACATCAGCGCTCAAACCAAAATCAACGAGCGCCAACTTGAAGCCATTGAAAGCGGAGACGTGGGTCGTTTGCCGCCTGAAACCTTTGCCAAGGCTTTCATCAAGAGCTATTGCAAAGCCCTGAAGATGGATGCTGCCCCGGTTATCCTGTCTTTCGGGTTTTCCGAGGGCAGTGTTCAGATGAAGGCCACAAGGCCAGGGCAAGCCGAAGGCGGTCGCCCAGAGCCGTTTGAACCTAAAATGCCCAACAGCTCCAAGCGCTTGTCCACATTGAACTTTGACCGCAAAACTGGCAAGAAATCGCTGAGCTACGGCATTGTGCTTGCAGCAGTGGTTGTCATGGCTGTGTTTTACATTCCGGTGTTCATGTCGAGTCAAGAAGTTGCTGTGGGCGATGCCGAGGTCATTGAGCCCAACGAGGCACCTGTTGCGCTTGCACCAGCGCCTGACAGTGCGGTGCAGGCCGATGGTTCACTGCCATTGGCTCTGGAAGCACCGGCAGCCGCAGGTGGCACTGCGGTGTTCCCTGCGCTTCAACAGCCATCAGCCCCTGAAAGTCAAACTGCAGCGCCTGCGGTAGCTGCGCCCGCAGCTCCTGCACCCGCCGTCTCTGCGCCAGCGGCTGAAGCTGCCGCGTCTGCCGCTGTGGTGCCACCGGTGGCCAGCGGTTCGGAAGGTGTGTTGCGCTTTAATTTCCAGGAACAATCCTGGGTTACCGTGCGCGATGCAAACGACAAGGTGTTGATTTCCCAGCTTAACGATGGTGGCAGCAACCTGGAAGTGAAGGGCTTGGCTCCATTCAAGCTGATTGTTGGCAATGCCACGGCAGTGAATGTGTCAAGCAACGGAAAACCAGTTGATCTAACTTCGTCCATTCGCGGTGAAGTTGCGCGGATTACTGTTCAGTAAAATCATTTGGGGGTAGTGCCCCCATTTTGTCAGCAACCTGTTTTTATCTCGCCAGAAGTTCATCGTGATTCCAAATACCCCCTTGAAGCGACACAAAACCCATCAAGTGGATGTCCGCTGGAAAGAACACGTCGTGTCCATTGGCGGCGGCGCGCCCGTGTTGGTGCAGTCGATGACCAACACTGACACGGCAGATGCTTTGAACACTGCCTTGCAGATCAAGGCCCTTTATCTTGCCGGCAGCGAGATGGTTCGAATTACAGTGAACAACGATGCCTCTGCACAAGCCGTGCCTTACATTCGTGAGCAGTTGGACAAAATGCGGATCCCTGTACCTTTGGTGGGTGATTTCCATTACAACGGCCATTTGTTGTTGCAAAAGTATCCAGATTGCGCAAAGGCCTTGTCGAAGTACCGAATTAACCCTGGCAACGTGGGCTCATCCCGTTCGCGAGACGACAATTTTGCCGCCATGATTGCGATTGCGGCCGAGCACGACAAGCCAGTGCGCATTGGCGTGAACTGGGGCAGCCTGGACCAAAACCTGTTGGCCCGGATGATGGATGAAAACGGTAAAAAAACCGATCCACTGCCAGCGCAACAGCTGATGTACCAGGCCCTGATTGAGTCGGCTGTGAGTAGTGCCCACAAAGCCGTTGAGCTTGGTTTGCCAGCCAATAAAATTATATTGTCGTGCAAGGTAAGTCAGGTGCAAGACCTGATTGCTGTGTACCGTGAATTGGCTGGTCGAAGCGAGTTTCCCTTGCACCTTGGTTTGACCGAGGCGGGTATGGGCACCAAAGGAATTGTGGCGTCGACCTCGGCTTTGTCTGTGTTGTTGCAAGAGGGAATTGGCGACACCATTCGAGTGTCGCTAACCCCTGAGCCCAATGGCGACCGCTGCAAGGAAGTCCTGGTTGGTCAGGAAATTTTGCAGTCCCTTGGCTTGCGTGCCTTTACGCCACAAGTTATTGCCTGCCCGGGCTGCGGCCGCACCACCAGTACTGTATTTCAAGAGTTGGCCGATCAAATTCAAACCTATCTTCGTGACCAAATGCCCATTTGGAAAAATCAATACGTGGGTGTTGAAGAAATGAAAGTTGCTGTGATGGGTTGCGTGGTGAATGGCCCCGGTGAAAGCAAGCATGCCGACATTGGTATTTCCTTGCCTGGTACCGGCGAAGCACCATCAGCACCTGTGTTTTTGGACGGAAAGCGCACGGTGACACTGAAGGGTGAGAATATTGCCCAGGAATTTCAGGCAATTGTGCAGCGTTATGTTGAGCAAAGGTACGCTGGCGGCAACAAGTAGCCCAAGAATAGGCGACAATACCGGGTTGAGAAATTAAGTTGAATGCGTCAATGAGTCATCCTGAGTCGCCGGAACAATCCAAAGCCAAGAAGCAACCCCGTATTCAATCCGTTAAGGGCATGAACGATGTATTGCCTGTAGAGGGCATTCACTGGGAAAACCTTGAGGTCATGCTGCGCGAATGGTTGACTTCCTATGGCTACCGTTTGATTAAAACGCCTGTACTGGAACCTACGTCGCTGTTTCGCCGTGGCATTGGTGAAGTCACCGACATTGTTGAAAAAGAGATGTTCAGCTTTGTGGATCGCTTGAATGGCGATGAACTCACGCTGAGGCCAGAATTCACGGCCGGTATTGCACGCGCCACCATCCAGCACAATTTGACCTATGCAGCGCCCCAGCGTGTGTACTCCATGGGGCCAGTGTTCCGCCATGAGCGCCCCCAGCGCGGGCGTTATCGTCAATTTCACCAGCTTGATGTCGAAGCCTTGGGCTTCGCTGGTCCCGATATTGATGCAGAACTGATCGTCATGCTTTCACGCCTGTGGCGTGAAATGGGCCTTGAAGACGTGCGGCTTGAAATTAACTGCCTGGGCGAAGCGCCAGAACGTTTGGCTCATCGCCAGGCTTTGATTACTTATTTTGAAGCACACACTGAATTGCTCGATGAAGATGCCAAACGGCGCCTGCACAGCAATCCATTGCGCATTCTGGATACCAAAAATCCAGCCATGCAAGACATGGTTAACGGAGCGCCGCGCCTGTCCGAGTTTCTGGGCGCAGAATCGCTGGTGCACTATCAGGGTGTGAAACGTCTGCTCGACGACGCAGGTGTGCAGTACATCGAGAATCCGCGTTTGGTTCGTGGTCTGGATTACTACAACCTCACCGTGTTCGAGTGGATCACCGACGCATTGGGAACACAGGGTACTATCTGTGGCGGTGGCCGATACGATGGTTTGATCGAAGTTCTGGGTGGAAAACCCACGCCTGCCATTGGATTTGCAATTGGCCTGGAACGTTTGCTCGAGTTGTACCTCGAAGTGAATCAGCCCGATGACACTGCAGATCTGGATGTGTACGTTGTTCACCAGGGTGAGGGCACCTCCCGCCGCGCATTTACTCTGGCTGAAGAGCTTCGGGATGCTGGTTTTGCGGTGGTATTGCACGCAGGCGGTGGCGGATTTAAAAGCCAGATGAAGCGTGCCGATATCAGCGGCGCAGCTGTGGCGGTTATTCTGGGTGAGAACGAATTGAATGCAGGCACTGCGGCAGTCAAATTGCTGCGTGGTGAAAGCAAACAGGAAGAATTCAAACAAGAGGGATTGGCCGAAGCCATTTTCGGTCTGCTTTACGGAGAAGGAGAGGAGTCTTGAGTCGATACAGCCTTGAAGAACAAGAACAACTGGCCAGTTTGAAGGCATTCTGGTCCAAATACGGCAGTTTTATTCTGACCGTGTTGATTCTTGTGTTCGGTGCCTTTGCCTTGAACAACGGTTGGAAATGGTGGCAAACGCGCCAGTCCACAGAAGCGGTTGTGGTCTACGAACGTTTGGAGGCGGCCTCGCGAGAGGGCAATATCGACCTGGTGGGGCAAACTCAGAAAACCTTGATCGAGGATCATGCGGGTTCACCTTACGCACAACGCGGTGCCCTGATTGCAGCCAAGGCTTTTTTTGACGAAGGTAAGCTCGACGAGGCCAAAGAATCACTGAAGTGGGCTTCTGAAGAAGCCAAGCTGGATGAATATGCGGCCACTGCCCGACTGATGCTGGCTGGCATTTTGATCGAACAATCTGATTTCGACGGTGCCAAAGCCGCTTTAAGTGACAATTACCCTGGTTTTGAAGGCCTGTTTCATGATCGCTTGGGCGATCTGGCCCTGGCCCAGAAAGATGTGGCAACAGCTCGCAAGGAGTATGAGTTGGCGCTTGCTACCATTCAGGCAGACAGCCCATGGAAGCAAGTAATCGAGCGCAAAATTAGCGCCTTGCCCAAACTGGAGACCAAATAATGAGTATGCCAATGAAGCAAGCCATCAAAGTCTCATCCCTTGTAACGGTTCTGGCCTTGCTGGGCGGTTGTGCTGCAATCAGTTCGACCATGAGCAGCCTGAACCCATTTGGTAACAGCGCCGTAAAGCCTGCTGAATTGCAGCCCTTTACTTCACAACTGAAAGTTGCAAATGCCTGGTCTGTGGATGTTGGTGATTCTGAGCAGGGCAGTTTTACACCGGTGTTGCTCGACTCCACTGTGTATGCCGCGTCGGAAGAAGGTCAGTTGGTGGCCATTGACAAGGCCACGGGCAAAACAAAATGGAAAGTGAAAGTAGGCACGAAGCTGAAAGCGGGTGTTGCCGCGACGCTTGACACCATTGCTGTGATCGACGCGAACAATAACCTGGTTGCGTTTGATGCCAACGGCAAACAAAAATGGCAGGTCGGTGTGGGTGCCGATGTAAGCAGTGTGCCCGTGGGTGCTGCCGGCACTATCCTGGTTCGCGGCATTGATTTCTCTGTGATTGCTTATTCTGCGTCGAACGGTGCACAACGCTGGAAGTACACACGCCAATTGCCACCGCTGACCCTGCGCGTCAATACGCCTGTGGATGTGAACAATGCACGCGTGTATGCCGGTTTCCCGGGTGGTCGTTTGGTTGCACTTGACCTGAGCACGGGCACCGTGGTTTGGGAAGGTACTTTGGCCACGCCCAGCGGCACCACTGAAATTGAACGCATTACTGATGTGACCGGCACGCCAATCTACAACTTCCGCGAAGTGTGTGCGGCTGCGTTTCAAGGCAAGGTAGGTTGCCTGGATTCCGTGAGTGCACGCCCTATCTGGACAAGCGATTTTTCCGCACCCAGCGGTGCCTCCGTAGACGACCGTTACCTGATCGCCCCCAATGAACTGGGCGATTTATTCGCATTCTCCCGCAGTGGCGGCAAGCAGGTTTGGAAAATTGAAAATTTCCAGCGCCGCCAGCCCACCACGCCGACCGTCATTGGCCGTGCCGTGGCCGTGGGTGACTACGAAGGTTATATTCATTTCATTGATCGAGACACCGGCAAAACCATTGCGCGAACAAGAGTGGGTTCAACCGCCTTGACCAGCCAGCCGGTGGCTGCTGAAACCGATGCGCTGATTGCGCAATCGCGTGGCGGCAGTGTGGCCCTGATATCTGTCCAGTAAAGTAAAACATGAAACCTGTCATTGCCCTGGTTGGGCGCCCAAACGTGGGTAAGTCCACATTGTTCAATCGCTTGACTCGAACAAGAGACGCCCTTGTGGCCAACCAGCCGGGCCTAACCCGTGATCGCCACTATGGCCTGGGGCGTATTGGTCCGCGTGAATACCTTGTAGTCGACACAGGTGGTCTTGAGCCTGTCGCCAAAGAGGGCATTTACGCTGAAATGGCCAAGCAAAGCAGGCAGGCCATTGTTGAGTCTGATCTGGTGTTGTTTCTTGTGGATGGTCGCCAGGGTGTAACCCCTCATGACCACGTGATTGCTGCAGAGCTGCGCAAAGCCAAGCGAGAAGTGATTTTGGTGGTCAATAAAACCGAGGGCTACACGCACTCGATGGCTGCCGCCGATTTCTTCGAGCTGGGTCTGGGCGAGCCGGAAACCATTTCTGCCAGTCACGGGGATGGCGTTCGTCAATTGATGGACATTGCCTGCGAAAAATTGCCGGTGTTGCCAGAAGATGATGAGGGCGGGCGACGAATCAAAGTTGCAATTGCCGGTCGTCCCAATGTGGGCAAGTCGACGATGGTAAACACTTTGCTGGGTGAAGAGCGCGTGATTGCCTTCGATTTGCCTGGCACCACCCGAGACAGCATTTACATTGATTTCGAACGCAACGACAAGCCTTACACCCTGATTGACACTGCTGGTTTGCGCAAACGTGGCAAGGTGTTTGAATCGGTTGAAAAGTTTTCTGTGATCAAAACCCTGCAGGCGATCGAGGACGCGAACGTGGTCATTCTGATGCTGGATGCGCAGCAGGATATTTCTGATCAGGATGCGTCAATTGCAGGCTTTATTGTAGAAGCAGGGCGTTCACTGGTGCTGGCTGTCAATAAGTGGGACAGTCTGGACGACTATCGCAAAGAGCGTATCAAGGCAGAAGTGGGCCGCAAGTTGACCTTTTTGAACTATGCCAAGTTTCACTATGTATCGGCGACCAAGCCTTTCGGCATCGCCGCCATGATGAAGTCAGTGGACGAGGCGCACGCAGCAGCTTTCGCAAAACTGTCTACACCGAAGTTGACACGCCTGATTCAAGAGTGTGTTGAGCACCAGCAACCCCCGCGCAAGGGTATTTTCCGGCCGAAATTGCGTTATGCGCACCAGGGCGGCCAAAATCCACCCATTGTTATTGTGCATGGCACAGCGCTGGATGCCATTCCAGACAATTACAAACGTTACCTGGAAACCCGCATTCGTGAGCGTTTCAAACTCGATGGCACGCCGCTTCGGGTTGAATTCCGAAGCAACGTGAACCCGTTTGACAAGAAGGATTAAAACGGAATTTTGCGGGTCAGAATGTCTTTGTACATGACCCAGTCACCCATCAAGCTATACAACGGATATTTGAATGTGGCGGGGCGGTTCTTCTCGAAAAAGAAGTGCCCCACCCATGCAAATGCATATCCGGTCAACAAACCATACAGCAGCCACATTGGTTGGCCGGTGGTGATCAGTTTGAACAAACACACCAGTGCCAGTGTTGAGCCCACAAAATGCAGTCTGCGGCAGATCAGGTTGTTGTGCTCGGCCAGGTAAAACGGGTAAAAATCAGCAAAAGTTTGAAATCTGTTTCCGGTTTTTGGCATGCCCATGTCTCCATTTATTTATTTTTAATCGTTGTAGTTTACATCCCTTGCCGCTTCAGGCCTGTATTTGCCCAGAAATTTGGACTTGAAAGCTGTGGCATTTCGGGTAGGATGAATAAAACGACCATAAGAATATTCTAGGAGGTTTGTGATGCAAGTTAAAGAAGTCCTGCGCGTGAAGGGCAACACGCTTTTTACGGTCACTCCCGAAACCAATTTATCGGATTGTGTTGTCACCATGGCTGATCATGACGTGGGCTCTTTGGTGGTCATGGACAAAGGCGTGCTGGCTGGCATCGTAACCTTCCGTGAAGTAATTCGCGTGTTGGCCAAGCGGCAAAAAGAGCACCGCACAGGCCCCACACCGCCAGTGGCGGAAATCGTGGTTCGTGAAGTGATGAACACAGAACCCACAGTGGCCACGCTGGATATGGAAGTGGACAGTCTTCGAAAATTGATGCTTGAGAACCACCAGCGTTATTTGCCGGTGATGGATGGAAACACCCTGTGTGGCGTAATTTCTTTCCACGATGTGGCCAAGGCCGTACTCGAAGAGCAAGGGTTCGAGAACAAAATGCTGAAAGGCTATATTCGCGATTGGCCAATGGAAGAAAGCAGTAACTGAGTTGAAATCCAAGCAGTACAGGTGGTGTTAAATTGAAGAAGAGAGTTGCGATTATCGGTTCGGGTGTGTCGGGTTTGGCATGCGCAAGAGAATTGGTTCAGCAGGGCCACGAAGTTACTTTATTTGAAAAAAGTCGTGGTCCGGGCGGGCGCATGCCCACGCGCTGGTTGAACCGTGATGTCGAACCCCCCTTGGGTTTTGATCACGGAACCCAATATTTTCAGGCATCGACCCCAGCCTTTGTTCAGTTGGTTGAGCAGGCTCAAAAAGCGCAAGCGGTTGCGCCTTGGGCCGGTACGGTCGTCAATCTCGGTTATGGGTTTTCTTCTCCACACAACAGCACCACAACACGATGGGTTGGCACGCCGGGCATGGCTAGCCTGGGGCGTTTTATGGCTCACGGGTTGGATATTCGCCTGCAATGCAGAGTGGCTGGAATGGCCCGCATGGATGGTGCCTATCAACTGACTATTCACCTTGGTGATGGCACAGTGCGGGTTGAATCCGGTTTTGATGCTGTGGTGTGCGCGGTGCCTGCAGAACAGGTTGTTCCCCTGTTCGATGAAATTCACAAGCCTTTGGCAAGCCTGGCTTCCGGTGTTCAGTCCAATGTAACGTGGTCGGTTATGCTGACTCCTCGCGAAGCGGTCAAAGTCGATTTCGATGGGGCTTTTGTGGTTGACAGTCCTTTGGGCTGGATTTGTCGCGATTCATCCAAACCGGGCAGGGCGGTGGGTGATCGCTGGATGTTGCAGGCCACCGCAGACTGGTCCCGTTTGCACCAAGATTATGCAGCCGATGAGGTGGGCAAAATGCTGCTGGATGTGTTTTGCAATGTGACAGGTCAATTGATTGAAGAACCCTTGACCTTGACTGCACACCGTTGGCTGTATTCATTGCCCAGCAATCCGGTGGGCATGCCCTGTTATTTCAGCGAGGAATCCATGTTGGGTGCTTGCGGTGACTGGCTCAATGGTGCGCGTGTTGAAGACGCGTTTTTGAGTGGTCACACCCTTGGTCATCAGCTGTCGAATGCATTTGACAGCACTTTGATTCAGTAGCAACTTGGTTGCAATTGAGCAAGCTCAACGCCCGCGCCGTTCAGGTGCGGGATAATCCGATAAAATAACGTTTTGCCTATTCGAGTAAACGCGCATGTCTGGAAGCAGCTTGGGTCGCCTTTTTGTGGTCAGTAATTTTGGAGAAAGCCATGGGCCTGCCATTGGTTGCGTGGTTGACGGCTGCCCACCCGGTTTGCCACTGACCGAAGCAGATCTGCAGGCCGACCTGGATCGACGCAAGCCGGGGACTTCCCGCCATGTGACGCAACGCCAGGAAGCTGACCAAGTCGAAATTTTGTCCGGTGTGTTTGAAGGCCTTACCACGGGCGCACCAATTGGCTTGCTGATTCGCAATCAGGACCAACGCAGCAAAGACTACGGCAACATCATGGACACCTTTCGCCCAGGCCATGCTGATTACACCTACTGGCACAAATACGGCATTCGCGATTTTCGCGGAGGCGGTCGCTCTTCTGCCCGCATGACCGCGCCCATGGTGGCTGCGGGTGCCATCGCAAAAAAATGGTTGGCCGGTAAGCTGGGTATCGAGATTCGCGGTTGCATGACTCAAATTGGTGAGGTGGACATTCCATTTTCCACTTGGGACGATGTGCACACCAACCCGTTCTTCGCGCCAAACAATGGAAAAATTGCTGAGCTTGAGGCTTACATGGATGCCTTGAGAAAGTCGGGCGATTCGTGTGGTGCAGGGCTGCGTGTACAAGCCACCGGCGTACCCGTGGGTTTGGGTTCTCCTTTGTATGACAAGCTGGATGCCGACATTGCCCATGCCATGATGAGTATCAATGCCGTGAAGGGCGTTGAGATTGGTGCTGGTTTTGCCTGTATTTCACAAAAAGGCTCGGTGCATGGCGATGAAATGACCCCCGAGGGTTTTGGCTCCAACCATGCGGGCGGTGTTCTGGGCGGCATTTCCACCGGGCAAGATATTGAAGTTCGAATGGCAATCAAGCCAACATCGAGCATTCGACTGCCGAGAAAGTCGATAGACAAATCAGGCAATCCGATCGAAGTCGAAACTTACGGTCGTCATGACCCCTGCGTTGGAATTCGCGCAACTCCGATTGCTGAAGCCATGCTGGCATTGGTCATCATGGATCATTTGCTGATGCACCGTGCGCAGTGTGCGGATGTGCAGGTGGATACGCCACAGATTCCACCAGGTATTTCAAACTATTAAATCGTCAATCTCGAAACGGGCAGGCATTTGCAACTGGGCTGGTTAGCGCTTTTTTACGCAGCGTATTTCGCATTTGTTGGCCTGTATTCGCCTTTCCTGGGGCCGTACTTAAAGTCCATTGGCCACAGCCTGGATGTGATTGCCCTGTCCTTGGGCATGATGCAACTGATGCGAATCGTAGGGCCCTTTGCGTGGGGCTGGATCGCGGATCACACCGGTAACAGGGTTCGCTGGATTCGGCTGGGTACTTTTGCGGGCTTTTGCTTTGCAGCCCTGGCATTTTGGTATCAGCAAACGCCCTCGTATCTGATCGTGCTGATCCTTCTGTTGAATTTGAGCATTTCGGGGTTGGTTCCCATGTCCGACTCCTACGCCATGGAGCGTTGTGCCGGCTGTACGGGCCGGTACGGCCAGGTGCGTTTGTATGGTTCCTTGGGCTTTGTGGCAGCTGTATTGGTTTTTGGCGCAGTGGCCGATCGTTTCGGTTTTGCTTCTTATCCGGTGTGGGCCTGTGCCATGTTGTTGCTCGGGTTTGTTGCTGCGCTGAAGTTTGCGCCGGATTCCGCCCGCGTGCCCGCAACTGAAAGCTCAATTGCCTTCACAGGCAGCGGATTCAAACGCCTTTTATTGCCCGGTCCAATGCCGCTGTTCTGGCTGGCTGCGTTCTTCATGATTTTTGCCCACGGGGTTTTTTACGCCTTCTTTTCGCTTTATTTGCTTGAATTCAATTATTCAGAAATGAGCATTGGCGGCTTGTGGGCTTTTGGCGTGATGTGTGAGGTGGTGTTTTTTGCCCTTCAAACACGATTTTTTAAACGTTTCTCTCTCAACACCTGGCTTTGCGTCAGTTTTGCAGCTTGTGCATTCCGTTTTGCACTCACCGCGGCATTTCCCGAATACGGTTGGATCATGTTGTCTGCCCAAGGCTTGCACGCTTTAACATTTGCGGCGCACCACACCGCCACCATTTCCTGGTTGCGCGAGAATTTGCCGGTAAAACTTGTGGTTCGTGGCCAGGCGATGTATGCCACCATTGCCTATGGGCTTGGTGGATCAGCGGGTACGTTTCTGGGCCGTTTTGCCTGGGAACTGGGCGGGCCCTCCAGCGCTTTTGCGATGGCGTCGTTAAGCGGATTGATCGCTTTGCTTTTGGGGTGGCGTTTTACGATTGCCAGCAAGCTGGCACCTTCGGCACTTTTGTCGCGATAAACTGTCTCATGTCGGTAGTTGATGTCAACTTTGCAGCATTGTGTGCCGTTTTTAAGAAACGGTTTTACTGAAAATTACAGGTGAAAAATAATGGTATTTTCTGGACTCAAGCGACGCACAGCCCTGGCACTAAGCCTTGCGTTTTCAACCGGTGTGTTGACTGCGTGTTTAACTACTCAAACCACCTCAGGTGGGGCGGTTGGGGTTGATCGTTCCCAGTTTGTGCTTGTTTCTTCGGCAGAAGTCGATGCGGCTGCTGCCAAAGGCTACGCCGATGTGATCGCCAAAGCCCAGAAAGAAGGCAAATTGAATAAGGACGCCAAGCAGGTGGCCAGAATTCGGGCAATCGCCAATCGATTGATTCCCCAGACAGCGGCCTTTCGAACCGATGCGCCGCAGTGGAAATGGGAAGTCAATGTGATCGAATCAGACCAGCTCAATGCGTGGTGTATGGCCGGTGGAAAGATTGCGTTTTATTCGGCCCTGATCGAAAAACTCGCCCTGACTGATGATGAAATCGCAGCCATCATGGGGCATGAAATTGCCCATGCTTTGCGGGAACACAGTCGCGAGCGAATTTCGCAGCAGTTGGCCACATCGGTGGGGCTTGATTTGATCTCTGCAGGTTTGGGTTTGTCCCGCGGCGCATCAGACTTGGCGGGTATGGCAGCGAATGTGGCTATTTCTCTGCCGTATGGCCGTTCTCATGAGGTGGAGTCGGATCGAATTGGCGTGGAGTTGGCGGCGCGTGCGGGTTATAACCCCCGTGCTGCGATCAGTGTTTGGCAAAAGATGAGCCGGGCTGGTGGTGGTTCACCTCCCGAGTTGTTGTCTACGCATCCTTCGCCTGAGAATCGAATTCAGGATCTCGAAGTTTACTCAGCCCGAGTTCAACCCTTGTATGAGCAAGCCAAGAAGCGTTAAAGGCCTTGATTTGAGGTGCCGCCTTGTCGGCTGCGCTGTAAGCCCAAGGCTGGCTGTGGCATAATAAGGGGTTATTTTTTACGCAATTTGCTGGTCAATTCAGATCGACGAATCTGAATGATTCAGCCCGAAGCAGGTCCTTGAAAATGGCAAAAACTCTTTACGACAAACTCTGGGAAAGTCACGTGGTGCGTACCGAAGAAGACGGTACCTCACTGATTTACATTGACCGCCATTTGCTGCATGAAGTCACCAGTCCCCAGGCATTCGAAGGCCTGGAGTTGGCTGGCCGCGACTTGTGGCGCAACAGTGCCAACCTGGCGGTGGTGGATCACAACGTACCAACTACCGATCGCTCCAAGGGCATTGCCGACCCCACTTCGCGTTTGCAGGTTGAAACCCTGGACAAAAATGCAAAAGCCCATGGCCTGACCTACTTTGACATCAAAGACCTGCGCCAAGGCATTGTGCATGTGATTGGACCTGAGCAGGGCGCAACCTTGCCTGGCATGACCGTGGTTTGTGGCGATTCGCACACCAGTACCCATGGAGCCATTGGTGCGCTGGCGTTTGGCATTGGTACCTCAGAAGTTGAGCATGTCATGGCCACTCAGTGTTTGCTGATGAAGAAGGCCAAAAACATGCTGGTGCGTGTTGAGGGCACCTTGGGCAAAGGCGTGTCTGCCAAAGATGTCATCTTGGCCATCATTGGAAAAATTGGTACGGCTGGTGGTACCGGCTACGCGATTGAATTCGCCGGTTCGGCAATTCGTGGCTTGTCCGTCGAAGGTCGCATGACGATGTGCAATATGGCCATCGAGGGTGGGGCGCGTTCCGGCATGGTGGCTGTGGATGACAAAACCATTGAATACGTGAAAGGGCGTCCGTTCAGCCCGAAAGGCGAAATGTGGGACCCAGCAGTCGCTTACTGGAAAACCTTGAATACGGATGATGGCGCACATTTTGACCAGGTGGTTGAACTACGCGCCGAAGATATTCAGCCGCAAGTGAGTTGGGGTACTTCACCCGAGATGGTGACTGATGTGCACGGCGTGGTGCCAGATCCAGCTTCTGTAGCAGACCCTGTGAAACGTCAGGGCTACGAGCGCGCCTTGCAATACATGGGCCTGAAACCCTTGCAGAAAATCGAAGAAATTAATGTAGACACCGTGTTTATCGGTTCTTGCACGAATTCACGCATCGAGGATTTGCGCGACGCCGCAGCGGTGGTGAAGGGCAAGAAAAAAGCCGAGTCAGTCAAGTTGGCCATGGTGGTGCCAGGCTCTGGCCTGGTGAAGGCGCAGGCTGAGAAAGAAGGTCTGGACAAAATTTTCCTGGATGCCGGATTTGAATGGCGTGAGCCCGGTTGTTCCATGTGTTTGGCCATGAACGCCGACCGCCTGGGCAGTGGTGAGCGTTGTGCATCTACCAGCAACCGGAACTTTGAAGGACGTCAAGGTGCGGGCGGCCGTACACACCTTGTTAGCCCGGCCATGGCGGCCGCGGCGGCGATTGCAGGCCATTTCACTGATTCCAGAACTTTTTAAAACAAAGGAGTGTTTGATATGAAAATCGTTTCCGCACTTTTGCTCGCTTTGTCAGCTTTGTCATTGTCTGCCTGTAACACCATTGAAGGCATGGGCAAAGACATCAAAGCCGGTGGTGAAGCCATTGAGCGCACTGCCGATGAAAACAAGAAGTAATTTTTAACTTGCATTCTGAAGTGGCGCTGGCAATGTTGTTTTTCCAGCGCGGCTTGAACTCCGGTAAATCCGGAATATTCACGGATTAATTATGGACAAATTTGTAACCCACACTGGTATCGCCGTTGCGTTGAACCGCGCCAATGTGGACACCGACGCCATCATTCCCAAACAGTTTTTGAAAAGCATCAAGCGAACAGGTTTTGGGGAGCATTTGTTTGATGGCTGGCGTTATCTCGACGAAGGTGAGCCTGGCATGGATTGCACCACACGCCCCTTGAATCCTGATTTCGAGTTGAATAAACCCGAGTTTCAAGGTGGCACCGTGTTGGTGGCTGGCCCCAACTTTGGTTGTGGTTCATCGCGCGAACACGCGCCTTGGGCACTTCAGCAATATGGTTTCAAGGCTGTTATTTCCAGTAGTTTTGCCGATATTTTCTTCAACAATTGCTTTAAGAATGGTTTCTTACCCATTGTTTTAAAAGAACAAGAGGTGAAAGAGATTTTGACGGCAATTGACTCAAAGCCTGGCATTGAAATCACAGTCAGCCTTGAGCACCAAACCGTGAGTATTGCTGGCAAAAGCTATGGTTTTAACGTGGATGCATTCCGCAAGCATTGCCTGGTGAATGGTTTCGATGACATTGGCCTGACTTTGCAGCACCGTGACGAAATTGTTGCGTTCGAGAAAAACCGCCTGGCAAACCAGCCTTGGCTTGCAAACACCATCTAAATAAAAACAAGCAGAGAATCAGAATGACATTGAAAATCGCCGTAATGCCCGGTGACGGCATTGGCCAAGAGATTACAGCGCAGGCCGTTAAGGTGCTTGAAGCACTGAAAACTGACGGTTTGAACATCGAGTTCGAGCATGCCTTGATCGGAGGTGTGGCTTATCGCGAGAAAGGTGTGCCGCTACCAGAGGAAACTGTGGCTTTGGCCAAGGCGTCCGACGCTGTGTTGTTTGGTGCCGTTGGCGATTTTTCGCTGGATACACTGCCGCGCCACCTGCGCCCCGAGCAGGCCATTCTGGGAATTCGCAAGGCTTTGAACCTGTTTGCCAATTTCCGCCCGGCCATGGTGTACGACGAGCTGGCCGATGCGTCGACCTTGCGCCCGGAAGTGGTGGCTGGTCTGGATATTCTGATTGTTCGTGAATTGACTGGCGACATTTACTTTGGCACCCCGCGTGGCAACAGAATTGCCGAAGATGGTCCATTCAAGGGCGAACGTGAGGCATTCGACACCATGCGTTACGCCGAAACCGAGATTCGCAGAATTGCACATGTGGCCTTTCAGGCCGCGCAAAAGCGCGGTGGCAAGCTGTGTTCTGTCGACAAGGCCAATGTGCTGGAAACAACCCAGTTTTGGCGCGATATCGTGACCGAAGTGGGCAAGGAATACAACGATGTCGAACTGAGCCACATGTATGTGGACAATGCCGCCATGCAGTTGCTGAAAAACCCCAAGCAGTTTGACGTGATCGTGACCGGTAATCTGTTCGGTGATATTTTGTCAGATGAAGCGTCCATGTTGACCGGTTCTATTGGCATGTTGCCCTCGGCCTCGCTGAACGAATCGAACTTTGGTCTTTACGAGCCAATTCATGGCTCAGCACCCGACATTGCGGGCAAGGATTTGGCCAACCCCATGGCCACGGTGCTTTCAGCGGCCATGATGCTGCGTTACACCTTTGGTCTTGAGGACTATGCAATCCGTATTGAGAATGCGGTGAAAACCGTGCTGGCCACGGGGCCGCGTACCGGCGATATCTGGCGCGATGGGAAGGTGCGTACCGGCACTGTGGGCATGGGCGATGCGATTGTGGCTGCGCTGGCCAAACAGCGCTAAAGCGAAATCGCAATTCAAGAATTTAAAAGTACTGGAGTTTTTTATGTTGAAAGTTGGTTTGGTTGGATGGCGTGGCATGGTGGGTTCCGTGCTCATGCAACGCATGCAGGAAGAGAATGATTTCGCGCATTTCGAGCCGATTTTCTTCTCGACTTCCAATGCGGGTGGCAAGGCACCGGCTTTCGCCGGCAATGCGGGCCCCTTGCAAGATGCAAACAGTATCGACGCCCTGAAACAAATGGACGTGGTGTTGACTTGCCAGGGTGGTGATTACACCAACGAGGTGTTCCCCAAGCTGCGCGAAGCGGGTTGGAATGGTTACTGGATTGATGCGGCCTCCAGCCTGCGCATGAAAGACGACGCCATTATCATTCTTGACCCCGTGAACATGAACGTGATCAAAGACGGCCTGACCAAAGGCGTCAAGAATTACGTGGGTGGTAACTGCACCGTGTCACTGATGCTGATGGCTTTGGGCGGCCTGTTCCAGAATGACAAGATCGAGTGGGTCACTTCCATGACTTACCAGGCGGCTTCGGGTGCTGGCGCACAAAACATGCGTGAACTGATTTCGCAAATGGGCAGCATTCATGGTTCGGTCCAAGACCTCTTGGCTGACCCCGCGTCTGCCATTCTGGAAATTGATCGCAAGGTTGCTCAGCACATCAATTCCGATGCCTACCCTAGCGATAATTTTGGCGTGCCACTGGGTGGAAGCCTGATTCCATGGATCGACAAAGACCTGGGCAACGGCCAGTCCAAAGAAGAATGGAAGGGCGGTGCCGAGACCAATAAAATTTTGGGCAAACCTGCCATGGGCGCGCCCGGTTGCGTGCCTGTAGACGGTCTGTGCGTGCGTGTGGGCGCCATGCGTTGCCACTCGCAGGCGTTGACGATCAAGTTGAAGCAAGACATTCCGTTGAATGAGATCAATGACATGCTTGCCAAGGCCAATGATTGGGTTAAAGTGATTCCCAATGAACGCGATGCTTCCATGCGCGATTTGACTCCAGCCGCGGTAACAGGTCGCATGCACGTGCCTGTGGGGCGTTTGAGAAAAATGGCCATGGGTGGTAGTTATTTGAGCGCATTCACGGTGGGCGATCAGTTGTTGTGGGGTGCGGCCGAGCCATTGCGTCGTATGTTGCGCATTCTGATCGAACGCTAAGCAGCACCAATATTGATCACAATAAGCTGCCGAAGGTGGCTTGAACATTCATGGAGTAAACGGGTGAGGCATACCAAAAAGAAGATTCTGCCCTTTGTTTTTGCATCAGGTTTGTTGGCAAGTTCCTTCGCGCAAGCGGCACAGCTCGGTAAGCTCGAGGTTTTGTCGGGTGCAGGTGAGCCTTTCTTGGCGGAAATCCTGGTTGATTTGGTGTTGCCAGAGGAACGCGCTTCCTTGCAGGCCAAGCTTGCTTCTGCCGAGGCATTCAAGGCGGCTCGCCTGACGATGGATCCAAACCTGAAGAACCTTCAGTTTGCCGTGAAGGATGGTCCAAAGCCCGGTACGGCCACGGTGAAGATTACGTCTGCCCAGCCCTTGCCGGCAGGGTTTATCGACACCTTGGTTGAATTGACCTGGGCGGGCGGTCGCGTTGCCCGTGAATACACTTTGACCGTGCCTGTTGGCGTGGCTCAGGCTGCTGAACCCGCAACGAGTCTTCCTGAAATTCGCCCACCCATGACACCTCCGCCAGTGGCGGCGCTACCCAAGTCCCCCGCTGTTTCTGCACCAGCCCCGGCCCCGGCCGTGACGCCGCCGGCAGCGCCGGAAGGCACCTTGAATGTTCAGCGCGGTGACACCTTGTCCGAGCTTGCTTTGCAGCTTGTGGGCGACGGAGTGTCGCTGAATCAGGCCATGGCAGCAATTTACGAGGCCAACAAAGATTCATTTATCAATGGCAGTGTGCACCTGATTCGTGAAGGCGCCCAAATTCAGGTGCCCAACCGCGCAGCCCTGCGATCCCGCAATGCCAACGAGGCATTGCTGGTTTTGGCCCAAAACGATGACCGAAACGTTTACTCGGCCTACGCCCGTCAAATTGGCTTGTTAACTGTTGACAATCAGGTGGCGGCGGCCGCCTCAACAAGTAGCCAAGGCAGTATTACTCCACAAGACCAGGCACCCAAGGCCAGCGCAGCCGCTCCTGCGGATCGTTTGCAGATTGCTCCCGGTGCAGCTCAAGGTGCAGGCAGCGCCGATACCAACGCTGAAGAGTTGTTGGCGAAAAACAAAGCGCTTGCTGAGGCCAACGAGCGAATTGCCCTGCTCGAGAAAAACGTAAGCGACTTGCAACGTTTGCTCGACATGCAGAAAGATTTGGGCGCTGAACCCACCGTGCCAGCTGAAACAGCGAATGAGGCCGGGCAGCTTGATGCCGCTGAACCCGCTGCTGTCGATGTGCCTTCGGAAACACTGGGAGATGGTGGCACCGAGGCAACTGACGACGCGCCTGTTGCTGATCAGGTCCCGGAGCCCACGGAAGGCGTGCAGGCGCCTGTAGCGCAGCCCCCGGTAGAAGACACGCCTTTTGACTGGCTGCCCTGGATTTTGGCAGGTGCAGGTGGTTTGGCGGTACTGCTTGTTTTGCTGCTGATTGCCCGTGCCCGCAAGAACAAAGCCGAGAATCAGGAAGAGGAGCTGGATACTGAGGATGAATCCTCTTTCAGCGAAGTGAATGAGTTTGACGAAGCGATTGCGGCCGCCAGCGCAGGAATTGCGGCTGAACGTGAAAACAGTTTGAATCAGGCTGAGAATTCTGACTTTGATCTCGATGAAGTGCTCAATGATCGACTCAAGCAAGCTGACACAGAGGAAACAACACAACTGCGTGCTGCTTCCAGCGAGGTGACTGCTGAGTCTGCTGCTGCAGATATTCCTGAGTTGAACGAAGCGTCAGATGAGGCGCAGCAACACAAAGAATCGCTGGACAGCGAAGTCACGCTGGATTTCCCGGAAGAAGATGTGGTTCAAGCCAAATCGGGTTCGATTCTGGACGATCTGGATGAAATCGAGAAGGGCACTTTGGCTGCGCAGGAAGAACTCGACGAATTGCGCAAGCAACCCACGCCGCAGGAAGAGGGTGTGCGTGAAATTGATGCAGCCTTTGACGATTTGGTGGGCGATCCGGAAGACCCTGATAACACGGATTCCGCAACCGCAGCTGCGCTTGACGATGTGCCTGAAGAGGCATCTGATAAATCGCTGGTTGATCTGGATGTGGATGTTCCAGACCCCAAAGTGGACGATGCCACCTGGCAGGAAGTGGCCACCAAGTTGGACTTGGCGGGCGCTTATGTTGAAATTGGTGACGCAGACGGTGCCAAAGAGTTGTTGAACGAAATCGTGAAAAAGGGCGATGCTGATCAGGTTCGCAAGGCCAAGGCGCTTTTGGCCACGTTGAACTAAATGAACAGAGTGGCCTTGGGCCTGAGCTATGACGGTCATGAGTTTGAAGGTTGGCAAACCCAACCGCATGGCCGCACCGTTCAAGACTACTTGACCAAAGCCATACAGGCCATTGCCCAAGAACCAGTTGCATTAACCTGTGCAGGCCGAACCGACACGGGTGTGCATGCCCGTCAGCAGGTGGTGCATTTTGATACCGTGGCCGACCGACCACTGACCGCTTGGGTAAAAGGCGTCAATAACAGCTTGCCGCCATCCATTTCGGTTCAAGGCGCCAAGCAGATTGATTCCAGTTTTCATGCACGTTTCAGTGCAGTGTCCCGCACCTATCGCTATTATTTTTACAGCGCTCCTGTTCGCGATCCGTTCAAGCGCTTCATGACCTGGGTGCATTACCCCCTTGATTTGCAAGCCATGCGAAATGCCAGTGCCTGTTTGTTGGGTACCCATGATTTCAGCGCTTTCAGGGCTTCCCAATGCCAGGCAGCCAGCCCGGTGCGCACTTTGCACGCCCTAAACCTGATTGAAGCCAGTGATCACAGTTATTTTGAAATTCACGGCAATGCATTTTTGCACCACATGGTTAGAAATTTGATGGGCAGCCTGATGGAAGTGGGTTTGCACCGGCAAGCAGAGGGTTGGCTGCAAGAGGTTCTTGAATCCAAAAATAGAAGCCTTGCTGCTAAAACTTACCCCGCGCAAGGTTTAAGCTTGTGGAATATTGAATACCCTGCGCAATACGGAATACAGGAATTGTTTGCATGAGAACCCGAATCAAATTGTGCGGCTTTCAAACCGAAGACACGGTGCGTGCGGCCACTCGGGCTGGGGCTGATGCGGTGGGGTTTGTGTTTTATCCGCCCTCTCCACGCCATGTCGAGGTGCAGCAGGCAGGCCAGCTTGCCCGTTGTTTGGGTGCCTGGCAAACGCCAGTTGCCTTGTTTGTGAATCCGCAGGCTGATTTCGTGAATTCTGTGATTGCTGAAATTCCCAACGTGCTGTTGCAGTTTCACGGTGATGAAAGCCCGGAATTTTGCGGCAGCTTTCAGCGACCCTATCTCAAAGCGATTCGAATGAAAGCGGGAGTGGATTTGAGGCTGGAGAGCAGCCGGTTTCATTCTGCGCAGGCGCTCCTTGTCGATTCGTGGAGCGAGGCGTATGGTGGAACAGGGCATACTTTTGACTGGTCTTTGCTGCCCAAAGCGGATGAACTGAAGCAGGCTTTGGTATTATCCGGAGGGTTGGATGCAAGCAACGTTGAACAAGCCATTCATGGCCTGAGGCCTTACGGCGTCGATGTGTCCAGCGGGATTGAGTCAACGCGTGGCGTAAAGAGTATCGAGAAAATTGAAATGTTCTGCAAAGCGGTCCAGAAGGCCGATGCAGGGCTGTTGTAAGTGAACCCAGATAGAGCAGCATCATGAACAAACCCTATGAATTTCCAGACGCTACAGGCCATTTCGGCCCCTACGGCGGCACCTTCGTATCTGAAACCCTGGTTCACGCCCTTGAAGAACTCAAAAGCGTTTACGCACATTATCAAAACGATCCAGAGTTTTTGGCAGAATTTGAAAGTGAGTTGAAGTATTTTGTAGGTCGCCCCAGCCCCATTTACCACGCCAAGCGCTGGTCTGATCTGGTTGGCGGTGCGCAAATTTATTTCAAGCGCGAAGACCTGAACCACACGGGTGCGCACAAGGTAAACAACTGCATTGGGCAGGCCATGTTGGCCAAGCGCATGGGCAAGCCCCGCGTAATCGCCGAGACTGGCGCGGGTCAGCACGGTGTGGCCACTGCCACCGTGGCAGCGCGTTACGGCATGAAGTGTGTGGTGTACATGGGGCAAGAAGATGTAGCCCGACAGGCACAGAACGTGTTTCGCATGAAGTTGCTGGGTGCTGAAGTCATTCCGGTTACTTCAGGCTCCCAAACCCTGAAAGACGCATTGAACGAAGCCATGCGCGACTGGGTTACCAACGTGGAAGACACGTTTTACATCATTGGCACAGTGGCCGGTCCGCATCCTTATCCCATGTTGGTTCGTGATTTTCAAAGCGTGATTGGTAGCGAATGCATTCAGCAAATGCCAGCCATGGTGGGCAAGCAGCCTGATTACGTACTGGCTTGTGTGGGTGGCGGGTCAAACGCCATGGGTATTTTTCACCCTTACTTGAACGTGGATGGTGTGAAACTGGTGGGTGTTGAGGCTGCTGGCGAGGGCATTGAAACCGGCAAGCATGCCGCATCACTGAGTGCTGGCACACCTGGTGTGTTGCATGGTAATCGCACCTATTTGCTGCAAAGTGACGACGGCCAAATTATTGAAACTCATTCCGTGTCTGCTGGTCTGGATTATCCCGGCGTGGGTCCTGAACATGCATGGTTGAAAGATTCTGGCCGAGCAGAATACGTGGGAATTACCGATGCAGAAGCCTTGGAGGCTTTCCACCAGTGCTGCCGCATTGAAGGTATTATTCCCGCGCTGGAAAGCAGCCACGCACTTGCCCATGCTGCCAAACTGGCCAAAACCCTGCCGAAAGACCAGGTGATTCTGGTGAATTTGTCAGGCCGCGGCGACAAAGATATGCACACCGTGGCGCGCCTGAGTGGTGCCGAGTTTTACTGCCACCCCGATTGCAAAACAGGCGCAGAAATGGCCTGCAACAAGAAATAATTTTTACAACACACCATGTCAAGAATCAAAGCAGTTTTCGCGAAGTTAAAAGAAGAAGGGCGCAAGGGTTTAATTCCCTTTGTCACCGGTGGTGATCCTGATCCGGGTCAAACCGTGGCCATGTTGCATGCCTTGGCCAACGCAGGTTCTGACGTTATTGAGTTGGGTGTACCTTTTTCTGACCCCATGGCCGATGGCCCTGTGATTCAGCGTTCCAGCGAGCGTGCCTTGGAAAAAGGCGTTACTTCACGCAAAATTCTTGATTACGTGGCCGAGTTTCGCCAAACCAACCAACACACACCCATTGTGTTGATGGGTTATGCGAACCCCATCGAACGCATGGGTGTTGAAAAGTATGTGGCTGAAGCCAAAAAGGCTGGGGTAGACGGTGTGCTTGTGGTGGATTATCCACCAGAAGAATCGATCGAGTTCTCCAAGTTTCTTCGGGCAGCTGAACTGGATCCGATTTTTTTGCTGGCACCCACTTCGTCGGATGAACGCATTGAAAAAGTGGCCAAAGTGGCAAGTGGTTATGTGTATTACGTCTCACTGAAGGGTGTGACGGGTGCGCAGAATCTGAATGCGGCTGAAGTCAGCTCCAAATTGCCTATCATCCGCAAATTCACCAACGTGCCTGTGGGCGTTGGCTTTGGCATTCGCGATGCTGAATCAGCATGCCGCGTGGCCGAGTCTGCCGATGCAGTGGTGATTGGTTCAGCCTTGATACAAACTCTGGAAGCAGGCAGCCCACAAGAGGCCGCCGCTTTGGCGGGCAAGTTTATTGCCCCGATTCGTGCCGCGCTTGATTCAAAGTTCGGCTCAAAATAAAAATACCTCAGCAAGGGAAAGTGTATGAGTTGGTTTGACAAAATTATTCCACCACGCATTTCGTCGAAAACTCCCGGCGACGCTGCCAAAAAAAGCGTGCCGGAAGGCATTTGGGCGAAGTGCAAAAGCTGTGATGCGGTGCTGTACCAAAACGACTTGGTGAGCAACGCCATGGTGTGTCCCTCGTGCACCTACCACATGCGCATTGGTTCGCGTGAGCGTTTGAATTTGTTGTTCGACAACGATGAGCGTGTGGAAATTGGTCAGGAAGTGCTGCCCATGGACACCTTGAAATTCAAGGACAGCAAAAGCTACACAGCGCGTTTGAATGAAGCCAAGGAATCTACCAGTGAAACCGATGCCCTGGTGGTGCAGAAAGGCACCATGAACGGCATGGAGGTGGTGATTGCCTGCTTTGAATTTGATTTCATGGGCGGCTCGATGGGTTCGGTGGTCGGTGAGCGCTTCTGCCGTGGCGTACAGGCTGCGCTAGATGCCAATGTGCCGTTCATCAGCATTGCTGCTTCTGGTGGTGCCCGCATGCAAGAAGGTTTGGGTTCGCTCATGCAAATGGCGAAAACCTCAGCCATGTTGGCCAAACTTAGCCAAGCCAAACTCCCTTACATTTCCGTGTTGACCGACCCAACCATGGGTGGCGTGTCGGCAAGCTTCGCCTTTCTCGGCGATGTGGTGGTTGCAGAACCCAAAGCGTTGATCGGTTTTGCCGGGCCCCGCGTGATTGAACAAACTGTGCGCCAAACACTACCGGAAGGTTTTCAGCGCGCTGAATTCCTGATGGAAAAGGGTGCAGTAGACTGCATCGTGGATCGCCGTGAAATGAAAAAAACCTTGGCCAGCCTTTTGGCGCTGTTGTTGAAAAAACAGATTGATCAGGCCGCCTGAACACTTATGACTCAAGCAGTACCCGAACAGAAACCCGCAAAACCAGCAGCCAACGCCACGCTTACCGAGTGGCTCGCCTATCTGGAATTGATACACAGCAAGCCGATCGACATGGGTCTGGACCGCCTGAAGGTGGTTCAGCAGCACATGGGTTTTGTGTTGAACGGGGTCGTGTTCACCGTGGCGGGGACCAATGGCAAAGGGTCCACTTGTGCCATGTTGGAAAGTATTCTGATTCAGGCGGGTTACAAGGTGGGCATGTACACTTCGCCCCACTTGATTCGCTTTACCGAGCGGGCACGAATCGATGGGCAAGAGGTGGCTGAGCCCGAGTTGATTTCAGCCTTTGAGCAGGTGGAGCTGGCTCGCACAGCAACCGGCATTTCCCTGACTTACTTTGAATTCACCACGCTCGCGGTTGCTCTGGTGTTTTCTCGCCTTGAGCTGGATGCTGTAATTCTGGAAGTGGGCTTGGGCGGGCGCCTTGATGCGGTCAATATTTTTGATGCGGATTGCGCGATATGTACCAGCGTTGACATTGATCACCAAGCCTTTCTGGGGCCAGACCGCGAAAGCATTGGTCGCGAGAAGGCGGGAATTTTCCGTGCCGGCAAACCCGCGATTGTGGGCGACCCCAAACCGCCCCAAAGCGTGATTGATCACGCCAACGCAATCGGTGCTGATTTGTGGTTGTTTGCCCGCGATTACAACTACGGCGGGGACAAGCAGCAGTGGGCCTATGGTGGTCGCGGCATGCGCCGTGCCGCTTTGGCTTATCCAGCATTGCGTGGCACCAATCAATTGTTGAATGCCTCGGCTGCGCTGGCTGCGCTTGAGTCGGTTCGCGATCGCTTGCCGGTTCCTGCGCAATCCATTCGTCAGGGGTTTCTTTTGGTGGAATGGCCGGGGCGTTTTCAAGTGTTGCCGGGTCAACCCAGTGTTGTTTTAGACGTTGGACACAATCCGCATGCAGCTGCGCATTTGCGTGAAAGCCTGGACAACATGGGTTTTTTCCCCTACACCCATTGTATTTTCGGGATGCTGGCCGATAAAGACGCAGTGGAGGTGGTCAAAGCGTTGAAAGACAGGGTCGACCATTGGCATTTGGTGCCGCTGCAAGGCGATCGTGGTCGCAGCACTGCGCAGTTGAAGCAGCAGCTTGAACTGGCTGGTGTGGATTCAGTAGCTTTTGACTGGGTAGCCAATTCCCAGGCATTGGCCAAAGGCGGTATTGCGAAGCAGCCACCTGAAAAAAGTGTGCAGAGCTACGAGAGTGTGAGTCAAGCGTATGCGGTGGTCACTTCTGCAGTGCCACCCAATGATAGAATTCTGGTTTTTGGATCCTTCCTGGTTGTGGCGCAAGCCATGCAAGCCAAAGAAGCGCTTCGAAAACGTCCCGGTTAATTTTTTTCAGGAGTGCAGGTGAGTTCAAATTCGCGTTCTACTGCCAGGAACAAAGTCAACAACGATCCAGTTGATGAGTTAAAACGCAGATCCAGAAGGCGATTGGTAGGCTCCATAGCACTTTTTCTGGCGGCCATTATCATCGTTCCTGCGTTGGTGGAAAATGAACCTTCCCAAACCAGCAGCGACGTTGAGCTGGTGGTACCTGATCGTCCCTCAGCTGAAATTCCTGCGCAAGCTGCACAGGTACCCGAGTCACCCAAAATAGAAGCACCTCAGTCTACTCAGGAGCAAGCCGTGGCCATTGCGCCCGTTGCACCTGCTGTAGAGCCACCCCCCGTCATGTCCGAGCCCAAGGCAGCCCCAAAGCCAACACCGAAGGTGGAACCTAAGGTAGAGCCTAAGGTGGAACCTAAGCCAGAGGCCAAAGTGGAACCTAAGGTGGAACCTAAGGTTGAGGACCCCATCGCGGCTTTTGCCAAAGCCGAGGTGTTTTGGGTGCAAGTGACTGCGGTCAGCGACAAGCTTCGTGCGGATGCATTGAGCAAAGAATTGAGTGGCAAGGGTTTTCCTGCCAAGGTGGAGTCCACCAGCACTGCCGACGGCACCGTGTACCGGGTCAGGGTTGGCCCAATCGCTGGTCAAACCAAGGCGGATGAAACCAAGGCCAAGCTGGCTGCTGCTGGTTACTCCTCCGGGAGAGTGGTGCAGTGACGATATTTGATTACATCGTCATTGCCGTGGTGGTGCTGTCGGTCATTCTGGGTGTGTTCAGGGGCATGGTCAAAGAAGTGCTTTCCCTGGCCAACTGGGTGTTGGCTTTCTGGGTTGCAAACCGCTATGGCGCGGATTTGGCGGTGTACATGGACTGGGCGGAATCGCTGAGCCCTCCCATGAAAGCCCTTATTGGCTGCGCTGCTGCGTTTTTTGCAACCATGTTGGTGGGTGCCATTCTGATTTCACTGTTGGGCAAAATTGTTGCTGCAGCAGGTTTGGGTTTTGCGGACCGTGGCCTGGGTGCTACGTTCGGCTTCGCGCGTGGTTTATTTATTGTGTTGGTGCTGGTTACTGGGGCTGGGTTTACCTCGCTTCCGGAACAGCCATTTTGGCGAAACGCCATGTTGTCCCCCTTGGCGGTAGATGCGATGAGAGAAATCAAGCCGCATTTGCCTGAA
The DNA here is from genome assembly GCF_058448965.1 of Limnobacter sp. G6BE5S. NCBI lineage: Bacteria > Pseudomonadati > Pseudomonadota > Betaproteobacteria > Burkholderiales > Burkholderiaceae > Limnobacter > Limnobacter sp. G6BE5S. The sequence continues at coordinate 258,480 of NZ_JBZFLM010000004.1, forward strand.
AGTGTGGGCAAATGGGTGCGCTACTAGGAGCTTTCAATGTGCGGGATTGTCGGTATTGCCGGTTTTTCTCCTGTTAATCAAATTCTTTACGACAGCTTGCTGTTGTTGCAACACCGCGGTCAAGATGCCGCAGGTATTGCCACGGCGCACAGCAATTCGTTCTCGATGTCCAAAGGTAACGGCTTGGTGCGCGATGTATTCCGCACCCGCAATATGCGGTCATTGCCTGGCAATATGGGCATTGGTCATGTGCGTTACCCCACTGCGGGTTCTGCAGCCAGCTCCGATGAAGCACAGCCTTTCTACGTGAATGCGCCTTATGGTTTGGTGTTGGCCCACAACGGCAACTTGACCAACAGCGAGCGTTTGAAAGCCGAGCTGTTCAAGAACGATCGTCGCCACATCAATACAAATTCCGATTCCGAAGTGCTGTTGAATGTATTGGCCCACGAGCTTCAATCGAATGCATCGGGTTACTCGCTTGATCCAGTCACTATTTTCCGCGCTGTTGCTGGCGTTCATGCCCGTGCGCGTGGTGCCTATGCCTGTGTGGCTCAAATTGCAGGCTACGGTTTGCTGGCCTTCCGTGACCCGTTTGGTATTCGCCCGCTGGCTTTGGGCAAGGCTGAAACAGAGCAGGGCACCGAGTACATGTTTGCATCGGAATCCGTGGCGCTGGTCGGTATGGGTTTTGAGTTTGTGCGCGACATTGATCCGGGCGAGGCCGTATTCGTAGATCTCGACGGCAGGCTTCATGCGCAGCAGTGCGCCGAGAAATCGTCACTGAACCCCTGTATTTTTGAGTATGTGTATTTGGCGCGCCCCGATTCAGTGATGGACGGCATTAGCGTGTACGAAGCCCGCGTGAAAATGGGTGAATACCTGGCCGATCAAATTCGCAAAGGCATGCCTGCCGGTGAAATTGATGTAGTCATGCCCATTCCTGATTCAAGCCGCCCCGCAGCTTTGGAGTTGGCGAATCAATTGGGTGTGCCTTACCGGGAAGGGTTCATCAAGAACCGTTATATCGGTCGTACCTTTATCATGCCCGGCCAGGCGGTTCGCAAGAAAAGCGTGCGCCAAAAGTTGAACGCAATTTCCGTTGAGTTCAAAGGCAAAACCGTGCTTTTGGTGGATGATTCGATTGTGCGCGGCACCACAAGCCGCGAGATTGTACAAATGGCCCGTGAAGCGGGTGCCAAGAAGGTGATTTTTGCTTCGGCCGCGCCCCCTGTGCGTTTCCCCAACGTTTACGGTATCGACATGCCCACGCGTGATGAACTGATTGCGTCGGGTCGGACCGATGAGGAAATTTGTGCGGAGATTGGTGCCGATGCCTTGTTTTATCAAGACATCGCCGACATGAAACGCGCTGTGCGTGATTTGAATCCCAAAATTCAAACCTTTGACGCAAGTTGTTTTGATGGCTCGTACATCACCGGCGACGTCACCACAGAGTATCTGGATCGGCTTGAGTACATGCGCAAGCACCCGGAGGTGCTGGAGTCGGCAGGCTTGCAAATGAACCTGGGTTATTCCGCGAATCAATAAGTGCAGCGGGAATTTCAGGTAAAATGTTCAACTGATTGATTTAAAAGCGCGAAATGGTTCGCGCTTTTTATTTGTGCAGGGCGATCTGACTATGTCACTGATAGTACATAAATACGGTGGCACCTCCATGGGGTCCACAGAACGTATCAAGAATGTAGCCAAGCGTGTCGCCAAATGGCACCGCGCAGGTTTTCAAATGGTGGTTGTGCCGTCGGCTATGTCTGGCGAAACCAACCGCTTGATTGGCCTGGCCAAGGAAATTCAGGCTGAGCCTGATCCCCGTGAACTCGACATGCTGTGTTGCACTGGTGAGCAGGCGTCTGTGGCTTTGTTGGCCATGGCTTTGAAAGCAGAGGGTCTGGATGCAATCAGTTTCTCTGGTTGGCAAGTGCCCATCAAAACCGACAGCAGCCACACCAAGGCACGCATTGAGTCGATTGACGACACACGCGTGAAAGCTGCATTGAATGCCGGGAAGGTTGTGATCATCACGGGCTTTCAGGGTATTGATGATGCCGGTAACCAAACCACCTTGGGCCGTGGTGGCTCAGACACGTCGGCTGTGGCCATTGCTGCAGCCATGGGTGCGGCAGAGTGCCTGATTTACACCGATGTCGATGGTGTGTACACCACCGACCCCCGTGTGGTGCCTGAGGCGCGCCGCATGCGTGTGGTGTCTTTTGAAGAAATGCTGGAAATGGCCTCTTTGGGCTCCAAGGTTCTGCAAATTCGTTCAGTGGAATTTGCCGGCAAGTACCGTGTGCCTACCCGAGTGCTTTCCAGCCTGACCGATCCAATGATGTCGCTGGACGAAGAAAAGGTTTCCGGCACGCTGATTACTTTTGAGGATGATGAACATATGGAACAGGCCGTTGTTTCCGGTATCGCTTTCAACCGTGATGAAGCAAAAGTGACTATTCGTGGCGTGCCCGACAAGCCCGGTGTGGCTTACCAAATTCTGGGTCAGGTTGCCGAGGCCAATATCGATGTGGACATGATCATTCAGAACCAGGGTTCGGATGGCACCACCGATTTCACCTTCACCGTACACCGCAATGAATTCAACAAAACCATGGACTTGTTGAAGAACAAGATTCAAGGCAGCGTGGGTGCACGTGAAGTGGCCGGCGACACGAATGTGTGCAAGGTGTCGATTGTGGGCATTGGCATGCGCTCGCATGTTGGCGTGGCCAGCTTGATGTTCAAAACCTTGTCAGAAGAGGGCATTAACATCCAGATGATTTCTACTTCGGAAATCAAGGTGTCGGTGTTGATCGATGACAAGTACATGGAGTTGGCGGTTCGTGCACTTCACAAGGCTTTTGGCCTTGAAAAAGAAGCGGCTTGAACTGAAGTTTGAGTTGTTTGAATACGGCGTAATTTGCTTGAAAGCGATTTGCGCCTGCATTCAACATTTTGGCCGAAACCGTGTATAATTCGGCCTTCTGGAGACGTGGCCGAGTGGTCGAAGGCACTCCCCTGCTAAGGGAGCATACCCCAAAAGGGTATCGGAGGTTCAAATCCTCTCGTCTCCGCCAGAATGAAAAAGGGATCCCGCTTGGGATCCCTTTTTTTATTCCATGGCCACAAATTGAACAGCAGGGGCACTGCTGATCTGAATTGAATTCACAGGCGGGTGCACATCGCCGTCGAGTTGCCATGCTGTTGGCGCGTCAAACTGAAATTCAATGCTGGAAATGGTGCTGCGCTCGACGCCGACGCTGGCTGGCATGGTCCCGAACCAGATTCTCAACAGGTTCAACACAAGCGCAAGTTTGTTGGGTACGCCTGCGATCAGGCACATGTCTTGTTGGGCCTGTGGCCCGCCGCTGGTGGATACACGAAATCGAAGTGGCAAACACTGAATGCTCAGCGCAAGGCAGGCCTGCCAGGCAAATTGCTGTGGCGCTGCGCCGTTGCGGATTTGCTGCCCTTTAACTGTTGAAAAAAGCCTGTCTACAAATTCGCTTTGGCGAATAATTCCCCAGGCAATTTTGGCCAAGAGTTTGGCGGCAGCAACAGGGCCACTGCCCAGGCTGTAATAGGCGTGCATGAAGTTCACCGTGACGCCGAAACCAAATACAAATCCGTACTGTTCGCCCGAGGTTTTAACGGGGTAGCGCGGTGTGCTGTGTAAAAGGGCGTTTGCCTGGTGTTCAACCAACCAGCGCAGTGCTTTTAGCGGCGCTGTTTTTGGATACACGTCCCAGGCGATCATGTTCATGGTGCCTGCATGCAAGGGAAAAATTGGCGGAATCGTCTGTTCACCCCACACTTTGGCCGCTGCACCCAAAACCGCAGACACGGTGCCATCCCCACCAAAAGGCACAATTACAGTGGGTGGACTGCCTTGGTAGGCAAGTAGGGCCTGTTCTAGTTCTTGTGCATTTTGAGTCAATGCCACATGTCCGGCATTGCCCAGAATGCGGTGAATGTCCGCAAGGCTGCCGCTGGAATTGCGTGTTTTGAGATAGCCAGCTTTCGGGTTTGCGATGACAAGAATCACGATGATCCTTTTGTTACGGGATGATCTGTATTTAATTTAACCTATTCTTCAGGCGGCAAACCAGAAAATAGAGGCGTGTTTTACCGGCTTGTAGGACATTGCTCACAACTTCTTCGGCAAAAGCTGACCTACTTTTCCACTTAAGGCGTTTACTGTAAAGCGTCAACCAATTAAACCCCCAAGGAGTTGATCATGTTGCACTACGCAGTTGTGTTTTTTGTAATTGCATTAATCGCTGCTTTGTTTGGATTTGGTGGTATTGCGGCCGGTGCGGTGGAAATTGCAAAAGTATTGTTTTTCATTTTCATTGTGCTTGCGGCAATTACTTTTGTCGTGAACTTGATTAAATCCAGGCCGTAGTTATTTGAAACGCTTGGGTTGAATCAAAGCCGGGCCACCTGAGAAGTGGCCTTTGTGCGTCTTTAAAGGTCTGTTTGAATAATTCTGTTCACTCGTCAATTCGATCCGTGCGAAGCCAGATTCGGCATGGTCGTCCCTATTGGCTTTTCATCTTTGGTTGCGCCATGGTGCTGGCCTTGTTGGGCATCACCTACACCCATTCCAGAATGAATGCCGAGGTGATGGCGATGGCCGAAATCAATCAAAAAAGAATTGATCGCCTTGATCAGTTGTGGGTTTTGCTGGTGGATGCCGAGGCCAGTGCCTTGTCGTTCCTGCTGATGCGCAACGACGTTTATCTTGAGCCCTACCGCAGCACCGCAGCCCGACTGGAGCCGTTGATGGCTTCCATGAATTTTGATATTCCACCAGGTTCAGATGATCATGCAGACTTGCAGGCTTTGAAGCGCCTGGTTGAGGCGAAGTTTCAGTATCTGGGTGAAATGTTGAGCCAAGGCAAGGCACCAGTGGCTTTGTCGGAGGAGCACGGGGAACTTGGCAAACAACTGATGGACCAAATTCGTGTTCGACTCGCGATACTGAAAGCGCGGCGGGAAAAGGCTCATCAGGACCTTGAGAACATGTATTTGGCAAGAGCCGACAAAATTCAGTATGTGGGCTATGCCTTGGGTATTGCGTCCCTGTTGTTGATTGTTGGTTTGTTTGTGGTGCAGCAAAGGCAGGTGGCCCTGCGGGCCCGCATTCAGGAGCTGTTGAAAACCGAAAACAGTCGCCTTGAAGCGAAGGTGTCGGCGCGCACACTGGAGTTGACTAACCTGGCCAGCAACCTGACCACTGCACAAGAGGAGGAGCGCCAGCACATTGCCCGTGAGTTGCACGATGAAATGGGGTCTGCACTGACTGCGGCAAAAATGGACGCTGGCTGGCTACGCCGTTCGCTAGGCGGGCAATTGGCAGACGATGTGCAAGAGCGCTTATTGCGTTTGATCGAGAATATAGGCAGCACCATTACGCTGACGCGCCGCTTGGTGGACGATTTACAACCCCCCTTGCTGAAAGGTTTGGGGTTGGTCGAGGCACTGCGCTCACTTGGGCAGCAATTTGAAATTGATTTGCCGATTGAAATGAGTTTCCCGGATCGTGAATTGAATCTGAATGCTGAACAGTCTTTGGCATTGTTTCGCGTGGCACAAGAGTCGCTGAACAACATTCGAAAATACGCGAAGGCCAGCCGGGTGTGGCTGAGTTTGAGTGAGGAGGCGGATGAGGTGTGCCTGAGTATTCGAGACAACGGTGTTGGATTTGATACCCAAGACATTGAATTGCATGGTCACGGCATTGCCGGAATGAAACACCGTGCCCAAATGTTCAATGGAAAGTTGCTGTTAAGCTCGAGCCCGGGTCAAGGAACCCGGATCAAAGTACATATACCCATGATCCAAAGCATGTATTCAGGCAAAGATTAATCCATGCTGGTGGGCATAAGTCGCAAGTTCGGCATTGCTGCCAACACTCAGTTTCTCAAGCAGCCTGGACCGATAGGTGCTGACTGTTTTCACACTAAGATGAAGTGCCTCGGCAATCTGTGACACGCTTTCGCCTTTCGCCAGTCGAATGAACACCTGCATTTCGCGCTCCGACAATTGTTCATGAGCGGTTTTTTCTGCTTCTCCCATCACTTCACGGGCAAGCAGTTCAGCCGTGTTGGCAGAAATGTAGCGGCGACCCTGTGCAACGGTGTGTATTGCATTGATCAGGTCGTTGCGATCGCAGTCCTTGCACAAATAGCCGCTTGCGCCACTGCGAATCATTGGCAGGGCGTACCGGTCTTCCGAAAAGCTGCTAATAATTAATACCTGTGTTTCATCGTGGCGTTGTTTCACGGTTCGAAGCAGGTCGATGCCGTTTTGATCAGGCAGCGACAAGTCGAGCATGAGTACGTCGCAGGGGTGTTGTCCAAGCAATGTTTTTGCTTCTTCGGCGCATGCGGCTTCGAACTGAATGGACATTCCCAATTCTTCATTCAGCATTTCGCGAAAGCCAGCGCGCACAATGGCATGATCATCAACAATGGCCAATCGAATCATCTGTGTATTCCTTTTGGGGTTGTAAATCATTGAGGCCAGACTATTCCTACAATTGAATCGTCCTTGTCGGACAGATCTCAGTTTTGCCCCTCAGTAGTATTGAACGCATGAAGCCTGATCAATACATACCTTTGATCTTGATTTCTTGAAAGTAGTCAGTTCAAACACTTTGAAGGAGTACAACTATGAAAACATTGATCACACAAACTTTGATTGCTTCTGGTATTGCTTTGTCTGCGTTGAGCCCAGTCTATGCCGCAGAGCAGGGTAAAGAGCCCTTGAAAGCGGTAGGGCAGTATGTGGACGATGCCACCATTACCACCAAGGTGAAAGCAAAACACGCTGAGGACAAAACAGTAAGCGCTTTGCGTGTTCATGTGGAAACCAAGCAAGGCGTGGTGGTGTTGTCAGGCGAAGCCAAAACCGAGGCCGAGATTGATCGTGCCGAAGCGTTGGCCAAGCAGGTGGAGGGCGTGAAAGCTGTCTCCAATTTGATTGAGTTGAAGCCCAAGTCTTAACGGGCTGTCATGATGCCTCGCCGGCCTTCTCGCTGGCGGGGCGTTTCAGGTGTCTGCCATGAAACAAAACTGTATGGATCAGCTCCCCTTGCGTGTGCTGGTGGTTGAAGACTCGATCGAGTTGCAGACCATGTTGCAGGCGATGCTGTGTGAAATTCCCAGTGTGCAGGTTATTGCAAGTGTGGAGTCCGAGGAAGCGGCACTTGCGACAATACGGAATGAATGCGCTGATTTGGCAATCGTTGATTTGGAATTGGAATCAGGTACCGGGCTGGGTGTGTTGAAGAACCTCCAGCAAAGTCTGGAGATGAATCCGCACCCGGTTAATATTGTGGTGTTTTCCAACTACTCCAATTTGGTCATACGGCACCGGTGCTTAAGCCTTGGTGCCAAGGCTTTTTTCGACAAATCGTTTCAAATTGATGAGTTGCTGGAGTTTGTGCAGGCTCAAGCCTCTGGCAAAGCCAAAGGCTTGTCGGCTTAGTTCCTGAAATCAATCAAATGGCTTGCGCAGGGCCGAAAAACTCAAAATGCTGACGGTCGGCAGGCACGCCCAGTTTCCCGAGCATGCTTTTCACTGCACCCATGAAACCAACTGGTCCCAAAAAGTAAACCTGTGCATTGTTGGGCAGGTTGTTTTCAATGGTTTGGGCTTTGATCAAGCCATGCTGATTTTCATAAACATACTCGGTAGTGATATTGCTGTGTTGAGCCTTCAGTTGCTCAGTCAAATTCTTGAATGAGTGCTGCGCTACGTTCTTGCAGGCATGAATGAATCGAATCTCGCGCTGGCCGGCAACAGCTTTGAGCATGGCAATGGCGGGTGTCAGCCCCACGCCTGCGGTAATCAACACCAGTGGGTCTTTGCTGTCGTCGAGTACAAACTCGCCACAGGGCGGGCTGAGTTGCACGGTGTCGCCCACAGCAAATTCATTGTGAAGGTGGTTGGACACCATGCCACCTTCTTCGCGTTTTACCGAGATTCGGTAGTGCTCCCCATTGGGTGAGTCAGACAGGGAATAGTTGCGCATGATGCTTGTGTCATTGATATTCAAGTGCAGGGTAATGTATTGCCCTGGCTTGAAGGTCATGATCTCTTTGCCGTCCACAGGTTTCAGGTAAAAAGATGTGACCAGTTCGCTTTCTTGCTCTTTCGCGGCAATTCTGAAAGCGCGTTGCCCCTCCCACCCTCCAGCGGACATGGCTTGTTTGGCATACAGGTTGGCTTCTGCATTAATTAAAATATCGGCCAGTTGGCCGTATGCAGCTGCCCAGGCGTCGATAATTTCGGGGGTGGCTGCTGCACCCAGTACTTCTTTCATGGCCTGCAGCAGGCATTCGCCCACGATAGGATAGTGCTCGGCCTTAACGCCCAGTGCCACGTGTTTGTTCACGATCAGGGTAACCGCACCCATCAGCACGGCTGGGTTATCAATGTGCTTTGCATAAGCCAGTACCGCATTGGCCAGTGCACGCGGTTGGGTGCCTTTTTGCTGGTGAGCCGGATTGAAAAAAGTGGCTGTAACCGGGTATTTGCTGAACATCAGTTTGTAAAAGTGCGTGGTCAAGGCCTCGCCGCCCTGTTCAAGTGCGGGAATGGTTGCCTTGATCCATTGTTTTTGTTCGGTGCTCACTGACATGTTGATGTTCCTTTTTCGCGTGATTGTAAATTGACACATGCTTCTCGGTGACAAGTACTATCAAGATCCATGCCAGACGTTAAAATTTTTTTAAGCTATTGATTAATATAATTAATTGATAATTATGGATTTGTTAAATATTTCAAAAGATTGTGCTAAAAACAATGTGATATTATTGTTAATAACACAATAATTGTTAAAGTGACAATATATGGAAATGTCCAGTTTTGTGATGGCGGTGATCGAGGACTTGGGCGCTGACCTGGATCCGCAGACCCGGTATGCACGTTATGTGAATTCATTGGCAGCGGCATTGCCGGGCAACGCGTGTGCCTTGCTAAAAAAGGAAGGCTCGGCCTTAAAGCCATTGGTCGTTCGGGGTTTGACGCCGGATAGCCTGGGGCGCCGCTTTGAATTGAATGAGCATCCCCGCTTAAATGCGATTGTCACTTACCGGGGGGTCACTCATTTTCCAAACAAGTCCACGCTGCCTGATCCCTACGATGGTCTGCTGGAAGGGGTGCATGCGGGGGATTTGACTGTGCACGACTGCATGGGTTGTGCCCTGCATGTCAATGGCAAGTTGTGGGGTGCGATTACCCTTGATTCTTTGAAGGCAGGGGTGTTCGACGTCAAGGTTGAGCGGGCCATGGCCATGTTCGCCCGCTTGGGCGAGGCTGTGGTGCATTTGGCTGAATTGAACGAGCGAACCTTGACCAACTTGAAGCTGAGTCAGGGCAATGGCAATGCTTTGCAGGCATTGGAGGGCGTTCAATTGTCTCGCCGGGAAATGATTGGCGACAGCAAACCCATTCGCGATCTAAAGCATGAAATTTTGACCGTTGCCAGTAGTCAGCTGGCAGTACTGATTCATGGCGAAACCGGTGTAGGCAAAGAATTGGTTGCGCAGGCTCTGCATGCCATGTCGAGTCGCGCCAATTTACCCTTGGTGGTGATTAATTGCGCGGCTTTGCCTGACCAGTTGATTGAAAGCGAGTTGTTTGGTCATGTTAAGGGTGCGTTTTCCGGGGCTGAGCGCGATCGGCAGGGCAAGTTTGAATTGGCCAACGAGGGCACCTTGTTTCTGGATGAGGTGGGCGAGTTAAGTGCCTCTGCGCAAGCCAAGCTGCTTCGGGTGCTCCAAAGCGGGCAAGTGCAGCGTGTGGGCAGCGACAGGGAGCATCGGGTTGATGTTCGCATTGTTGCGGCAAGCAATCGCGATTTGTCTGCCGAAGTGAAAGCAGGGCGCTTCAGGGCTGATCTGTATCACCGTTTGTGTGCTTACCCTTTGCACATTCCGCCTTTGCGTGAGCGGGGCGACGACGTGGTGTTGCTGGCCGGTTATTTTCTGGAACAAAACCGCAGTCGGTTGGGGTTGCGAAATCTTCGTTTGGGTCGTGGTTGCGAGGCGGCCTTAAAGCGTTACAACTGGCCGGGTAATGTGCGAGAACTTGAGCACACATTGGGGCGCGCAGCGTTGAAGGCACGCCGGGATGAAGCCGGCCCCATGGTGACCGTGGAGCTTGAGCACCTGGACCTATTGACCGAAGCAGGGCAGGAACATGTTCGGCTTCATCGTCACCCGGACATTGAAATGAGTACCCCGATGGGTGGCATGGATTATCGCGATGCCGTGGATGAGTTTTCAAGAAACCTGATTCAGCAGGTGCTGAAGCAAACCGATGACAATCGAGCCGCAGCCGCCAGACAACTGGGGCTCGATTCCGGTAATTTTCACCGCATGTTAAAGCGGCTTGGTATTTAAACTGCAGCGCGCGTGGCTTCGGTCTCGCCGCTTGTGTTGCTTTGCAGGTACTGCAGTGCTTCATTCACCTGGTCGATCAACACCAGCACCAGGTGATCCGCTGCGGTTTCATCCAGTGCCATCTGGATGGCTTTGAATTCACCGCGCACCTCCACCACCGATCGTTTTTTATCGCTGCTGGATTGGGCAATGCCTTGCTGCAGCAGGGCGAGGGTTTCACCGTCTGGGCGACCACGCTGGCAGGCGTCCTCATACAAAATAATGTGATCGAAAAAGCCGCCCACCAATCGACCCTGTTCGATAATGTCCTGGTCGCGGCGATCGCCTGCAGCACTAATCACCACCGTGCGTTTGATCGCAGGTATGTTTTTCAGTGTGTTCACCAAAGTAGAGACCGCATCGGGATTGTGGCCGTAATCGGCAATCACTGAGCCACCTTTGTGCTTGAAAAAGTTAAAGCGACCAGGGACTGTGTCGGGCGTTGACTGAAAACTGCCCAGTGCTGCACGGATGGTGTTTAAGGGCACATTCAGGGCCAATGCTGCAGCAACAGCGCACATCACGTTTTGCACCTGGAAGGTGAACAAACCATTGTTGGTCAATGGCACATCCATCAGGTCGATGGTTTTCTCGGTGTCGTCATAGCTGATATTGATGACCCGACCATCGTGAATAATCACGGGGCGGCCTTTGGCTTTGTGTGCAGCAACAATCGGATTGTCGGGGTTGCTGGTGAAAAACAGCACGCGGCCTGGTGTCAGCTTGGCCATGTTGGCGGCATGTCGGTCATCGGCATTCAGCACAGCAAGCCCTTCCGGGGCTACGTTTTGCACTAACACGCTTTTCAGCAAGGCCAGGTCTTCCACGCTGTCAATAAAGTTCAGGCCAAGGTGATCACCTTCGCCAATGTTGGTCACAATGCCCACGTCGCACATGTCAAAGCCCAGGCCTTCACGCAACATGCCACCACGTGCGCATTCAAGCACCGCAGCATCTGCTTCGGGGTGAACCAAAACTTTGTGGGCACTTTTCGGGCCACTGCAATCGCCTGTGTCAATCAGGTGGCCATTCACGACAACACCCTCGGTGCCCGTAAAGCCGACACGCAGGTTGTGATAGCGCAAAATTTGTTCAATCAGGCGAACGGTGGTGGTTTTTCCATTGGTGCCGGTCACCGCCACCACTGGAATTCGACCGTTTTCGTCTTTCTTGAACATCAAATCGATGACTGCTGCGCCGACATCGCGGCCCTTGCCAATCGAGGGTTCCAGGTGCATGCGCAAGCCAGGCGCGGCATTCAATTCCACAATGCCACCACCTTGGGCTTCAAGTGATTCATCTACGCGTTCGCACACGACATCAACGCCGCACACTTCAATGCCGATTTGTTGTGCGGCTTGAATGACCATTTCTGCCATGGCGGGGTGTACGTTGTCGGTGACATCGGTTGCGCTGCCGCCGGTACTCAGGTTTGCATTGTTGCGCAGTACGACTCGAACACCTTGCCCGGGTACTGCTTCAGCAGTGAAACCCTGTTTCTTGATCCGGGCTATTGCGATTTCATCGAGCCGAAGTTTGCTCAGCGCACTGCCGTGGCCCTCGCCGCGCAGTGGGTTACAGTTTTCGATTTCAATGAGTTGCGCAATTGAATTGACGCCGTCGCCCACTACGGATGGAGGCTCGCGACGTGCTGCGGCCACCAGTTTGTCTCCCACCACGAGAAAGCGATAGTCATGGCCAGGAATGAATTCCTCCACAATGGGTACACCACTGCCGTGTTTTTTGGCGGCATCAAATGCAACGCGCAAATGTTCTTCATCGACAATATTGACGGTTACGCCTTTGCCTTGGTTGCCGTCGCTGGGCTTGATCACCACCCCTTTTTTGGTGGTTTGGGTCAGTTCGCGAAACGCCTCTAGCGCTTCCTCGAAAGTCTTGACCAGCTTGCCTTTGGGGGTTGGAATACCCGCGGCAGACAAAATGGTTTTGGTCAGGTCCTTGTCTTGCGCAATTTCTTCAGAAATGGCGCAGGTGGTGTCTGTTTCCGCAGCCTGGATTCTGCGTGCTTTTGAGCCCCAGCCCAATTGCACAAGGCTGCCCTGTGTCAGGCGGCGAATGGGAATGCCCCGGCGCAAGGCTGCATTGACAATTGAGCCGGTACTTGGTCCAAGTTTGCAGTCCTCAAAAGCCTCTTTCAACCGTTCAATGGCTGATTTCGCGTCGAAGTCTTGCCCGGCCAGTGCAGCCAGGATAAGTTGGTGAGCTTCTTCAAAGGCAGCACGCGCCAATTCTTCTTCTTCGTACTGCACCACCACCCGAAAGTACCCTGTGGTGATGTTGTCGGCCACATGGGCGAAGGTGACCTGCGAGCCCGCCTCAACCTGAAAGCGCAGGGCGGCACGGCTTAAAATGTGAGCCAGTGCAATATTGCTTTGTTCGAACCCGGTGGCCCGCAGTGAACCAATGCCGGGCAGGGCGCTGCGTACCCGCATTTCAATGTTGGCGAACCGATCGTACAAGCGTTCATTTTCTTCACAAAACACCAAGGCTTCCATGCTGGTGTTTTTGCTCCACAAATTGGGGCCGCGCAAGGCGCGAATGCGTTCAATTTTCATAATTTTTCAACCTGTTGTGTGCATCGGCATGGGGTCAATAGCGCTGCCGAAGATCGGCGCGCAGCAGGTGGTGGGGCACATCCATCGCCCAGCCTGCAGCAGCCAGAGCCAGTGCCTTGGTCAAATTCACAGGGGGCTGTTTCAGGGGTATGGGACTTCTTTGTTCGGCTTCCGCCCGGGTACCCATGAAATGGATGTTCTCGCTTTGATAAATCACTGCCATACCGCCATTTTTGACATGTTCGGTAACAATTGGATTGTCAGCGCTGTTGCTGATCCAGATTACCTTTCCATCGCACAGGTCTTTCAAGGGTAACAGGCTGACTTCGTCGGCATTCACCACGGCGTGACCACTAGCCAGCACCAGGTCCACCAACGTGCGCATCACATTGAAGTGCTGCTCTTTGGTGAGAATGTCCCATTCGTTCAGCCCATCCATTGAACCCATGCTGGTAATGACCGCCAGGCTTGATCGGTCAAAAGGCAGGCCTTCCGATAAAATTGTGCTGGCTTTGACCTGCATGACCAGTGTGTCAAGGTTCTTGTTGATCAGGCAATTTCGACCCGATTGCCAGTTGGCTGAAGGAGCTTTGTTAATGGTGCGACCGTTCATGACCAAACCCTGGTCGCAGGCCAAGCCTACTTTGTGGCCCTGGTCTTCAAGAATTTCGGTGAGTTCGGGGCCGAAACCATCGATTTCCTTGCCGCCCGAGTAAGAAATGGTGGGAATTCGACCATTCGCATCACCGGGGAACAGCGACTCAATAATGGGTTTGCCCACGTTGCGTGCCTGCCCCCTGGCGGGTTTGATGTGCATTAGCAGCCCAGGGCCAGCATTGACTTCGACCACAGCCAGCGATTGCCCTTTGGGGGACTGGTCAATGTGCTCACACACCAGGTCAATACCCGCCACGTCCAGCCCAACAACACGCGCAGCCATGCAACACAGTCGCGCAATTTCAGGGTGAATCAAATCGGTCACATCTTCAGAGGCGTTGCTGTTTCGCTCGATGATGACCTGTTTGTCGAGGGGAATGATCGAATCGGCTTGATAGCCTTGTCGCTGAACTTCCAGCGTCACCACAGGGTTTGAGGCAATGCGGATTGTTTTAAGTGGCGTGATTTCTGTTTCACCGCGCCGTGGATCGGCATTAATTTGCAGATCGATCAAGTTTTGCAGCGTAGATTGGCCATCGCCTTTCACGCTGACCAGCTCCCCACGCGAAACTGCCGCGATTTGGTAGTTGACCACCAGCACACGGTGCTCCACACCCCGTATGAATTTCTCTACAATCACGCCGCTGTAGCTTTCTTCATAAGCCAGTGCCCAGGCTTTTTGAATGTCTTCCTGTTTGTCCAGCTCAAGTGAAACCCCGCGGCCCTGGTTGCCATCCACTGGTTTAACCACCACGGGCAAGCCGATTTCCTGCGCAATTTCCCACGCACGTTCGGCTGTCTTTGCAAATGCGCCCTCGGGAACCGGCACGCCACATTGGGCCAGCAATTCCTTGCACAGGTCCTTGTCAGCGGCAATGCCCTCGGCAATTGCCGATGTTTTCGATGTTTCAGCTGTCCAGATTCGCTGTTGTTTGTTTCCATGGCCCAATTGAACCAGGTTGCCATCGTTCAGGCGAACGATAGGAATGCGCCGTTCATAGGCGGCGTCTAGAATATGTTGGGTACTTGGTCCCAGGCCATGCATGTCACAGTGAAGTTTGATCACCTTCAGTTCGGCCTGCAAGTCGTACTCGGTGCCCTCAATGGCAGCGTGTAACAGCCGCACACCGGCCTCCAGGCAAGCCATGCCGACAACAGGATCGGGGGTGCGAAACACCATTTTGTAAACACCGTCCTTGCTGGTCATTCGGGCTTTGCCGAAACCGACCTCAAGCCCGGCCTGGGTGTGTAGTTCAATGACGATGTGTTCGAGCATGTGCGCAGCATAGGTGCCCTCGCGCACGCGCAGCAGAAAACCGCCTGGTTCACCAATTCCGCAGCGGTGGTCAACCAAACCGGGTAGCAAAGCCGTTAATCGCTCGTAAAAGCCTGGCAGCAAGTTGGATGGAAACTGTTCCAGTTCCTGTATATCCACCAACGCCTCGATACAACTTCGATAGGTCCAGATATTTGGGCCATCAAGCCACATGGTTCGGAGTACTTCAAGGCGTTTTTGCGTCATAAGCTGAGTGCCGGCAGGTTTGTTTTCTAGGATTGGATTTTCGATCAATGTTAACTCCGTGTCGCTGGAAATAGTGGTGTAACATCAGCGAATTCGCGAACTGAGGGGGTAATCTCATTGAAAATCGTTGGATTTTCACCGTCTGAAAACGAAGTACAACGACTTTCAGAGGTATGGACCGCAAACACGCCAACCCAAGCAGTGTTTGTCGCTGACATGAATACTCGGCGTGAGTTTTCTCGCAGCCTAGTAGCCTTTAACGCCCATGAATTAATTGTGGTAGACAGAGACTTGCAGGCGCCTGTTTTCAAAGCACCTTTCGCGAGCATTGAAAAAATTTCCATGTCTGATCATTCCGGTCTTTCAACGGTCTTGATTCAGGTTGACTCCGGGCAGGTATTTTATTTCTACGCAAGCTTCAGTTTGCATCGCGCACTTGAAGAATTCGTTGAGCTGCTTGAAACCGCTGTGCGCGAATTTGAGCAGGGCATGGCGCACACTGCCCAAATTCAGCATCCAGTGCCACGTTTGCTCGCCGAAGATGAGTTGGACGAGGCCGGTTTTGACGAGCCAGTGTCCTCTCGTGCCTTGTTGCGTTTGTGGCAGTTTGCGCACCCCTATCGCTGGCGTCTGTTTGCCGGGCTGGTTTTGACTTTGCTTTCCACTGCGGCAACACTTGTGGCGCCCTATCTTTCCATGCCGCTCATGGACGAGGTGCTGATTCCATTCCAGAACGGCCAACCCATGAATACCGAGTTGGCCACATTTTATCTGAGCGCTTTGTTAATTTCCTCCGTGGTGGCTGCGGTGCTGAGCTGGGCCAGAACCTATTTGTTGGCTTTGGTGTCTGAGCGAATCGGTTCCGATTTAAGAACCACCACATTCAACCACTTGATGAGTTTGTCGCTTGATTATTTCAGCGCAAAACGCACCGGCGATTTAATTGCGCGTGTCAGTGCGGAAACCGATCGAATCAATTTGTTCCTTTCGCTGCATGCCCTCGATTTCATCACCGATGTCATCATGATTGTGATGACCGCCGTCATCTTGATGAACATTGATTTTGAGCTGGCTTTGCTGACTTTGCTGCCTTTGCCGGTGATTGCCTGGATGATCCACCTGGTGCGTGAAAAATTGCGCACTGGGTTTGAGAAAGTGGATCGAGTGTGGGGAGAAGTCACCAACATTCTTACCGATACCATTCCCGGTATTCGCGTTGTGAAGGCTTTCGCTCAGGAACGCAGGGAGTCGGATCGCTTCCTGAAAGCCAATACCCGTAACCTGGAGGTGAACGACCGAATCAACAAAACCTGGTCACTGTTTGCACCCACGGTTAGCTTGTTGACCGAGTTGGGTATTTTGGTGATTTGGGCCTCGGGCATTTGGATGATCATGAACAACGACATCACCGTGGGTGTGCTCACGGCGTTTCTGGCTTACATAGGTCGTTTTTATACGCGGCTCGATTCCATGAGCCGAATTGTGTCAGTGACCCAAAAAGCGGCAGCTGGCTCCAAGCGAATTTTTGACATTCTCGATTACAAGTCCTCTGTGCCGGAAGCTGAAAACCCGGTGAAAATCGATCAGCTCAAAGGTGAGCTGGAATTGCGCAATGTGTCCTTCCGCTATGGCAGCAGGCAAGTGCTCGACGGTGTCAGCCTGAAGGTCAAGCAGGGTGAGATGGTTGGCTTGGTGGGTCACAGTGGTTCGGGTAAATCCACTTTGGTGAATTTGCTGTGTCGTTTTTACGATGTAAGCGATGGCGCTGTATTGGCCGACGGTATTGATATTCGCCAGATCGAGATGGGAAGTTATCGCCGCAACATTGGTTTGGTATTGCAAGAGCCGTATTTGTTTTTCGGCACCATTGCAGAAAACATTGCGTATGGACGCCCCGATGCCACCCGTGAAGAAATTATCGCAGCGGCTCGATTGGCACACGCGCACGAATTTATTTTGCGACTGCAGCATGGGTACGATTCTTTGGTCGGTGAGCGTGGTCAAAGTTTGTCGGGCGGTGAGCGCCAGCGTATTTCGATTGCACGCGCACTGTTGATTGATCCGAAAATCCTCATTCTCGACGAAGCCACCAGCTCGGTTGATTCTCAAACAGAAAAGGAGATCCAGAAAGCCTTGGACAATCTGGTGCAGGGCAGGACAACCATTGCGATTGCACACAGACTTTCAACGTTGCGCAAAGCTGACCGCATTGTGGTAATGGACCGTGGCAAGGTGGTAGAAGAGGGGCCGCACGATGAACTGCTGGCAGCGAAGTCGCATTTTTGGCATTTGCACCAGGCCCAGGAAAAACTGAAGCAGGAGCAAGCCCAATATGAATGAATGGCGATTGCGTGAATCAACTCAAGGCAAGTTGGCCTTGTACAAAGGCAATGCACTGGTGGCAGACCAAGTCATGCCGGTGTTGGCATTTCCTTTTTCCGCGCCTGACGAAAGTATTTCAATTGTGGATGAGTACAGCAAGGAACTGGCCTGGCTGGACCGG
Organism: Limnobacter sp. G6BE5S; assembly: GCF_058448965.1. NCBI lineage: Bacteria > Pseudomonadati > Pseudomonadota > Betaproteobacteria > Burkholderiales > Burkholderiaceae > Limnobacter > Limnobacter sp. G6BE5S. The sequence goes on from NZ_JBZFLM010000004.1 coordinate 276,204, forward strand.
CTTGATCAACTGGACGCCGACTCACAAGCAGTGGCGAAAGAGTACCTTGCTGTGCGAGAGTTCAGGCCCTCGGTGCTGCGAATTACTTCGGTGTCCACGTACTCCACGCCAAGCATCTGGACCTTGGAAACCGACAAAGGGCCCTGCAAGTTTGAGTTGCCCACGGATGAAAGCATTCGACGACTGGGTGGTAGTCGCCTGGTGCTGACCCATGCAAACGGCATGCAGTTCATTGTCGAAGACTTGTTTGCGCTGGACGCCAGAAGCCGGCAAATCCTTGCCCGGTTTATGGCTTGATACAACGGCACAGCCATCCAATTGCTTAAGCGGTTTCCAGCATGCTTTCTTCATTGAAGAAGCGGGTGGCTGCGTCTTGCTTGGTTTTCCCGGCACGGGAAGGCATGTTGCACAAACCGCACTCGTAGTTGTTCACCAGGTCATAGGTGTGCACCACAAAATGACCCTGACAGGTTTTGCAGGCCGTGGTGGTCAACATGCCTGCATCAAAAAACTTCACCAGGCGCCATGCACGGGTCAGCGACAACACTTCCGGTAGGCCCAAGGCGTTGATTTGCTCGCGATAAAGCTTGTAGGCCTTTACCAGGCATTCCCCGTCTTCAAGGTCGGTGTGTTTGATGCATGTCGAGTAAAAATTCATGAACAGCGAGCAGTGAATATTCGGCTGCCAAGTCATGAACCAGTCGGTTGAAAAGGGCAGCATGCCCTTGGGTGGCGACTTCTGCTTGATTTCCTTGTACAGGCGAATCAGGCGTTCACGCGACAATTGGGTTTCGCTTTCCAGAACTTGCAAGCGGGCATCCAGTTTGATCAGATCAGATGCAAGTTTGATTTGGACAGCCTCAGCCATCAAGGACTTAATCTTTGACATGTCTGTTCTCCAAAGCACCCTTGGGTGCATGAACCACGGTTTTTTTAAGTGCGCTTAAGCTGCAATTTGGGCGCTGCGGCCAGCCATCAGGATGGCGGCGTGCATGCCCGAAATGGCGCGTTCTTTTCCGTGGTCGGAGAGGAGTTTCCACACGGCAGGGTCTTCGAACCGAATGCTGCACATGGGCACATTGTTTGCTGCAATGCGCAAGACTTGTGCGGTGGTCAGTTGGTCCAGCAAGTCTGCTGTGTTTTCATCGATACCCAGGCGAATGATGGCCTCGGCTTTGTCTTCGTTGATGAGTTGTTTGGCCAGAAGCAGGTAAGATAAATTGGCTTCGCGAATTTGTTCCAGTAGTTCATTTGCTTTCATTTTGAACATCCTCCTATTCAAATCGAGCAATCTTTTTCAGAAGGTTTCGACGCTTCCCACAGACATCGATCCCAGTGAATGTATTGTTGAACAATCACGAAAAAAACTAAGCCATCCATTTGCTGTAAGCGAGATCAGTAAGCGGCTTTGGATGCTGTAAGAAAAAACCAGACAACACGACAGGTGAGACAACAATGAGTAATGCGTTTATGAACTGGCTTTGCCGCCGATTGATCGACTCCAAATGCAAGCAAATGGGCTTGATCAAGAGCAGCATCAACACCGTAGACGGGCGCACCGTATTCTTCAAGGGCGGGCAAGGGCCCGACATGGTGCTGGTACACGGCTTTGGCGCCAACAAGGAAAACTGGCTGGCACTTGCCCCGCGATTGATGCGCCATTACACCGTATGGATTCCCGACCTGATTGGTTTTGGTGAATCAGACCGGCCCAGCAATGCACGGTTCAATATTGCAGAGCAGGCTGACCGGGTTGTGCGTTGGCTTGATGCCGTGGGGGTCAAGAATTTCCATGTGATTGGCAATTCCATGGGCGGCTATTTGGCGGGCACCCTGGCTGCCAACTTTGAAAACAGGGTGCTGAGCGCCTGTTTGCTCAACCCGGCTGGCGTGAAGGGTGCTGAACACACTGCCATTGGGCGCGCATTCGCAGATGAGGGAAAAATCATTCTTGCTCCCAGCAATTTTGAAGAATATGAAAAGGTGGTTGGCCTTTGTTTCAATGGCAAGGCGCCACCCATGCCCGGCTTTATGCGCAAATACTTCGGGCGTATGTCGATCAAAAACAAATCGCTGCTTGACCGCGTGTTCATGGAATTTGTGAACCCCGATGCCAATGTAAGTTTGAATGAGATGGTAGAAAAAACCACCGTGCCCCTGATGGTGGTTTGGGGCGATTCGGATCAACTGGTGCACCCCGGCGGGCTGGCTGTGTTGAAACAGATCAAGCCTGAAATTGTTGATCTGTTGCTAGAAAATACGGGGCATTGCCCCATGGTAGACAGGGCCTCGCTGGTTTACAAAGCGCATCTGGAATTCATGCCAGCATCTTGAAAGGTTGGGCTTGCTCAATTTCCAGCGCAAGCTCAATTAATCGGAATTCATGACCCATGGCCGCTGCAAAATGGACTCCCACCGGAATTCCTTCAGCGGTGTGGTGCATGGGCAAACTGATGGCTGGTGCACCTGCCACGTTTTGTGCCGCTGTGAAGGAAGCAAAGTTAATCAACCTTTCCCTGGCCTCATCAAAAGGCAAGTCCAGCGCCAAATAACCCAAGGGCGGCGCAGGCTGGCCAAGTGTGGGGCTAAGTAGTACATCAAGGTCTGCAAATGCGGTGGCGTATTGCGCTTCAAATTGGTAAAGCCTGCGTAGCGCGAAAGGAAAGGTCAGTAAATTCCGGGTGAAATGCCTGGCCAGTCCGTGGGTGAGTGGTTCCAGCTTGCTGGTGTCCATGTGCCGGTCAACTGCCAGCTTGCCCAGGTGTGAAATCGATGCGGCAAGCATGCCCCAGTAAAGTAAAAAATCATCTGCAAACTGAGCATTGATCGGAATTTGAATTTCCTGCACTTCATGGCCCAGTTCTTCGCACAAGGCGGCCGCTTTGTGAACAGCTTCTACACAGGCAGTGTCGGTTTCCTTTCCTGAAATTTTCTGGGTAAACATGCCAATTTTCAGGCGTTTGCGCCCTGGGGCCGTAATGTGTCCCAACGGTGGCAGGGTGGGGTTTTTGTAGTGTTCTTCGGCCAAGGCGAAAAACGCCGCAGTGTCCCTTACGCTGCGCGACACAATCCCGTCGCTAACAATATTGATGGGCAGGTTTTTCGCCATTTCATTCATGGCAAGGCGTCCACGGCTGGGTTTCAAGCCCACGAGCCCGCAACAGGCTGCAGGAATGCGGATAGAGCCACCGCCATCGTTTGCATGCGCAATTGGAACCACACCTGCAGCCACCAAGGCGGCTGAACCACCCGATGATCCGCCTGTGCTGTGCCCGGTATTCCAGGGGTTGTGCGCGGGCTCGGCTTTGCTGTATTCGGTGGTGGCGGTCAGCCCGAATTCGGGCAACTTGGTTTTACCCAACAGCACCACACCCGTGTCGATGATTTGCTGTGCCACTGCGCTGGTGTGTTTCTTGGTAGTCGCCGGCATGGCCGCTGAACCGTGCTGGGTGGGCAAGCCTTGCAAATCCAGGTTGTCTTTCAAAAAAGCGGGTATGCCCTGAAATGCCCTGAAGTTTCCAAGCTCATCGTAATATTTTGCCTGAGCCAGCGCAGCTTCTTCCTGAAGGCACACCGTGGCGTGTAGCGCCGGGTTGACCTGCTCCAGCCGGTGGTAAGCGGCTTGCACCAGTGCAGTTGCACTGGTTTCTCCGCGTTGAAGTTGCGCGGCCAGGGCCACTGCATCGTGATGGCCCAATGCGTCGGCATGGTTAAACGCATGCACTTGTGAAGGCTTAGTTGTCATTGTTAGTGGTCATTGTTGTTGGTTTTTGGTTGGCTGTCTCTGGCTTCAGTCTAAAATGAAAAATCTGCACAGTTCACCGGCTTTGCCCTACATGGTCCAAAAAAATAAATCACTGCTGTGCCCCTGCGGCAAGGGTTCCTACGCAAGCTGCTGTGAACCTTTTCACATCAACGTGGCATTGCCCCCTACTGCAGAGGCCCTGATGCGTTCACGGTACAGCGCCTATGCCATGGGTTTAAGCGACTACGTGTTGTCGACCTGGCATGCCAGTACCCGACCAAACCAGCTTGATTTACAACAGGAGCTTGCGCAAGGCCAATGGCTGGGCCTGAATGTAAAGGGCCACTGGCCACAAGGCAAACATGCGGAAGTGGAGTTTGTTGCCCGTTACAAGCCCCACAGCGGGCCAGCCAGTCGCTTGCATGAGCGCAGCCGTTTTGTGCAGGAAAACGGGCAATGGTTTTATGTCGATGGTGATCTTTTTTCGAGCTGAAATTTTTTTAATAAAAGACCTTGAAATTGTCTGGGTGGCTCATAAATCAGTGGTGTGGGAAATGTCTCTGTGAGAGTTTCCGCACATTTTGAACAACTGATTTTTTGCTTCTCAGGAGAATGAATCATGGCAACAATCGACCTTACCCCTTTGTACCGCAGCACCATCGGTTTTGACCGCATGGCCAGTATTCTGGATGCTGCAATGCGTGCCGATACTTCAACCGGCTATCCTCCCTACAACATTGAAGCACTGGAAGAAAACCGCTATCAAATCAGCGTGGCTGTGGCTGGTTTCGAGGAAAAAGAGCTTGAATTGGAAGTGGAGCGCGGCGTGCTGACAGTGCGTGGCCGCAAAGCTGACGAAGAGGGCAAACAGTACCTGCACAAAGGCATTGCATTCCGCAGTTTCGAGCGCAAATTCAACCTGGCAGACTACGTGCAAGTGGATGGCGCAAATTTGAAAAATGGTTTGTTGGTCGTCGAGTTGCGCAAGGTGATCCCAGAACAAATGAAAGTGCGCAGAATTCCGATTGGTGACACCGACCTTCGAACCATTGATACCAGCGAAGGCAAACAGGCCGCAGCGTAAGCTGTGTAGTTCATCCCGAAAAAGCAGCCGTTGGCTGCTTTTTTTGTGTTTAAACTAAAGGCATTATGTTCAATTTTGTCGAGCACGCATGCCCAGGGTTTACCTTCTTTCCGATCGCGCAATTCAGATTGACTGGGCCACAGGGTCAACTCCTGGCGAGAATCAGGTCTCTGTTGCCCGACTCACCGCATTTCGTCAGGAATTGATTGAATCAATGCACTCTCTGGCTTGGCCCGCATTTCAATGTGTTCAGGCCGATCAATCAATCACCGTGTTGTTTACCAATTCAATTCTTTCCAATTCGCAAGGCAAATCCATACTGGAGCAACTTGATCGGCTCGTTTCTGAACTGACGAAAAGTACGAAGAACTTGGTCAAGTCGGGAAGCCAGCATCGAATTCTTGTGAACTATGGCGGTGTCGCCGGGCAAGACCTTCAATGGTTGGCCGCCAAAACAAAACTAAGTCCTGAAGCCCTTATCGAGCTGCACAGCAGCGCCACATACACTGTTCAGTTTTTGGGTTTTTTACCCGGCTTTGCTTACCTCACAGGTTTGCCCAAGCAGCTTCAGTTTGCGCGCCGGGAAACGCCGCGCCCGCGCGTGCCAGCAGGCACATTGGCAATTGGCGCACATTATTGCGCTGTGTATCCTTGGGAAAGTCCCGGTGGGTGGCATTTGTTGGGGCATGTGGAGCAGGTGCTTTTTGATCCTGAGATCACAGGGCAGGAAGGGCAGTCACTTTTCAAGGCCGGTGACACCGTGCAATTCATTCGGGCTGATCATGCTTAAAATCGTCAGGGCGCAGGGGCAGGGCATTGTCAGCGATTCGGGCCGTTGGGGCTACCAACATGAGGGTGTGCCTATTGGGGGCGTGCTCGATGGGTTTTCCTTCCGCCTGGGCAACCTTGCGCTGGGCAATCCAGACAATGCTGCTTGCCTGGAGCTGATGGGGCAATTCGATTTTGTGTGTGCCAAACCATGCCGGGTGCTGTTTGCAAACCGTGGTGCACAAGCCTGTTTAAATGGAAAGTCCTTGCTGTGCGGTCAAATGGTGGATCTGCAGGAAGGCGACTTGCTGCGAACAAGGCCGCCGCACTTGGGCTTTTGGAACCTTTTGTGCGTGCAGGGCGGCGTCGATGTGCCGGAACTCATGGGCTCTCGCAGCACCTGCCTTGCAGCAGGTTTTGGGGGCTTTCAGGGCAGGGCCTTGCAGGTTGGGGATGAACTGCATTTTGCCCGGCAGTTCGCCACCAGCATACGGCCCGGAATTCGTTTGGCCATGCCATTGGCCCGCGCTGAACATTCAACCCGATTAGTGCTTCATCTACTGCCAGGCCCGGAATTTTTTGAGCTCACTGAAAATTCTCAAGACCTGCTTGCCCACCAGTTTTTCACTCTGGGCATGCTAAGCAGTCGAATGGGGTATCGTTTGGAGGGGGCTGAATCGCCTTTGTCCCTGAAGTACGCGGTGTCCTTGCGCTCACATGCGGTTCACCCTGGTGTCGTGCAGTTGACGCCCAGCGGGCAGGCGGTGGTGCTGTTGTGCGAAGCGCAAGTCACCGGTGGTTACCCCCGCCTTGGCAGCGTGCTGTCTTGCGATCTTTGGAAATTGTCGCAACTGGGATCGGGGGAAAGCGTAAATTGGGTAGTGGTTGATGAAGAGCAAGCGTTGCGCCTGCAGTCCAGGCATGAACAGGAGTGCAGGCGTTACAGGCACGAAATTGAATGTAACGAGGCAAACACAAATGTGGATTAATGCAGATTTGGGTGAAGGTGGTGCCCACGATGAAGCCATGTTCAATGTTATTGATTGGGCCAATATTGCCTGTGGCGGCCATGCGGGTGACGAGCAAAGTATTCGCCGGGCGTGTGCCTTGGCGCTTGAGCATGATGTGGAGGTGGGCGCGCACCCCAGTTACCCGGATCGCGCAGGTTTTGGGCGCCAGAAGCCTGAAATTTCACCCGCCGTGCTACTGAACGAGTTGAAGCAACAAATGGAGTTGTTTGAAAACACTGCCGCGAAACTGGGGTGTACCCCTGCGCATTTCAAGCCTCATGGTCAGCTTTATAACGACGCCGCGGTTCAACCCGCCGAGGCAGAAATACTGATCAAGCTGGCCCATGCATTTCCGCACCTTAAAATGCTGGCCCTGGCAGAAAGCCCCCTAGTTGCTTGGGCGCGCTCTGCGGGCATTCAGGTGATCGAGGAGGCTTTTCCCGACCGGGCTTACTTGGGCAACGGTACACTGGCCCCGAGAAGTCACCCGGGTGCTTTGCTCCATGACCCGGTTCAGGTCAAGGCCCAGGCTGCCTTGATGATAAGGGGTGGTCCATTGCCATGTCTGGATGGTTCGAGCCGTGTTGTCGTGGCTCAAACTTTGTGTGTGCACGGCGACAGCCCACAGGCGGTGGAAAATGCACAGGCGGTTCGCGCTGCGTTAACAGAGCACGATCAAGACATGTTCAATGGTGCTGACTGATTAAAGACTTGAATTGATTTCAGGCGTTGGCAGGGTGATGTGATCCGGCACACCAACCACCGGCACGTAACGTACATCCAGCGGTGCAAGTCCGTGCTGGGCGCGTGCCTGGTTGCATCGGGGATTTAACTCGCCTTGTGCATTGAACACATCGTATTCCCGACAAGGGGAAGGGCGATTCTCGTAAATGGTGCAGTTGACCGACTCACCAATATTGCCCGCCAGTGCAATGCAACGTGGCTTGCTCTGTGAGCTTCCCTTCATGCAGCTGCGGTACAGGTTCATTTGCTCGGTCATTTCCACTGGCACCACACCGCCTTCGGCCGCCGTGGTCTCTCCCCAGTAAAAGCTGATTCTGAAGGTTGAGCAGCATACGCCGCAGCTTTGGCACAGGGCTTCAACGCCTGCGCCATCGACGATAATAGTGGTGGGGTTTGACTGCAATTTAACCTCGGAAAAAGACAGCCATCGGGGAGTTGCGCGAATATATTCCTGCCCCATGCGCAAAGCAAGCACTATTTTCAGGGCGCGTCGTTTGGAAGAAACAAGCTTTTTGTAAGGTGCTAAGGCTACAATAGGGAAAACCATTATAAAAACCATTTAGCCCAGCAAATGGAGAGACTGTGAATCGACCGAATGCCGCTTCTGTGGCTGATTCGGGGGTAAATGCTCCTGAATCCGCCCAATCCAGTACCAGCCCCTCTGGGCAAATGCTGGACTACATCAAGCAAAGACTCGTCAAATACGCGCCGTTTAGTGAAATTCCGCCGCGCGACCTGGACTGCCTGCTTGATGGTTGTGCTGAAACCTACTTTGCGCCCAATGAAGTAATTGTGCGGCCCGACGACGGCCCCCCCCAGTTTCTTTACTATGTTGAAAAAGGCTCAGCCGTAGGCCGAAAGGGTTTGGCCGACCTGTCCTCTACCGGGTTTCAATATGAAGCCGGGGAAATGTTTCCCGTGAACGCCTTTTTGGCCAAACGAGCTGTAACTGCCACCTACAGTGCCCGCGAAGACACCTTTTGCCTGATGTTCACTTTCGATGGTGTCCAGGCGCTGGCACGCAAAAGCCCGGTGTTTTCCGATTACCTCACCCGGCGCACCATGCAGTTTCTGGACCTTTCAAGAAAGGCAATTCAGGTCGCTTATTCTTCGCAAACGCTGGCAGAGCAAACCCTTGAGAAACCCTTAAGGGATGTGTGCCGCCATGAGCCGTTTTCATGTTCGCCCAATACCCCGCTGAAGCAGGTGCTGGAAGTGATGCATGAGCATCGAATCGGCTCCATGATCGTTGTGAGCGAGACCATGGTGGTTGAAGGCATTTTGACCCGGCAAGACGTGCTCTCGCGTGTCGCCATGGCGCAAAAACCGCTTAACTCGCAAATTTCCGAGGTCATGAATACGCCTGTGCACACCTTGGATGAGAGCAATTCTGCGCAAGACGCCGCCTTGTTAATGTCCAGATTCGGCATACGCCATGTGCCAGTAACCCGCAATGGCAAATTAAGTGGAATTGTGTCTGAGCGCGATATTTTTGCCATGCAGCGCTTGTCGCTGAAGCAAATCAGCAGCAACATTCGATCGGCCCAAGACGCTGAAATGCTGCGCACCTGCGCCAACGACATACGCAGTTTTGCCAAAAACCTGCTGGGCCAGGGCATTGCGGCGAAACAGCTGACCGAATTGATCAGCCACCTGAACGATGTGCTCACCGAGCGCATTCTTGAAGTGGTGGGTAACCGCATGGGCATTGATGCCAACAGCTACTGTTGGCTCAGTTTCGGCTCTGAAGGCCGTTCGGAACAAACCATTGCCACAGACCAGGACAACGGCTTGTTGTTCGTCAGCGATCAGCCCGAAGTGGACAGGCCACGCTGGCTGGCTTTTGGCAAAGAAGTAAACCAAACACTTGACCAGTGCGGTTACCCATTGTGCAAGGGCAACATCATGGCCAGCAACCCTGATTGCTGCATGACAGCGGGTGAGTGGTTAAACAAATTTGCACGATGGATCGACGTGGCTACCCCCGAGAACCTGCTGCGCGTGAACATCTTTTTTGATCTTCGTGCTTTGGCGGGTAACAAAGAGTTGGCAAAGCCGTTGCGGGATTACATCGTGACCCGCGCCAAGGAGTCCACCATATTCTTGCGGCTACTGGCTGAAAACATCATGCGTTTTCGCCCGCCATTGAATTGGCACGGCAGTATTGACACAACCGAGATTGAAGACATTCGAACACTGGACTTGAAAAAACAAGGCACAGCGGTGTTTGTAGATGCTGCACGCTTCTTCTCGCTGGTGTTTGGTATTGATGAAGTCAATACGCGCCGCAGGTTTGAGGCAGTGGCCAAGCGTTTAAGTGTGGAAGAACAACGCCGGGACGCCTGGGTTAGTGCCTTTGAGTTTTTGCAAATGATGCGCCTTCGCATACAACTTGATGAAGGCGTGGCCGTTCCCAATTTGCCGGATCAACCCAACGTGGTGAACTACGATGTGCTGGATAACATTGACCGCCGCATACTGAAAGAGTGTTTCCGGGTGGGGCGCCGTTTGCAGCAGCGAATTGAAATGGAGCACATGCGTTGAGCACCACATTGCAGGGCCAATTGTTGCCCGCTCAAGGCTGGGCCAGCTACATAAAAACCCGCCTGGTTCAAACGCTGGATTTCTCCAGCCCTAACCCCGATCGATGGGTGGTGGTTGACGTAGAGTCATCGGGTTTGAACCCGAAAAAAGATCGTTTGATCTCAATTGCAGCCACAGCGATTGCTTTTGACTCGCAACGCCGCCCAAGAATTTCCTTGACCGATACTTTTGAGGTGGTGATAAAACAGCCCCCTGAAATTGTCGACATGATTGAATTTGAGGCCATCGACAAAAACAATATTTTGATTCACGGCATTGGCATTGGTGCGCAGCAAAGCGGTGTGAAGGCCGAGGTGGCTTTGTCTGAATTTCTTTGCTATGTCGGCAACTCGCCGATCATTGCATTTCATAGCTGGTTTGATGAAATCCTGATCAACAAAGCCATGCGCAAAGTGCTGGGCCGGGCAACCCACCGGCACTGGCTTGATCTTGAACATTTGGCCGCGGTGCTGCACAAGGAAAACCATCAACTACCGCTGGATGTCTGGATGCAGCGTTATGGCATTGAATGCGAACAACGCCACCAAGCCGCAGCCGATGTGTTGGCCACTGCGCAACTGCTCATGAAGTTGTGGCCCATGTTACAAAAACGAAAGGCCACTGACTGGAAAGAACTGAAAACCATTGTTGGTGGCCTGAAGACCCTGCCAGGCCGCAATCTACCCACATAATTGCCGGGCAGGGCTTGTCCGGTTTGGTCAATCCCTTGTTTTACGCTATTCTGCCGGGCTGAACATTTTGATTTGAAGTTGTCTGGCCATGCATGATTTTTCCAGTTACACGCTGATTATTGATGCCCGCTCGCCGCGCGAGTACGAGGAAGATCACATTCCTGGTGCAGTCAACATGCCCGTGGTGAACAACGACGAGTATGCAGAGGTCGGCACCCTTCACCGCAGCGACAAAATGGGCGCATACAGCATTGGCGTGCGTTATTCCTTGGCCAATATTGCACGGCACTTGACCGAAGACCTGCCCAAATACCCCAAAGACGGTAAGGTGCTGGTGTACTGCTTCCGTGGAGGCAAGCGGAGCAAACTGTGGATTGATGCGCTTGAAACCATTGGTTACGACGTACAAAAGCTCACTGGCGGCTGGAAAGCCTATCGACGCTGGGTGAATGAGCAGCTTGAAACAGCGCCCACGAAGTTTGACTACCACGTACTGAGTGGGCCAACCGGTTGTGGAAAAACCCGCCTGTTGTACGCCTTGCACGAAGCGGGTTGCCAAGTGGTGGATCTGGAAGCGATTGCCAGGCACCGTGGTTCGATTATTGGTGCCATTCCCGATACGCCGCAGCCCTCGCAAAAGTATTTTGATACCTTGCTGCTTGAGGAACTTGCCAAGCTGGATCCTTCCAAACCTGTGTGGGTAGAAGCTGAAAGCAAAAAGATCGGCAACGTTCAAATTCCTGCTTCCATGCTCGATTCCATGCGCAAGGGTAAAACCGTTCGTGTGCATGCGGACATGCAGCAGCGGGTTGAACTGTGGCGCCAGGATTACAAACACTTTGAAGAAGACCCGGAAGGCATGCTGGAACGCCTGCGTTTTATCCGTAGCCTGGTGGGTGGAAAAGAATTCGAAGAGTGGGGAAAACTGGCGGCTGACCGACAAATGCCGGAGCTGTTTGAGCGTTTGATGCGCAACCATTACGACCCGGCATACCGCCGCTCAATATTGCGCGAATATCCCAATATTGATGAGTCACCCCTGATTGACTTGAGCGACTTGTCGCCAGCCGGTTTGCTGCAAGTTGCGAAAAACATTCGAGCGCAATACGAGCATTGACTGAGCAATGCTCGAACACTGATTTTTTAGATCACCAGCAATGCCATTTTGCGACGTATGCCTTCCGGAATCGGCGTGGGTGTATTGTTGGCTTTGTTCACAAACACATGAATGAAGTAGCCCTGGGCGCACAATTCACCTTCGGCATTGAAAAGCCCCAATTCATAACGCACTGAACTGTTGCCCAACTTGCCCACACGCAGGCCTGCCATAACGGGTTCAGGGTAGGCCAGTGGCTTTAGGTATTTGCACTGGCTTTCCACCACAAAACCCACCACTTCGCCGTTGTGAATGTCCAGGCCACCTTCTTCAATCAGGTAGCGGTTCACCACGCTGTCAAAGTAGCTGTAATACACCACGTTGTTCACATGGCCGTAAATGTCGTTGTCGTGCCAACGGGTTTGAACCAGTTGCTGTAAGGGGTATTGAGCCAGTGTGGTCATGGTCGTTGTTGGTATTGTTTAGTAGGCTGCCTGGTATATGGCCAAGGCCTGGGCCTCGTTCACATCGCGTGGGTTGTTACTCAGCAAGCGGGTTTGCAGCATGGCGGCGCTGGCCATCACCGGCAAATCTTTTTCGGCAATGCCCACTTCGCGCAAGCCAACCGGCAAACCAGTGGAGGGCGACAGGGTTGCCGTGTAGTCAATGAAGGCCTGCGCCAGTTGTGCCTGGTTGTCACCATGGTGTCCCAGCTTCAACACCTGCGCCAATTCAGCATATTGCTGCTCGGCTGCGGGCAAGTTAAAGCGCAACACATGGGGCAACACCAGTGAATTGCTCAAGCCATGCGGCACATGAAATATGCCGCCCACTGGATAAGCCAAGGCATGCACTGCGCCCACGGGGGCGTTTGCAAAAGCCTGGCCCGCCATGCAAGAACCCAGCATCATCGCCTGGCGCGCCTCGCGGTTACTGGGGTCTTTGCACACGGTGTGAAGGTTCGCAGCCAGCAGGCGCAGCGCCTCACAGGCCAGAAAGTCCGCATAGGGATTTTTCAGACGTTTGCTGGTGTAGGCCTCAATGGCATGCACCATGGCGTCAATCCCGGTGGCTGCGGTGACATGTTGTGGCAGGCTAAGTGTCCAGTCCGCATCCAGAATGGCCAGGTCGCCGTACAGCACAGGCGAAACTACGCCCATTTTTGTATCCACACCCGTGGTTACAATTGAAATTGGAGTCACTTCACTGCCAGTTCCTGCCGTGGTGGGCACCAGCACCAGTGGCAACCGGTCGCTGTGTACATTACCCACGCCGTACATGGTGGTCAGTTCTTGCTTGCCGCGCGCCAACACAGCGATCAGCTTGGCCACATCCAGCGTAGAGCCACCACCAATGGCAACTACCACATCTGCATTGAAATCTTTTGCCAGTTGGGTCACACGGTGTACCAAGGCCTCGGGCGGGTCGGGTTCCACATCGTTGCAACTGTGCACGGCGTGGCCTGCTGACGCCAAATTGTCGCAAATGGTTTTGAACGCAGCAGTACCGGAAATAAAAGGATCCACCAGCATGAAGACCCGTGCGGTTTTTAGTCCGTGCTGCGTCAACAATGGGGCCAGCATGTCTGCCATTCGTACAGAGCTGCCCGATTCGCACACAATACGGTTGACGGTTCTAAATTCAAATGGGGCCATGCCGGTGTCTCCTCGCTGTTTTTTTGTATTTTAGCCTTTGCGCTTGGGGGTCCAGGCCCAAATGGCGCGAACAAAGATCGGTTCTTTGCTTTCGCCATCGGTAATGGTGACCGCCACATCCACTTCACCGCGTTCCTCGGTTTGCATCATGGTGATTTGTTCCTGCGTCAGCATGGCTTCGGCGCGCATATCGCCCGCTGCCCGTTTGCGGTAATCCACCTCCATGCGCTTGATCACGGGTATGGCATTGGCAGGTACGTTCAAGCCGACCAAAGCACCTGTGGCTGATTCAGCAATCATGATCATGGCCACAGCATGCACCGTACCAATGTGGTTTTGTACATAGGGGCGGTTTTTAATCACCACAATCGAATGGTTGGGCTCAATCCACTCAAACTTCAAACCACTGGTTTTGAAGTACTTCACGGCGCGCCCAAACAGCAGGGTAAATGCGCGGGTTTTTAAAGGTGTGGGCAGTTTGTCCACTTGCGCATACACTTTTTGCAGCATCGATTTTTCAGTCATTTTTTTGTTCTGCCTTTACAGGGTTACAGCCAGGCGAGTGGCTTGGTTAATTGCTCGTTTGGCGTCCAGTTCGGCAGCCACTGATGAACCGCCCACCAAATGCACGGGCACGCCCAAGGCCTCGATCGGTTCTACCAGTTCACGCAAGGGGTCCTGGCCAGCACACACAATAATGTTGTCCACTTCCAGAATTTGGGGGCCATGCGCACCCATCACATGCAAACCACGGTCGTCAATTTTCAGGTACTCAACACCCTGCATAAAGTGAACGCGGCGGCTTTTCAAGCTGGCCTTGTGCACCCAGCCCGATGTTTTGCCAAGGCGTTTGCCCAAGGGTTCGTCCTTGCGCTGACATAGCCACACCTCACGTGCAGGCTTGGGTGGTTCTGGCTGCACGCCATCAATACCACCTGCGTTCTTGGGGTCAAAGGTAATGCCCCATTCTTTTTTCCAGCTTTCCAGGTCCAGTGTGGGGGAAGGGTGGGCAAAGTCGTGCGTCAGGTATTCCGACACATCAAACCCAATGCCACCAGCTCCAATCACCGCCACTTTCTGGCCCACTTCTTTTTTGTGGAGCAGCACGTCGATGTAGCTCATCACCTTGGGGTGATCAATGCCTTCAATACCGGGCGTGCGGGGTTTAATACCAGTGGCCAGAATGACTTCTTCAAACTGTTCTTTTGAAATCAGCGCGGCGTCTACCCGCGTGTTCAAGCGAACGTCCACGTTCTTCAGTTCCAGTTGACGCTTGAAATAGCTGATGGTCTCAAAAAACTCTTCTTTGCCCGGAATTTGTTTGGCCATGTTGAACTGGCCACCAATTTCACTCGCTTTGTCGAACAGGCTGACGTGGTGTCCACGACGGGCCAGTTCAGTGGCCGCTGCCAGTCCTGCCGGGCCTGCACCCACCACGGCAATTTTCTTTTTGCGCTCGATCGGTTTGTCCACAATTTCAAGTTCATGGCAGGCGCGCGGGTTCACCAAACAAGAGGCACGCTTCAGGCTGAAGGTGTGGTCAAGGCAAGCCTGGTTACAGGCAATGCAGATATTGATTTCGTCGGCGCGGCCTTCTTTGGCCTTGATCGCAAAATCGGGGTCAGCCAACAGGGGGCGAGCCATCGACACCATGTCGCATGCGCCGTCGGCCAACAGTTGCTCCGCCACGTCCGGTTTGTTGATGCGGTTGGACGCAATCACGGGAATACGCAATTCCTTCCTCAGGCGCGCAGTCAGTTCAGCAAACGCCGCACGGGGTACAGACGTAACAATGGTGGGTACACGGGCCTCATGCCAGCCAATTCCGGTGTTCAGCAAGTTGGCTCCAGCGTCTTGCACAGCCTTGGCGATGTAACTGACGTCTTCCCAGGTGTTGCCACCTTCGACCAGGTCAAGCAGGGAATGGCGATAAATAATGATGAATTTCTCGCCCACGGTTTCGCGAATGCGGCGAACAATTTCAACCGACAAACGCGCACGGTTTTCAACTGAACCGCCCCAGCGGTCGGTTCGGTGGTTGGTTCGCTTGCAAATAAACTGGTTCAGAAAATAGCCCTCAGAACCCATCACTTCCACACCGTCGTAACCGGCTTCCTGTGCAATTTTTGCCGAACGTGCAAATGCCGCAATGGTTCGGCGAATGCCGAAGTCGCCAATTTCGCGGGGTTTGAACGGGTTAATTGATGACTTCACATTCGAAGCCGAGACGCTGAGCGGGTGATAGGCATAACGACCGGCGTGCAATAGTTGCATCACGATTTTGCCGTCGTGCTTGTGCACGGCTTCGGTCACTTTCTTGTGGTGTTTGATGGCACCGCTGCTGCTCAATTTTGAGGCAAAAGGATACAGCCAACCTTCCAGATTCGGAGAAAACCCGCCGGTCACGATCAAGGCAGTGCCGCCTTTGGCGCGCGCTTCAAAGTAGGCAGCAAATTTGTCGAATTCCTTGTATTTGTCTTCAAGGCCGGTGTGCATCGAACCCATCATGATGCGGTTACGCAATGTGGTAAAGCCAAGGTCGAGCGGAGAATTCAAATGGGGGAATGCGTCAGACACGTTACCGTCTCCTTAAAAATCGGTAGTTTTTTGTAATGTATTTACTTATGTTACTTAAAAGTAATTTTTATTGTTGGAGTCAGCACTCAAAATAGCACGATCGGTCAATTTTTTGCGTGTTTTATTCATGAAGAAATTACTGCGCCGCAATATTCAGGGGAACCTGTATCCCCGCGCTTTGTCCTAAACTGGTGTTTTACCCAGCAAGCGCTTTCCCCATGCAGTCTTTTCAATATTGGGCGCGGCAATCACGCCGTGCATCGTTCCGCATTTTGTTCGTGGCCTTGGTCTTGGCTGTGGCCGCGATATCCTCCGTGGGGGTGTTTTCAGCCCGCATCGAGGCGGCTTTGGTGCGCGACGCCAGCCAAATGTTGGGCGGAGACCTGGTCATTGAATCCAAACGCAATGTGGATGCCGCACCTTGGCTTTCCGTGCTGGATAAGCCGGAATACGCCAGTTTGAAGCAGGCGCAAAGCGTGGTGTTTCCCAGCGTGGTCCCTTCCGAGCGGGTTGATCTGCTGGTGTCTCTGAAAGCAGTGAACAACACTTATCCGCTGCGTGGACAAATGACAGTGCGCAACGCACAGGGGCAGGATGAAAAAGTGGCCAGTGGTCCGCCACAAGGCGAGCTTTGGGTAGACCAAGGCGTATTGGGTTCGCTGGATGTTCAATTGGGTGATGAAATTCAGGTGGGCGAAATTACACGCCCGGTAACGCGCGTCATTCTGGTAGAGCCTGACCGCGGCGGTGGTTTTGTTAATTTTGCCCCCCGCGTGATGATGAATACCGCCGACCTGGGCGAATCGAAGTTGCTGGGCCTTGGCTCGCGCGCCACCTGGCGAATTTATTTCACGGGCGCTCAACCCCTGGTTGACCAACTGATCACTGAACTCACTCCCCAGTTAACCCCTGTCGAGGAAATTGAAACCCTTGAAAACGGGCGTCCGGAGATCAGCAATACTTTAGAACGCGCCAATGATTTTCTGGCCATGGCCGCGCTGATCGGCACCATGGTGGCCTGCGTGGGCATTGCGCTTGTTGCGCATTTGTTTGCCAAAGAGCAGGCCAGCGAACTGGCCGTGCTGAAAAGCCTGGGTTACACGCCCAAACGCCTGTTGCGCATGTGGGTCATCGGCATGGGCCTGTTAACCCTGGGTGCAGGTGTGCTGGGTGTGGCCTTGGGGTGGGCGGCCCACTGGGGCTTGCTGGCCTTGCTGGCCGAACTGGTGGGGGTTGATTTGCCACTGGCCGGTTTGTATTACCTGCCTATGGGTATTTTGCTGTCAGCACTGCTGTTGTTCGGTTTTGCTGCGGTGCCAACCTGGTATGCCTTGCGTGCACCGGCAGTGGCAGTAATTCGTCATCAAACGCTTAAAAGCAGTGGCGGGCAATTGGTGTTGTCTGTGCTGTTTGGCGTGCTCACGGCAATTGCTGTGTGTTTGCTGATTGTGAACAATGTGGTGTTGGCCCTGTTGCTGTTCGCCGGCTTTGTTGGCACCTCCCTTGTGTTTGCCTTGTTGTTTTGGGGCCTGCTCAAGGCCTTGGCTTATTTCGGGCGGGGCAGGTCGTCCAAAGGTTCCAATATTGCGGTGTTTCAAAGCATGTCCAAACGTGCCAGCACACTGGTGTTGCAGGGTGTAAGCCTTGCGTTGGGCCTTGCCGCATTGTTGATGCTGGCTGTGGTGCAGGGTGATCTCATTGACCGCTGGCAAGAAGCCGTGCCCGAAGACGCACCCAATCGTTTTGTGTTCAATATTCAACCTGATCAAGTTGAGGGCGTGCAACAAACCCTGAATACGGCAAGCCAGAATCCCGTAAACCTGTATCCCATGGTGCGTGGCCGTTTAAGCGCCATCAATGGAGAAATCATTACTGCGGAAACTTTTGCTGATGAACGTGCCCGCAATACCGTGGAACGTGAACTGAACCTGAGTTTTGCCGATACATTGCCCACGCACAACACCCTTGCAGAAGGCGCATGGTTTGACGAAACGCAGGCCAAGGCCGAGGTTTCAGTAGAAGATGGTGTGGCCGTGCGCTTGGGGCTCGCCATGGGCGACAAGCTGACTTTCGACATTGCAGGCACACCGCTCACGGTTGAAATTACCAGTATTCGCGAACTGCGTTGGGATTCCATGGAAGTGAACTTCTTCATGGTGTTTCCGACCGAAGTGCTGGAAAGTTTCCCGCAAACCTGGATTACCTCGGTCAGTTTGCAACAAGACAAAGCCATTCCTGTGTCGCGTGAGTTGGTGCGCAGTTACCCCAACTTGACCGTGCTGGACACTGAACTGGTGATCACCCAGCTTCGCAAAATTCTGGGGCAGGTGGGGCAGGCTGTTCAATTTGTATTTCTGTTCACTGTGGCAGCAGGTGGCTTGGTGGTGGTGGCCTGCGTCATGACAGGTGCACGGGTGCGCACCCGCGAAGCCGCGATTTACCGCGCCATGGGTGCTTCTACTGCACAACTTCAGCGTGCCGCATGGCTCGAGCTTTCTGTGCTGGGTGCTTTGGCTGGCTTGGTGGCTGCAATAGCCGCCCAGGGGTTGGGCTGGGGCGTGGCGCATTTTGTGTTCGAGTTTGAATATTTCCTGTCGCCCATGCACATTGTTGCTGGGGTGGTGGCAGGTGCTGCGGTGTCGGTGGTTTTTGGTGCATGGTCAGTGAACAAGGTGTGCCGCGCACCGGTGATGCAAACCTTGAGGCAAGCCACCGCGTAAAGCATGTTACATGCCGGTACAATGTGGGTAGATTATCCGCATTACCCAGACCCAAATTCAGGCCGGCATGTCCATGAGCAACAACGATTCAAGCAGCACCAGCACCAACACAAGCGACGACGCGCAACCCAAGCCGCCCATTCTTTACTTCGGCGACACGCCAGAAGACCAACAGGTGGGGGTGCGCAAGCTGGTTGATCTGTTTTACGACGAAATGGATCAAAACCCCGATTTCGAGCGCATTCGCAAGCTGCACCCGGTTCATCTGAATCATTCACGCGAAAAGTTTTACCTGTTCCTGTCGGGCTGGTTGGGTGGTCCCGACTTGTATTCGCCCCAGTTTGGTCATCCGCGTTTGCGCATGCGCCACATGCCCTTTCCCATTTCCAGTGAGGACCGTGACCAATGGCTGTTGTGCATGGTCAATGCCTTGCGTGCCATGCAACTGCCCGAGAAAGTCATTGAAGGGTTGATGTTGTCATTTTTCCGCACAGCCGACTGGATGCGTAACAAACCCGATCCCGAGGGCAGCGCCAAGGGTTTGAACACCATTTCAATCAAGGGCGAGTAAGCATGGAGGCTTCACTGATATGGGCAGTTCTGGGGCTGTTGCTTGTGGTCCTGATCGGTCTTTTCCTGGTGTACCGAAAAATGTCAGCCGACAATTCGGCCGAGCTTGCCCAATTTCAACAACAGGTGTTGAGCAATCTTGATGAGCTCATGGATGCGCAGGCCCAGCAGCGTTTCGTCTCGGAAGAGTTGGGCAAGCAACTGCGTCTTGTTAATCAAGACATGGAAACACGGCAAGGAAAACAGTCTGAACTGCTACAGCAAACTTTTGCCCAAGCGCGCACCGAGAGTCAGCAGGCCGCACATGGTTTGCAGCAAATTATTGTGGGTCAATTCACGCAGGGCAATCAAATTCAATCTGAGAAACTGAACCAGTTTTCTGAAACCCTGCACCGCACCAACACCCTGATTCAAGATCAGCTTACGCAAATTCGTTTGTCGGTTGAACAAAAGCTCAAAGACATTCAAGACGACAATGCCAGCAAGCTGGAATTGATGCGTAAAACGGTGGATGAAAAACTGCACGCCACATTGGAAACCCGCTTGGGCGAATCGTTCAAGCAGGTCAGCGAGCGGCTTGAACAGGTTTACAAAGGTTTGGGTGAAATGCAAACCCTGGCCACAGGTGTGGGCGATTTAAAGCGCGTTTTAACCAATGTGAAAACCCGTGGCACCTGGGGCGAAGTGCAGTTGCAGGCATTGCTTGAGCAAATGCTGACACCGTCGCAGTTCGGCCGCAATATTAAACCTGTACCGGGCAGCAACAACATTGTTGAATTCGCAGTGCGCCTGCCGGGCAAGGAAGATGACCAACCCGTGTGGTTGCCCATCGACTCCAAGTTCCCCAAAGAGCAATACGAGCGCCTGCTTGAATGTTTTGACCGGGCAGATGCCGATGGCGTGGCCACCGCATCCAAAGCATTGGACATGGCCATACGCGCCGAAGCCAAAACAATTGCAGAAAAATACCTGGCCCCGCCTTACACCACCGATTTCGGCATTCTGTTTTTGCCCACCGAGGGTTTGTATGCTGAAGTGGTGAAGCGCCCAGGCCTGGTCGATGACCTGCAGCGTTTGCACCGGGTTACCGTTGCTGGCCCAATCACTTTGACCACGTTGTTGAATGCATTCCAGCTGGGCTTTAAAACGCTGGCATTGGAAAAACGTTCAAGCGAGGTGTGGACAGTGCTTAGCGCCGTCAAAACTGAGTTCAGTAAATTTGGCGATATTCTTGCCAAAACGCGCGATACCCTGGAAAAAGCCGCTAAAAATATTGAGGGCGCAGAAGTTCGTTCACGCGCCATGCAACGCAAATTGAAAGGCGTTGATGAGTTGCCCGAGAAAGATGCCCTGAGTGTTTTGGGGTTCAACGACTGCAAGGTGGACCCGCTGGATGATGACGATGCGCCCGCAAACACCTGACACCTTACCCCGCGTGGCATTGGTGGCCACAGGTGGCACCATTGCCGGTGCTTTGACCGAAGGATCGGAAACCTGGGCTTATGAATCAGCCCAACGCAGCGGTGAAAGCCTTGTAGTTGACATGCCCGATTTGTTGCGCCGCGCACAGTGGCATTTTGAGCAACCTTACAGCATTGGTAGTCAAAACCTGCAGCTGTCGCACATGTTGCAACTGCGTTCAGTTCTCTTGCGCTTGCTTCAATCGCCCTCGGTAGACGCGGTCATGGTGACGCATGGCACCGATACCATGGAAGACATGCTGTACTTCCTCCACCTTACATTGCCCACTTCAGCCTTTAGTAAACCTTTGCTGTTCACCGGCGCCATGTTGCCTGCCGATGCCGAACAAGCCGATGGTCCAGAAAACTTGCGTGGTGCACTGGCTTTTATCGAGCAATGTTTGATGGGTCGCCAGCCAAACAGCACCATGCCGTTTGGCTTGTTCATGCAGGGCTTGTTTACGCCTGCGGCATGCGTGGAGAAGCAAAGTACAGCGGGTTTCGATGCCTTCGACGGACCTTATTCTGTGGTGCCTGATTCAAATTGCCTGAACAGCCAGGAGGCGATGAGTTCGCCCTTGGATTCAGGGGCGCAAGGTCAGTTTTCAAAACTATTTGATGACGATGCAACCGGGCACCCCCTGTTCGAAGCCATGGAAGTCCCTGTGGTGTACTGCGTGCCTGGAAACGGTCCTTTGCGTCAATTAAATGACCTTTTGAGTCGCAAGCCTGCCTCTGTAATTGTTGCTGCACCGGGCCATGGCAACATTCCTGACGATTGTGTTTCAGTGTTACGCCGTTTGTTGCTCAATGGGGTCAGTGTGGTACGTGCAAGCC
Organism: Limnobacter sp. G6BE5S; assembly: GCF_058448965.1. NCBI lineage: Bacteria > Pseudomonadati > Pseudomonadota > Betaproteobacteria > Burkholderiales > Burkholderiaceae > Limnobacter > Limnobacter sp. G6BE5S. The sequence goes on from NZ_JBZFLM010000004.1 coordinate 297,745, forward strand.
GAGTGGCCGAAGGTGGCGTGGAACAGGGTGGCGAATTCAGCGCTTTGGATGGTTTCAGGGGAGGCGGCAATACAGGCAATGCCGCAGTATTTTCTGAGTCGGGAAGTTTGAGCTTGAGCAAGTGTGCAATGTACGAGCGGCTGCGAGTGTTGGCCCGCAGCCTGATGGCCTAGCGATTATTGAATTATTCGACCTTGGCCTGTGCAAGATTCAAACCCTTTTTACCTTGGGTTTGCGCGGTGGTAAAAGGCATGTTTTGTTCACGAATAATTTGCCAAATGCCTTTGTCTTCTTTCCAGGTCAGTACTTTTTTTGAGCGTTCCTGATACGACTTCGCCTGATAATCCTGAACAAAACTGATTTCATATTCATCGGGTTTGTCGAAACTGGGAATGACTTGCAAGTCTGAAATTTCGATGTCGATTCCTTGCGCTTTCGAAATTCGATCACGCCGGTGACTTACCCAAGCTTCGTAGCTTCCTTCTTCAGGTTTGAAGTTGGGTGCATAGAACGCAATGTAGCTGTTCAGGTCTTTGTTTTCCCATGCTGAGGCCCACGCTTTCGTTTTGTCGATCAGGCTTTTTGATACTTCCGCAGGGTCACCAAATGCCGCCACTTGTTGAGTGGGGCCACCGTCGTTGAGCTGAGCCAACTGAATCGGGGGCAGGCTATTGCTGGCATCGACTGACTTCAGCGCCTCGTCGAATCCAATATTGGGCAAATCAAAATCTTCAAGATTAATCAAACTGGCCGGGCAGCCTTCTGCTTCCGCACCGCTCTGTGTTTGTTCTTTGTAGAACAAGACATTGCGTTTGGTGGGTTCGTCAGCGTTGACCAGCTCATCAACTGCAAACAGCGTGGTGAGTTGTCCTGTGGCCGCCAGCAGTTTCAGTTTTGAAATGCTTAAGTCCGCTTCAATATTGATCAGGGCGCGTTGCGCCTGATAGTACTCATTTTCCGCGCTCAGCAAATCGAGCAGGCTACGCCGCCCCACGGCGAATTGCTGCTCGTATGCGGCACGTGCTTTGGTAATTGCCGCTGCCTGCTCACGAAAGTAATTCAGTTTTTTTTGCGAACTGACCACGTCGAACAAGGAGGTTTGTGTTGACTGGCGAATGGCGCGGCAAATAATCAGCTTGTCGTCCAGGCTGCGAAGTCGTCGTTTGATCGCGGCATTTCGGGAGGCGTTGTCGGCACCGCCGCGGTACAGGTTAATTGTTGCCAGCAAGTCAATGGATGAAATTTGCCGCTCATCGAAGGTAGACAAGTAATTGCTGTACACATCTGTTTTCGCGCGCAGATCAAGGCGTGGGTGAAAGCCTTCGCTGGCTGCTGTCACTTCCTGCTTGGCGGTGGTAATTGCCGCGTTAGAGGCTTTCAGCAAGGGGTGGTTGTTCAGGGCGAACACCAGGCGTTCTTTGTTCTCGACTTCAAAGTTAGCGTTAACAACATATTCCCCTGCTTGATTCACAGGCCAAACCGTGTCTGTAATTCGCTGGTAATTTGCCATCGACGAAAATGTGTTCGCTTTCTCGGTCGCCAGGTTGCCCAAGGCCAAGGTGTATCGGCTGCGTGCCTGCTCAAGATCGGATTGACGGCTAACTCCGCTTTTCACTTTCTCTTCAATGCGGTTCATCAGGTCCTGGTGGTATTTCAGATTGTTTTCTGAAAGTAGAGTAAGGGCCTGAAACCGGGAAACGTCCACATGAGCACTGGACGCTTCAAAGGCCACCTGATTGGCCTTGTTGATGTATCGGTAATAACTTTGCATGGCCCCGGAATGGGCGGCCATGTAGCGGGCCTGAGAGGCAAACCCGTTGTAAAGGTTTTGGCGTGCCTCAATTCCATAGGAATTTGCGTTGTAGGTGCGTGTGTCCGAGTTCTCAATGCTGGTGCGTTCCCGACCTGCCGAACCCCGCGCATCGACCGTGGGCAGCAGGGTGCCAAAGACCACGTTTGCTTCCTCCATTTGTGCCTCAAGCGCATGCACATCGGCGTCTAGTGTGGGGCTGTTTTGCAAACCCCTGATTACGCTTTGTTGCAAGGGATTGGGCGTTTCTACGGCAGGAGTGGCCTGATTTTCCTGGGACCATGCAGCGGGCACGCTGAAAGTGAGCAGGGCGAGAAACATTGCTGCAGGCAAGGTTCTCAATGTGGTGTTTGGCGTGTGGCTTGTGTTCATGTTGGCTCGTTCGTTAAATTGCATCAGCACACCGCAACTGCGTCTTCGGCGGGTACACAGGATGAAGAGTCAAAGTCACTGGCGCTGAAACTTGAAGCCCATCCTGCTTTGCTTTGGGTGTGTTCGTTGGCTTGTTCCTGGGCATGCTCCAGATAAGCCTGCACTTTTTCTTGAGTGGCTTGTGCGACGGCATCGACCGAATATTCTTCGGAGGAGTATTCATAGTCGTGCATCTTGGTGTCGCCCGTGTCAGCGGCGTTTTCTGTGTAGTCTGTGGGGCAGTCACTGTCACTGACGGGTGTGTCAATTGACTCAACATTCATGTACACATGGGCGGTGTCGGTCAGGCAACCGTCGTCACCAATGGTGTAGCTGATAACGTCTTCACCACAAAATCCCTCGTTGGGCGTGTAGTGCAATTTGCCGTCCCTGATTTCAACTGTTCCGTTTTCTGCGCTCGCTTCGGTGATTTTCAATTCGCCACAGCCCAGGTCGTTGTCGAGCACGTCGACAATGACTGGGCAATCTACCTTGGTACTCGAACAGTCATTCACCGCATCTACTTCGGGGCAATCCGGATCGGTCTTGCATTCTTCCTGCTCATCTACTGGGGGGCAGGTGGGCGGTGCGGGGCATTCGCAGTCTTCCTCTTCGTCGACGGGTGGGTCTACGGGCGGCGGTTCTTCATTTTCATCCACGGGTGTTGGGGGTGGCATGTCTTTGCATTCCACACTGGCAGGACCTTCTTTTTCAACCACGCGGACCGTGTCGGTACCGTTTTCGCCCACTTCGCCATCCATGCTGGGTAGTGGGTCCTGGCTGACGCGTTCCACAACATAGCCTTCGCTCAATTTCGGAAGGTCTTCTGGCACATCGTTGTCTTGGGCTTCTACGGTAATGTATTTGCGAACAACATCTTTGTCAGGTGGGGTACCCGCATCGAAAGGCACAATTTCACCGGTTTTCGGTTTGATCAGCCATTCGGTTGGTCCTTCCAGGGGGCGAACCATTTCAGGGGCGGTAATCTGTCCATCGGTAAATGGCCCCAGTTGTACAACCACCTCGGTTTGCGGCTTGCGTTTCAGGGCAGGGCGCGGTTTTCTGGCCAGTCCCAGTGTACTTGGGTCGCATTCTTGGGCATTCACAACGGGCTTCTCGCTCATACGGGTCCTCGGATTCGATGTCATTGATAAGTGATCGAGTCGCGAGTTTGGTTCCAAATCCACTGTGTGCCAAACAGGTGATTGGGTCAGGATGGGCGAGAGTTAACTCTATGGAGTTATTTTGTAAGGTTGGCTTTGCTTCACTGTTCAGTGAAGGCTTGGATCGAACCCCGTAAAACCGGCTTGGTGAGGTAGGACAACACCGTTCGGTCTTCGGTCTCAATGCTCACATTGGCAACCATGCCAGGCATTAAACGGATTTTTTCGTGCACCTGCTGGCGTTGCACCGTGACTTTTACACTGAAGTAAGGTCGGCCAAATTCGTCAAGTAAACTGTCTGCGGAGATACTCTCCACGGTCCCTTCAAGTGCGCCGTAAATGGCATAGTCATAGGCGGTTACACGAATATTGGCATGTTGTTCGGGGCGAATAAATGCAATGTCTTTCGGATTAATTCGAGTCTCGAAAACCAATTGTTCATCAATCGGTACAATTTCGATCACTTCCTTTCCTGCAGGTACAACGGCCCCGCGGGTATTGTACAAAATGCGCTGTACAAGTCCGTCTACTGGGGTTTTCAATGTGGCCTGGTTTACCCGGTCGGAAAGTTCGATCTGGTTTTGCTCCAGACTGGCCAGTCGCGCTTTGACCTCGGACAGTTCAGTGCGCGCTTCATTGATTTGTTTCAAGCGAATTTCTTCAATTTTTTGGCGAGCTTCACGAATCGCGGAATGAAGCCGATTAGTCTGGGCATTGGCGCCTTCAAAGTCGCCTTTGGCTTTGGCCACATCGCGTTCAAGACGAAGCACTTCGATTGGTGACACCGCGCCACTTTTTAGAAGAGGCCGCATGCTGCCCAATTCTTGTTCGGATATTTCCAGATTGCGTTTGGCCGCAGTGGCATTACTTTGGGCTTCATCAAGCTCGCGTTGACGTTGATCAAGTTGCTGCTCATAAATTTGTGTCTGCGCAGCCCACTCTTGCAATTTGGTTTGCAGCAGCTTGGATTCTTGCATGTATAAATCGGGAAATTGTTGAACCAAAGCCGCAGGCAGATTCAGTGCGGTTTTGTTAAGTTGGGCCATTAACCTGGCTTCCCGAAATTGAAACGAGGCATCGATCGCCTCCTTTTCCTTCAGGCTTGATGAAAAGCGGGTGATGTCGATTTGCACCAGTTTGTCACCGGCTTTCACCAATTGGCCTTCGCGTACGAACACTTGGTTGATCACCCCGCCGTCCACGGTTTGAATCACTTGCAAGCGCTGCGAAGGCACTACCCGTGCTTCGCCATGCGCGGCCTGGGGCACTGTTGCAATCGCAGACCAGGCGAGCAAGGCCAGCAAGGTGAGCGCACAGCAGTGCACCAGTCGCCTGGTGATCACTTGTTGTTGTTGCCACAGCCGTGATTGTTCAAGCGCGGCTGTAGCAGGCATGTGGTTCGGCTCACTTTTCCCCGCAAACCAATGAATAATCCCCTTTATTGTGTTTTGAATACTCATTGTTTAATCTGCCTTTCTTGTTTGCGCTGCGTGGCAAGTGCGTTGGCGGCGTGCAGTACTTCAGGTTTTTCCCCTTGTGTGTGTATTTGCCCGTTGTGCATCAGAACCAAGCTGTTTGCGCAAGAAAGTAGCCCCAGTTTGTGCGTGGTAAACACCAGAATAGTTTGTTCCGGTAGTTGTTGCAGGTGTTGCATTAGCTGGTTTTCCATGTGTTGATCCAGACACACGGTGGGTTCGTCGAGAAGCACCAATTGCGGCTGACCAGCCAGTGCCCTGCACAGCGACACGGCCTGTTTTTGCCCAGAGGACAAATTGTTGCCTTGGCTTTCAATCACCATGTGAATTCCGTCGGGGTGCTGGTCTACCCATTCTTTCAGGCCCAGTTGCCGTAAAACTTTCCAGCAGTCTGCGGTGCCAATGTTTGGGCGCATGAAGCGAATGTTGTCGAGCAAACTACCCTTGATCAACACCGGAGGTTGGCTGGCATAGCCCACTTTGGATTGAAATTCACTGGCGTGAATATGGTCGACAGACAGTTTGTTGACCGCCAGTTGACCCAGGTCGCATTTCAGCTGTTGTGCCAGTAGTTTCAGCAGGGAGGTTTTTCCTGAACCTGTGGTGCCAATAACTCCGAGTCGGTCACCAGCATGGAGGTTCAAGCTCACGGCGCGAAGTATGAAGTCAAAGGGTTGTGCTGTAGTGTTGTTGCGCCCAGGCTTGAGCACACTGGCTGATTCAAGCGCAATGGCATCCACGCGTTCAAGCGCGTGACGTTGTGTTTTGGCTTGATTTTGCTGGCCTAAAAACTGGTCAAGTTCTTCGAAACTGGATTGGGCTGAATGCGTTTGCACCAAGTGCGCTTGCAGTTTTTGAATGGGGGCAAAGCAGCGCATGGTCAACATCGACACTGCGATCAATCCACCCACTGTGAGTTGTTTCTCAACAATGAAGTAAACCCCCAGCGAAATTGTAAGCACCCAACTGCTTTGCTGTAGCAGGTGTATGCGTTGGTTGACTGAAAAGAGCTGATCGCGCACAGCATTGCCGCTTAATCGCGACTTAAGTTGTAGTTTGTTGAGCAATTGGCTGTGAGCCTGTTGCACGCCATGGGCTTGAATGTTGTCCAGGCAGGCCAGTGAATCCAGCCATTGACTTTGAGTTTCGCGGCTTTGCCGCATCTGGATTTGCCCTAGCCGGGACATTGTTCTGTGCGAGGTTGCTACGAATAACAGTGTTAATCCAATAACGCCACCAGCGATCAATAAAAACGCTGGGTGAATCAGCGCGATTACTGCCAAAAACAGCACCAGAAAAGGCAAGTCAATCAAGGCCAGCAGGAATACACCTGTGATCAATTCTCGCAGTTGTTCAAACGAGCGAAGATGCTGTAGCAGCAAAGTGGGTTCTGTTTTGTGAATGGGTACATTCAGGAGTGCTTTTGACAGGTGTGTGGTGCAGCGGGCGTCAATTGATGTCGCGGCAATTTCCATCAGGCGGTGGCGGGCATGCTTTAACGCATGTTCAAACCCCAGGCAGAGGAATACACCCATCAGCAATGCAATCATTGATGCGTAGGCTTGGTTGGGAATGATCCGGTCGTACACCTGAAGCGAAAACAGTGGGCCAGCCAAGGCCAACAAGTTAATTAGCAGTGATGCGTAGATCACTGGCTTGAAGCTTCCGTTCTCGAAATTCAGCGCTTCGCGTAACCATGGGCTGTCGCGAAGTTGTTGCCAAAAGTGGAACAGGCCTGAGGGAGTGTGGTTGGTGTTGGCGTGGACGCTGTCGGGTTTGATCGAGTCAATTTGAAGCGCCCATTTCAAGGCGGTTTGCTCAGGATGACGTGCAATCAATTCTTCAAGCCGACCGCACTGGCCGTTGTGCAACATGGCCAGGGTGAATGGGCCCAGGTGTTTGATTTCCCCGGGCGACACCTCGTGAAATAGTTGCCGGGAAATATTGCAGGCGGAAAGATAGCCCAACACGTGATTCAGTTCAGCGTCGTCGCCAGACTCAAGCAGCTCGGATTGCAGTGCCCACTGGCTGGGCAGAAACTCCAGCCCTAACTCTTCCAGCACACTGCACAGGGTGTGTTGTAACGGTTTGATGGGGCGGGGGTCTTGGAGCATGTCAGGGGCCTGAATTCAAGAGCGCCCATGGTAGCGCCTGAACTTACCCCTGAAAATCACTCACTTGGTTCACTCCCCCGGGTGGGGTTCATTGGGAACTTAAATCAAGCCTTCAAACGGCAGGGCCAGCACCGAGTCGCCTGCTTTTAAGTCACCTTGATCATGGGCCAACACCAGCAAGCAATCGGATTCAGACATGCTGCGCAAAATACCGGAACCTTGTGCACCTGTAAGGTGTGCAATTGGAGAGCCTTGAGTCATCTCGAGTCGGGCGCGTTGATATTCGGTACGCCCCGGGCGCTTGCGCACGTTCTGCGCAAGTTTTGCGGTGACCATGGGAATTGGTAAGGTATTTGCGTGAGCCAATTTGAACAAGGCGTCACGAACAAATGCGTAAAAGGTGACCATGACCGCCACCGGGTTGCCAGGTAAACCAAACAGATATGCTGAATCACCTGTGTTTTTGTTGTGCACTTGACCAAAAGCCATGGGGCGACCGGGGCGCATGGCAATTTTCCAGAAATTCACGCTGCCCAGTTTTTCCATCACGTGTTTTGTGTAGTCGGCTTCGCCGACAGAAACACCGCCCGAAGTCACGATAACATCTGCCTGTTCCATGGCTTGAAGCATGGCTTGCTCAAGCGCTTCAGGTGAATCATGCACAACGCCCATATCCAGTAATTCAACGAATCGCAGGCGTGTCAGCATGCCCCACAATGTGTAGCGGTTGCTGTCATACACGCAGCCTTCATCCAGGGGTTGACCCAAAGATCGGAGTTCGTCGCCAGTGGAAAAAAAAGCCACCCGCAGTTTTCTGCGTACGGCAATTTCCGCGATACCCAACGAGGCAATTAAACCCAAGTCTGCTGGGCGCAGCACCTTACCGGCGGGCAGGGCAGGCTTCCCGATGGTCAGGTCTTCCCCCGCCAATCTGCGGTTGTCCCCGGCTTTGACGGCACCTGGCGGAAAGCTGATGGTGTCGCCACTGACGGTGGCATTTTCTTGAATCAGCACTGTGTCGCAATTCTCGGGCATTACTGCGCCAGTCATGATGCGCACGCATTCACCCTTGCCGCAATTGCCGTTGAAGGCTTTTCCGGCGTAAGCAGTGCCGACCATTTTCAGATTGGTAATGCCTGCAGCTTGAATACAGTGCCCGCTGAAAGCATAGCCGTCCATCGCGGAATTGTCGTGTGCTGGCACATTGATGGGTGACAGCAAGTCTGTTGCCAACACCTGGTCGAGCGCCTCTCGAATGGCTACGGTGCGTGTCCCGGTAATAGGCTGAAGAAGCGCCAGTATTTTCAGCCTTGCTTCATCGACCGTTTGAAAATCAGTTTCCATGCTTTGTTCTGCTACTCAGGATTTCTGCTCAAGCTCTTTAAGTTCGTCAAGGGTATTGACGTTGTGAAAAGCAGCCTCGTCGTCAAACTCGACTGCTTCATGAGGAATGTTGGCGTACCATGCGTCAATTTTTCGCCCACCCTTGCGTAAAAACTCTTCCATGCTGGGTAGCAACTCGGTGCGCATCATACAAAACACCGGGTGGTGTCGACCCTTGGTCGCGGCCACTGTCAACATCAATCCCACATTCTTTTCAAACGGTGCGCCCAGCTTTTCCACCAAATCCATTGGGAACATTGGCACATCACAAGGTACCGTGACCAAAAAAGGCACAGTGGCATAGCCAAGGGCGGTTTGCATACCTGCCAAAGGCCCTGCGAAATCGGGTTGTTGATCGCAGATGACAGGAATGCCAAACCCTTCGTATACACCGATATTTCTGTTGGCGTTAATGGTCATGCTGCCGACCTGTCCATTCAAACGCATCATTGCATGAAGCGCCAGCGGTGCGTTTTTGAAATTTCGAAGTCCTTTGTCAATGCCACCCATGCGACGGCCCATTCCGCCTGCCAGGATAACGCCAGTGATGTCATCAAGTGAAATACTCATGCGAATTGTGTGTTGGTTAAAGTGTTGAATCGATGCGTGCCACTGTAGAGCAGGTAGTGCTTGCCCTGACAGCGACCCAGCATAGTGATGTTCAGTTTTTGGGCGATTTCATAGCCCATTTGCGTCAGCCCGGATCGAGACACCAACACCGGTATGCCCATTTGGGCGCACTTGATCACCATTTCGGAGGTTAAGCGCCCGGTGGTGTAAAAAATTTTGTCTTCGCCAGTCATGCCGTGCAACCACATTTGACCGGCAATGGCATCCACTGCGTTGTGTCTGCCCACGTCTTCAACAAACAGCAATATCTCTCCGCGATTCTCGCCGCTGTTGGAACAAAGCGCACAACCGTGCACCGCACCTGCCTGTTTGTATATGGATTCGTGTTTCCTCACCTGGTCCATCACACCGTACAGCACGTCTTGCGACAAGTTGTAGGCATTGCTTAAATGTACCTTGTCCAGATCTTCCATCAAGTCGCCAAATACAGTGCCTTGACCGCATCCGGAAGTGGTTGTTTTCTTCTCCAGTTTTTGGGCTTTTTCTGTGGTTTCCCAAATTGTCTGGCCAGTGGTCTTCAGCACGGTAGAAGTAACTGCAACGCTTTCTGTTTCCCAATCCACGTGAATGGCTGAAATTTCCGATGGGTCGGAAACCAGTCGTTGATTGCGCAGCCAACCCAACGCCAAGGCCTCGGGTTGCGCGCCCAGAGTCATGATGGTCAGCAGTTCTTTTTTGTCGAAGTACAGGGTAAGCGGGTGCTCTCCGGAAATTTGAACGGGTACCTGTTCGCCACGTTCGTTGATTGCGGTAATTTCAACGGTGCTGGGAATGCTTGCATGGGTGGTTTGTATGTGTGCTGCCATAACTTGCTTCAATCAATTCCTCAGCCGCCGATGTAAGACATTTCGATTCTGTCTTTTGGCTGCGTGGTGTTTTCAGTTCGAATTTCGCTGTAGCGATCGGCCCGCACAGCCCACAGGTTTCTGATTGCATGATTCAGTTGTTCGCCAATTGCTTCAGGCAATGCGTTTGAACGAATCAGCGGTTTTAAATCATGTCCCTTGCTTGCAAACAGGCAGGTGTAAAGTTTGCCCTCGGTCGACAGGCGAATGCGTGTGCAATCTTTGCAGAAGGCCTGGGTTACCGACGAAATAACGCCAATTTCCCCGTTTCCATCGCTGTACTTCCAGCGTTCTGCAACTTCGCCGGTGTAATTCGCATCCAGCATTTGCAATGGGGATACCTGCTGGGAAATCATGTTCACGATGCGTGCTGAAGGCACCACCTCGTCCATTTTCCAGCCATTGCTGCTGCCTACATCCATGTACTCAATAAAGCGCAGAATGTGCGGTGTGCCCTTGAAGTGTTTGGCCATTGGTAGGACCTGGTCATCGTTCATGCCGCCTTTCACAACCATGTTTACTTTGATCGGCCCCAGGCCAGCCTCGTAAGCAGCCTCAATACCATCCAGTACCTCATTGACCGAAAAGTCGACATCATTCATTGCTTTGAACACGGCATCATCGATCGCATCCAGGCTAACAGTGACGCGGTTCAGTCCAGCCTCTTTCAATATTCTGGACTTTTTTCGAAGCAGGGTGCCATTGGTTGTCAGCGTAATTTCAACAGGCTTGCCGTTGGGTGTTTGCAAGCGGGCCAGCTTCTCGATCAGTATTTCGATGTTTTTGCGCAGCAACGGTTCACCGCCAGTCAGGCGGATTTTTTCTACACCCAAGGCCACGAATTGACGGGCCACCTGTTCGATTTCCTCGAAGCTGAGCAAGTCTTTATGCGGTAAAAACTGGTAATCCTTGTCGAAGATCGACTTTGGCATGCAGTACACGCAACGGAAATTACAGCGGTCAGTGACAGAAATGCGCAAGTCATGAAGCCTGCGATTGAAATGATCTTTTGCGGGTACTTCACTGCTTGCGGGCGCGCTGAAATTCAATGGAATTACGCGCGAATTGTCCTGGACCAGTTGAATAACTCGGTCTGTCATCGTTCAATCCCTCGCCCCATGGGGCAAACTCCTATTGTGATACTTGTGGTGTATCTTCTAATCTAATAACCATGAATTGTGCCCGTACTGGCGGGCACCGGCAACTCGCAGAGGTGTTTTTTGAGTGCAAATTTTTTGGTGCTGGGTGAACTGGCGATCAAAGTAAAAATCGGAAAAGTAATGCAACAGTCGCCCTGGCAGCCTTTTCGCTGGCAGGTTCTTGACATGTGTCCGGCGGAAGTACCCTTGGAACAAGGTGATGAAGAACTGGTGCAAACCCTTAAAGTTGAGGTGTACCAAGACCAATTGCAAGGCTATTTTTTAAACCTTGATACTGAAGTGCCCTATGTTTTCTTTTGCGTACGTTATCCCGAAGACAACAAGACCTTGAGACCATCGGTTTTTGAAGCAACGTTAAGTTATGACGAAGCCGCGCGCTGGATGGACTCGAATGAGGAAGTCCAAACGCTTCCATTGCCCGGCCCCGTGGCAAGTTGGCTTGCTGAGTTGGTGCAGGCGAGGTATCAACCCGAGCCCAAGCAGCGCCGGCGCCCACAGTCTTTTGTGAAACCTGGGGAGCGTAGTTAAAGCGATGAGTGATAATTTTCTAAGCAGGTGGTCAAAGCGAAAACTGGAGGCCAAAGAGCAGGAAAAACAACTTGAAAACCTCTCGGAGCCAATCCAAGGCGGCAGTGAGCTGAGCATTAAACAGCCCCCTGCTGAGTTGAATCGCGATTCCAGTGGCGATTCTGCGGTGGCGGTCTCGAAAGAGCCCCAAGTCGATATTCCTTTGCCCACCGAAGCCGATTTAACAAAAGTGGAGCAGGGCGGTGATATCAAGGCGTTTATGGTGGACAAAGTATCCGCAGAGTTGAAAAACAAGGCCTTCAAAGCTCTGTTTTCCCGCCCGGAATTCAATGTCATGGACGGTTTGGATATTTACATTGATGACTACAGCAAGTTCACTCCGTTGAGTCAGGAGGACATTGGCAAGATGACGTTGTCAAAGCAATTGTTGAGTCGCCCAGACCTTGAGTTACCGAAAATAGGTGACATAAAAGAGGGTTTGAATGCCTTGCCTGGGTCGGTTGATGAGTTGCCGGAAGTTCCAGCGCCTGTGCTAGACAAACCGGAAAACGAAGCACAGACCGGTGAAGAAAATACACAAACCGAGGGCGACCCGAGGGTAATCCCTAATGAATCGCAAGCCATTGATTCACAAGAACAGTTAACAGAACGATCGTTCGAAAATCTTCCAAAAAAATGATCTTCATTTGGTACATTTTGTCGTATCGATTGTCCATGTCGATACAGACAAAATGCACCACATGCCTTCCTTGTATACAAGCCCCTTCTCCTAGTCCAATGATTTTAAATAAGAAAAATTACGGGGTGGGTGTGGCACAAGTTTTGCAATTAATTGCCAAATAACCAAAATAGAAGTTTTAGATGACCAACTCGGATGTGTTTGTGTGTGGTTGCCAGGGAAGCGGCGAGACAGTTGACAAGGCGTTGAAAAACGTCAGCGTCGACGGAGTACGGTTTTTGTCCGCTCAGCGTGCTTGTCGCGATGGTATTTCCAAGATTCTTGATTCAAAAAACCGGTCCAGCGGTGCGCGTTGTTTCGTAGGGTGTACTCAGGAACAGGCGGTGTTCGAATCTGTTTCAGACACATCTTCAAACACCCAAACAATTGAATTCGTAAATTTGCGCGGATTGCTGAGAGGTCAGCCCGGCCCGCAGTCCTCTCCCGAGGCAGCCGCAGCCGTTGCGGCACTCGCCGCCTACGAAACTGAATTTCAGGTAGAACCCGTCCCGGCCGTGCTGTTCAAATCGCAAGGCCGCATTGCTGTTGTTTCGCAAACCGACAAGCAGCTTCACCATGCCCAAACGCTGGCCAACAACCTCACCGTTGATTTGTTGGTTGTTGATGCCTCTGGCGTTGTGTTGCCAGCCAAGCGTGATTTGAATGTGCTGGCATTGGCTGTTGATTCAGCCGAGGGTTACTTGGGTTCGTTCACCTTGAATACCCGAAAAACAAACCCTGTGGACATGGAAATGTGCACACGCTGCGGCGCTTGTGTTGATGCATGCCCAACAAAGTCGATCTCCAAAGACTCCTTTGCGATTGACCTCGGCAGTTGCGATCAAAGCGGTGCATGTATCAAGGCGTGTGGCGAGTTCAAAGCCATTTCTTTTTCCGACATGAATTTGGTTTCAGCGCGCGAATACGACATGGTCATTGACTGCACCATGCCGGGCTTGTTTGCTGATCGCCAAGCGCCTTTGGGTTATTGGCATGTGGGCGACAGCGAGCAACTCATGCTCGAAGCCATGCTGGACGCAGTTCAAACTGTGGGTGAATTCGAGAAGCCCAAGTTTTTTGATTACAAGTCGGGCATTTGCGCGCACAGCCGTTCGAACAAAGAGGGCTGCAGCAACTGTATCGACGCCTGCAGTACCAAGGCAATTCGATCTGCCGGTGAAAAAATTGAGGTAAATCCGCATCTTTGTCTAGGTTGTGGTGCCTGTACTACAGTGTGCCCAACCGGCGCAATTCAATTTGCATTGAGCCCCGCAACTGCGCAGGGGCGCGCGATTAAAACGGCTGTGAAAGCGTTTCGTGCAAATGGTGGAAAAAAGTTGGAATTGGTGTTTCACGGCCCAGACTTTGAACACAACTGGCTTGAGTCAGCCAAAAAAATGGCGGCAATCAATGCCGGCAAGTCCGCTTCCTCAGATTTTAGTTTGTTGCCCATCGAATTGAATCACAGTGCAAGTGCGGGCCCAGACTTGTGGTTGTCGGCCCTGGCTTTTGGTGTAGACAGAATTACGATTGTGCAATCTGCGCTGGAAGGGGCCCATTATGGTGAGCCGCTTGGCGCACAAGTAGGTTGGGTAAATACGCTGCTCGAAGCCATGGGTTTGCAGCGCCGTGTCCGCCTTCTTGCTGTTGGGCAAACCGAGCAGTTGTTCCAGCCGTCGAATTTGGTCGCTTCCGGTGTGCAAGCTGCCAGCTTCGAGCTGTCTTCCAACAAGCGAACCCGCATGGAGTTCGCTGTGGATCATCTGGCAGAGCACGCTCAAAAGCATGCTCAGCTCGATTTTGAAGAACCAATAGCATTGCCCGCTTCCGCACCCTTTGGTGCCGTGTTGGTTAACAAAGACAAATGCACGCTTTGCATGAGCTGCACCAGCGCTTGTCCAGCTTCAGCACTGATCGACAATCCCGAATTGCCTCAGCTCCGCTTCATTGAGCGGAACTGTGTTCAGTGTGGATTGTGTGTTGAAACTTGTCCCGAAAATGCAATGGAATTGGTGCCACAGCTGTTGCTTGGCCCGGCAGCTCGCGAAAAGCGTGTGTTGAACGAATCGCAGCCATTCCACTGCATCAGCTGTGGAAAAGCGTTTGGCACCAAGCACATGATCGAGAACATGTTTGCAAAACTGAGTGCGCACAGCATGTTTGAACGAAATGCAAACCGGCTGAAAATGTGCGCCGATTGCCGCGTAACTGACATGTATAGCGCCAAAGATGAAATGACCATATTTGAGGTGAAAAAATGACCACCCAGGTTCAACAGGATGACAACCTGATCGCCGGCGAAGACTGGGCTCGCGCCGATTTTTATGGCCTGTTGTCCCAATTGTTTTCCGGCAAGGTAAACGATGAGTTTCTGGCCCGTTTCCGTGAAATTGATCGCGGCACGCTCGACATTACAACACCGTTGGGCTTCGAGTTTTCCGAGCTCATTCGCGTGGTGGAGCAATTCGACAGCAAGAAAATCAATCAGGAATTTGTCGACAACTTCATTGGCGTGGGTCGCCCCGAAGTGATGTTGTATGGCTCGTATTACATGGCTGGTTTTTTGAACGAAAAGCCCTTGATTGCCTTGCGCGATGACCTGGCAAAGTTTGGACTGACCCGCGACGAAGCTTTGGTGGAAACCGAAGACCACATCGCTTTTCTGTGCGAAGTGATGCGTTATTTGATTTTGGCGGACGAGCCACCTGTGTCGTTTGCAGAGCAGCGTGCGTTCTTCCAGGCCCACATGGCGAGCTGGTATGGCCGCATGGCCGACGACATAGAGGCAGCCAGCAATACCGATTTTTACAAAACTGTGGGTCGTTTGGCTCGCGTGTTCTTTGATGTTGAAACACAGTCTTTCGATTTTGAAAGTGCCGTTTGATTGGAGGTGATGAGATGACCAAGAAAATGATAAGTCAAGACAAACCCAAGCTTGCACGACGCCAGTTCCTGGTGGGTGCCGGTGTGGGTGTCGCTGCTGCCGGTGCTGCACTGGTGGTAAGTAAACAACCTGAAGTGGCCGAACAAGTCGCTGCCGCAGGCACAGAAAAGAAATCGAAGGGTTACCAGCTCTCTGAGCATGTGAAAACCTATTACAGAACCTTGCTGGTGTAACTCAAGGAGACCAGGATGTTAAAGAGAAGAGACGACAAGACAGTGGCCAAAGTGATCCCAAATCACAACCACAGCCTGCTCAATAAAATTGGGTCGCGCTTGGGTGCCACAATGGACCGCCGCGCTTTCCTGAAGCGCTCCGGAATTGGCGTGGGTGCGGGTGCCGTTGCGGGCAGCCTGCCGTTTGGTATGGTCAAACGCGCTGAAGCGGCTGCTGAAGGCAGCACAGCTGGCGGCGCAATTGAAATCAAACGCACAATTTGTACGCACTGCTCAGTGGGTTGCGCCACCGATGCGGTAGTGCAGAATGGCGTGTGGATCCGCCAAAATCCGGTGTTCGACAGCCCCATTAACCTGGGTGCGCACTGTGCCAAGGGTGCGGCGCTTCGTGAGCACGGCCACGGTGAGTACCGTTTGAAATACCCCATGAAATTGGTGGACGGCAAGTACCAGAAAATTTCCTGGGACGAAGCGCTCGACGGTATCGCCAAGAAAATGCTGGCACTGCGTGAAGAAAACGGTCCTGATTCCGTATTCATCATCGGCTCTTCAAAGCACAACAACGAACAGTCTTACTTGCTGCGCAAGTGGGTATCGATGTGGGGCAGCAACAACTGTGATCACCAGGCGCGTATTTGCCACTCCACCACGGTGGCTGGCGTTGCGAACACTTGGGGTTATGGTGCAATGACCAACTCCTACAACGACATGCAGAACACCAAGTGCGCCTTGTACATCGGCTCCAATGCAGCTGAAGCGCACCCCGTGTCTGTGTTGCACATGCTGCATGCCAAGGAAACAGGCGCGAAAATGATCGTGGTTGACCCACGTTTCACACGCACTGCTGCGCGCGCAGACGAATACGTGCGTATTCGCTCTGGCTCAGACATTCCTTTCCTGTTTGGCTTGTTGCACCACATCTTCAAAAACGGCTGGGAAGACAAGAAGTACATCAACGACCGTGTCTACGGCATGGACCAGATCAAGGCTGAAGTGTTGGCCAACTGGACTCCTGATAAAGTTGAAGAAGCCTGTGGTGTGGGCGAAGCGCAAATGTACAAAGTGGCTGAGATGTTTGCCAAGAACCGCCCCAGTACTATTGTGTGGTGTATGGGTCAAACCCAGCACACCATTGGTAACGCCATGGTTCGCGCATCTTGTATTTTGCAACTTGCTTTGGGCAACATTGGTGTGTCTGGTGGCGGTGCCAACATTTTCCGTGGACACGACAACGTACAAGGCGCGACCGACGTAGGTCCAAACCCAGATTCACTGCCAGGCTACTACGGCGTTGCCGAAGGCTCCTGGAAACACTGGTGCCGCGTATGGGGTGTGGATTACGAATACATCAAGAGCCGCTATGCAGAGGGCATGACCACCAAAGCCGGTATGACCGTGTCGCGTTGGGTAGACGGTGTACTTGAAAACCCCGAGTTGATTGATCAGAAATCCGGCAACCTTCGCGGCCTGTTCTTCTGGGGGCATGCACCGAACTCACAAACCCGTGGTTTGGACATGAAGAAAGCCATGGACAAGCTCGACTTGCTCGTGGTTGTTGATCCTTATCCTTCAGCAACCGCCTCCATGGCAGCGATGCCCGGCGACCCTGCTGGCCTGAACCCCAACCGCGAAGTGTACTTGCTGCCTGCAGCCACACAATTCGAGTGTGCCGGTTCCTGCACAGCCTCCAACCGTTCACTGCAGTGGCGCGAGAAGGTGATCGAGCCCATGTTCGATAGCCGCACTGACCACATGATCATGCAGCAATTGGCAGAGAAGCTTGGGTTCGCAGACGAGTTCAGCCGCAGCTTCACACTGGTAAAGGGCAAGGGCGGCATGATGGAGCCAGAAATGGAATCCGTCTTGAAAGAGATCAACAGAGGCACATGGACCATCGGCTACACCGGTCAAAGTCCAGAGCGTTTGAAGCTGCACATGAAAAACATGCACACCTTCAACGTTCGCACATTGAAAGCCGAAGGTGGCCCATGTGATGGTGATTACTTCGGTTTGCCTTGGCCTTGCTACGGCACAGCCGACATCAAACACCCCGGTTCACCCAACCTGTACTCGACAGAAAAATCGGTCATGGACGGTGGCGGTAACTTCCGCGCCAACTTCGGTGTTGAAAAAGACGGTGTCAACCTGTTGGCCGAGGCTGGATCACACCCAGTGGGTGCTGAAATTACAACCGGTCACCCCGAGTTTACAGCCGACCTACTCAAGCAGTTGGGTTGGTGGGACGACCTTACCGAGGCAGAAAAAACCGAAGCCGAAGGCAAAAACTGGAAAACCGACCTGTCCGGCGGTATTCAGCGCGTGGCCATGAAGCACGGTTGCCATCCATTCGGTAACGCCAAGGCCCGTGCTGTGGTGTGGAACTTCCCGGATCCAGTGCCCAAGCACCGCGAGCCGCTGTACTCCACCAGACCCGATTTGGTTGCCAAGTACCCAACACACGACGACAAGGCAGCCTTCTGGCGCTTGCCGACCCTGTACAAGTCTGTTCAGGAAAAGAATGCCGACATTGGCAAGTCTTTCCCCTTGATCATGACTTCAGGTCGTTTGGTGGAATACGAAGGTGGTGGTGAAGAAACTCGTTCCAACCCATGGCTGGCTGAACTTCAACAAAACATGTTTGTTGAAATCAACCCCAAGGCAGCGAACGACCGTGGCATCAAACACGGCGATCAGGTTCGCGTGACTACACCAACCGGTGCGAAGATCCAGGTGCAAGCCTTGGTTACACGCCGTGTAGGCGCAGACACTGTGTTTCTGCCATTCCACTTCTCTGGACACTGGGAAGGCAAAGACCTTCTGCAGTACTACCCGGAAGGTGCGGCACCCGTTGTACGTGGAGAGGCGGTAAACACTGCGACAACCTACGGTTACGACGTGGTTACCATGATGCAGGAAACAAAGACCACCGTTTGCCAGATCGAAAAGCTGGTTTAAGCACTAATGCAAAGGAGATAACAAAATGGCACGAATGAAGTTTCTGTGTGATGCCGAGCGTTGCATTGAGTGCAATGGCTGCGTCACCGCATGTAAAAACGAACACGAGGTGGCTTGGGGTATCAACCGCCGCCGCGTGGTTACCATCAACGACGGCGAACCCGGAGAGCGTTCAATCTCCGTAGCCTGTATGCACTGTTCAGACGCGCCTTGTCAGGCCGTATGCCCAGTGAACTGCTTCTACAAGACCGATGAAGGTGTTGTGTTGCACGACAAGGACCTGTGTATTGGTTGCGGTTATTGCTTCTACGCCTGTCCATTCGGTGCACCACAATTCCCTCAGGAAGGTGCATTTGGTCAGCGTGGCAAGATGGACAAGTGCACATTCTGTGCAGGCGGTCCTGAAGAAGACGCTTCCGAAGCCGAGTTCGAGAAGTATGGTCGCAATCGCTTGGCCGAAGGCAAGCTGCCACTGTGCGCCGAAATGTGTTCAACCAAAGCCTTGTTGGCTGGTGACGGTGACGTAGTCTCCGACATCTTCCGCAATCGTGTGGTTGTTCGCGGCAAAGGCGCTGAAGTGTGGGGCTGGAGTTCTGCTTATGGCCAACCTGCCAAGGAGGGCGCGTAATTATGGCGCTTCGTAGCAAGTTGATCCTTTCCGGGGCCTTTGCGGGCCTGGTTTTGGCCACTGGTTGCTCACCCCTGGAAGATGCCAACGAAGGCAAGGGGTATGCAGGCAAGGCCGACACACCGGCTTATGTGACTGGCGGCGGTGAATTCACCGCCGGTGGTTTCAAAGCGGGTGACAAGGAAAGCTGGGCAGACAACCTGAACGTCCGAGCCAAAGCACAGAACGAATACGTTCGTACTGGCGATTCGGCAAAGGCCAAATAAGGAGAGTCAATCATGACACATTCAACCATTCGGGCTGCTGCAAAGCCAGGCATGAGCAAGGCGATGTTGGCCTTGTTCACCGCGCTGGTTTTCGCGGTGTGCTCACTGTGGTCAATGGGGGCCATGGCGCAAGATGCATCTGAACGCGCGCAAGCGCAAGTCCAGAAGCAGCAAACGCAGCCCCTGAACAACTCACCGGTTTGGTCCGACGTGGCGTCGGGTGATTCATTCACCACAGTCACCAAAGGCCGTGAAACCGGTGTGTTGATCAACAAAAGCGGTGAAACATGGCGCCAAATGCGCAATGACTGGATTTCCTACTATGGCGGCTGGGCCGTTGCAGTGGTTTTTCTGTTGATTGTTGGTGCTCACTTGGTCAAAGGTCCTGTAAAGCTGCCTGAGCCACGTACCGGTAAGTTGATTGAGCGTTTTACTTCGGCAGAACGTGTGGCCCACTGGACCATGGCATTCAGTTTCGTTGCCTTGGCGCTTACGGGCTTGTTGTTAATGTTTGGCAAGTATGTGTTGGCACCGTGGATGGGCTTAACGCTCAATTCATGGCTCGCCTCCATGAGCATTGTGATTCACAACTTTGTGGGTCCATTGTTTGCGGTCAGCATCATTGTGTTTTTCATCATGTACGTGAAAGACAATTTGCCAGAGAAAAACGACATTGAATGGCTCAAGAAGGGTGGTGGTTTGTTCGGTCATGCACCGGCAGGCCGCTTCAACATGGGCGAGAAGATCTGGTTCTGGGGTGGTGTCACGGTGCTTGGCCTCGTGGTGTCTGCAACTGGCCTTATTCTCGACTTCCCGAACTTTGACCAGGAACGTCTGTTGATGCAACAGTCTCATGTGATTCACGCCAGCGCTGCGCTGTTGTTCATCATCATGTCGATGGGGCATATTTATGTCGGTTCTATCGGTATGGAAGGTGCGCTTGAGGCCATGCGCGACGGCTATGTGGATGAAACATGGGCCAAGGCTCATCATGATGCCTGGTACGACGACATCAAGTCTGGCAAAATATCGCCAGTGCGCTCCAAAGAAGGTGCAACAGCCATGGGTTCTCAGGTGATGGCCCAGTAAAGGGAAATCAGTTCGATACGGTATGGCAAAAACCCACTCAGCAATGAGTGGGTTTTTTTATGGTTACCGGCATTGTGTATCAATAAAAAAACCCGATGGACTCTCATCCATCGGGTTTTTTACTCGGGTCATGGCTGACCTGAGAACTGCTTTAGTTTGAACCACTTCTGAATTCAGGTTTTGTTTCAACCAAAACCAGATTCTCGGAGGCAATCTGAACAACCGGCTTTCGCTCGCGTGGTGCTCGAACCGGCTTTGGTGTGGCTGCCAGATTCGACTGTACAAGCGACCATTTTTCATGGTCCGTTTCAACCCACAACATACCGGCGCTGCTCAACATTTGTTCCAGCTCAACCTTGTTCAGCTTTGCTGTTGGCTTTGCTGTCGGCTTTACCGTTGGTTCAACAACTGGTTTGGTTTCCAGCTCTGCCACAGGTTCTGCCACAGGTTCTGCCACAGGTTCTGCCACAGGTTCTGCCACGGGTTCTGCCACGGGTTCTGCCACGGGTTGAATGTTCGACACAGCTGCAGTATCCGCTGGGCTTTCAACAGGAGCTTGTACTGTCTCGGCCTTGGCCACAGTCTCTTGTTCCGTTGTCTCAGGCTTTGCTTCTTCCGCCGGTTGGGCTACTGCGGCGATCACTGATTGAACAGCTTGTACGTCTGCACCCAAAGCATTGGACTCATCGGGATTGTTTTCAGTAGAACCCATTTGTGTTGGTTCTGCAGGCAAACCCATTTCAGAAACATTCACGCCTGTTGCTGCAACCTGCTCAGTAGATTCTTCAGCGGTTTCTTCAGGGGTTTCTGAAGATTGCTCAGTGCCTGCGTTGTCACGGGCTGCCCCATCACGGTTGCCACCACGACCACGGCGGCGACGACGACGGCGTGGCTCATCGCCACCCACTTCCTCATCACTCCCATAAGACATGGTTTCGGCAATCTTGTTGGCCAACTCCTCGTCATCCGCTGCATCAGCGGCCTGGAAGGCGTCTTCTGATTGCATTGCCGCTTGATCCACGGCCACGCCAGTTTCACCTTCACCAGCGCCACGTCCACCACGTCCACGACGACGGCGGCGGCGTCCACCTGTGCGCTCGTTTTGTTCAGCGGATGATTCTGAAGCATCACCAGCAACAGCTTCCACCGCTGCCAAAGGCTTCACTTCAAGTACCTCTGCACCTGCCGTGCGTTCATCGCGCGGTTTGCCACGGCCACCACGGTTCTGTTGGCCAGAGCGTGTTTGCTGCGCATCAGCGGCTTTCACTTCGTCGCCAGTTGCTGTGCCTGTAGCCTCATCGTCACGACCACGGCCACCACGTCGGCGATTTCTTCCACCGCGACCATTGCGCTGATCATTTCGATCACCTTGAGACCGATTTTGTCCACGGCCACCACGATCATTGCTCTTCTGCTCGATGACCACTGCAGGTGCTTCAGCTGTGGTGTCACGTTTAAACCAAGCAATAATTCGTTGAATCAAGGAAGGCCCCGCAGGTGCAGCAACTGCAACAGCCCGTTCAGCTTTGGGCTTACGTTCCTGATGGGGAGGTGCGGGCTGGGTAGGAATTACTCCCTTGATCACCGCTTCCTGACGTTTAACCGCTTCGCCTTCAACTTTCTTCTCATAGTAGTTTGGCTCTTCCTTGGAAGTTGCCAATTCAAAACTCTGACGCGGATCTTCAAGACGCTCGTCATCATGGCGCAAGCGTGTTATTTCGTAATGCGGTGTTTCCAAATGTTTGTTTGGAATCAAGAGCACATTTACCTTCAAACGCGCTTCCAGCTTGTAGATTTCAGAGCGTTTTTCGTTCAGGAGGAATGTTGCCACGTCCACGGGAACCTGTACGTGCACACTGGCCGTACCTTCCTTCATAGCTTCCTCTTGCAGAATGCGCAATACATGCAGTGCTGTACTTTCTGTATCGCGAATCACGCCAGTGCCGTTACAACGCGGGCAAGTGGTGTGGGAACCTTCGTTCAGGGCAGGGCGAATGCGCTGGCGGCTCAATTCCATCAGGCCAAAACGGCTGATTTTGCCCATTTGCACGCGTGCACGGTCAAAATGCAGGCTGTCTTTAACCCTGTTTTCAACTTCTTTCTGGTTGCCGGTTTTTTCCATGTCGATAAAATCGATCACGATCAAGCCACCCAGATCGCGCAGGCGCAGCTGGCGAGCCACTTCTTCAGCAGCCTCCAGGTTGGTGCGCAAGGCGGTGTCTTCAATGTCAGTGCCGCGAGTCGAGCGGGCTGAGTTCACATCGATCGACACCAAAGCTTCGGTGTGGTCAATGACAATCGCGCCGCCAGAGGGCAGGGGAACCATGCGGCTGTAGGCCGTTTCAATCTGGTGTTCAATCTGGAACCGGCTGAACAGCGGAATGTCGTCGCGGTAGCGTTTCACCAAATTCATCATGTCAGGCATGACATGCTGCATGAATTGCTTGGCCTGGTCGTAGATTTCATCGGTATCGATGAGCACTTCGCCAATATCGGGGCTGAAGTAATCGCGAATGGCGCGAATCACCAAGCTGCTTTCCTGGTAAATCAGGAATGCGCCATTGGCTGATTTACCCGCGCCGTCGATTGCTGTCCACAGTTGCAACAGGTAGTTAAGGTCCCACTGCAACTCCTCAACCGAGCGACCAATACCCGCAGTACGCGCAATGATGCTCATGCCTTTGGGGTATTCAAGCTTGTCGAGTGCCTCGCGTAATTCCTGGCGCTCTTCACCCTCGATACGGCGTGAAACACCACCACCACGCGGATTGTTGGGCATTAACACCAAATAGCGGCCAGCCAGAGAAATAAAGGTGGTCAGGGCTGCGCCCTTGTTGCCACGTTCTTCCTTCTCGACCTGAACGAACAGTTCCTGGCCTTCTTTGACGACGTCTTGGATCCGGGCTTTGCCAGCTTCAACGCCTTCTTTGAAATACTGTCGGGAAATTTCCTTGAATGGCAGAAAACCGTGACGATCTTCGCCGTAATTGACAAAACAGGCTTCAAGACTGGGTTCTACGCGGGTAATGATGCCTTTGTAGATATTGCTCTTCCGTTGTTCACGGCCGGCTGTTTCAATGTCAATGTCGATAAGTTTTTGGCCGTCGACAATTGCGACCCGCAACTCTTCTGAATGAGTTGCGTTAAATAACATGCGCTTCATGCACACTCCAATGGCACCGCAGTGCGAAAAGAGATGCTGAAAAAGCGGAAGGAACAAAGAGATTCAAAAACGAATACAACAAAGCGCCGCTCGGCTTTAACCAAGAGCGGCGATTATACTAAGGCATTGATATTTAATAATAAATATTGGTTCAAATTTCACCTGCGTAAGGTGGGCCCGCGTCGTTTTTGTTAGTACCCAGCGCTTCTTGTGTGCGCTGGTGCGTAAAATTCTTTGTTTCCAGCTTAAGGCGGGCATTCAGCCGCGCGCCTCTTTTTCAGCCATCATTGCCACCATCCAGGGTAGGCGGCACACCCACTAAATAAAATCACGGTGGGGCGTATCCAGAACTGAATTCGGACGCTTCCCAAGCGATAATCCGATTATATGCTGAACCCGCTCAATTGGTAAAACAAAGAATTGAAAACACAGGAAAAACCCAATCCCGACAGGGCTGTTTTGCTCGAAATTGACGAAAAACATCAAGATCAGCGTTTGGACAACTTTTTGTGCAGTGTCTGCAAAGGCGTGCCCAAAAGCCACTTGTTTCGTATCATCCGCTCTGGCGAGGTTCGAATCAATCGAAAACGGGCCGAAGCAAAAACAAAACTATGTGTGGGTGATATAGTTCGAGTTCCACCCATTCAGGTGATAGAAAAACAAAGCCTTGAGTCCATTTCCTCAAGTAACACTTTAAATAAAACGCAACTACTAAAGGCAGCAGCAGATATTCCCGTGCTGTTTGAAGACGAGCACCTGCTTGTGGTGAACAAGCCATCAGGCATGGCCGTTCATGGCGGCTCGGGCTCTGCGTTTGGTTTAATTGAATGTATTCGGGCACTTAGGGCCGAAACGCATCAAGATTTAGAGCTGGTTCATCGAATTGATCGTGAAACCTCTGGAATCTTGATTATTTCTAAAAAACGAAGTGCTCTTAGAAAGTTACAAGAACAACTTAGAGCCAGATCTTGGAAAAAATATTACAAAACGCTTGTCTTGGGGCACTGGCCCAACGCGTTAAAGCAAGTGGATTTGCCTTTGTTGAAAACTCAGGCAGGCGAGAAAGAGGCACGAGTTTTTGTGGATGAAAGTGGCGACAAAGCCTGCACTAAATTCAAAGTAATTCAATGCTATAAGTCACCTTATTCAAACTTTACATTAATTCAAGCTCAAATTTTGACTGGCCGTACCCATCAAATAAGGGTTCACACCAGTGCCAACAAGTTTCCAATTGCTGGCGATGATCGGTACGGCAATTTTGAAATGAACAAACAATTGGCCAGGCACGGCTTGAAGCGCATGTTTTTGCACGCAGCTCGCCTGCAGCTGGTTCATCCAGCTACAAATGAAACTATAGTACTGGAAGCGCCTCTGGCCCCCGAATTGGACAGTTTTTTAAAATCGTTACAGGCAGTACAAAGCAGATGACCTACAAAATGGTGGTGTTTGATTGGGATGGCACCATACTCGACTCAACCGGAGCAATTACCCGGTCCATTCAACGTGCCTGTCTGGATGCAGGTTTGCCCGATCCTGGTGAAGAAATCGCTTCTTATGTCATCGGTTTGGGTTTGAGCGATGCCTTGCGTCATGCGGCCCCAGGCGCCAGTGAGTCTCAAATTGGCATGTTGGTTGAAAGTTATCGCAAGCATTATCTGAGCAAAGATCATGAGCTGGAGTTATTCACTGGCGCCGTGCCCCTGTTAAAAGAACTGAATGACATGGGTGTGATCTGCACAGTGGCCACCGGCAAAAGCAGGCAGGGTTTGAACAGGGCCATGGCGAATTCCGACACAGCCCGTTACTTCATGAGTTCGCGCTGTGCCGATGAATGCCACAGCAAGCCGCACCCACAAATGATTCTGGAGTTGATGGAAGAATTCAATACTGATCCAGCCCACGTTGTGATGATCGGTGACACCACACACGACTTGAATATGGCCGTGGCGGCTGGTGTACACGCATTGTCTGTTCAAACTGGTGCGCATCCGCCCAAACTGTTGAACCAGGTGCCTCATTTGAAATCCTTTCGCTCAATCAACGAGCTGGCCCCATGGCTGGTTCAAACCATCTTAGCTCGCTAATTCATCATGCAGCAAATTCAAGTATGTCAATCCAGTGATCTTGAAGAGGGTGGCAATGGCTATCGCTTCAGGGTTTTGTACAACGGCGAAGAAACCACAGCGTTTGCGGTGCGGGTCGATGATGCCGTTCGGTGTTTTTTAAATCGTTGCTCACATGTGCCGGTTGAACTCGACTGGAACTATGGTGAGTTTCTCGACGATTCCGGGCGAATTGTAATTTGTGCCACGCACGGCGCCAGCTATGACGCCACAGACGGAAGTTGCCTGGGTGGCCCTTGCGACGGTAACCCATTGGTGCGATTGAATGTCGAAGAAAAAGACGGTGCAGTGTACTGGACCCCGACCGAGTTAATTACGGTGCCAGCCGACGGCATTGAGGACTAAAAATGAGTGAAGAAAATAATCAATGGGAGCGCAAGCTTCTTGAAAAGCTTGCCTCAGAGGCGCTGGTCGAACAACGTAGAAAAAGGCGTTGGGGTATCTTTTTCAAGTTGATCGGCTTGGCATATGTAGGGATCTTGATTGCCTCCGTGTTGGGGTTTACTGCCACGCCAAGTCTGGAAGTGAGTCGTCACACCGCTTTGGTCGATCTTGACGGCGTAATCGCCAGCGATAGCCTGGCCAGTGCGGACAGAATCAACTCCAGCCTGCGAACCGCTTTCGAAAGCGAAGGCTCCGTCGGTGTCATTCTTCGCATCAACAGTCCAGGGGGGAGCCCTGTTCAGGCTGGCCTGATCAATGACGAAATCAAGCGCCTGAGGGCCAAATATCCCCAAAAACCTTTTTATGCAGTGGTTGAGGAGGTATGCGCCTCGGGTGGTTATTATGTGGCCGCAGCTGCAGACAAAATTTATGTGGACAAGGCCAGTCTGGTCGGTTCAATTGGTGTGGTCATGAATGGTTTTGGCTTCACTGGCACCATGGAAAAGTTGGGCGTTGAACGCAGATTAATTACCGCTGGAGAAAACAAAGGGTTTCTGGACCCGTTTAGTGAAGCCGATCCATATGAAACGGAATTCGCCAAGCAAATGGCCGAGGAAATTCATCAGCAGTTCATTCGGGTGGTGAAAGAAGGGCGTGGAGAAAAACTGGCTCAAAACCCGGAGCTGTTCAGTGGCTTGGTGTGGACCGGCGCCAAAAGTGTCGAATTGGGCTTGGCTGATGAGCTGGGGTCAATTGACACGGTTGCCCGCGACGTGTTGAAAGCCGAAGATATTCTGGACTACACCGAACAGGATTCTTTTGCCGAACGTTTTGCCCAGCGCGTAGGCGTGGTGTTTGGTCAGGGTGTTCGCAGCGTGTTTCCGGAATTTGGCGCTCGCCAAAGCCTCGGTTTTCAATAATTCAGGCAGATAACCATAAAAACAGGCAGGGCATCTTGCCTGGAGTGGGTATCCGCTTTTTCCACTGCCCCACAGTGCTGGTTTGAATGTGCTGATCATCGCCAGTCAAGTCCCAGCCAATACACAGCAATGTCGAGTCTGAAAGCTGTTTGAGTAGCGCTTCTATTAGCTTGTCGTTTCTGAATGGCGTTTCAATCACGATTTGAGTGCACTGTTGCGCTTTCGACTCCCGTTCTGTTTGCTTGATCCAGGCATCGCGCGGTCCCGGTTCTAGCGGTGGGTAGCCATGAAAGCGAAAATTCTGACCATTCAAGCCACTTCCCATTAAGGCCAACAGAATAGAACTGGGGCCAACCAATGGGTGCACTGGGCATTCAAGGCGGTGTGCAAGAGCAACAATTTCTGCGCCCGGGTCGGCTATGCCAGGGCAACCGGCATCACTCATGACCGCGATTGGCTCCCCAGTCTTGCAGCGCTGAATTATTTCCTGACGCTGCTGGGGGTTCAATTGCGCAATTTCAAGTATTTGAAGTTCGCGAATGGCCACAGGCATGTTGAATTGCCCAAGCGCAGCCCTGGCGGGTTTTGCGTTTTCAACCAGCCAGGTGTTGCATTGCTGCACCAAGGGCAGGTCGGCTGCCAGTAGGGGAAGTTTCGGGGTTTTCTGGCTTAAGGGGCTTGGGACTAAGTAAAGCATGTCAGGGCAGGGTCAGTTCAAACTGTCGAAGTGCATTGGCCACCTCAATTAAGGGAAGTCCGATCAGGGCGGTCGGGTCACTTGACTCAATTCGCTTAAGCAGGGAAATGCCCAAGCCTTCGCTTTTCGCCGAGCCCGCACAATCATAGGGTTCTTCTGCAATCAGGTAGCGTTCAATTTCAGCGGAATTCAGATCCCGAAATTCAACCGAGGTAGGTACAGTGAATTCAACGGTTTTTGAAGTTTCCAGGCAGTAAACACACACCGCTGTGTGAAACACAATTGTTTTTCCGCTCATGCTGCGTAGCTGCGCGCGCGCCCTGTCGTGGGTGCCAGGCTTGCTAATGGCGGCGCCATCAACGTCAGCAACCTGGTCCGAGCCAATGACAATGGCTGATGGGTGCTCTGCGGCCACAGCCATGGCCTTTTCTCTGGCAAGGCGCTTGCAGGTGTCCAGCGGAGTCTCCCCCGATTCGGGCGATTCATCAATTTGGGGCGATTCGCATCTGAAATTGATTTGAAGTCGGGTCAGTAGCTCGCGGCGGTACTTTGAACTGGAGGCTAAATAGAGTGAACGGGTCATTTGAATGGCGTGCTGGCTTTGACAGATTACGTTAGGCAGAGTATTATCGCGCGTTTCCTGCTTTTCTTATCTGCATGCGCCACAAAGGCCCATTAAAACAGTTTGATGAATTCGACGCTTGGTCGTTTTCTCGTTTGGGTGAAAGCATCCGCAGTGAAGATGTGACGTTTGAATTCCCAAGGCTGGCTGACGATGAAAACATTCTGGTCAGCGCAGTAGAGCACTGGGAAATATCCGGGCGTATCAACGCCAAGTCTGAAAGCGTTCTCCGGTTTAAAGGCCGGTTTAATGCCGAACTTTCTTGTGTAGTGTGTGGTTCAGGTGTGCCGTACGCCATCGACTTTGATCGTCATTTGATTCTAATGACCTCCGAGAGTCAGGCAGACAATTACGACGAAGACACGCTGAACGATGAAACTGACGTTGTTGCCTGCCCAGGTGCGATAAACTTGCGGGATTGGCTGGAAGATGAAATTTTGTTGGCTTGCCCAATGTTCCCCAAGCACGAGGCCTGCGCTGAAGAAGCCGGGCGAAGCTGGAGAGAAGAGGGTGCCGACCTTGAAGATACTGACGACCATCAGGATGACACTGCTGATGGTCCAATACAGGAAGTACAGCGTCCTTTTGCCAACCTGAGCGATTTGCTCAAGGGTAGCAAGAAGTAACACTTTTATACATGGAGCTTTAAAATGGCTGTTCAACAGAACAAAAAATCACCTTCGAAGCGTGGCATGCACCGCTCACACCAGAACCTGACAGCGCCCACCTTGTCCGCTGATTCTTCCTCTGGTGAAACACACTTGCGCCACCACATCAGCCCCAACGGCATGTATCGTGGCAAAAAAGTTGTAAAAACCAAAGCTGACGAGTAATTATTTACAAATCAACAAGGCAACTGCAGTCATGTTGCCATGAAAACCAAAAGGTCTAAGAACGGATGGTTCGCATAGCGATTGATTGCATGGGTGGAGACCACGGTTTGTCGGTCACCATCCCGGCCTGTTTGCGCTTTCTCAAGCAGCATCCCGATGTTCAGCTTGTGCTTGTTGGAAAACAAGCCGAGATTGAAGCGGCACTGGCCAAGAAAAAGGCGTTGGAGCATCCCCAAATTACCATTCGTCACGCAAGTGAAGTGGTGGAAATGGACGAGCCTCCAGCGCAGGCTTTGCGTAACAAGAAAGACTCCTCGATTCGAGTGTGTGCCAACCTAGTAAAAGACGGGTTGGCGTCTGCGTTCGTCAGTGCTGGCAACACCGGCGCCCTGATGGCGATTTCTCGTTTCGTTCTCAAAACCCTCGACAGCATTGACCGCCCTGCAATTGCATCTGCTTTGCCGAATATGAAAGGCAAAGGCACGCTCATGCTCGATCTGGGTGCCAACGTGGATTGCGAACCTGCTCACCTGTTTCAGTTCGCGGTAATGGGGTCAGCCTTCGTAAAAGGCACGGAAGGCATTGAAAAGCCGACTGTGGGATTGCTGAACATTGGCGAAGAGGTGATCAAGGGCAATGATGTGGTCAAAAAGGCCTCTGAATTGCTGCGCGCAAGCGAACTGAACTTTTACGGTAACGTAGAGGGCAATGACATTTATAAAGGCACCACCGACGTAGTGGTGTGCGATGGTTTTGTGGGCAATGTGGCCTTAAAAACCTCTGAGGGCCTGGCGCAAATGCTGGGTGACATAATAAAGACAGAGTTCAAGAGAGGCCTGTGGCCCAAAGTTGCTGCAGTATTCGCAGCGCCAGTGTTGCTTCGATTCAAAAAAAGGGTGGACCACCGCCGCTACAACGGAGCAGCATTGCTTGGGCTTAAAGGGATTGTGATCAAAAGCCACGGCTCGGCAGACGCCTATGCCTTCTTCTATGCGATCAAACGGGCTTACGATGCTGCCAACGGCAATTTGCTGGATAGCATCAGGCTCACCATGTCGCATTATGTGCCATTGGCCGCACCAGCGCCCAACAGCACTCAAGAGGCAGCAGCTTCTCCGGTCGAGGCGAAACCAGACCAAGTAATTTAATGTCTCATTACAGTGCAATCCTTGGCACTGGCGCAAGCCTGCCAAGGCGTGCGGTTTCAAACCAGGAGTTAACTGAGTTTCTTGCCGAAAAAGGTGTTGAAACCAGTGCTGAATGGATTGAAACGCGCACCGGAATCAAGCAAAGGTATCTTTGTGAGTCCGACGAAACCAATTGTCAAATGGCCAGTAAGGCCGCTTTGCAAGCCCTGAAGGCGGCTGGCGTCTTGCCTGATCAAGTTGACCTGATTGTGTTGGCCACTTCAACACCCGATCAGGTTTTCCCCTCGACCGCCTGTGCGGTTCAAGCTGAAATTGGCGCCAAAAAAGCCATGGCCTTTGATATTCAGGCCGTTTGTAGTGGCTTTGTTTACGCGCTGACTGTTGCTGATTCAATGATTCGTTCAGGTCAGGTGAGCAATGCTTTGGTGATCGGCTCTGAAGTGTTCAGCCGCTTGATGGACTGGCACGACCGCACCACCTGTGTGTTGTTCGGAGACGGAGCGGGTGCTGTATTCGTTCAAGCCAGCAAAGAGCCAGGCATTTTGGGTTGCAAGTTGCATTCAGATGGCACCCTGGGTTGTATTTTGAACACCACAGGTCGCATTGATGGCGGAAAAATTGTGGGAGACCCTTTTTTGCGCATGGATGGTCAGGCGGTTTTCCGGCAGGCTGTATCTGTACTCGGGAACAACGCGCTGGAATTGTTTGAAAGCCTGAATTTCAAGCTTGAAGACCTGGATTTTCTGGTCCCGCACCAGGCCAATGTTCGAATTTTGCATTCCATTGCGAAAAAACTGAAACTACCCGAAGACCGGGTCGTGATTACGGTTGGAATGCATGGCAACACCTCCGCAGCCTCCGTTCCCTTGGCTTTGAACCACGCAATTGAGCAAAAACAGATTAAAAAAGGCGATAACGTGCTCTTACAGGGTGTTGGGGGCGGTTTTACATGGGGCAGTGTGCTCGTTCGCATGTAAAATAGCGCAAATTGCAAATTAGATGAATTCCTCGAAAATGACAAAAAAAATCGCCTTCCTGTTCCCAGGGCAGGGTTCGCAATCTGTCGGCATGCTGAATGCATTCAAAGGCAACAGCGCCACAGCCAGCCTTTATGCCAATGCAGCGCTCGAGGCTGAGCAGGCCTTGGGTCAAGACCTTGCCGGGTTAATTGAACAAGGCCCCGCCGAGTCGCTGAATTTAACCACCAATACCCAGCCTGCCATGCTGATGGCCGATGTGCTGGTGTTGCGCGCTTGGCTTTCAGCCGGTGGTGCAGCCCCCCACTTGGTTGCCGGGCACTCTTTGGGTGAATATGCTGCACTGGTTGCAGCAGGTGTATTCAGTCTTTCCGAAGGTTTGGGACTTGTTCGTATTCGTGCCCAGGCCATGCAAGAGGCCGTTCCTGTTGGGCAAGGCGGAATGGCTGCCATACTCGGCTTGGCGGACGACCAGGTAAAGCAGGCTTGCCAGCAAGCCAGTGTGAACGGCGAAATCGCTGAGGCTGTGAACTTCAATGCGCCAAGCCAGG
Organism: Limnobacter sp. G6BE5S; assembly: GCF_058448965.1. NCBI lineage: Bacteria > Pseudomonadati > Pseudomonadota > Betaproteobacteria > Burkholderiales > Burkholderiaceae > Limnobacter > Limnobacter sp. G6BE5S. The sequence continues at coordinate 329,455 of NZ_JBZFLM010000004.1, forward strand.
TTGTCATTGCGGGCAGTGCACAGGGTGTCAAGGCGGCTTGCGAGGCAGCCAAGGCACTGGGTGCCAAGCGTGCGCTCGAGTTGCCTGTTTCTGCGCCATTTCATTCCAGCCTGATGAAGCCAGCCTCGGTTAAATTGGCAGCTGCCCTGGCCAATACAAATTTCAATATCCCAGCGCTGCCTGTGTACAACAACATTGATGTGGCTGTAGAATCCGATCCCGCGAGAATTCGTGACGCACTGGTTCGTCAGGCTTATGGCCCGGTTCGTTGGGTTGAAACAATTCAAGCCATGTCTGCTGCCGGCACCACGCTTTTTGTTGAGTGTGGCCCAGGCAAGGTGTTGGCTGGTTTGGTTAAACGTATCAGTGATGTGCCCGTGGTCAATGTATTTGATCCGGAAAGCATTCAAGCGGCGCTTGGCGCCGTATAAAAGGGACTCACCAAATGACCATGTTTGATTTGACCGGAAAAGTGGCTTTGGTAACAGGTGCAAGCCGTGGGATCGGCAGGGAAATTGCCGTTACTTTGGGCAAGGCAGGTGCTACCGTGGTGGGTACGGCTACATCCGAAGCTGGCGCTGCTGACATATCAGAAGGCTTGAAAGCCGCTGGCGTGAAGGGTTTTGGAGCGGTGCTCAACGTGACTGATTCTGGAAGTCTTGAGCCCCTGTTTGCAAGAATTGCAGAAGAACTGGGCCAGCTGTCGATTTTGGTGAATAATGCCGGAATTACGCGTGACCAGCTTTCCATGCGCATGAAGGACGAGGATTGGGATGCAGTCATCGCAACCAATCTGTCGGCGGTCTTCAAGCTGTCCAAGCTGGCCATGAAACCCATGATGAAGGCACGAACTGGCCGCATGATTAATATCACTTCGGTGGTAGGTACAAGTGGAAACGCAGGGCAGGCCAATTATGCTGCAGCCAAAGCGGGCGTGGCCGGAATGACAAAAGCGCTCGCACGTGAACTGGGAAGTCGCAATATCACGGTAAACTGTGTGGCGCCCGGATTCATCCAAACAGACATGACTGATGCACTGAATGAAACACAGGTGGATCAGTTGAAACAACAAATCCCGTTGGGTCGTATGGGGCAGGTAGGCGACATTGCTGCGGCGGTGTTGTACCTGGCCAGCGATCAGGCGGGGTATGTAACTGGAACCACATTACACGTGAATGGTGGAATGTGGATGGGCTAATGGCAAAGCGTTTAGAATATGATCTGTCATATCGCTTTGCTATTCTCACTCGATTTTATTAAAAACCCACGGAGGCTCCGTAATGGAAAACATTGAACAGCGCGTTAAAAAGATTGTGGCCGAGCAACTCGGCGTAAAAGAAGAGGAAATCAAGAACGAATCTTCTTTCGTAGATGATCTGGGCGCTGATTCCTTGGACACAGTGGAATTGGTCATGGCTTTGGAAGAAGAATTTGAAACAGAAATTCCTGACGAAGAAGCTGAAAAGATCACCACAGTTCAACAAGCGATTGATTACGTTAAGACAAACTCTAAGTCTTAATGGCTGGATTTGAAGGGGCGTAGAGGAGACTCTGTCTTCCTCGGCCCCTGCCTGTTCAAGCAAAAATTGGATCAAGGGAGGGCTTGTGAGCCGTAGACGTGTTGTTATTACCGGTTTGGGCATCATCAGCCCTGTGGGTAATTCTGTTAGCGAGGCTTGGACAAGCCTGACCCAAGGCAAATCTGGCATTTCGACCATTAGCAGGTTCGAAACGGAAGCGCTGACTGCAAAAATCGCCGGCGAAGTCAAAGGCTTCGACGTGGCCGAGTACATTCCAGGCAAGGAAGCCGCCCGCATGGACACGTTTATCCATTACGGTTTGGCGGCAGGTATTCAGGCATTCAAAGATTCCGGTCTTGAAGTGACCGAACAAAATTCTGAACGAATTGGCGTGAGCATTGGCTCGGGCATTGGCGGTTTGCCAATGATTGAAGACACCCATTCCGATTTGATCAACAAAGGCTATCGCCGCATTTCTCCGTTCTTCGTTCCGGGTAGCATCATCAACATGATTTCCGGCCACATGTCCATTATGTATGGCTTGAAGGGTCCGAACATTGCCATGGTGACTGCCTGCACCACGGGAACCCACTCCATTGGTGAAGCTGCGCGCATTATTGAATACGGTGATGCCGATGTCATGATTGCTGGCGGGGCCGAGTCAACTGTGTCTCCGCTGGGTATTGGTGGTTTTGCGGCCATGCGCGCCTTGTCAACCCGAAACGATGACCCCACAGCGGCGAGTCGCCCCTGGGACAAGGACAGGGATGGTTTTGTGCTGGGCGAGGGCGCTGGTGTACTGGTGCTTGAAGAATACGAGCATGCCAAAAAACGTGGCGCAAAAATTTATGGTGAAGTTGTGGGTTACGGCATGAGTGCCGACGCAAGCCACATGACTGCCCCCTGTACAGACGGCGACGGCGCAGCGCGCTGTATGAAAGCCGCTTTGCGCAACGCTGGCATGAATCCCGACGATGTGGACTACGTGAATGCGCACGGTACATCGACCCCATTGGGCGATGTGGCTGAAACCATGGCAGTGAAGCGTGCCTTGGGTGATCATGCTTACAAAACAGTCGTGAACTCAACGAAAAGCATGACGGGACACCTTTTGGGTGCTGCTGGCGGCATCGAGGCTGTGTTTACGGCGCTGGCAGTTCACAACCAGATTTCTCCGCCTACGATCAACCTGATTGAAGCTGGTGAGGGCTGTGACCTTGACTACTGTGCGAACACAGCCCGCGAAATGAATATTAAGCTGGCTTTGTCTAACTCCTTTGGCTTTGGCGGTACCAACGGTACTTTGGCCATTGCACGGGTGTAACGGGGCGCTCCTTGTCAAACACACGGTCGGGCAGCATGTTGAATGAATTCACATTCGCTGCCCGAGTTGTATCTGCTTCGCTCAAACCTCAGCGGCTTGTGTTCACATTCACTTCCGAAAGTGATTGCAATGCGCATGTCAAATTCGACCCTCGCTTTTTTCTATGTGCCTCAACATCCACGGGCAGTGAGCACCACATGGTCTCCTTTTACCGGGCTTGGGTTTTACCGTTCGGCATATTCCTGTTTATGGAACAATCCGCCTTGCTGAAAGCCAAGGTGGTGTTTGTGTCTGCGTCTTCGCTTGCATTTCGGCCATTGTGTGTTGTGGCATGTCGACTTCAATCTCATGAAATCGCAGAAAAACCGTCACTTTCCAGCTACTTTTGGAGGATGAATGTCCTCCGATAAAGACGATGATCTATTGATCGTTCAACGGGTTCAGGCCGGTGACAAGCTTGCATTCAACTTGTTGGTGAACAAGTACCACAGGCGCGTGGCGCGCTTGCTCACCCGCATGGTTCGCAATCAGGAAGACATCGAAGATGTGGTTCAGGAAACCTTTATCAAGGCCTACAGGGCCATTGGTAATTTTCGGGGTGACAGTGCCTTTTATACCTGGATCTACCGGATCGCGATCAATACAGCAAAGAATTTGTTGGTCACGCAGGGGCGGCGTCCTTCTACCCTGAGAGAATCAAATGACGGGGACAGTGAAACTTTTGAAGACAATGCTGCTCTTAGTAACATTGATACGCCGGAATCGCTTTATCAGACCAAGCAAATCGGAGAGGCGGTCAATGAGGCCATGGCTGCGTTGCCTGAAGAGTTGCGGTCCGCAATTGTCATGCGTGAGATCGATGGCCTGAGTTATGAAGAGATTGCCGCGGCAATGGATTGCCCAATTGGTACGGTTCGATCACGAATCTTCCGTGCCCGAGAATCCATTGCAGCAAAAATCAAACCTTTGTTGGAACCCAAAGGCAGCAAGCGTTGGTAAACCGGTGAGTGTGCAAATGAACAGAAACGAACAAATTTCCGCGATGTTGGATGGCGAGCTTGATGAAGTCGAGCTTAAATTCCTTCTCAATGCCATTGGTGCCGAAGAGGCCCAGACCTGGCAGGGCTATTGCGCTGTGAGCGACTTGATTCGTTCGAGCGAGATGATTGCGTTTCACTCTCCGGATTTGCTTGCACGGATCGAATCCAGTATTCAAAATGAACCGACCGTGATCGCGCCAGTACTGGCCGTTCAGCTTGAGCGCCAAACCGCATTGCAACGCGTGTTCACAGCCAGCCGCTCGCGTCGCTTGCTGGCATCGATGGCCGCTGTGGGTTTTTTCAGCTTTGCGCTTAATCAGGCTATTCCGCCTGTGGACAGTCAGGTGCAAATGGTACGAACACAAGCCATCGAGAATACTTTCACTGACGCAGAACTCGCGCTGTGGCAAGAATATTTTATGGCCCATCAACAAAACAGCATTCGAGGCGGATTGTCTGCTGTGTCTCCGATGGCCCGGGTTGACGCAGAACGCCCAATGCTGGACAACACCGAGCGGGTTATCGTTAATAATTCGGGTGCAGGTGAGTGGATGAATGTGTGGGAGCCTTCTCCCCACAGCACAGACCCCACTGTGCGATTTAACTATGTTTCTTCCAGCCGCTAAGTGACATTGAACCCATGAAGATGTACCGCCCGTTTCACTTTGCCAAACATGTTGCAACCGGCGTATTTTTGGCCTCGGTGGCTTTTTCCGCGCAGGCTGAACAAAGCCTTTGGAACTTGGTATGGGCCAGCCACGATCAAGCCAAGTCGCTCAGTTACTCTGGTTTGTTGATCACAGAATCAGGTAAACATTCTCAAACCAGCAAATTGCTGCATCAAGCCACAGCTGGCGGGGAATTTGAAGTACTTGAGCGTCTGGATGGCCAGCCTGCCAAATGGATTCGGCACAATGATCAAATTCAATGTGTCATTCCCGATCGCAAAATGATTCTTACCGAAAGGCGTCACACTTCGATTGCGTTCCCTCGGGTATTTGCAGGCGCAGACGGTTCAAATTCCCTCGAGAAGTTTTACACGATCAGTGAGTTGCCGGGGCGTCGCGTTGCGGGCAGGGCTGTTCGGGTGTTAAAGCTGGTGCCCAAAGACGATTTGCGTTACGAGTACCGCCTGTACGTTGATCGTGAGAATAAACTTTTAATGCGATCTGAATTGTATTCTCCGCAGGGAGAAATTCTTGAAAATGTCGGTTTCAAGGAAATTTCCTTTGAACCTTCGCTCGTTGAAAATCCGGCTTTGGTCAAAGCAGGGCCTGGTTGGCGAATCAGTAGTACCGAGGTGCGCACCTTAAGCTCTGCTGAATTGATCTATGATTTACCCGATCTGGCGTTTGGATTTAAAAAGGCGGACACTGTTTGTCGTGTGAAATCCAAAGACGATCAAATTCATCAAACGGTTTACTCCGATGGTCTGTCGACTTTGTCGGTATTTGTTCAGAAAGTTCAGGCTGGTCATTCGATGCCCCAAGTGCCCATGAGCCACGGGGCCGTCATGTCCAAGTCTGAGACTCAGGGAGAGCACCTGGTCACCGTACTGGGTGAGGTTCCCGAGAAAACCTTGGGACTTTTTCTGAAGTCCATTCGTTGGAAATCTCAATAACAAGGAAATTTTTAAATGAGATCTGAAGTGTTGAATTCCCGAAATATTGTAGTGATGGCCTTTTTTTTGCTGGCCACGGTGTTTTTTGCCTGGTCAGTGCCAGCCCACGCGCAAACCACCTCACGCGGCTTGCCTGACTTTTCCGATTTGGTAGACCGAGTGGGTCCTGCAGTGGTGAATATTCGAACCACGCAAAAGGTTAGTCAAAACCCTCAGGGGTTTCCTGGTTTTCCAGGTATGGATCCCAATGATCCATTTTTTGAGTTTTTCCGCAGATTCATGCCTCCCGGCACGCCAATGCCCGGGCAACCTGGCCAGGCTCCACGTGGTGGGCAACAGGCCCCTGAGCGTGAAGTACCCAGTGGCGTCGGTTCAGGCTTTGTAATTGATTCAGACGGTTATCTGCTGACGAATCACCATGTCGTAGACGGCGCTGAATCGATTATTGTGACTTTTCCGGACAAGCGTGAATTCAAGGGCAAAGTGATCGGATCGGACCAGCGTACCGACGTGGCGTTGGTGAAAATCGAGGGTAAAAATCTTCCTTTCCTGAAAATTGGAAATGTCGCCAACACCAAGGTGGGTCAATGGGTCGTGGCAATTGGTTCGCCTTTTGGTCTTGAAAACTCGGTGACGGCAGGTATTGTTAGCGCCAAGGGGCGTGACACTGGCGAATATTTGCCCTTTATTCAAACCGATGTGGCGGTGAACCCGGGCAATTCCGGTGGCCCCTTGCTGAACCTGGATGGTGAGGTCATTGGTATCAACTCCCAGATTTACAGCCGTACTGGCGGTTTCATGGGCATTTCTTTCGCGATTCCAATTGATGAAGCCATGCGTGTGGCCAAGCAGCTGCGCGACACGGGCAAGGTAAGCCGTGGTCGAATTGGTGTGGGTATTGGCGAAGTTGATAAAGATGTGGCCAAGGCCTTGGGTCTTGATTCTGCAATGGGCGCCTTGGTTGGGTCTGTGGGCAAAGACAGCCCGGCTGACAAAGCAGGTGTGATTGCGGGTGACATTATCTTGCGATTTGACGGCAAGAAGGTCGAGAAAGCTTCGGACTTGCCACGTATCGTGGGTGAAACGAAACCAGGCAGCAAGGTTAATATGGTTTTGTGGCGTAAGGGCGCTGAGAAATCAGTGTCGATTACTGTCGGAGAATTCGAGAACGAAGCCGCGTCACCAGCAGCTGCGCCAGTCGAGAAACCCAAGCCAGTCGAATCTGACAAGTTGGGTTTGACTGTGACCGATCCCACAGCTCAGGAAAAGTCTGCACTGAACCTGACAGGTGGTGTGGTGGTTCGCAATGCTGTTGGCATGGCCGCGTCTGCCGGCATCGTTGCTGGGGATGTAATTTTGCGTATAGGCCGAACTGATATCACTTCTGCCAAGCAGTTTGCTGATTTGGTGAAGGCGATTCCAAAAGGGCAAGCGGCGCCCATGTTGGTGCGTCGCGGTGAAAACTCTTTCTTTGTGGTGCTGACACCCTGACCATTACTTCCGAACAACTCGGCAGGCCTTGCGAAATATGCTGTAAAGCAAGGCCTGATCGGGTAAAATGACACGTTACCGAAATTTCCAGGGGGCCAAGAAGCCCCCTTTTTAATGATGCAAATGCAGCACATACGCAATTTTTCGATCATCGCCCACATTGATCACGGGAAATCTACGCTAGCCGATCGCCTGATACACAAATGCGGTGGCTTGAGCGATCGGGAAATGGATTCTCAAGTGCTTGATTCCATGGACATTGAGCGGGAGCGTGGCATCACCATCAAGGCGCAAACTGCCGCACTGACTTACAAAGCCAAAGACGGCAATACCTATTTGCTCAATTTGATTGACACGCCGGGGCACGTTGATTTTTCTTACGAAGTGAGTCGCTCACTGTCCGCATGCGAGGGCGCATTGCTGGTTGTGGATGCTTCTCAGGGTGTGGAAGCACAAACTGTGGCCAACTGCTACACGGCCTTGGACCTGGGCGTGGAAGTGTTGCCCGTGTTGAACAAAATTGATTTGCCACAAGCCGATCCAGAAAACGCGAAGTCTGAAATTGAAGATGTGATTGGCATTGATGCCTCAGAGGCCATTGCGATTTCAGCCAAAACCGGTTTGGGTGTAGATGAGGTTCTTGAGTTGATTGTCAACAAGGTGCCACCCGCTCGCGGTAGTCGCGATGCACCTTTGCAGGCTTTGATTATCGACAGCTGGTTCGACAATTATGTGGGCGTGGTAATGCTGGTTCGCGTGATCAATGGCGTGCTTAACCGCAAAGACAAGATCAAGTTGATGGCCACGGGTGATACCTACATTGCCGACGATGTGGGTGTGTTTACCCCCAAGTCGGTTGCGCGTGAATCGCTTTCAGCTGGTGAAGTAGGCTACATCAATGCCGGCATCAAGCTACTTGAAAGTGCCAAGGTTGGTGACACGGTTACTTTGGCGGGTAAGCCCGCTGACAAACCCTTGCCTGGTTTCAAAGAGGTGCAGTCGCAAGTGTTTGCAGGCTTGTTCCCTGTTGAATCCAACCAATATGAGGCCTTGCGCGAGGCGTTGGACAAATTGCGCTTGAACGATGCCGCTTTGAATTACGAGCCTGAAGTATCGCAGGCCCTGGGGTTCGGTTTCCGCTGCGGTTTCTTGGGCATGTTGCACATGGACATTGTGCAAGAACGCCTTGAGCGTGAGTTCGACATGGATTTGATTACCACTGCTCCAACAGTGGTTTATGAAATCAAACAGCGTGATGGCACCATTCTGCGGGTGGACAATCCCTCCAAGATGCCTGACCTGAGCAAGGTCGACGAAATTCGCGAACCGATTGTGATTGTGAATTTGTTGATGCCTCAAGAATATGTGGGCTCAGTAATGACCCTGTGTACAGGCCGTCGCGGTACGCAAACCAATATGGTTTACCACGGGCGCCAGGTGCGCATTACGTTCGAGATGCCGATGGCTGAAATCGTGCTCGACTTTTTCGACAAATTGAAATCAACCTCGCGTGGCTATGCCTCAATGGATTATTCCTTTAAGGAATACAGGCCTGCGGACATTGTGAAAGTTGACATGCTGATCAATGGTGAAAAGGTGGATGCGTTGTCGATCATGGTTCACCGCGGCAATGCTGTGTATCGAGGCCGTGCAGTGGCAGGCAAGATGCGGGAAATCATTTCTCGCCAAATGTTTGATGTGGCAATTCAAGCAGCCATTGGCGCCAATATTATTGCCCGTGAAACAGTAAAGGCTTTGCGTAAAAACGTATTGGCCAAGTGTTACGGTGGCGATATTTCCCGCAAGAAAAAACTGTTGGAAAAGCAGAAAGCAGGCAAGAAGCGCATGAAGCAGGTTGGTAATGTGGAAATTCCACAAGAAGCGTTTTTGGCCATTCTCCAAGTGGAAGACAAATAACAATGAATTTTTCTCTGATTCTGTTTTTGCTGGTGTTGTTCACCGGCTTTTTCTATGTGCTTGACGTGTTTGTGTTCAAGCCAAAACGAAAAATGGCGGCAGAGCAAGCGCTTGTCGGCGCAGGCGGGAACACTAATCTGAATGGTGACGCCGAGAAGCGAATTCGCCAGCAATACATGAAGCAGCCATTGTGGCTGGAATACAGCGCAAGCTTTTTCCCGGTTATTTTGTTCGTGTTTGTGTTGCGCTCTTTTGTTGTCGAGCCGTTCAAGATTCCGTCAGGCTCAATGATTCCCACTTTGCTGATCGGCGACCTTATTCTGGTGAACAAATTTACCTACGGTATTCGTTTGCCCATTGTCGACAAGAAGATCATTCCATTGAATGATCCACAGCGTGGAGATGTCATGGTCTTTCGTTATCCACTTGATCCATCGCTTGATTACATCAAGCGTGTGGTGGGTGTGGGTGGCGATGTGGTCGAGTACCGTAACAAAAAGCTGTCCATCAACGGCCAGGCCGTGCCTGTAAAAGAACTGGACAAATATTACGATCCAAATAGTTTTTCGTATTCTCTTCAGTTTCAGGAAACCTTGGGTGGCAAGACGCACCGGATGCTCAACGATGAGGATGCGCCACCGTATGTGATTGGTGCACAGACCTTCAAGAATCGTGACAACTGCAAATACGATGTGACCGGTTTTCGTTGTGTGGTGCCGCAAGGACATTACTTCATGATGGGAGACAATCGGGACAATTCCAGCGACAGCCGTATTTGGGGGTTTGTTTCTGATGAGCAAGTGGTTGGCAAGGCATTTTTGGTGTGGATGAACTTCAATGACTTTTCCCGAATTGGCTTGTTCCATTAAAGCCAGCTGGAGGTATTGAGTGGACAGTTCAAAGTATTCAAATCTTCAGGCTGCATTGGGGTATTCGTTCAAAGATCAGGCGCTGCTGCGGCTCGCTTTGACTCACCGAAGCTACAGCAGCCTCCACAATGAGCGCCTGGAGTTTCTGGGCGACAGTGTTTTAAATTGTGCAGCCTCTATTCTTTTATTTGAAACTCATCCAGACATGGACGAAGGGAAAATGTCGCGGGTGCGTTCGCACCTTGTGAAACAGGATTGCCTGGCCATGGTGGGCCGTAACCTGTTGTTAGACCAGTATCTTTTCTTGGGTGCGGGCGAGCTGCGTAGCGCCAAGGCCATTAAGGACAGCATTATTGCCGATGGACTGGAGGCTCTGTTTGGGGCCATTCTTCTGGACTCCGGTTTTGAAGCGGCTCGCGATTGTGTCATTCGCCTGCTCAAGCCCGTGATGCTTGAAACACCGATTGAGTCCATGGGCAAAGACCCCAAAACCCGCTTGCAGGAATTGCTTCAGGGTAAACGTTTGAAGCTGCCCATTTACCGCGTGTTGGTAGAGGGTGGTACATCGGCTAGCCCTGAGTTCAGTGTTGAGTGTTCAGTGGACGATCTTGAAATTACCAAGGTTGGACAAGGGCACTCCCGCCGGGTGGCTGAACAGCACGCCGCACAAGCGGTGCTTATCGAATTGCTTGAACGGGAGTATTCTGATCCCAATCAAGCCAGCAGGAGGCAATAACATGGCCGAATCAAAATGCGGCGTGATTGCCGTGGTGGGGCGCCCAAACGTGGGCAAGTCCACCCTTATGAACGGAATGATTGGCGAACATTTGTCGATTACGTCCAGCAAGCCACAAACCACTCGTCATCGGGTGCTTGGGGTTATGACTGAGACCATCAAGGACGTGCCGACCCAGTTCATTTTCGTAGACACGCCGGGCTTTCAAACCAAACATTCAAATGCTCTGAACAAGACCATGAACCGTGCCGTGCTCACTGCCTTGGCCGATGTCAATGTCATCTTGTGGGTAATCGAGCAGGGCAAGTTGACCCCGGCAGACATGAAAGTGCTGGAGTTGTGCCCCAAAGGTGTGCCACTTGTGGCCGTGGTGAACAAGGTCGACTTGCTGGAAAAGAAAGCGGAAATGTTGCCTTTTCTTCAGAAGGTGAGTGGGCAACGAAATTTTGATGCGATTGTGCCCCTGAGCGCGCAAACCATTAAAAATCTGGATGCATTGAAGGAAGCTGTTTCTGCTCTGTTGCCAGAGCAGCCCTTCTTTTATGACGAGGACACCTTGACGGATCGCCCCGAGAAGTTTCTCGCGGCTGAGCGCATTCGGGAAAAGCTGTTCCGTTTGGTGGGCGACGAGTTGCCTTACACCTGCACGGTGGTGATCGACAAATTCGAGATTGAGGAAGGTCGTCGGGTTATTTATGCATCCATTCTGGTGGATCGCTCTTCTCACAAAGCCATGATTATTGGCAAGGGTGGGGAAAAACTCAAACGAATCGGCTCGGAGGCGCGCCAGGACATGGAGCGCCTGTTTGGTGGCAGCGTACACCTTGAAACCTGGGTCAAAGTACGCAGCGGTTGGGCCGACAATGCAACCCTGCTTCAAAGCCTGGGGTATGAATAACACGCGATCCAGCACTGATTTTGCTTATGTACTGCACAGCGTGCCGTACAAAGAGACCAGCTTGATTGTAGAGCTGTTTTGCAAAGAGCATGGGCGTTTGCCCGTTGTTGCCAAGGGGGCGAAAAGACCGCACTCGGGCTTGCGTGCTGTGTTGGTCAGTTTTCAGCCACTTTCAGTGCGTTTTGCCGGGAAGTCTGACGTAAAAACCTTGACGCAGGCAGAATGGCTGGGCGGTTTGATGTCGCCTGATGGCAAAGCCTTGTTTGCAGCTTATTACCTCAATGAGTTGTTGATGCGCGGACTGAGTCGGGAAGACACACACCCTGATCTGTTTGATCTTTACCAAAATACGCTTGTTGGTCTTGCCGGCGGCGACGACATGAATGTGTGTATTCGCCAGTTCGAGGTGGGCCTGCTCCAATCACTTGGCTATGGCCTTGATTGGCAGCACGACAGGTTTGGCAATGGGATTGATCCTGATCGTCACTATGTGTGGCTGGATCAGGAAGGTTGGGCTCCCTCGGACGGGGGAGCTGTAAACAATTCGGTGAACAGCAGCGTTGAGCAGCTTGTCCAAGGCTCATGGATTGCTGAAATTCAAAGCGGTCTTTGGTCAAAGTCTGCTGCGAGTGCCTTAAAACCGATTACCCGGAAGCTGTTGGGGACGCACATCGCGCCCAACGGTTTGATGTCTAGAGTCTGGATGGAGCATTTGTTAAGAACATGATTGAACTTGGTGTAAACATTGATCACGTTGCTACGATTCGCCAAGCCCGCAGGGGACATGAACCCGATCCATTGAGGGCTGCCTTGCTTGCGGAGGAATACGGAGCCGACGCAATTACGGTGCATGTGCGCGAGGACCGCCGCCATATGCAAGATGACGATGTGCGCCGCATTCGACCTTTGATCAGTACGCGTATGAACTTTGAGTGTGCTGTGGTCGAGGAAATGATTCGCCTGGTCGAGGAAGTGAAGCCTCAGGATGTGTGTTTTGTGCCAGAGCGCCGGGAAGAAGTAACTACTGAAGGCGGGCTGGATGTGATTGGTGGCTTTCATTTGATCGCGCCAGCAGTTGCCCGGTTGAAAGACCAGGGCATGCGAATTTCACTGTTCATTGACCCGGATATGGATCAAATAGAAGCGGCCTTGAAATGCGGCGCCGATGCGATTGAATTGCACACTGGTCGATATGCTCATGCCGTGGGTTCGGCGGTTGACCTTGAATTGTCCAGAATCAGGAAATCTGCCAATTTTGGTGTGGCGGAAGGTTTAAGGGTCAATGCCGGACATGGCTTGAATTATGACAATGTGGGGCCAGTCGCTGCCATAGAAACCATCTCGGAGTTGAATATTGGTCACAGCATAGTGGCCAACGCGGTATTCATGGGTTGGGAAGGTGCAATCAAGAAAATGAAAGAATTGATGGTTGCTGCGAAGTTAGAAGCGATTCGCCCTCGATAGGGTATAAACAGGTTTAGATGCCTTCATGATCGACGATATTTTAGGTTTGGGCTGCGACATTCTCGAGGTCGATCGACTTGAGGGTTTATTGCGCAAGGGCAGGGACGTTTTTATCAAGCGTGTGCTTACTGTTGCTGAAATTGATGAGTACGAGCGCAGATCTGACAAATCAGCAATTCGGGGCACGCTGTTTGTGGCGACCCGTTATTGTGCAAAGGAAGCTTTTTCCAAAGCCATGGGCACGGGTGTTGGCGCAGATTTTTCATTTCAGGATTTGTCGGTTTTGAATGGCGAGTCGGGGGCGCCTTTTTTGATTTACTCCGAACGCCTGCAAAATTGGTTAACGTCTCGCAGGGCTCATGCAAAAATCTCAATCAGTGATGAAAAAAATTACGTGATGTCCACGGTAATTCTGTTTTCAAAACAATAATTTATATTAAGGAATTCATACAATATGTTAGGTCCATTCATCATTGGTTTAACGGGTTTAACTTTGTCCAGAGAAGACATTGCTCGAATTCAGAACCCGGCTGTTGGCGGACTTATTTTATTTACAAGAAACTTTGAAAGTAAGGCGCAAATTATTGATTTAGTGGAATCAATTAGGTTGAATGGCGGTTTGAATAAACCAGTTTTTGTGGATCACGAGGGTGGGCGCGTACAGCGATTCAGAGATGGCTTTACTGCCATTCCGTCAATGCGGCAAATTGGTCAAAGGGCCGAAACAGATTTCGACGATGCTGTACTTTTGGCCAGAGAAGCCGGCTTCGTGATGGCGGCCGAGTTGCGTGCCTGTGGTATCGACATGAGTTTTGCACCCGTGCTGGATCTTGATTGGGGCAATAGCGAGATTATCGGTAACCGTTCCTTCGGCAAAGACGCAAGAATGGTCTCGCGTTTGTCTTCGGCCTTGATGAACGGCATGGCGCTGGCGGGTATGCAGGCCTGCGGAAAACATTTTCCCGGGCACGGTTGGGTGAGTTTGGACAGCCATTTGGCTTTGCCTCACGATACGCGGCCATTGAATGAAATTTTGAAGGTGGATGCACTGCCTTACCAGTTGAATTCAACCTTGAATATGGCCAGTATTATGCCGGCCCATGTGGTGTATTCCGATGTGGATCCGATGCCCGCCTGTTTTTCAAGCTTCTGGATTCAAGAAGTGCTGCGGGTTAAGTTCAGTTTCGATGGCGCTGTGATTAGTGATGATTTGGACATGGTGGGCGCGCATGGAATCGGTGGCATTCGGGCCCGCGCCAGCGCGGCTTTGCGGGCAGGTTGCGATGCAGTGCTGGTTTGCAATAACTTCGAGGACATTGACGCGTTGGTCAACAACCCGGTACCCGAAGTGCATGAAAACATGGAAGTGCGAAACCGCCGTCTAAGTCGACTTCTTTCCGGGCAGTCACTGAATTGGGAAAGTTTGCGCCAAAGCTATATGTACCAGGCCGCGATTGACCGTATTACCAATGCCTGAATAAAAATGTCGTAAAAAAAGCCGCCGAGCATTTCATGCTGGCGGCTTTTTCACAGGCAAGCGCTTACTTTACTTTTGCGCTGGACAACAGTTTGCCCTGATATTCTTCCCACTTGTCATTGATCATTTTCTGCTCAAGTTGAGGGCGAATTTCATCCAGTTTTGGCGGCGTGGCCTGGCGTGTGTCTGCCAACAAAATGACATGGTAACCAAATTGGCTTTTCACTGGCGTTTTGGTGTATTCACCTTTCTTCAGACCCACCATGGCTTGAGAAAACTCAGGCACAAAGCTGTTGGGGTTGGCCCAATCCAGGTCGCCGCCATTGGGGGCTGAACCAGGGTCTTTGGACTTGGTCTTGGCGATTTCTTCAAACTTTCCACCTTTGCCCAACTGGTCGATAATCGCTTTGGCTTCGGCTTCTTGCTCAACCAGAATGTGGCTTGCACGGAATTCGCTGCCACCCATCATTTTGGCGATTTCCGCATACGCGGTTTCAACTTCTTTGTCGGTCAGTTTGGTGTTTTTGTAGAAGTCTTCACGCAGGGCATTGGCCAAAATGGCCTGGTTCATCATTTGAACCTGGTACTTCACTTCGGGACTGCTTCCCAACCCTTTTTTAACTGCTTCCTGCTTCATCACTTCCTGATTGATCAGTTCTTGACGAATGGTGGCGCGCATTTCGGGTGAAGCGGCTTGACCGCGCTTTTCTTGCTCGGTCATGATGAAGTCGACCAACGCGCTGGGGATGGACTGGCCATTGACCACGGCGGCATTTTGGGCATAAACGGGGTTGCCCAGAACCAGAACGGCGGCCAGACAAGTTGCTTTCAGGGTGGTTTTCAACATAACTAAATAACCTTGTGTCTCAAAAAGTTAAAACGATGGGCTTGGCTCGGATCCCGGTGGCGCGTCTTCTGGTTAATCCGTGGTGGATTCCTCAGTGGAATCTATGGCCAAAGCATGGATTTCTTTTTTCATCCATTCTGCCAAAGCATCATACACGAGACGATGGCGCGCTAATGTTCTTAGCCCATTGAAGCGTGCAGACTTCAGCTTGACCCTGTAATGCCTGCCACCTGACTTGGCGCCTTCATGGCCCGCATGCAGGTGCGACTCGTCGATGACTTCCACTTCAGCATCGAGTGCAGTTTCAAGACGTTGCTTGATGTCTTCACTGGTTACCATGGCTTACTTGGCCTCGCTGCTTTGCTTCATGTGCTTGGACATGTAAAACCCTTGTCCAAATACAAATACCAGGGTTGCCCCCAAAGAGCCGAACAATTTGAAGTCGACCCATACATCGGTTGAGAACGAGTAGGCCACCACAATGTTTAGAACGGCCATCACCACGAAAAAGCCTACCCAGGCCCACAACAAATTGACCCAAACATGCGCAGGCAGCTCCACCTGACCTTTCATCATGAGTTCAATCGGGTTGCGCTTGAATGCATAGGCAATCAGGAATCCAGCGGCCATGGCAAGGTAAAGCACGGTGGGTTTCCACTTGATGAATGTTTCATTTTGCAAAATAAGGGTGGCCCCACCGAAAACCGCGATCAGGATCAGGCCTATCCATTGCATGTTTTCCACCTTTTTTCCGGTGGATTTCTGATAAATGATTTGCAGAACAGTCGCAAGGATAGCGACCACTGTGGCCAGCAAAATGGGAAGTTGCGCCGTTTGTATTTCAGCATTGGAAATGCTGCCAAGTAGGGGCTCCAGCAAAGACTGGGTTTGTTCAGGATTGCTGCCAGCCCATTTAAAGCTGACGAAGAACAGAACAATTGGTAGGAAGTCGAGTAACAGTTTCATGTTGTAGTGGTGCTGTTGTAGTTATTTATGCGGATGAATCGGATGCAAAGGGCTCGAATGCCAAGCTGACGGAATTGATGCAATAGCGCAAACCCGTGGGCGCAGGACCGTCTTCGAATACATGACCCAAATGCGAATCGCATATTTTACAGGTCACTTCGGTGCGAGTCATGCCATAGCTGCGGTCTACGTGTTCTTCGACATTGTCTGGATTAAGGGGCGCGAAGTAACTGGGCCACCCACAGCCTGAATCGAATTTGGTGTCTGAAGCAAACAAAGGCGTGCCGCAGCAGATACAACGGTAAATTCCCGGCTCATGGTGATCCCAATATTGGCCTGTAAAGGCCCGTTCAGTGCCTTTTTTGCGGGTCACTTCGAAGCTGGTGGGCGTCAGTTCTTCGCGCCACTGTGCATCGGTTTTTACTACTTTTTCAACCATATTCAAGTCTCCGTGATTGTTGCCGCGCGCTAGGACGAGCAACTCAGCACCAATGATTGAGCCCACTCTGGGGGCTGTGCAATGTATTCACTGGGCAATTGTGTTGAATCATACGGGTCAGACAACGCGGCGAATAATCGGTTCACCTCGGAAAACTCACCTTTCTGTGCCTGTTCTATGGCGTGTTGCAGCAAGTGATTTCTTAACACGAAAGCAGGGTTGGTTTGGTCAAGCGTGGCGCGCCAATCTGCGGTGCTTGCCTGTGTGCTGTTGGCCATCTCTAGCCACTGCGCAAGCCATGCGTGGGCATTGTTGACTTGCTGTTCATCACCCAAAGCCAGGGGGAAAAAAGGACTGTTCTGCCACAGGGCGAAATTATCGGCAGCGCCGGCGTGAGGGTCCAATGCCGACATTGATCTAAAAAACCTTGTGAAATCAAGCTTGTGTTCATGCATGAATTTCAAGGTGTTCTCGATGAGTATGTCGATTGGATCGCCTTTCGTGGCTGGCAGGCCTAACTTGGCCGCAAACAAGGCGCTGTGTTCAGCGTGAAATGCATCAGCAAAACCATCCAGCAGATTTTGCAGGGTTTCCTTGCTGTCGGGTATCAACGGGCTTAAGGCCTGCGCCAAGGCATACAGGTTCCAATGGGCAATACGGGGTTGATTGCGGTAGCTGTAGCGGCCCTGGTGGTCGGAATGGTTGCAGATGTGGTCAATATCAAAACCGTCGATGAAACCGTAGGGGCCGTAATCGATGGTCAAGCCCAGCAAGCTCATGTTGTCGGTGTTCATCACGCCATGGCAAAAACCCACGGCTTGCCAGCGCGCTACAGTGCTCGCGGTTCGTTCAATCACCGTGGCCAACCATTGCAACAGGCCAGTGTGAAAACTCGTCTCGGAATCGCCAAGATCGATTTCAGGGTGGTGTTGCTCAATGTGCCAGGTCAACAGATTACGCAATGCATCGAGCTGATTGGTGTAACAGAAAAATTCCACATGCCCAAAGCGCATGAAACTTTCACTTACGCGGCACACCACAGCGGCGGTCTCGGTGGTTTCGCGAAACACGGGGTCGGCGCTGGCAGTCAGGCTGAGGGCACGCGTTGTTGGAATACCCAAAGCCTGCATGGCTTCCGAGGCCAGGTATTCCCGGATGGACGATCGCAATACCGCACGGCCATCGGCGTGGCGAGAATAAGGCGTTGGGCCCGCTCCCTTGAGTTGTAACTGGCGATATTGCTTGCCCTTGCGAATTTCGGCGATCAGCAAGGCACGGCCATCTCCCAGCTGCGGTACAAACTGGCCGAACTGGTGACCACAATACACACTGGCCCGGCTTTGATAACCCGGAAACGGCGTGTTGCCAGACAGGGTGTTGATTCCCTCGGCACTTGCCAAATGCTGGGCGTCTACACCGATTTCCTGGGCCAAGGTGGTGTTCAGGTGCAACAGGCTTGCTTCTGTGCGCAGCGGGGTCGCTGGCACCTCAGCCAGGTAGGGTGCGCCCAAACTTGCGTATTCTTGAACCAAAATAGAATCGTGATTATGAAACAAAGGTCGGTCCTGAAGTATAGTTTCGTTAAACAACCCTACCATTGTAGTCGGGGATGGTCGCAGAACAAACGTAATACCTGGAGGAGAGAGCGCAAATGCAAGGTTTGATGATGAATATGCCCCTGTTGATTTCATCGGTGATGGAACACGCAGAGCGGCACCACCCGCATGTTGAAGTTGTGTCACGCCGTACGGAAGGCGACATTCATCGAACTACTTACGGGGAAGTGGCCAAGCGAACCAAAAAGCTGGCCAATACCTTGACCAGTTTGGGTGTTCAGCAGGGTGAAAACGTTGCGACGCTGGCCTGGAACGGTTATCGCCACGTTGAAATTTACTATGCAGTGTCTGGCATGGGTGCGGTGGTACACACCCTGAACCCCCGCCTGTTTCCTGAGCAATTGGTGTACATCATTAACCACGCGAAAGACACCATGGTGTTTTTTGACAGTACATTTGCCCCATTGGTGAAAGCCATTGCGCCTGCTTGCCCCACGGTGAAGCGCTGGGTTCAGATGTGCGATGAAGCCGCCATGCCTGCTGAGCCTTCAGTGGCGGGTTGCCTGAACTACGAGGCACTGATTAAAGAGGCGTCTGAGCAATTCGCGTGGCCACTGCTCGATGAGAATGCAGCCTCGGGTCTGTGTTACACATCGGGCACCACTGGCAATCCAAAGGGTGCCTTGTACTCGCACCGTTCAACTGTATTGCACGCCATGGCTGCTTGTACGCCTGATGCCCTGGGCTTGAGCAGTCGCGACACCATTCTGCCTGTGGTGCCCATGTTCCACGTTAACGCTTGGGGCATTCCATATATTGCGCTGATGTGCGGCGCAAAAATGGTGATGCCCGGTGGTGCGCTGGATGGTGCGTCTATTTACGAATTGCTGGAAGGCGAGAAGGTGAATTTCTCGGCGGGTGTGCCCACTGTTTGGTTGGGTTTGTTGAATCATGTTCAACAAAACGGGTTGAAGTTTAATCATTTCAACCGAACTGTAATTGGTGGTTCTGCTGCGCCAGCGGCCATGATCAAAACACTGAACAGCATGGGTGTTGAAGTGATTCACGCTTGGGGCATGACCGAGCTCTCGCCATTGGGTACAGTGTGTCGTTTGAAGGCACGGCACCTGGATTTGTCGCTGGAAGAAAAGCAGAGCATCATGCAAAAGCAGGGCACCGCAATTTTTGGTGTGGACATGAAAATTGTCAGCGACGATGGCGAAGAATTGCCATGGGATGGCGAGGCCTTCGGCGATTTGCTGGTGCGTGGCCATTGGGTGATCGACAGCTACTACGGGGGCGAAGGGGCCAAAGCCTTCACCACGGACAAAGAAGGTAAGAAGTGGTTTGCCACAGGCGACGTGTCGAAGATCAATCGCGAAGGTTTTATGCAGATTACCGACCGCAGCAAAGACGTGATCAAGTCCGGTGGTGAATGGATCAGCTCGATCGACCTGGAAAACGTTGCGATGGCTCACCCTGCCGTGCATGAGGCCGCAGTAATTTCGGTTTATCACCCCAAGTGGGATGAACGCCCCTTGCTGGTGGTTGTGCGCAAGCCTGGTGTTGAGGTTAGCCGTGAAGAGATGCTGGATTTTTACGAGGGCAAGGTTGCAAAATACTGTTTGCCCAACGATGTGGCTTTTGTGGATGAGTTGCCGCACACCGCGACTGGTAAAATACAGAAATTGAAATTGCGCGAGCAGTTCAAAGACTACAAGTTACCCAACTGAGATTACTCAACCAAACCCAGAGAAGTTTAATGATCAAGCACATCGTATTTTGGCAGTTGAAAGAAGAAGCCCTTGGCAACACCAAGGCCCAAAACATGGCACTGGTGAAGGAAAAGCTGATGGCTTGCGCCAACATCGTGCCGGGTATTCTGGACTTTGAAGTGGCTTTGGGCGGCAAGGGCCTGGAATGCACCTATGACGTGGTGTTGTACTCAACTTTCGAGAACAAGGCTGCATTGGATGCCTATGCTGTGCATCCTCAACATGAGGCCATCAAGAGCTTTATTGGTGAAGTGCGCAGTGCACGCCAGTGCATGGACTACGAGGTTTAAAACAACTTTGTTTCAAGACTTGGGCGGCAGGGGTATTTCAAACCTTTGCCGCCCAATTTCATTTCCGGTCGGGTTAAAGGTCACTTCAGTGAAGTGAACCGTGTTGGTGTTGTCGAGCAAGATCACCGCACTTGATCGTGTGCCGTACAAGGGCGACACAATTTTCACGGCAGACAGCATTTTTTCCCATTCATAAGGCACGCCCGTGGATGGCAGTTCAGTGTCTTCAGCAAGTGCAGTGCAGCCCAGCAAGCCCAAGAGAGAGTCCTCAAAAGTTGAGATCGATAGAGAACCGCTGTGCTTGTCTTGAATCAACTTTCGCACGCCGAATTTCAATGCGCGTGATTTTGGCCAAGGCGCATTCAAATGTCCGTTTGAAATACTGTGGTACCCGTCTTCAAGGGCGGTGGTGAATTCAAGGCCGTTGTCGAGCTTCAGGCCTTGGTTGGTGGTGCACTGAAACTTCCGCGTTGCAAGATTGCCGTGAATCAGATTGAACCCTGCAAATGCCAGCGAAGTTTCCCTGCTGGGGGCTGCGCCAGAATCAATTGAATCAAGCACCAACTGCCCGCGTGAAGGCGCTGTGCCGGGCATGTTGAGAGTGCTGTTTCTGACGTTGGTCAGCAGCGCAAATTCGCTGTTGCTGCCTACACCCAGCCAGGTGCCGCCAGACTGCAAGTCTTTCCCTGACCACAGGCAGCCATAGGCTGTGGGCCAGGCCTGTAAGGGCGCGGTAGGGCGGTTGTGAAACTCGTCCCGATTGGCCAGACAGATGAAGGGGTAGTCTGGGTGCGCATCAATTGCAAGCACGGCCAGGCACACTATCCGTTTACCTCGCTGAATAGCTCGATGTGACGGCCGGGATTACTGGGCAGGTCAGCAAAGCAATTGGCAGCCAGCAGTTCAACTTGCGTGGTGAAAGTGCCCAAGGAATCAGAATGGCCTGGGTTCGGGTAAATCACTTCCATCAAGGTAAAGTAGGGTTTGTCGGCTTCTTCGCGTTGAAACAATTGCCCATGCCCTAACCCCTGCTCGTGTAAGGCGTGCATTAAGCGTTGGGCACACTGTATTGCCGCACTGATTTCAGTTTTTGGAATACGGTAGTAAATGAATAGCTGGCTGCTCATTCAAACACATTGCCTTTTTGATGCACATCGTAGGGGGGTGCCTGAACTTTCAGTGCCACCACACCCGTGTCGGTTTTTATTGCAAAGGCAGCATCCGCCCGTTCAGCGTCGTCCACAGGCAGTTCAATCAGCAAATGCTGCTGTCCATTGAACTGTACGGCAGTGGCCACCGTGCCGGCGGGTTCATTTTCTTTTCCTTCCAGCCAAACGTCCTGTCCCGCCGTTACTGTGGGCAACGCGCCAGCACTGGCTTGAAACACACGTCGCTTCACCTTGCCCAAATAATGACTGCGAGCCACGATTTCCTGGCCTGGGTAGCATCCCTTGCTGAAACTCACACCGCCTACCAAATCAAAGTTGATGCCTTGCGGAACGAACATTTCAACCGTGGGCTGCGACACATAAGCGATCCCCAGTTGTTGAAGGGCATATTCAAACTCATCGTCGGCATGGGCTTGGTCAGCTTGCTCACTGGTGGCAACAAGTTGAAAACCAGGTGTGACAGCCCCAATAGCGCGCAGGCTGGCGGTGGCGTGGCCGTGTTCATCCCATTGAACCCGCATGGGCAGGGCGGGGGTTGTGTCGGCCTTGAATGTGACTTGATATTCTGCGGCGCAATCGCGAACCTTGCATTTGCTTCTCAGCACGAACATGCTCAGGCGTTTTACCAATGCGGCCACTGTTTCTTTGCGGCAAACCAAAAATACCTGTTTACCTTGGCGCAGCATAAAAAAACTGCCCAGCAAGCGACCTTTTGCAGTGCACAGGCCCGCCATGCGCAATTGGCTTTCGGCCATGCCAGCAATGTCGTTGCTGAGTTGTGATTGAAGAAAAGTCACTGCGTCGTCTCCTTCCACGCCAATGACGCTCCAACGCGATAAAAACTGTGCAGACATGCTCAAATCCTCAGTAACAAACAAAACAAACCATGCGGGGAAGTCATGGAAAAACTTTCCCGCTATCATGAACGGCAATCTCCACATTGTAGTGGCTTCTGGTAAGGTCTCGCCTTCCAATAACCCAAGGTGAAGCAAAGTCGTGCGCAAAGGCAAAAAAACGAAGAAGACATCAAAAAAAGCAGTGTCGATATGGCAATCGTTAAAGCGGATTGCCATGGCGGCTGCTCTTTTGGTGTCGGCGATTGTGGTGGGAATTTACTTTGTGCTGAATATGGCCATAGAGCGTAGTCAGCCCCGTGTGGATGCACACGTCAGCAGCGGCCTTGGTGCGCGCGCCATTGCCAATGAGTTGATTCAGCAAGGTTTGGCGGTCAATCCCGATTTGTTTGTGCTGGCGGCGCGCCTAACTGGTAGCGCAGGTCAGTTAAAAGCGGGCCGATATGACCTGCCAGATGGCATCAGCACGCTGGGATTGCTTGATTACCTGAGCAAAGGGCAGGGGGTTTTGAGCAGCGTTTCCTTGGTCGAAGGGCAAACGGCCCGGGCCTTGCTGGCCAAACTGCGCAATCAAACGGATTTGATTGATGATTTGCCTGGAATGGACCACCACGCCATTGCAGAAAAAATGGGACTGGAGGGTTCAAGCCTTGAGGGCTGGATTTACCCGGACACCTACAAATATTCGCCGGGCTCGAAGTTGTCTGAGTTGTTGAGCCGGGCCGTTCGTTTGCAACAGGTTGAGCTTGAAAGGGCATGGGTACAACGTGATCCGAAAACCCCGTTGAAAACGCCGTATGACGCCCTGAAAATGGCCTCGATCGTTGAAAAAGAAACCGGTTTGGCCAGTGACCGAGGCAAAGTGGCCAGTGTGTTCGTGAACCGGTTGCGTGTGGGCATGATGCTGCAAACGGATCCAACGGTCATTTACGGTGTCGGTGAGTCCTTTGATGGCAACCTGACCCGCAGGCACCTACAAACCGATACACCTTACAACAGCTACACCCGGGCAGGTTTGCCACCAACTCCAATTGCGAACCCAGGAAAAGCTGCACTGTATGCGGCGGTGAACCCTGACAAAACGCCTTACTTTTATTTTGTAGCCAAGGGTGACGGCGGCAGTTATTTCAGCAAGAATCTGAATGAGCACAACAACGCTGTGCGCAAATACCAACTTGGGCGGTGACTGCTTCATGAAAAAGCACAAACAGGGTTACCTGATCAGCTTCGAGGGCGTGGATGGCGCGGGAAAGTCCTCGCACATTGCCCGGGTCAAGGCGCGCCTGGAGGAATTGGGCTTTGAATGCCTGCAAACCCGTGAGCCAGGCGGAACACCCGTGGGCGAGGCCATTCGTGGACTGGTGTTGCACCATGACATGGATGTGAACACCGAATTGTTGTTGATGTACGCGGCGCGCAGGCAGCACATGGTTGAAACAATTCAGCCTGCACTTGATCGTGGTGTTTGGGTAATTACCGACCGGTTTGAGGACAGCAGCTTTGCTTACCAGGCGGGTGCGGGCGGTGCCAGTTGGGAAGATTGCCAACAGTTGAGCAAATGGGCATTGAAGGGGTTTGAGCCCACATTGACTTTTCTGTTTGATTTGCCTATTGCGGTTTCTCAAAGCCGCATACAAGGCAGGGCAGGGGCCAGTGACAAATTTGAAGAAATGCCAAGCAGCTATTTTGAGGCGGTGCGGGCAGGTTTCATCAAACGCGCTCAGCTTAATCCACGCCGGATCCGCTTGATTGATGCGCAGCCACCAGAGTCCGAAGTCGGTGAAACCGTATTGGCTGAACTGGATAAATTCATGCGAACACATTTGAACCTGGGCCTGGCATGAGCACAGCAAACTGGCTGCGGCGCGCTCAAGAACAGTTGGCGC
The DNA here is from genome assembly GCF_058448965.1 of Limnobacter sp. G6BE5S. Classification (NCBI taxonomy): domain Bacteria; kingdom Pseudomonadati; phylum Pseudomonadota; class Betaproteobacteria; order Burkholderiales; family Burkholderiaceae; genus Limnobacter; species Limnobacter sp. G6BE5S. Next base: position 353,594 of record NZ_JBZFLM010000004.1, read on the forward strand.
ATTTAATGCAGGCGACCACAGCGCCAATTCTGGTTCACGGGCACCAGCCAAAAGGGCTTTACGAGTTGGTAAACGACTACCTGGCCGCTGTGCTGTGCGAGTCCACTTCCGCTACCAGCAAGCCGTGTATGCAATGCCCAGGTTGCCACATGCGCATGGCGGGCAATCACCCGGATTTGAGATACCTGATGCCGCAGGCCGTGTCCCTGGAGCTTGGTTTTAATCCAGAAGTAAAAAGTGGTGTGAAACCCAGCCAGGATATTCGCATCGATGATGTCAGGGATCTCCAAAACTACTTCAATACGGCTTCTAGCCGTGGCGCCTCGCGCTATGTGGTGGTGTATCCCTTTGACAATATGAACACCAACACAGCCAATGCATTGCTGAAAACGCTTGAAGAGCCAGCCAATGGGCTGCGGTTTGTATTGGTGGGTAGCCGGGTCGACAAACTATTGCCCACAATTCGGTCTCGCTGCCAGGAATTGACCATGCCGATGCCGACAATTTCAGAATGCCTGGCCTGGCTGGAAGTGCAGGGCGTGAACCAGCCCGATGTGGCCTTGGGTGTGGCCATGAATGATCCGTTTGAGGCCTTGAGCCTGGCTCAAACTGCAGCTGATCAAATTGATTTACGCAAAAAGTTTCTGGAATGGCTTTCCAACCCGGATCAACATGCCAACGCACCGGCAGGGCTCGAGAAAGTGGGACTGCCCGTGGTGCTTGAATTGGCCATGCGCTTGTGCAGCGACTGCGTGGCGCAGGCCCACGGCCTGAAAGGGAGCAATTTTCCCTGGCTGGCACCCAAATTGATGTGGGTAAAGTCGATCGGTATGGATCGATTCAGTCAACTGTATCAAAGCCTGCAAAAAGAATTTCGATTGGCCAATCACCCAATTAACCCCCGTTTGGCGCTAGAGTATGTGGGGCAGCAGTGGCAAAATTTAACGAAGTAATTCATCGAAGAACTCCATTTTCGGACAGCGCACGCCATGACCAGTAATTTGATGAACAACCCACGCAACAACAAAGAAGCCAGTCGCCCCTGGATGTTGTCCCTGACGTTGGGCGACAAGAATACGGCGGCCAGCCTTTACATGCCTTTTATCAAGGGTGGTGGGGTGTTTGTTGAAAGTGACAAGGAATACAACCTGGGAGATCCCGTGTTTGTATTGCTGACCGTCGGAGAAGAGGCTAAAAAATTTCCGATCAATGGCAAGGTGGTGTGGATTTGCGGGGCCAATGCGCGTGGTGACAAGGCCCAAGGTATAGGTGTGCAATTTCCGAAAGACGACAGCGGGGAAGGTGTGCGGGTGGCAATTGAGCAAATGATTGGTAAAATGCAAAATTCCATGAAAAAAACAGCAACCTTGTAGTGTTTACTGATTCACATTGTCATCTTGATTTTCCCGGTCTGGTTGAGCAGCTCCCAGATATCTTGAGTCGAATGCACGAAGCTCAGGTTAGCCGCGCTTTGTGTATTTCCGTTCAGCTTGAGGATTTTCCCAACGTACTTGCACTTGCTGAAAACCACGCGCAATTGTGGGCCACTGCGGGCGTTCACCCCGACTACGAAGACATTACAGAGCCCACTGTTGAAAAACTGCTGGAGCTGGCCGACCATCCCAAAGTAATCGGTATCGGCGAAACTGGTCTGGATTACTTTCGCTTGAAGGGTGACCTTGAATGGCAGCGTGAGCGCTTCCGGGTGCACCTGCGTGCAGCCAATGTGTGTAAAAAACCCGTGATTGTTCACACCCGTGCTGCGGGTGACGACACGTTGAAAATTCTTGCTGAAGAAAATGTTCAGGGTTGTGGCGGCATTATTCACTGTTTCACCGAGTCACTTGATTTCGCGCGCAAGGCGCTTGATCTGGGCATGTATCTGTCGTTCTCGGGCATTGTCAGCTTCAAGAATGCGGCTGACCTTCGCGAGGTGGCCAGGTTTGCGCCCATGGATCGAATCCTGATCGAAACCGATTCGCCTTACCTGGCGCCGGTTCCTCACCGTGGCAAAACGAATGAACCCAGCTTTGTGCCCCACGTGGCCAAGGTTATTGCGCAAGAGAAGGGCGTTGCAGTGGAGGAGATCGGCATGCAAACATCGGCCAATTTCGACCGTTTGTTTGGTTTTGCGCAAAGTGGAACGGCCTCGGTTTGAGGCGGCGTGTCTTTGTCAGCAGCTTGCTGTTACTGGTGTTGCCTGGTGTTTCGCTGGCCGGTGCCTTTGAAGACTTTTTTCTGGCCATTCAGTTTGATGATGAATCCCGCTTGAAGTCTTTGTTGCTCAAAGGCATGGACCCAAACACAGTGAATGAACAGGGGTTTCCGGCCATTACCTACGGCATGATGCAAGATTCCCCCAATGCGGTGCAGGTGCTGTTGTCTTCTGGCAGATTAAATCCCAATCAACCCGATCGCCGTGGCGAAACGCCCTTGATGGTGGCCTGTACGCTGAATAAAACCGAGTGGGTTGCTGCTTTGCTGGCCAAGGGGGCCACAGCAGGTGAGCATGGCCAGTGGACTGCTTTGCACAATGCAGCCGCTTCAGGCTCGACCGCATCGATAGAGTTGTTGGTGAAATCAGGCGTTTCTGTTGACCTGCTTTCGCCGAATGACACCACGCCCTTGATGATGGCAGCGCGTGAGGGCAGGGAGATGGCTGCCCGCACCTTATTAAGACTGGGCGCGAACCCGGCATTAAAAAACCAGGCTGGCTACAACGCGGCAGGCTATGCCATGAAAGCCGATCGCAAGGAATTGGCTTTCGAGATCATGAAAAAAGAAAGGGCGCTGAGAACAGCGCCCTTAAAGCCTAACAAGGCGAATTAAAACATTCGCCTGATTGACGGGTGAAAGTAATTACAAACTGGCCTCAAAATGTTTCACAAGCGTGCGCAATTCGCCTGATGTCGATGCCAGTTGCTTGGCTGAATTGTCCAGATCATTGATCGCGGCTACGTTGCTTTCTGTCAAGGAACTCATCCGTTCCATGCTGTTGGCCACCTCAAGGGAGGCCTGTGATTGCTGTTCCAGCATCGCAGAAATGTCTTTGGCAGATTGGGCAACACCGCGACTGGCCACCTTAATGGCTTGAAGGCTTTCGCTTGCTTCCAGAATCAGGGTTGTTCCAATATTGACTTCATCCACGGCACGGCTCATGGTTTCAAGGCCCTTGTTCGTGCCGCTTTGAACCTCTTGTACCGTTGCCGAAATCTCGGTGGTGGACTGGCGTGTCATTTCAGCCAGTTTGCGCACTTCGTCTGCAACAACCGCAAATCCTCGGCCAGACTCTCCAGCACGTGCAGCTTCAATGGCTGCATTCAAGGCCAACAAGTTGGTCTTCTCGGCAATTTCGGTAATGGTTCGCGTGACATTGCTGATTTTCACCACAGCGCGGTTCAACTCTTCAATATTTTGCTTGGCGTCCTGAACCACCTGAGCAACTTTTTGGGTCGCTTGCGTGGACTTGTCCATGCTTTGTGCGCCGGTATCCACAACATCCATGGCGTTTTTGGCGTGCGCTGAACTTTTTCCAGTGGCCTCAGAAATCTCTGAAACTGACACAGACAATTCCTCAAGTGCGGCAGCAACACCATTGATGCCGTCAGACTGTTGCTGCGAGCGGGTCATCAAGTTAATGGCCAACTGGCTTAATGCCTCGGCGTTGTTTTTTACTTCTGATGAGCTTGAAATCACGTCGGCAATAATCGCACGCAAATTCACCTGCATGCTTTTGAAAGCGGTATGTACCTTGTTGAATTCCCGTGTACCCGTTTCTGGAATTTCATGCTTGAAATTGCCCTCTGCCAGGTTGCGCATCGCATCCAGCATGGCTTTGTTTGTGTGTTCAACCCGACCTTTAAGCCAGAGCAAACCCAGGGCGGCCGCTACAAACGATAAGGCTGTGCTGCCGTAGACCACAGCAGGAATGCCGATCAACGAGAGTAGGGCGATGATGACTGGCAAGAATGCAACCACAGCCAGGTCCACAATAAAAGGGCGTCCCTTTGCAGGTTTTGTGAATGGGAATGTAGCGCTGCCAGCGTTTATTGCCTTGTACAAGGCCTCAGCCTCTGATTTTTGTGAGTCGCTGGGCTTGGAGCGAACCGACATGTAACCAATTTTTTCGCCATTTTGAGTCAGTGGCGTAACGTACGCATCGACCCAATAGTAGCCGCCGTCTTTGCAACGGTTTTTAACCAGGCCTTTCCAGGGCTCATCGCGGCGCCCGGTGTCCCACAGGTCTTTGAAGGCGTCGCGGGGCATGTCGGGATGGCGAACAACGTTGTGCGGCTGGCCCAAAAGCTCGTCAAGTCTAAAGCCGGAAATTTCTACAAAGGCAGGGTTTGCGTAGGTAATGCGACCTTTCAAATCGGTTTTGGTCACGATTGGAATTTTTGGATCCAGAAGACGCTCCACAGCTGTAGTGGGAGCGGCCATTCTGGCATTGCGGCCTTTGAGTTCGTTTTGGGCAGTTTGTGACATGAAGGTTCCATACCATAGGGGTCGATTTACCTTCACATCATACGAAACAAGTGCCTGTTGCCAGGCTTTCAACAGAGGCCCAAATCGACCTCAATTTAAAGATTTACGAACGCAGACCAACCACAATGGTACGGGATTGAAATCCCTCGATGATGTCTTGACCAGCAGCAACTGCTTCAATTGGCCAATCGGGATACACAGCACATGCAACCAATGCAAAGAACATGAATTTGTACATGGTAATAGCCTCGGATAAAGTTTGAAGAACCTATGTACTTTTTCGGCCAATCCCGGCTGAAGATCATCGTCAGTATTGGTGGGGGTCACTCTGGGTAACCCTTTTTAAAGCCAATTGCGATTGCGACTGTTCTATTAAAGTTGTAACGATTTTTTGCCTAAATTTGTAAAGTAATGTACTTTTCGCTTAATTTTGTAAAGAAGCATTACTTCTAGGCAACATTCCACACTACTCCAACCGCCAAATCTATGCAAACTTCAGAAATCAATCATGAATCTGCTTCATGGTTTTCCTGCGGCCATTTTTTGGATGTGTGATGTTCTGTTTTGCACTGAGTTGTTCTAGTTGAGCTTTAAGCTGGCCGTTTAGCCTGGTTTGTTCTTCATAGCTGATGCGGATCGTTTGAAGATCTGCGGTGGTCATTTCAAGTTTTGTCTTTGCTGCGCTTAAATCTCGCCTAGATTCTTCAAGCTCCGATGCGAGTTCAAGGAGTTTGTCGTCCCGTTGTCTTAATTCATCCTCTCGGAGTTTCAGGGCGTTCGTGGCATCCTTGATTGCTTTATTTGCTGCTTGTCGTTCTCTTTCAATCTCCATTAATGCCCGGTTTTCGTGGTCTTTCAATCTGGCCAATCCCTGTTCGTGCTCCTGTGACATTCTGTGGCTTTCAGCAATAAAGTCGTGTCTGGCTTTATCTAGTTGTTTTTTCAACTCCTCACACTGATCTGTGGCGATTGCGAGTCGGTTCGATTCCAGCGAAAGTTTGGTTTTACCCTCACCAATCTCCTTTTGCATCTCCGATACATGAATGTCTTTCTCAGCGAGGATTTGCGCCATTTCATCGATGCGAGACTCCAAAGCTTGATTTTTGTTGTCCAGTTGTTCGATCTGCTGAGTGAAACGATTTAATTCCCTTTGGTGCTGTTCATTTTGTTCACGAGCCGTTGCGGAGCTAATTTGAGAGGCGATTCGCCAAGTCTCCTTTAGCGCTTCTGTGAACGTCGTTTTCAGCGATTCTGGCATTTCTGGAATCTCCAGTTCTATTCTGCCCTTCTCTTTTTGCTGTGCTAAAAATTCCTGTATTGCTTTACCTGGCGTTGACATGCTCCCTTTCCTAACCAACGCATAGAGTCTGGTTGGTGTCGGCATTATTCCATGTTGATAAAAAAGGATTGCACACGTTTTCTTGTAAATTTCCAGTGTGGACAAGCCTTGGTTCATCAATTCAAGGATTAGCTGACGGATTTCATCATCAGAGTTTACATCGTTCATTTGCTTGTACAGAGATTGGCTAAGAGTCATATATTATTACATAATACGTAATCTAATTACTAATTTATTGATTATTTTTGACATTACACTTATAATGTCAATGTATTTATTCATCCGAGGTTGTTTTGAGTTTTGAGCTTATTCCCAGTGCGTTTTCAAAGAATCCAGCATTCCAAATCAGTGCGTTTGATGGTTCTACTGGAGTAAATCGCGCCTCCGGTTCGCGTCAAATCGCTGCAAACCGGGATGTAGATGCTATTTCTGCATGGCTAATGCAATTTCAAACCTCAAAAAGTACATTTGACAGTTATCGCAAGGAGGCCGAGCGGCTACTGTTGTGGTCCGTTTTGCAGCTTTCCAAACCACTTTCCTCACTCGTGTATGAAGATCTTCAGGCCTATAGGCAATTCTTGTTAGACCCGCAGCCTGTAGACTTTTGGGTGTCTACACCAGGACGTCGATTTGGGCGCAACGATCCACGGTGGCGTCCCTTTGCTGGGCCTTTGTCAGCAAGTAGTCAAAGGCAGACCTTGGTAATCCTTAATTCGATGTTTAGTTGGATGGTTGAGTCCGGGTATTTGGTGGGTAACCCGCTTGCTTTGGGCAAGCGCAGATCGTCGAGTTCGCCCAAAACTGTTACACGCTATCTTGATCCTATTCTATGGCTTGAGGTGAAGGCTTTTATTCTTGAATTGAGATCAACTGATCTGCCCAGGTACCATCGCTTGAGGTGGTTGTTTTCACTGTTTTACCTAGGTGGTTTGCGGATTTCAGAGGTTTCACAGGGTTGTATGGGGGACTTTTATTTCCGAAGAGCCCCAGACGGTAACGATTTGTGGTGGCTAAGGGTTGTTGGTAAGGGCAATAAAGAGAGACAAATTCCTATTTCAGGAGAGTTTCTTGATGAGTTGTTGCTGTATCGATCTTATGTTCAGGTGTCTGGTCTTCCGAGTGTAGGGGAGCAAGTTCCGCTGTTTGGTTCAGCCCGTAATTTTCGGATTAGGGTTGGTAGATCTTCCATACATGGGACTGTGACTGATTTGTTTGCAGATGTTGCGGCCAAATTGCGCATGCAAGGAGATATGCACGCTGTACGTCGTGCATCTCAGCTTGAATCGGCTTCAGCCCATTGGCTTCGCCATACCGCTGGCTCTCACATGGCAAATTCAGGCGTTGATTTGAGAGTGATTCGGGACAATCTGGGGCATGCGTCAATCAGCACAACCTCTATTTATTTGCACACCGACGATGATCAGCGTCACGCCGATACTTCAACGGCTCACCGCGTTGCTTGGTCAAATTCATGACTACGGCAACAACTCTTTGATGTCGCATCCGAGGGTGGCTGCAAGTTTGTAGGCTTTTTCAAGGGTGATACGCACCTCTCCCCTTTCAATCCTTCCCATATAGCTGCGATCAATTTCTGCTCTCAGTGCCAATTCATCTTGAGAAAGTCCCCTTAGTTTTCTGGCTGCGCGTACTTTGCTGCCGAATATTTTTGCCACGTCTTGCATAGTTGCCTCTCTAGAGGCAAGAACTATCCAAATTTGCGGCTTTAATAGCCACGGATTATAATCCGTTCTTTCTCAAAACCCCCTTTTTTCAGTTGCCAGTAGCCAGGGGGGAAATGACACCGATGGAGCATCATGACAAGAAGTCTTTCACCCGAGTTTTATTCAGTTTTGATTGAGGGGAATTTGAACAATTTCACAGTCATGGAATTGAGAGACGCGATCATTCGTGAATGTAAAGATGAAACAGATATGACCTTGCGTGACTATCACAAACGTGCGTACCGCGTGGTTCTAAGGCTTCTAACCGCAGGTTTGCTTGAAAAAAGCAAAGACATTTCTGAATTTGCTCGCTACAACAAAACCCCTCTTTTTGTAGCCTCAGTGTTTAAGCAAAGAGTGACAGTTGATCGGGGGCCCAAACAGCCCAAACAGCCCACGCAAGTCGAGCATGGGGCCCCCAGTTTTCCGGTCAAAGATCCCTGCATTCGAGACGAATTGGATCAGTTGGTAAAAACTTATCAGGTCGATTTGCTGTCTTCGATCGGTGAATCCGAGGAGTATCTGCGCTTGCACCAAGCCTATCCGCAGCTTAAAGCCAAGCTCGAGCCTCATTACCTTAAGTCCAGGGATGTCAGTTCAAAAATACTCGGTAAGATTCGCGCCATTGAAAGCGTGCTTGCTGGCATGTCGAAAGATCCCGTTTTATGAAGCTGCGCCGATGGCAATTCAACTGTCTTACGCGTGCTTTGAACTGGTTCAAAACTCAGTCACATTTCATGTGCTTGGCAACGCCTGGGTCGGGTAAAACCCGGCTATCCGCAGAACTGGCTAAAAGTCTGCTCCAAGCAAATAAAATCGATTTTGTATTGACCTTTGCACCATCAATTGAAGTTGCACAAAACACCTCAAATACTTTCACCAAAGTGCTTGGACGTCGATTTGACGGACAAATTGGTGCAATAGGCGGCGCTTACACTTACCAAAGTTTGTTATTCATTCAAGCGGATTTTTGGCAGATATTCGATTCCCATCGTGTTTTAGTGGTCTTGGATGAGGTTCATCATTGTGCTGGCAGCGATCTTTCAAACTCAAATTCTTGGGGGGAACAGGTTTTGCTGCGAATTCAAAGTAAAGCCACTTTCAGCATTGCACTTAGTGGTACGCCTTGGCGCAGTGATGACTTGCCAATCGTACTTGCCAAATACACCGATCCTGAAGGCAAGGTTCGCTGTGATTATGAGTATGGTTTGGCCGAGGCAATCCACGATGGAGTTTGCCGAAATCCAAAGCTGGTCCTCATTGATCACGATCGTATTCTCTTGACGAATCAACAAAGCGGAATCCAGTCGTTCGAATCCTTTGCCGAGTTACTGAGCTCGAATGGCATTACCTATGACCAACTCATTCAAAATCCTCAGGCTGTTCATTTCATGCTGAATCGTGGGTGTCAAAAACTTAAGGAAATTCGCCTTACAAACCCCAATGCGGCTGGTCTTGTTGTGGCTCGATCGGTTGAGCATGCACACGTTATTGCCGCTGAGCTTTCAAATACATTCGCGCAGTCCGTGAAAGTGGTCACCTACAGAGATCACGATGCTTCGAAAACGATCGATGCATTTAGGTACTCTAATGAACAATGGATTGTTAGCGTTGGGATGATTAGCGAGGGTACTGATATTCCAAGGTTGCAAGTGTGTTGCCACCTCAGTATTGTCAAAACGGAAATGCATTTCCGACAGGTTCTGGGTCGAATATTGCGTATGACCAATGATGTCGATAAAGATGGTTGGATGTTTGTTTTTGCTGAGCCAACTCTAGTCGAATTTGCAAATGAGCTTCACCATGAAATCCCGGAGTCTCGTGTTGTTCAATTTGATGGTTCTCGTCCACGTATAGGCGCCGAACAGAGGATTGGCAGGACTTTTGATGCTTCAACAAAGCTCAACGACTATTCGGAAATTCGCTGCAATGATGATCTGCACCTAACGCTTCAACCAGAGATTTTCGATTCAGAACAAACGAGGTACTCCCGTACTCGGTTGGAATGGGCTGGTCAGTTTAGAGAGCAGATCATTGCAACATTCAATTCATCATTTTAGGGGTGGTCATGTTTTTTGTGTTGGTGAAATCGATACCTCTTTGTGCACCCTCGCCTTCTGTTGATACGTCGATGATCTGTCGGCATGTTATTTTTACGTGAATTTTCCGTTTTGAACGAGGTGTGGATTGGGCACTGTTGCACGTATAAATGAAGGTGACTGGAGTGACGGTACCTCATTGTGGCGGTATATGGACATCTATGGATTTCTGAGTCTCCTTACCGGACAAAAACTGAAGTTTACGAATCTTTCTGAATTTGAAGACGGTTTTGAAGGCCGCATGCCCTTTAACAATTCAGCAACTCTGAATATTGACTTTTCCGACGACAGCAAATGTTTCTCGAGATCTATCGACGAAGTTGTTGCCCTTACGGAAAATCTAGAAAGTATCCGCAAAAGAACATGGGTGACGAGCTGGCAGCAATCTGACGATGAGTGCTCCTTGATGTGGCGAGTTTACGGTAGCAGACAAAACGGAGTTGCTTTAAAAACTACTGCTGGTAATTTGATTGCTGCACTTGATCCGACCAATGACTACATTGTTGGTCCGGTTAAATATATCAATTACATCCTCGATAGAGTCTCCGATGAGCAAAACTTTTTCTTTACGTTTCACAAGCAGCAAGGTTACTTCGCTGAGCAGGAATTCCGCATCGCTTTAACCGAATCCCATGAAAGTTTTGATGACAATCCTCAGCTCATTCAGTTTGATTTGAACAAGGCCTTGGAAAAGATAGTGCTCTCTCCATGGGCAGAGAAATGGCAGTTAGATGCGTTAAAAGAAGTACTGAGATCTTTCATGTTGGATCCCAACCTGATCGGATATTCATCGATATTGAGAGTTGGGAAATGATTTTTAATTGAGGGCTGACTCTCATTGTTGCCCGTAACATCTCCAGTTCTTTGATTCTAAATCAAGATTCGAATGAGGGCTCGACAATTGACCCGGTCAAATTGAACCGTTTGTTTGAATCCCTTCTTTCGCGCTGAAGAGGTACGGAGCGACACTGGGAGCAATCACGGGCTAGGCCTGCCTATTGTGGCAGCCATTGCGAAACTACATGGTGGTGAGCCACAACGTAAGCCCCTAGCAAACCCGTCTTGATTAGTTGGCGTGTTTCCAGTTATGCGGCAGCAGTTCGTTGATCCGACTGTACGGCTGCGTGGACAGTCGGTCCATCACGCCCTTCAAATACTCCAGCGGGTTAGCCCCGCATTCCGCTGAGCTGTTACCAGACTTGCCTGTAGTACAGGCGAATTAACATATCAGACATGAGAGAATCTACTGCGCTGTAGTGATAGCCCTCTGCTTGAAACCCGACAATATCAATAAGCCAGCACCAATGACAATCCACACATCGGCCAAATTAAAGGCCGGCCAGTGCCAATGATTGACATAAAAGTCGAGCCAGTCGACCACAGCACCCCGAACAATTCTGTCGACGAGATTACCCACCGCACCGCCCAAGATCAGGGAATAGGCAGTCGCCTCAATGGGCCTTGGTTTCCGAACAATCAGAACTACCAGAAATACAGACGCGAAAGCTGCAATGCCGGCAAGAAATAACCTTTGCCAACCTGCCTGATCAGCCAAAAAACTGAACGCGGCACCGGGATTGAGAACATGAACCAAATTGAAATTCTCGGCAACTGGCATTGAGTTGTGTAGAGGCAACCAAATTTCAATCACTGCTTTGGATGCCTGGTCCAACACTGCAAATAGCGTTGCAAAGGCGATCCAGTACCAAGGACGGAGGATCTTCATTTGAGCTGCAGGATGCGACGCGCACCGTTTAAAACGATCACACCAATGATGGTGCCAATAACAAGGTCCGGGTAAGGAGAAGCAGTAAACATTACCAGGGCACCGGCCACTATAACGCCGAGATTGGCAACCACATCGTTCGCGGAAAATATATAACTCGCTTTCATATGAACGCCGTCTTCGCGTTTGCCTGATATCAGAAGCAAACAGCTCACGTTAGCAATCAAGGCTATGACGCCCATTCCGATCATCAGGATGGACTCTGGTTCACTACCATACACAAAGCGCCGGGCAACCTCAGTCAAGGCCCCGACGGCCAAGAGTAGCTGCAACCAGCCCGCGAGATGCGCGGCGCGAGACTTCATGCTTGCCGCACGTCCCACAGCATAAAGTGCCAAACCATACACAGCAGCATCGGCGAACATGTCAAGAGAGTCGGCGATCAAGCCAGTCGATTGAGCGATTAGGCCCGTCGTCAACTCAATCACAAACATGAAAGCGTTAATACCGAGCAAAAGGCGCAAAGTACGCGCCTGGGCGGCATCATCAATCGCAGCGGTAGAGGCAGGCGAGGAAGTTGCCTGCTTAGACTCTCGTAAAATAGCTCCAAGCTTAAGCGATTCGAGCTTTTGCAACAACTCATTGGGCGAGCCATTGTGGGTTGCTTTAACGACCCGGTTGCTTAAATCGAACGACAGCGATTGCACGCCGGGCACATCCTGGACGGCCATTCGAATCAGATTCTCTTCGGAGGCGCAATCCATCTTCGGTACGGAAAAGACACTCACCAGCAAGCCTGCCTCAACATTTACGCTCAACGGTTGAGTATCCAGTAAAATTGTACCTAGGTTGAGTGGCTGCAGGCGTTCCAGCAAGCGATTAGGTTCTCCCTGATGCCGGGCCTTGAGTTCTCGTCGGGACAGATCGAAGTGCAGCGACTCGATATTATCAATACTACTTAATGCCATGCGAATCAGGTTTTCTTCCGAAGGGCAATCCATCTTCGGTATAGAAAAGGTGCTCTCTTGATGATTGTTTTCAGTGGTCATGTGGCGACTTAAGAATTCAGGATATAACGATGCTAAACCCTATAGTTAGTATAAAGTCAATGGAGGCGGGATGAAGATCGGAGATTTAGCAAAAGCCGCCGGTTGCCAGCCCGTAACGATCCGCTTTTATGAGCGAAAGGGCCTGTTGGGCAACGCAACAAGAACCGAATCAAACTACAGGGTCTATGGTTTGCAAGCTCTAGAGCGACTGGCTTTCATTCGCAACTGCCGGGCATTGGGGTTGACATTGCGGGAAATCGCCAGACTCATCGCGATCCAAGACGATGCTGGCACGCCATGTCATGAAGTCAACGACTGCTTGGACAAGCACTTAGCTGACGCGCGCCTTCAAATGCAGAAACTGAAATTGCTGGAAAAGGATCTCACTCGGCTGCGTAACCGATGCTTAAATCCCGGTATGTCAGCCGAATGTGGCGTATTAAGCGAGCTGACAGCAAAAAGTGAGATGGTAGCGCTTCGCACCCGAATTTAAGTGGTGTTTCAGGTCGAGAAAACAGGATAAACGCGGTCCATCGCTTGGCCCAAGTTCATTAAAGGCGAAACCACTCCAACAGCGCACTTGCAAACATTTTGCGTCAAACCTTCAAACTAGATTTGCGAATATGAGCCGACTGATCTTCATCATTGAATCCAACCTTGTCTGGTTTGTGATTGGAATTGCATTACTGGGGTTATTGGTCCCAGCATCGGGCCAGTTTCTGGAGCCCGCAATCGGACTAATGCGTAAGCCCCCAGCAAACCCATCTTGTTTTGAGTTGCTAGTTTTTGGTTAACTCTACTCCACTAATTTTTTGGTGGAGTAGTCATGACTGAGTTGGTTGTTAAACGCGGACGATCCCGACGCACACACAGTGCGCAGTTCAAACAAGAGGCTGTTGATCAGTGCACCAGGCCAGGCATGTCACTGGCCAATGTGGCCAGGCAGCATGAGTTACACCCCAGTTTGCTGGCACGTTGGGTCAAAGAGCGAACCGAGCCAGCAAGAATGACAATGTCATCGCAGTCTTCATTGGTGCCCCAGTTTGTTCCTCTGCATGTCGAGTCAGCACAGCGTGCCGAACTGCCGAGATCAACAACGTTGTCGAGCAAGATCGAAGTCAATATTGATCGCGCAGATCTGCGCATCGCATTCAAAGTCGATCCATCGCAAATGGTTGAACTGGGCCAGGTACTGCGCGAGGTGTTGCGTTGATCCGTGTGGACGCAATCTGGATGAGCACCGCACCATGGGGGCACCTCAGAAAACGGAAAATAAAGCACGCTAAGGCATAGCTGACCTTGCCAGGCCTGCTTCGCCCTGTAGTGACGCGATCAACGGGCAGGAAACATTCCCCTTTCGTGCATGGCAGGCGCACACGAGTTCAGACAGCACGGTTTCCATGCGCGCCAAGTCGGCCATCTTCTCGCGCACGTCCTTGAGCTTGTGTTCGGCCAGGCTGCTGGCCTCCTCGCAGTGGGTGCCATCGTCGAGCCGCAACAGCTCGGCAATCTCGTCCAGACTGAACCCCAGCCGCTGTGCCGATTTCACGAATTTCACCCGAACCACGTCCGCCTCCCCATAGCGGCGGATGCTGCCGTAAGGCTTGTCCGGTTCCGGCAACAGGCCCTTGCGCTGATAGAAGCGGATTGTCTCCACGTTGACCCCGGCCGCCTTGGCAAAAACGCCAATGGTCAGGTTTTCCAAATTATTTTCCATATCGCTTGACTCCGTACATGAGTACGGAAGTAAGGTTACGCTATCCAATCCAAATTCAAAAGGGCCAACGTATGTCTGAACCACAAAACGGGCGCGGTGCGCTCTTCGCCGGCGGGCTGGCCGCCATTCTTGCATCGACCTGCTGCCTGGGGCCGCTAGTACTGGTCGCCCTGGGCTTCTCCGGTGCTTGGATCGGCAACCTGACGGTGCTGGAACCCTATCGACCGTTGTTCATCGGCGCGGCGCTAGTGGCGCTGTTCTTCGCCTGGAAGCGGATTTACCGGCCCGTGCAGGCATGCAAGCCAGGTGAGGTCTGCGCGATTCCGCAGGTGCGCGCCACCTACAAGCTGATTTTCTGGATCGTGGCCGTGCTGGTCCTGGTCGCGCTTGGATTTCCCTATGTCGTTCCATTTTTCTATTAACCAGGAGTTCATCATGAAGAAACTGTTTGCCTCCCTTGCCCTTGCCGCCACCTTCGCTGCCCCTGCTTGGGCCGCCACACAGACGGTCACCTTGACCGTTCCCGGCATGACCTGCGCAACTTGCCCGATCACCGTGAAGAAGGCACTGAGCAAGGTAGAGGGCGTTAGCAAGATCGAGGTCGACTACGCAACCAAGCTGGCTGTTGTGACGTTCGACGATGCGAAAACCAGCGTCCAGGCGCTGAGCAAGGCGACGACGGACGTAGGCTACCCGTCTGAACTGAAGAAATAAGGCAGCAAATGACGGCAGCGTCGCCAGAACCTAGGTAGAGATGCCGGTCTGGCGATTCTACTGGCCGTCATTGCGTGCACAGCCTGTAAATGACCCACCGAGCCTGTTCGCTGATGCGAAAGACTGTTCCACTTACCGAGGCGTCGTACCAGTCGCCGTGGGCAGAATGGATAAAAGAGAGAGCAAAATGCAAGAGTTAAACAAAGTTGGTCTGAGCGTGGCGGGAATGACCTGCCCAAGTTGCACAAAGCACGTTGAGGACGCCCTGCTGGCAGTTCCTGGCGTGACAGCAGCGTCCGTCGACTATCCTACGAACAGGGCGCAGATCACGGGCAATAGGCTTGACATGTCGGCACTCGTGACGGCAGTGGGGGCACTTGGTTATCGTGCTATGCCTGCAGACGAAGTCGAAAGCAAAGGGAGCAGTACCGAACGGCCGGGACTTCTTGGCAGAGCCGCCCAGTGGCTGAGCGGCGACCGACCGGTGGAAAAGCCAGCCGGTCAGCTCCATGTGGCGATTATCGGTACCGGTGGCGCCGCTGTGGCAGCTGCGCTGAAAGCGGCTGAAAACGGTGCCCGGGTCACGCTGCTCGAGCGGGGAGCCATCGGCGGCACCAGCGTCAACGTTGGCTGCGTACCTTC